>CAZUFC010000089.1:0-36956 GCA_964619725.1 uncultured bacterium | reverse complement strand
ACCGCAGTGACTGTCCAGCACTAAATTTTGAATCGACAATCGAGTTTATGGACAGGCACTCCCTAGTTTTTGTCCGTAAACGGCGAATTTTTCCCAATACTGCGTCAGTCTTCGGATTTGCTCAGTCAACGTATAAGCAATAATCCGCTTACGCAAAGGCTTCATCGTGACACGCGCTCCTCTTTAGCTTAATTCATGCGAATCCGGCATGGATTGGATGTAAAAAGCGAATCGAAATTATGTGGTGTTTCAAGTAAATCATAACGAAAAAGGTTGCGAATCCGGGCAAAACGGGCACGCGAAATACACGAATCAGGCGATCCAGGAAAATTACCGCATCGTTGATCGTCAATTTCGAGGCAGTACTCGCCTTCGGAAACATTCATGAGCTGCAATTCACGATTATGTGCCCATTCTTATTCGTGAGATTCGGGCGATTTGTGGTTGTATTTCTGGAAAAATCGTAAATGAGACAGCATCAATACTTTAGGAGGGTTTTGAACCGGTGAAGTTTTATTTTTTTAACCACGAATCCTACGAATCGGACGAATAAGAGGTTCGTCATGAGGGATTACAGCTTAAGCGTTCATTGATGTCTTCCTTATTGAACCCGTCGCTCGTAACGGCATCAACAAACGCAGAAATTATTTCCTGTTCTCTTTTCGCGTGAATTCGCGTGAATTAGCGGATGATAATTCTGTAGAAATAGTTTGCTCTTTTACAGATGCCGGACTTGCTTTTTTATTCCTCGTCCGCGAAAGTTCACGAATTCACGCGAACAAGAGGAGTCGTCGGAGAGGTCACTGTCGACCGCCGACTCGAAGCTGTCGAAATTTATAACGGTCGTGCCTGCGGAAACATTCATGAGCTGCAATTCACGATTATGCGCCCATTCTTATTCGTGAGATTCGAGCGATTCGTGGTTGTATTTCTGGAAAAATCGTAAATGAGACAGCATCAATACTTTAGGAGGGTTTTGAACCGGTGAAGTTTTATTTTTTTAACCACGAATCCTACGAATCGGACGAATAAGAGGTTCGTCATGAGGGATTACAGCTTAAGCGTTCATTGATGTCTTCCTTATTGAACCCGTCGCTCGTAACGGCATCAACAAACGCAGAAATTATTTCCTGTTCTCTTTTCGCGTGAATTCGCGTGAATTAGCGGATGATAATTCTGTAGAAATAGTTTGCTCTTTTACAGATGCCGGACTTGCTTTTTTATTCCTCGTCCGCGAAAGTTCACGAATTCACGCGAACAAGAGGAGTCGTCGGAGAGGTCACTGTCGACCGCCGACTCGAAGCTGTCGAAATTTATAACGGTCGTGCCTGCGGAAACATTCATGAATTGCAATTCACGATTATGTGCCCATTCTTATTCGTGTGATTCGGGTGAATACGAGGGTCGACATTGCTGGATACGCGGATTGATTTAGCGAATAAATTCGTTTAAAATAAAGCAGTAATCGGACCGCTTTTTTAATTCGCCATTCGGGGAGTTAGTTTCATATGACGGAAGAAAAAAAGATACGAGCGCTGCTGAATAGGGCTTATGATGAGTGCCGCAGGTCTATGTTGGACGATATGGAGGAGCTGAAAAAGAAACTGGCGGGACATAAAAAAAGAGAGGTTGCCGTATCGGCGCTGACGGAAGATATACAAGACCTGACGAGTAATCAGAAGGAGCATCTGGCGGAATTAAAAAAATCTCTGGATGCATGCGCCAAAGAGATGCGGGCGCTGGTCAGCGTGTTGAAAAAGGAGAACAAAACCGGAAAATTAGCCGCCAGGATAGTCAAATATTTCTTTGAGAATCAGGACACCGACGTTTTTTGTCAAAAAGCTCTGGACGATCTGATCGCAACGACCAGGTCGAAGAAGGGATTCATCGTATTGTTCAGGGAAGCGCCGGATGAAGTGCAGGTGTTGGCGGCGCGTGACGATCAGGCACGGAACCTGGAATACAGGAGTTTTACAATAAGCCGCAGCGTTCTCAACGACATAAGGAAAAACCGCGAGACCATCCTTGTCGACAACGTTCAAAACGGTAAATCCTATTCAGATGAAACCAGCATCATGGAAGGCGGAGTCACTTCTATATTCGTCGTCCCTCTGATCTATCAGAAGATGCTCATCGGCGCCTTATACATCGAGAATCTTTCACGCCTCGGTCTTTTCGCGGAAATCGACCGGGAATTACTCGAAGAGTTCGGAGCCATCCTGGCCGCTCCCCTGCATTACACCGCCAAGCTGAGGGATGTTCCTTTATCGGGGGACGATTATGCCGAATTCCATAGTAAATATGATCTGGGGGGAATTCGCGGCAAAAGCGAAGGATTGATGAAAGTTTTAAAAATCGTCATTCAAGTTGCGGACCAGGACGTCCCGGTTCACATCAGAGGAGAAAGCGGAACGGGAAAAGAGTTGATCGCCAAAGCTTTACATAATAACAGCGCCAGGCAAAACAAACCTTTCGTTTGCGTCAACTGCTCGGATTTCGATTCAAGCCTGCTGAACGCTCAATTGCACGGATACGTGAAAGGAGCTTACACGGGAGCGGTTATGCCGTACCAGGGTTTTTTCGAACAGGCGAACGAAGGAACGTTGTTTCTGGATGAGATAGCGGATATGAGCGCCGACTTGCAGGCGAAACTGTTGCGTGTGCTGGAAAGCAAAAAGATTCAAAGATTAGGCTCTAATGAGGAAATCAGCGTCGATTTCCGGTTAATCACCGCTACCAACTGCGACCTGGAAGAAGCCAAAGAGAAACAGAAATTCAGGAAGGACCTTTATTATCGCATCCTGGGCGTGCGACTGGACTTGCCTCCCCTTCGGGAAAGAAAGGAAGACATACCGCTGTTGATCAATCATTTCGCTGATGCATACGGCAAAAAAAGAGGCATAACCGATATAAAAATCGACCAGGATGTCTATCGGTTACTGGAAAATTATGATTTTGAAGGCAATATCAGGGAGTTGGAACGCATTATAGAAGCTGCCGTCGCACGCCTGGATGGAGACAGGATTACCGCTGATATTTTGCCGGCGAGAATCGTCGAAAGCGACAGCCCTGTTATGAATATCACCAAGAATCCCTATACCCGCATGTTGAAACTCAACCCGACAAATGCCCGGGAATTGAAAAGATGCAAAGAAGACATGAAAAATATCGGGCGGGAACATTTGCGGATCGTCGAAGCCAAATTCGTTCGCCAAGCGCTTAATAACAGCTCAGGCAACATCAAAAAAGCCGCCGATCAATGCGGCATGCACCGGGTTCAGTTTCACAAGCTGAAAAGAGAAACGGAAGAATTACGTAAAAAATTGTTCGGCGGACAAAACTCCGGCTGATCCGGCATTTGCCCTGAAACAAACCGGCTGCCTAATCCTGATCTAAAGCCTCTTTGACCGCTTCAAGCAATTCAGCCGCTCCGAACGGTTTCGCAAGAGATTTTACCACTCCCAACTTGTTCGCCATCTGAAGACAATAATCATGACCCATCCGGGGTCCGCCCCCGGACATGGCGATTATCCTTACATCCGTATTTTCCCGCTTCAGAGTCCGTATCGTTTCCAATCCTTCCTTATCAGGCATGATGATGTCGGTTATAACGAGGTCCGCCGGCTCCTGACGATACATCCTTAATCCTATTTCCCCATTATGCGCCTCCCTGACCTCATATCCCTCTCTCTCTAAAGCCAGACGGATAAATCCGCGTATCAGCTCCTCATCATCTATAACCAGTACCGTTTGCATTTTAAACCTCTTAACGCCCTGCTCCCGCAGCTATTACCTTCCCGGTAATTCCCTTATTTCCATATTTTTTTATGTCTCATCCGATCGAACTTCACTCGTCACCTTCTATCAATGCCTGCAACATTCATGCACGTTTCTTGATCATTCTCCGAATAATTAAAAAAATAATCTGTTCGGAATTACTCATTGAAAAAAAGGCATTTCAGGATACTTCTCCCCTGGAATGTTTGAAAAACAGAAAGCATTGGACCGTCAAAGCTTTGCCGGCGAATGTAAAGAATTCGCAACGGACGCCGAACAGTGTTCATAAAATGAACTGCGGCAGGCTTTTGGAGAATTGACTTTCTTTGGAGATTTCTTCATGATTGTAGTCAGTGAAATTACGTTAACGGATATTTCCTGAATAACGGGGCCTGAACAATGATAAGCATAGTTTCATGGAACATAGACGGATTGCGGGACGTTCACAGGAAGAGTTTTCTGGAATGTCCGGCGGATCGATTATTTTTTCGTGAATGAAGGATTCAGGGACAAGGTGACCGAATCGACGATAATGAGCGGGATAATGGGTTCCGATCATTGTCCGACAGGGATAAAAATCGACATTTAGGAGCCTTAAGGAAATTGTCCGGGGAAAGAACGACATTTAATTTTGAATTTGCTTTTCCGGATATTTATCATTACTGATGAAAGAAGTGAAAGGCTTCACTTTTAAGCCTTAAAAGGGAGATACGATGAGATCGGAACATAAAAAAAGTTTAGCGAGAAAAATTTTACTTGGAATTATTCTCTTGTCGGCGGCGAATGCGGGCGTTCACGCAGAGGATCACTTCGTCGACTTTTACAACTGGGGATTCGATCCGGAAGAAATCGACATCATGTACGGCGATACGGTCTATTTTTTCAATAAAGTTCCCGGGACAGTGATACAGATCGGTCATCTTTCCGGTCCTTGCGCTGATTGGGAAACAGACCCTATTCCCTGGAATTACTTCGCTCCCGTCGTTTTCGATTGCGCTCCGGGCACGGAAATTATCCGGGAGAATGCGGTTTTTTTCTATACAGGGACCATTAATATTTTAGGGACGCCGACGCCTGAACCCACGCCTGTTCCGGCGATGAATCCGCCGGCGCGGATATCCGTTTTACTGCTGATGGGGTTGTTGTTGAGCGGCGGCTTGACACGAAGGGCGCTGAAAAGCTTGAGAAATGCTTGATTGAAAGGTTTGTTGCGATATGGCGGATAAAGAAACCGGCATCGCCTCGGTACGCATAGCGGCGGCGCAGATAGATGCTGTTCTGGGGGACATTATCGGAAACGGCGAAAAGGTCCTGGAGCGGTTGAGCGAAGCTGAATCGAACGGAGCGGACATCATAGTTTTTCCGGAATTAGTACTTCCCGGATACCCGCCGAGAGATTTGCTGTTCAAGCCCCGTTTCATCCAGGACAATATTTATCTGCTGCAGAATATGACGCACAAGATCGGGGACATTGTAGCCATCATCGGATTCGTTGACCGCAAAAACGGCAAGCTGTACAATTCTGCGGCCGTAGCGACTCAGGGTCGCCTGGTGGGCGCTTATCAGAAGAAAGAATTGCCGAATTACGGCGTTTTTGATGAGAAACGCTATTTCACGCGGGGCCGAAATCACGGCGTGTTTTATTTTGAAGATTGCGTATTCGGCGTTAACATCTGCGAGGACATATGGTTTCCCCGCGTGACGAAAAGCCAGGCGCGTGAAGGCGGCGCTGAGATAATAATAAATATATCCAGCAGTCCGTATCATGCGGGCAAGGGTATGGAACGCGAAAACATGCTCCGGCGACGGGCGCTTACCAACACTGCGCATATCGTTTATGTAAATCTCGTCGGAGGACAGGATGAGCTGGTATTCGACGGCGACAGTATAATAATGGATTATAAAGGCCGGATAATCAATCGAGCCAAACAGTTTGAAACCGACATTATATACGGCGATCTGGACCTAACGGCCTTAAGAGAGGAAAAGAGAAAGCGGAAGCGACTCCACAGCCTAACCCGCCACTCAGAAGGCAAAAGGACGCACATTTCCTTTACCCCCCGAAAGATGAAAACTCCCTTAAAACAATTACCTCACAAACGGATCACAGGATGCGAAGAAATATACAAAGCTCTGGTGACGGGGTTGCGCGATTATTCCCGGAAAAACGGTTTCAAAGGAGCCCTGGTGGGACTCAGCGGAGGGATTGATTCAGCCCTGACCCTGGTTCTGGCTGCAGATGCCCTGGGACCGGAGAATGTTACAGCCATCTGCATGCCGAGCCCCTATTCCTCCAGAGGAAGCATAGTCGATTCCAGGACATTGACGGAAAAGTTAAACGTTTCATTTCTCGTCATACCTATCGATAAAGGCATGAAAACCTTCGACGACATGCTCAACCAATATTTTAAAGACCGTAAACCGGATGAAACGGAAGAAAATATTCAGGCACGCATTAGAGGAATAATCCTGATGGCCTTTTCCAATAAATTCGGTAAACTCGTCCTGGCCACAGGCAATAAAAGCGAATTGAGCGTCGGATATTGTACCCTTTACGGCGATATGGTCGGCGGTTTCGCAGTTCTCAAGGACGTCCCGAAAACCCTGGTATACAAACTTTCCGAATTCCGAAATAAACTGGCCGGATTCGACCTGATCCCCCAGGATATTATCGATAAACCCCCTTCCGCGGAATTGAAACCCGACCAGACCGATCAGGACATCCTGCCGCCTTATGAAATCCTGGACCCCATTATGGAGCTGTATATCGTCGAAAATAAGAGCATTGATGAGATTATGGCCCTGGGTTACGAAAAGAAAACGGTTATAAAAGTCATCGACATGATCGACAGCAATGAATATAAACGCCGCCAGGGTCCGCCGGGCATCAAAATATCGCAACGTGCACTTGGTGAAGATCACCGTATGCCTATTACGAATAAATACGAAGAAATTCTGGATTACGACGTTCTGAATTCCTTCAAACCCGACAGCATAAGATAAGTCCCTGAAATGAATCTTCTGCGCAAAATAACCGTAATCATACTCTTCACGGCATGCTTCTTTTTTCCAGGAACGCTCCTCTTCCCGTTACTTCCGGCATCGTTCGCAGGAGAAATACGTCCGACGCCCAAAATAGAAAAACTGGACGAAATCGAAATCCGTGTCGGAAAAGAAGACTTGACCGTTGAAGTCGCTGATACGTCGCTCGCTCAACTCAGGGGATTGATGCACAGAGAATCCCTGGATTGGAACAAGGGTATGCTGTTCATCTACAATGATTCCCGATTCCGTTCTCTCTGGATGAAAAACACCAGAATACCGCTGTCTGCAGCATTCATCGACGAAAACGGCATTATCCTGAACATTGTTGAAATGAAACCAATGCGGGAAGACCTACATTATTTTTCCCGGGCAAAAGCGCGCTACATCCTGGAAGTCAATGCCGGCTGGTTCGAAAGAAACGGTATAAAACCGGGAGCCAGGGTCGAATTTTAAGCGCATTCTGTCCATAAGCGTCGAATTTTCCCTGATGCTGCGATTTTTTCCACTCCATGAATAATGCCGAATTTCAATCGATTCTATCAGGCCATTCACTTTTCCATGGGTAAAGAAAAATAAAAAACAGCGCCTTTGTCGACCTCACCTTCTGCCCAGGTTTCTCCGCTATGCCTTTTGACGATACGTTTGACGTTAGCTAATCCTATGCCGGTTCCTGAAAATTCTTTTTCTCCGTGCAATCTTTGGAATATCGTGAAGAGTTTATCCGAATATTTCATATCGAATCCGACTCCGTTATCTCTGATGAAAATTACGACCTCATTGTCCCTGTTAAAGCTGCCGATTTCGATTTCGGCTGTTTTTCTCGTTTTCGTAAATTTTAAAGCATTTGAAATCAGATTCACCAGGGCTAATTTCAATAACTCCGGGTCACCCTGAACAACGGGCAACTCCGGTATTTTCCATTCGATTATTCTTGAATCTTCAACATGCGTGACTTCTTGCCGTGCGGCCTGCACGATTTTACTCAGGTCCACGGATTTCTTCGACAACTCACTGCTCCCTGAACGAGCGAATTCCAGCAGAACGTCAATCATCCTCTGCATATTTCTGACCGCATCGCTCATCGATTGTAAATACTCACGGCTTTTAGGATCGCAATCTTCCGGCAGAGTCTGTTCCAGAAAAGTTATATAAGCGCTGATGTGCCGCAGCGGTTTTTTAAGGTCGTGCGATACGGTATAGGCGTATGCTTTCAGGTCTTCGTTAGCCGTCTGCAGTTGTGATGTTCTCTCATCTCTCTCCAGCTTCAATTCTTCGCATATCCTGTTTATTTTTCTCTCTGTTTTACGCCGCAGATTCAGAACGTAAATCAATGTCGCTATAACAAACAGCAATATAAAAAACACAAAAACTACGACCCATATAATTCTTTTATACTCCCCATAAAAAGAAAACGGCTTGTTAATAACTACGCTGCCTTTCGGCAATTCGTTCAATTTCACGTTAAAACGTTGCAGCTCGTTGAAATCGAACATATAACGCGTCGGATTACTTTTCATGGGAATATTTTCCGCTTTTCGTCCCCGGATTATCTCCATTGCCGTTTCACCGATCAACCTCCCCTCAAGCTCCCCGTCCGTCAATTTTCCCCCGACGATTCCGTAACCCAGGTAGAATTCCCAAACCGAGTAAATCGGCACGCGGCAATTATTCCTCAGCACCTTCAGGTTATATTCATGTGAAAACAATCGCCCCTTGCTGTCCTTGTGAAAAATGAAAAGAAATACCAGGGTCCCCTCGGTCAACTGAGAAATTTCTTCAATAAGTTCTTCCCGGGTTAAATCGTCCAGGTACCGAAACTCCAGTCTCTCCTTATAGTTATCGAAAATTTTCGCGGCATTCGCTTTAAGAGCCTGCCCCGTCAAAGTCATATCCGTGACCACAGCTACTTTTTTCACGTTCGGATGGAACTTTAAAGCTAATTCCAACGTGTTTCGTATCTCCAATTCCTCCATTATTCCCGTCAGGTTCTCTTCCTTCATCTCTGCAGCGCTTTGGCCGCTTACGCTGCAGAATATCGTCGGAGTTTCCGGAAATATCTCCTTCCCTCTTCTCAAGTAAAAGTCTAAAGACCTGTCATCACAACAGATTATTACGTCGATTTTCTGTTCGGCATACTTTACTTTCAACATCTCCTCGTAAACAGAAAAATACTCTGCCGAAAAAATATACCTGGAATCCATGAACTCAAATCTCAGCTCTATCAGTCCTTCATATTCGGAGAAAACCGATTTTATTCCCTCGGAAAGTTTCTCCGTCCACGTGAAACCATAATGATATGAATGAAGGATGAGAACTCGCGCTTCTATACTCTTACTGGAAGATTCGACCAGACTTCCGGTAATCGACGATGAAAAGAAAAAAATTGCAATGATCAGCGCCGAGAGAGTCACTGACTTTTTCATGCGCATGAAACCTCCTCATTTTCCCCGTAATAAATTCATCTCGAGTTCCCGTCCGAATGCTGCTTCACTCTGACGTAACAATCGAATGCAGCTTCCTCAATCCCCTGTTTTCCACGAAAATTATTCATGAAAACATCAGGGTTTCAGCAGATTCGGCCGCATTAGGCAAGAATACTGGGCAAGCGATCAAGAAAAATCAGCGAATCGCACAAAAATCTATGAATAGCGCTTCCGCGTCAGCTTCTTTAAGGAAAAATCCGGAGGGACTTTTTTAAATCAGAATATTCCGTTATCGACCGTTTTCGGTTCTGTGATGCACGCCGGCAATCGATTCCACGGGAAAAGCATTGTGAGAATCAGCCAGGAACAGCTTTTGCTTCGACAAGCGGGTATGACGGTGAACCGGTGGGATACTGCGATTCGTAACTGAATAAGCTTTTTTAATTCTATAATAATCATTCCTGAAAAGTCAAAATATTATTATGAAAAGAACCCGCGGAGGGCATCGGGGCTTCGACAGGCAGCGGTTGATATCTAAGCATAAGGAAGTAAAAAGGGGAAAAAATGCTGCAGGCTTTCAGAAAGCTTTATGAACGACAACATATCCTCAAATGAGGAATCGAATCCCCAAATGAGGAAACCGCTCTCCAGAGTCCAGCATCCGATTTAATCCAAAAGGCTGTATTTTTCGATGCGGTAGAGGAACGCCTTATATCCGAGGCCGAGGAGTTTTGCAGCAGAGGTCTTGTTTCCTCCTGCTCGATCGAGGGCTTGCTGGAGTATGCTTGATTCCATTTTTTCCCAGTCTATGCCTTCGGGAGGCAACTGGAAGGGGCAGCCGGCGCCTTGAAGGGGTTCTCTGATTTCCGGGGGTAGGTCTTCTTTTTTTATGGTCCCGTTTTCTGCAAGAAGCAGGAGTCTTTCTATGACGTTGGAAAGTTCCCTGACGTTTCCCGGCCAGGAGTATTCCATGAGGGCCCGCATGACTGAAGCAGGTATGGAACCGACGGAAGTTTTGTGTTTTTGAGCGAACTGTTTCAGAAAGGCATTGGTCAAAAGGGGGACATCTTCGATTCTTTTTCTCAAAGGGGGAATAAAGATGGGCACGACGTTCAGTCTGTAATATAAATCTTCACGAAATTCGCCTTTTGAGACCAGTTCGCTGAGTTCTTTATTGCTTGCAGCGACTATGCGCACGTCGAATCCTATTTCTCCGGTTCCTCCCAGCCTGGCGAATTTTTTTTCCTGGAGGACTCGAAGAAGCTTGGCCTGCAAAGGCAGTGACATTGCTGCGATTTCATCCAGAAAAAGAGTTCCTGATTCTGCTTCTTCAAATTTACCTTTTCTTTGCTTATGAGCTCCCGTAAACGCGCCTTTTTCATGTCCGAACAATTCGCTTTCAATGAGTGTTTCAGGTATGGCAGCGCAGTTTATAGCCACGAAGGGTTTGTTTTTTCTGCTGCTTTCTGAATGCAGGCTTCGGGCGACAAGTTCCTTGCCGGTCCCCGACTCGCCGGTAACAAGGACCGTAGCATCGGTATCAGCGATCTTTTTTAAGGTTTTAAAAACGCTTTGAATAGCTGAGGAACGTCCTATAATCTGTCCGAAGCCCTCTTTTTGAGCTATCTCCTGCCTGAGACGGATATTTTCATATTCCAGCCGTCTGGTTTTCAACGCTCTCTGTATGGCCAGCAAAAGGGTTTCTTTTTCGAAAGGTTTGGCGAGATAATCATCAGCGCCGTCTCTTACGGCCTGCACCGCGTGCGATATCGACCCATACGCCGTCATAACTACGAATGAAGCTTCTATCTGTCGCTTTTTAACCTCCGCCAGCAATTCTCCCCCGGACATTCCCGGAAGCCGCCAATCGCACAGAATAAGATCGGGTACAGTTTCTTTCAAATACAGCAGGGCTTCCTCAGCATCTCCGACAGCGTGAATTTCGTATCCGGCCTGCTGGAGAATCTGCGCAATAATTTTTCTTTGCGGCGCCTCATCTTCAATAACAAGAAGCTCTATGCCCCGTTTATTCATAATAAATCCTCCGATTCGTCCGAACCTGCTTCTTCTTCAGCCAGCGGCAACCTGATTTCAGCGACGGTTCCTACTGTCGCTCCTGAATACAGCATCAACTTGCCTTCGTGAGCGCTCTCGATAATCTGCCTGGACAGAAAAAGTCCCATGCCTGAGCCGTTGATTTTTGTCGTTACATGAGGTTTGAAGAGGTTGTTTCTGACGTTTTCCGGCAAACCGGGCCCTTTATCGACGACCTTTATCACGGCTTCATTTTCTTCTTTAGCAAGTTCAATTATGACCGTTTCACCGGATGCTTCTATCGCGTTGACGATCAGATTTCCTAGCGCGGAACGCAGCGCTGTCGGAATGGCGCTGATATGCAACGGGCTGTCATACTCTTTGAAATCAATATCCGCGCCCTCCTGGGCCGTCTCCAGCATCACGTCCCGCACCAGGTCATGTAAGTCCGTAATTTCCGTATCCGCTGCCCGGCTGGTTCCTACAGACAAAAACAGACGCACACGGCGGTCGATCCTTTTCAACTGATTCTGAGCCGTTTCAACCATATCCGCTTGCTTTTCTCCGGCCAGAGCAGCCAGTTCCCCGATCAGCAATCCCAGCGTATTCAAAGGATTGCGCAACGCATGCGCCAGCGCCCGGGCCAGAAGGCCGAGTTCCGCGACATGTTCTCTATTCCGCCATCGCTCCTTTTCTCTTTCCAGTTCAGCCAACCTCTGCGACATTTGATTAAAAGCTGCCTGAACGTTCCCTATCTCCCCTCCCGCCGTCGGTTCTATAGTCGTTCCAAGCTCTCCCCGGCCTAGCGCAGCTACGCCGCTTTCCAATTCCCTCAACGGCCTGGTCAGTCTATGGGACAGAAGTCCGGAAGCCGTCAATCCCAGAACCAACAGCAATCCCCCTGCTACGAACCCTTGATGCATATTGGCCTGAATAGAATCCACTGAGCGCTCTACCGGTATCGGAACCTTTCGGACTCCTCCCGGCGCCCCGTCTATCACAAGCGTAAACTCGGAACCGTCTTCATATGCCTCCACTCTCAATTCGATCTCCTTTAATGCCTCCTGCGCACTCCGCAACGCTCCCTCGACTTCCTCATCCAACGATGACAGATCAATAAATTTCATGTTCTGCCATTGCTCTAATTTATTCAAATGCTCTAAATTTCTCAGCTCCTTCAAATTCTCCAAAGAAGACAGAAAATCTTCATCTGCATGGGGCATGAAAACCTTCCGCTTCAATACCACTCTGTTCCCAGAACCGGTCCGCTTATCCATGACGACCAGGTTCGCCTCCTTCGATTCTTCATCTGAAACCGATCCCGGAGCTCTCCCTTTTTCTGCCCCAGCCTGCTTCCCATTTTTATCCCTCTTGATCTCATTATCCAAAGATAAAAAAGCATCCGCGTCCTCACCTTCTCCGTCGAAATCAGAAAATTCATCTCCCCTGGCCTGCTTCTCAGCCTCCGCCTCTGAATTCGTCATCTCCGATCTTGATGCCAGCGCTTTCTCGATTATCTTCTCTATATCGATCTGAGTCATTGTAAACCCGGTTCGCTCACTCTTTCCGGTTCCCGCTGCAGAAGCGACGTCGCCCAATATCAATGCTTCTCCCACACTGGTCGCTACATCACTGAGCTCCTCTTCCAGTATCCTCAGTTGCCGGACATGAATCCACCATTGTATCGCCAGCAACGATAAAACTAAAATTGATACGCCTATGAATAACTGACTTCTGATTCGCATGCCGACCTCCTCGAATAATGCCGGTCTAACGCGCCGCAAATTTTATGCCGATATTGCCGTATAATCAAAAATAAATTCTACCGCCTTACTTCAGCAGTATCGCCGCATAACTCACGGCTGAAAGCGTCGGCTCCTCGTTCCAGAATTCATATCCGAGAAGCGTTCCTTTCGAATCGGGCATAACTTCAAGGAGACAGGATAAAGCGCCGAATCCGCATACGTTGTATTCTCCCTCGACACGCCTGGTTTCATTCCATAATTCTTCAGCATCGCCGTCAAGAATGGCCTGGATCAACCGCTTGTCATGCTGCTCCGCCTCCGCCATCATATCGGCTGCCGTTCGCTGATGCCCGAATTTCGGTCCTATATGTGAAAAATCCACGCCTGCCGTCACCAGAGTTTCAGGGCTCTCCGAAACTAATTCCTCAATGATTTCCAGGACCTGTCCTACACCCGGCGCTTCTCTCGGACGCCTGTAGACCTTGGTTAAAGGCATGAAGGAGCCGCACAAAACTGGAATAATAGTGAAAGGTTCCTTGAAGAGATGCTGCAAAAAGATAATTTGAAACTCGAGGGAATGTTCGTTGCGATGAGTAATATCAGACGGCGCGACCGCGCTTTTGCCGGCTTTTTTCATTTTTTCTGCTGCTTCTTTGTCGGTTTCGACGGCGCCGAAAGGCGTTTCAAATTTTTTTGTGGATATTGAAAAATAGCATTCCTGCAAGTGATGATCGGTACCCAGCAGCAATACCCGTTTCGGCGAAGACCGTCTGATGCTGTTATAGGCCCGAGCGTAGATACTTTTTCCGATTTCAATATCGATATGGGGAGCGATAAGAGCTCGCACACGGAAATCGGTTTCACCGGAAGAAGGATTTTCGGAACTTTCGGGAACCCTCGCCGTTTCGAGTATGGAATCCAGGTATTCTGATAATTCTTTTTCATCATCGGGATAGGCGCTGCCGGCAAATGCGGCTTTTCTGACTGTTTCATGGGAATAATCAGCGATGAGCCTGGCTTTGGCCTCTTGGTATCGTTCGCTGTTCAGGAGATAGACCGAATCTAGTTTTTCAGCAAGGGCGGCGATTTCCCTTGAGTCCACGAGTGCGCCTCCCTGTTGCCTCATCAGGAAACTCTGAATATCCCTTATGCTCCTTTTGCCGTCGAGCAGCCGGACGAAATTCAATATATCGCCTTTCAGCAGAATAGGCTGTGATATCAAACCAAGATGATCCCTGACGAGGAAACCTCTCTCCCCCTGATATTCTGTCGGAATGACTTCAATATCATGCCTGATTCCGGGCAAAGCTTTGTTCATTTTATTATTTCCTGGTTGAAATTCATGTTTCAGAATCCTTACCCTTTGCCATTATGTACGCTCTGTGCGCTATTTAGCAACCTTTATTTTTTTAAATGATTGACAAACCGTATATTTTTTTTAAAATGGACAGGCTTTCTGTCTTGACTGTACAGCGAAATTCAGGAATGCGGATGAACAGACGGCATATTTTTTTTGAGATATTTTAACGTGAACAATGGTAATGAGGGCGCTTGGAGGAATAAGCGGCCTAAACAAGGAGATTTGACAAAGATGGAAAAAGAGGACCTGAGACTTCTTATCGGCGACAAGGGCAAAGAGTATGAACTTCCTTCCTATATTGAATCCCCGACGTGGGTAGTGGATGAAGCGTGGACGCAGGTAAAGCGAACGGCTGTCACAGCCTTGTACGCCTACATGAACTACTGCAAGCATCACAACCTGCCTCACAGCTACCTTTTGGGTCTGGACATTCTGATCATGGGCGAGGTAGATCGTTCTGATCCCGACAAGGTTACGGACATTCGAGCGACCATGGTGGAAGGACCCTGCTGCAATTCTTATCCGGCCTGTCCCAATTTATGGTCATACAGACTTTACCGGAAACTCGTCCTGGACGGCAGGAACCCTGATGCCGTGGAATATCCCACGCATCCTTCTCAAATCCTGAATAAGCTTGCCGGCATGTTCAAAAAATGCTGGGCTGCGATGGGTCATGAAGGCAATCCTGTGGTTGGAGTGTTCACGCGCCCCTATGAACACAGTGAAGAAGAAACCGCTCACCTGACGACTCTGAAGGGTTTTCAAAAAGCAGGACTGGAAGCTTATCGCATAACGCCCAACGAGAAACCCGCCGTAAAAGACGGTAAAATCTGGGTGAACGATAAACCCATGGATATGTGCTATCGAAGAATTGAACGAATTCATGTTCCTGAATTCTACGGTGAAAAACTCGGAAATCAGATCATCAATGAAACTCCGAACACGTTCTGGATCAATCCATGGAAAATAGACGACCTTCGCTCCAAAACAAAGGAAGAACGCTGTTTTCGGCTCTGGGAATCGGAATCCGGCGAAAAACTGTCGCGACCCAAAACCCTGTTAGGCGATGAAATTACTTCGGAAAACGTCCGTAAACTGGCGGACCGCGGCGGTTTTGCCATGAAAAAGTGGAATTCCACCGGAGGCAAAGGCGTATTCCTCCACATAGCGAAAGATGTCGCCGGCAAAGCGGCGGACAAGTTATACCTCCGATATGACGGACGACACATGATGAGTCTTTCGGATCCTGAGCTGGAAGAGGAGCTGAAGAAATATGATGATTTCAAGGAGGACACATCCATTCAGCAATTGCGGTTCCTGGATGCTCGAAACCTGGGCGATAATCGGCGGTTGACTTATGATACGCGGATCAACGTCATTTATGATGCTTTAAATAAAAAATGGGAATTCCTGTCCGGCATTTCCCGCTCGGTACCCTGCGGTCCTGACGTTGAAAGCGGAAACTCCCTTTTGACGAACATAAGCGCCGGCGCTGAAATATCGCCGCTGATCATGGGTTACACCAAAAAGGATCAGACACGCGACCATATGAACTTCGGTCCGCTGATGACCGCACTGCTTGACGGAAAAACGGAATTCGACATAAAAAATATCGATTGAACTGTAATTTCTAACTCTTTCTCAAGGAAGCTTTATCGATGAAATATGAAAATGAAGACCTCACGTTGATTGACGGCGGTCGAGGACGCCAATCGGAATTGCCGTGCCATGACGATTCGCCGACATGGATCGTCGACCAGGCCTGGGATTACGTAAAAGACATCTGCAAAAACTCTTTGGCCGCTTACATGGATTATTGCAAGGAAGAAAATTTGCCGCACAGTTTTCTGTTGGGA
The DNA here is from genome assembly GCA_964619725.1 of uncultured bacterium. Lineage (GTDB taxonomy): Bacteria > CSSED10-310 > CAZUFC01 > CAZUFC01 > CAZUFC01 > CAZUFC01. The sequence continues at coordinate 20,716 of CAZUFC010000089.1, read as the reverse complement.
TTGGACGTATTGATCATGTGCGAAGTGGACCCGGAAAACCCTTATCGGCTCTGCGACATCAGACCCACCCTGGTTGAAGGACCCTGCTGCAATTCTTATCCCGCCTGTCCCAATCTTGATTCCTATAAACTGTACCGCAGACTGCAGGCCAAAGGATTCCAGCCGGATGAAGTAGAATATCCGACTCACCCGACTCAGATCAGGCAGAAAATCGCCAAAGTCTTCGCCGACCTCTGGCACGCTAAAGGCGGCTCAGGAATGCCTCGCGTCGGAATCTTTACCAGACCTTATCCGGAAAGCGAAGAGGAAGCGGCCCATGTCGCTATGGAAGAAGGATTCAAGGATTTCGGACTGAAAGTATACCGGGTTACTCCTGATGAAAACCCTTATGTAAAAGACGGTAAATTATGGATCGGCGACGTTCCTTTGGACTTCTGCTACCGGCGCATAGAGCGTATCCACGTTCCCATGTTCTATGGTGAGGAAAAAGCCGATCAGATCATCAACCATACGCCGGAAACGATTTTCATCAATCCCTGGAAAATAGACGATCTCAGGTCCAAAACCATTGAGGAAAAAGTCTTCAGAAGATATGAAGCTGCGGGAAAAGGCAAAATTTCGCGCCCGATTACGCTGCTTGGAGATGAGATCAGCTCCGAATCTGTCGCCCGACTGGCGTCATTCGGCGGTTATGTCGTTAAAAAATGGAATTCAACCGGAGGCAAAGGCGTATTTCTGAATCTTGCCGAAAAATACGCAGCAAAAGCCTGCGATTTCCTTTATCTTAAATATGACGGCAGACACATGGACCTGCTGGACGACCACAGACTGGAAAAAGAACTCAAGGAATTCGACGACTTTACCGAAGATACCGCCATTCAGCAATTGCGCTTGACAGATGCACGCGTGCTCAACGACAGGGAACGCCTGGTCTATGATACGCGCATCAACTGGCTTTACGATCCCGCAGCCCGCGAATGGAACTTCCTTTCCGGTTTTTCACGCTCCGTTCCCTGCGGACCGGACGTTGAAAGCGGCAATTCTCTCCTGACAAATATCACATCAGGCGCTGAAATTTCTCCCCTGGTCATCGGTTACGTCAAAAACAAAAAATTCCTGGAAAAATTGAACTTTGGTCCTCTGCTTGACGCGCTGATGAAAAACAAGACTGAATTGAAGATCAAATAATCCGCATTGACCGGTGAAGACCGGCATACCTGAAGAAATGATGGGACAGGGGAAAAAAAGCGACCTTAAAGAAAAAAATCCTCTTTCCCCTGACCCATCATTGGCCGCTGAAAAGCACGATACGTTTCTCTCGCATCCGTTGTTTACCGGGGAATAATTGAAAATCAGATGTTTGTCGAAGAATTGAAAAATATACTGCTCTCCTGGAAAGCCGTATCGCTTTTCGCCCTGTTTAACCTGCTGGTTTTCCTGCTGCCCCAGTATTTCAGTTCCTGGCTTATTGACGGACCTTCTTCCCTGGAGCATCTCCTGATATATCCCGGACTGTTCAAGGTATTTATGCGGTTCTGGTTTAAATTCGTTACCGCTCCCATCGAATTCCTTCTCCTGCCGGCGATGCTCACACACGGATTGCTCAACGGAGTAAACGCCCGGCAATCGTTGAGAAGATACCGCAACCTCGATTTGACGAGTAATCTTTTCCTAAAAAACAGGTTTACGGCAGTAGTTTTTTCGGTTGTGATTCTGATAGGCATGAGTCAATACCTGGGCTATCTTCATTTTTCCAGGCTGCTGCCCAACTGTCCGTCCCGCTTATTTACCGCCATCATTTATCTGACGACCCTGGGCTCGGTATTCGCCGTAACCGTCTATTTCGCTGTCGCAACTTTTATTAAATCGCCCTTACTGGCCACAGCCGTCGGCTCTTCAATCATACTCATCTTCCTCGCCCCTTTCATCCTCAACAATACGCATCTTCTCTCAAGTAAAATAAAGATGTTTTCGCCTTTCCATTACTCTTCCTATATCATTTTCGAAGAAACCGGCCATATATTCCAATTCGTCCACTCAACTACGATTCTCTTCTTCTTCATCCTGCTTTTTTATGAAATAGCGGCCCGGAATATCTCCAGGTGATCGAGGGAAATATTCTCACTTTCCCTGAAGCGCACTTTCAATCCCGGAAACCTCTTTTCTATCCTCATAATATTCTTCCGTTTATAGCCCACCGCCGAATCTATCATTCCTTTCGGAACAAGAATGATCCAATCGCTTTTTACCCCTGATTCCTTTTCGGCGACAAGCAGAACAGAATGCATCCGCTTCCACATCCTCTCGGTCTGAACGAGCGATTTCAGCGCCGGATGAAAGGGTCCCCGTATGTCATGAGAAGCGATAACCTCCGCCGGAAGATGAAACCCGAAACGAGCCACTCGTATCTCAGCCTCCGCGAAGAGGTCCAGTATTCTTTCGCCCAATCCTATGGCTTTATCAAGAGTCAAAGGCACATATTTTCCCTGTATCGTCCAATCATACAATTCGGCGCCGGGCAGCGCCAGCGTCGGATGAATTCTGACGAACGCCGGCTGCTGCGCTATTACGCCGCGCATGCTCCGCTCCAGAGATTGTTCCGTTTCACCCGGCAATCCGTACATTAACTGCATTCCCCAGACCATGCCCGAATTTCGCAAAAGCCCGGCAGCCCTTACCGCATCTTGCGCCGTATGTCCCCTCTTTATCAGTTTCAAAATATCGTCATTCAACGTCTGAACGCCCAATTCAATTACACTTGCTCCCCGGCTCCTGTAAAAGTCCAGAAGTTTCTCGCTTAAGCCGTCCGGCCTGACGTCCAGTCTTATCCCTGCAATTCTTCCTTGTTCAATAAAAGGAGCGAGCGAATCCAGCAGGCATTTTTGATCCCTGAAATGCAAAAAATTGAAGCTGCAACCGTAAAACGCTATTTCGAGGGGGTCTTCCGCCTGCGCCGTCGCTTTCGTTACGATTGTTCGCAGTTCTTCCGGGTCCGGATGCTCCAGAATCGTTTGTTCCGCTGCCGTCGCCAGTTTCTGGTTGCAATAAACGCAGGCCTGGAAACATCCCTCATGCGGCAAAAATAACGGCAGTATTCGTGGTCTCTTCTTCATCGGAAGCCGCCTAATGCACAGATTGAACCGCTTTCTAATGTTCGCCGTTCAATTTTCAGACTAAAACCTGAAAAAATTGCCGTTGTCGTTATAAATCATCGTTTGCGGGTCTAAAACCTGGAAATGAGTTAGAGCCATCAGCGCAGCATTCTGCTCGGCTGACTTTTTCGTTTTGCCCCGGCCCTTGCCTTTCGTCTCGCCGCATACGACTACCTGAGCAAAATACACCTTGTCGTGTTCCGGGCCCTTCACACGGTCTATAACATATCTCGGCAACCGCTTATAGCGATTCTGAACGAATTCCTGCAGAAGCGACTTGGGGTCCTTTATCATCATTTCCAAATTCTTATATCCGAATTCCTTCGCAAAAATTCTGTAAATGAAACGACGGGCCGCAGGCATCCCTCCGTCCAAGTAAAAAGCGCCCATTAATGACTCGAAACAATCAGCAAGCAGTGACGTTTTCTTCCTGCCGCCGGTTATCTCTTCTCCCCTGCCCAGAAGAAGATAATCGCCTAATCCCAGCATGACGGCTTTCCGGGACAACATTTCACCGTTCACTAATTTAGCCCTCATCCCCGTCATTCGTCCCTCATCCAAATTACTATGGTTGTTGAACAAATACTCGGTTATGATCAGCTCTAAAACCGCATCCCCCAGAAATTCCAATCGTTCATAATGACCGGTCGGCAATTTCCTCTCATTAGCGTAAGAACTGTGCGTAACGGCACGATTAAGCAAACTGATGTCCCTGAAAGTATAATTTATCTTTTTTTCCAGTTGCTTCAGAGCCTTGACCCGACTCAAGCCCAATTCATCGCAGGCCTTGAATCTGGAAATAAAAACGTTATACGGACGTAATAAAGCGTTGACTATTTCTTTCAATCCTGGCTCAACCTTCTCTCAACAAGCGCCTGCCTGTGAACTCAATTATGCGCGGAAACCGGCGATCGCTTGCATTAGCCTTTATCAATACTTTCTCCTTATTGATTTTTCCATTCGGTCAGTCCGGATACTGTAAGCTTCTTTCTTTTACTTCTCTTCCAGTCTCTTCTTAATGTATTCGACTGAATCCTTTACCGTAACGATCTTACTCTCTACATCCTCGTCGGGAATCTGGATATCGAATTCCTCTTCCAATGCCATCATCAGATTAACCATTTCCAGAGAATCCGCTCCCAGATCATCGGTAAAAGCAGCATCAAGACTGACCTGCGATTCATTGCACCCCAGCGAATCAACAATAATGCCTATCACTCTGTCCTGTACGTCCTTCATTCAAACACCTCCAAAGATTCTTCTGCTGTAAGAGGATTGCCTCGTACAAGTTGACCATTATAATCACGAATAACCGAAAGTAAAGCATTATTTTTTTGAGTTCGCAGACGTTGAAAATCCTTCATTTCATCTTTTTCCCGGTAAGCGCTGCCGATTATGTCCTCTGTTTCGGGACAGATCGAACTGTGAATACAATTTTTGCGAATCCCCTCTTTCATTATCCGTGATACGCAGTATCCGCGGCAGCCGCAGACTGTAAAATTATTACCAAAAACCTCGGTATTTTGATCATTGAGCCTTCTTCTGATGATAATCACTTTCAAAGAGTTCTCTTAAGTTTTTTCGGCGAAGAGACAAAATTTGCCTCAAGGCATTTTCAATCACGCCTGCCCCTGAATTGCCGTGACCCACCATACATAAACCCCGCACTCCCAACAGCACGGCCGCGCCGTATTTCGAGCGGTCGATCTGCCTGAAGAGCCTTCCCGCTCCCGCCCTGATCAAAAAGAAACCCGCCTTCGTCAGCATCGATCTTTTTGCCGCATCCCTGAATTCAGTCAGGATGAAATCTGCGACTCCTTCGGAACATTTTAAAATGGAATTGCCGGTAAAACCGTTCGCAACTACTACATCCGCAGCGCCTTTCCATATCCTGTCCGCTTCGATATTGCCGATAAAATTCAATGTCGTATCCCGGCTCAGTAATAGCGAAGCGCGCTTCAACGCTTCCCCGCCTTTGGACGCTTCTTCTCCGATGTTCAATAACGCGATTGACGGATTCTTTTTGTCGAAGGACAGCCCCGCATATTTCGCGCCCAGACGGGCATAATTAACGAGATGCTCCGGCGAGGCTTCCAGGCTCGCTCCCACATCAAGCAAAACGAATGCATGATGATAACCCGGCAATAGTTGAGCCAGCGCCGGTTTTTTGATTCCTTTTATTCGACCCAGAAAGGAATAGGCGCCGAGCAGGACAGCGCCGGTTTGACCGAAAGAGAGAAAAGCATCTGCCTTTCCATGTTTTACCAGGGACAAACCTTTATGAATGGAGGAATTCTTTTTTTTTCGGAACGCACGAACAGGGTCTTCGTCCATCCCGATCTCTTCCTCCGCTTCGACGATTTGCAGCGACGAAGGATCAACGGCGAGCTTACGGGCCGCTTCTTTCAGTACCCTTTTCTGGCCGACAAGCAGTATCTCCAACCCGTTCATTGCCGCCGCAGCTCCAGCCGCCTTTACCGTCGCAACTGGGGCTTTATCGCCGCCCATCCCGTCAAGAGCAATGACTGTTCGACTTTCCACGATTGCACTTCGAAGTTCTCGCTCTTACCGGCAACGTTTAATTCTGAATTCGAGCCTTCTCCGCAATTAAGCCTCTTTAACCGATACCCGCTTCTCGCCTTTATAATATCCGCAATTCAGGCACACTCTGTGCGGCAACATGGGTTGCCGGCAGTTCGTGCACAAAGTGAAATTCGGTCTGCGCAGTTTCTTATGACTTCTTCTTTTATTTCTTCTTGTCTTCGATACTCGTCTTTTCGGTACGGCCATGGCTTTCCTCCTCTGCAGGATACCTTTATCTCAGAACCAGACCGCCCCGATCGCCGGCGATCCTGATTCATAATTAATCATTATCTTTCTTCTTTTCGTCGATCTTATTCTTTTTAAGTTTTTCCAAAATTTTCAACCGGGGATCAACCGTCGTTCTATCGCAATCGCATTCGCCTTCGTTAAGGTTCCTGCCGCAAACGGTACATAGTCCCCGGCAATCCTCTCTGCATAACGGCTTCATCGGCAAGGAAAGATAAACCTGTTCCAATACCACTCTGTTTATGTCCAATCTGTCTCCATCCAAAAATTTATGCCGGTCGTCCTCAGCCGCAGCATCAAATTCTTCCTCTTCCGATTCCTCCGCTTCCTCAGAATGCCGCTCAAGAGCGATCACAGTTCGGAATTTCTCCGCCAGTTGAATTATTGTTTCCCTTAAACACCGACTGCACGGCATTAAAACCGCCGTCTCAAAATTCAAATTACAGATTATTTCACCGTTTACCTTCTCCACTGTTCCTTCAACGGATACATCCTCTGTAACTTCAAATTCATCCTTAACTTGAAGTCGGGATCGGGGAATGCGCATGTCGATTTTCCTGCCGCCTTCTCCAATGTTGCGTATGTCGATTTTCATTGTTCCCACCATCCCTTCGTCACGAAACAAACCGGCGCATTAAATCATTTTTCGTCGCCCCTGTCAAGCGTTCAAGCAAATAAACCGCGGGAACGGCCATGCTGCCTGTTCTGAATAACCCCTGAAAGAAGCAAAAATTGTTACGCCTGTCAAATCAAGCTTAAAATTTCTATAAATCTCTTATCCTCTTGTCCGTGATAAACAACCATAGCCCGTAGGATATTCCGCTCTATCAGCTCTCCCATTCTCCCAATCGTCCAATCTTCCGATCTTGACCTCTTCACTCCTCATCCTGCATATATCCCAGGGCCTGCAACTGTTCTATCTCTTCCAGCGTTAACCTGGACTTTCGGGTCGCATGACCCCACTGCTTCATTTCATCGGTCCATTGATCGTAAGCCCGGCGGAATTCCTCGACAATATCGCCTTTTTCCTCAACAACATTATTTCTTTCCGCGGGGTCCGACTGAATATCAAATAAAAGTTCGTCAGATTCCTCGCCGGATTGAACGATATATTTGTAGCGGCCGTCCGACAAGGAGGTCATATCGAATTTCTTTCGCTTTAAATCGGCAACCGCCATTCTGGCCTGCTCCTTGTTTCGTCCATGCATATTCTTTTTCAGACTTCTGCCGTGAACGACAGGATACGGCGGCGCATCGATCAAATCAAGCACGGTCGGCAGAATATCCACGCTCCGGGTCAGACTCCCGTCTATCCTGCCTCCTTCGATCTCATCAGGCCATATTACGAGCAGAGGCACGTCTATCTGTTCGCTGTAAAGAGTTTGTCCGTGATCGAAAGACCCGTGGTCTATAAACTCCTCACCATGGTCCGAAGTTATTATCATCAACGTATTCTGAAAGACATCCCGCTCCTTCAAAAAATCTATGATCTGCTCAACGCCCCGGTCGATACGAGCTATTTCGCCGTCATAAAAGGCTTTCATTCTGTTCGCCCGTTTGATCTTAAACTGCGGCGTTTTTTCCTTCAATTCCGCATAAGCGACAGACTCATCGCCGGCATTCCCCTCTGTTTTCCAGTTCTCATCGTAATAAAAATCTCTGAAGGGTTCAGGCGGATCATAAGGCGTATGGGCATCCAGATAATGCAGGAACAGAAAAAAAGGTTTCGACGTCTCCTTTTCCTTCACGCCTACTTCCTTCAACCATTCTAGCCCCTTATCCGTTATCGTTTCCGTTCCCTTGTTCAAAACGTCTTTTAAACTGTAGAAACGGTTGAATCCCCTGTGCAGGCCGAATGCAGGACCCAGGTAACCGGAGCTGACGAAAGCGGCGGTCTTGTATCCCAGCGAGTCGATCAATTGGGCCATTGTGGGCAGTTTCGGAGCCATCATATGGTCCAGCGTCTCCGCCCTGTGAGTCGGCGGATATAGTCCGGTAAACAATGTAGCATGAGACGGCAACGTCCACGATGAAGATGCAATGTGCTTTTTAAAAAGGACCCCCTGCTTGCTCAGGGCATCCAGCGCAGGCGTCGTATGCCTGTCATATCCGTAACATCCCAGATGGTCAGCCCTTACAGTATCCAGGGAAATCAACAGGATGTTCGGCTTCTCCTCTTCTGCAGACATCATCAATATAAACAAAAACATTCCGCCCGCCGCCAACGTCGCTATAACAATGTATATCGCTCTCCTCATGCTGCTCCTCAACCCTCCCTTGCTTCACCGCTCAGTTTCCCTCCTGAATTCTCATATAAAAAACGCGGAATTTCAAATTTCATGTATTTTGTGAAATCTGTTGTTCTCTGCCGGTACTCTGTTCGTTGGGCTCTGCGCTCATCAGCCACCCATGAAAACTTGACAACCCTTGTTTTTTTCATTTACATTCTTTATTCCAGCCCCTGACGGCCCCCACTGCAACTGGTCGTATGGACTCAAGGGGTTCAGAATTATTACGCAATATCGCCGGACTTTTTTAAGGAGCAGAAAAGATATAATGAAATTGCCGTTCACCAAGGTGAAAGCTCTTGAATCGCAAATTGAAGAATTTCTGAATATCATCATTCAGGGCGCTCTGGCGATGGAGCAGGCTCTGCTCTGCTACATAGAGTGCGATCACAAAAGTTTCGCTGAAAGAATCGAAGACGTCAGCGATATGGAAAAAAAGGCTGATCAAATCAGAAAACAGTCAGAAACGATGCTTTATACTCACTCTCTTATTCCTGAATCACGGGGCGATGTTCTCGGATTACTGGAAAACATGGACAGTCTTATTGATTCTGCCAAAGCGGTGCTGATGAAATTTGAAGTTGAAAAACCGAACATCGAACCGGAGTTTCATGCTGTTTTTCGAAAACTGATGAAAGCGACGGCTGATTCTGTAGACAACGTGGTGGGAGCGGCCAGGGCCTATTTCCGCGATGTGAAGGTGGTGCGGGACTACATTAATAAAGTTCATTTTTACGAAACCGAAGCAGACAAATTCGCCCTTGATCTTAAACGACAGATTTATGAATCTCAGTTCGGATTAAGTCGCAAGATACATTTGCGTTATTTCGTGGATCAGATTGAAAACATATCTGATATTGCGGAGAATGTTGCGGAAAGACTAAGCATAGCGGCGATAAAGCGCTCTTTATAGCGATAATAGAAGGCAGACCTGGGCATGTTTTTCTTTTTTCTTCTCAGCGGTTTATTTCTCGGATGGTCTCTGGGCGCCAACGATGCGGCCAATGTATTCGGTACCGCAGTCGGAACCCGGATGATCAGATTTGAAACAGCCGCTGTTTTCTGCAGTTTATTCGTCATAGCAGGAGCGGTAATAGCGGGAACCGGGGCTTCGGAGACACTGGGCGAACTCGGTGCGGTGGATGCCTTACCGGGATCGTTCACGGTCGCTTTGGCAGCCGGCGTTACAGTCGCCTGGATGACGAAATTAAAACTCCCTGTTTCCACGTCTCAAGCCATCGTAGGAGCCATCATAGGATGGAACTTTTTCAGCGGCTCACCGACCGATGTAACTTCTCTGAGCAAGATCGTAAGTTCCTGGATCATGAGTCCCATATTGGCCGCCGTACTTGCTTTTATCCTTTACAAGATCGCTCGAACCGTCGTAAGAAACGCCAGGATTCATCTGCTCAAACTGGACATGATGACGCGATATGGACTGTTTGTAGCCGGCGCTTTTGCTTCATACAGTCTCGGCGCCAATAATATCGCCAACGTCATGGGCGTTTTCGTTCCGGCATCTCCCATTAAAGAGCTAAACGTCTTCGGCTTCTTCAACCTTAATCCGGAACAACAACTGTTCTTTCTGGGCGCGCTGGCCATCGGCATCGGAGTTTTCACATACTCCAAAAGAGTCATGATGACGGTCGGAAGCGACCTGTTTCGTCTGTCTCCCATTGCCGCTCTCCTGGTCGTGCTCTCTCAGGCCGTCGTACTATTCCTCTTCTCATCGGAGCATCTCGAAAGCTGGCTGATTGCTCATAATTTGCCCTCCATACCGCTTGTTCCAGTCTCAAGTTCCCAGGCCGTCATCGGCGCGGTCATAGGCATCGGACTGGCCAAAGGCGGCAGAAACATTAAAATCAGGGTCCTCGGAAGGATCGCTTCAGGCTGGATTTTTACGCCCGTCATCGCCGGCTTCGTCAGCTTCTTCATGCTCTTCATCGTTCAAAACGTTTTCTCGCAAAAAGTCTATCAAAAGGCGCCCGAACAAACCTCCTCAGCAGCTTCCGTTCATACGGAAACAGAAACATTAGCGCATACAAATTTCCAAAAATATCTCGATAACTCCTTAAAGAAAGGCCGAAAATGCCGAAAATCGACGCTTTCGAAAACAATACCGAAAGATATGAACAATGGTTCGATAGACACAAATGGGTTTACGAATCGGAACTGGCCGCAGTCAAACGCCTCTTGCCGGAAAAAGGACAGGGCGTGGAAATCGGAGTCGGTTCAGGCCGGTTCGCCGGACCTCTGAACATCAAACTGGGAATCGAACCCTCGCCGGCTATGCGAAAAATAGCCGAAACCAGAGGAATAAAAACCCTGGACGGCGCCGCAGAATCCCTGCCTCTGCATGATGAATCCGTGGATTTCGCCCTCATGGTCACAACGATTTGTTTTCTGGACGACGCGGACAGCGCCTTCCGGGAGGCGCTTCGCGTCTTAAAACCCGGCGGCTCAGTCATTGTCGGATTCGTTGATCGAAAAAGTCCGCTGGGGCAATCCTACGAAAAATACAAAATGGAAAATGTCTTCTATCGCTCCGCAGAATTCTTCTCAGTTGATGAAGTCGTCGCCCTGCTTAAAAAAACAGGTTTTGAAAATTTCACCTTTGCCCAGACCGTCTTTCAAAAAATGAAAAACATTCAAAGAATCGAACCCGTTAAAGAAGGCTACGGTGAGGGTTCATTCATCGTAATCCGGGCAGATAAGCCTGCGCTCAGGTCCGACCGGTTCTGTTGATCCTGAAATAATCGGTTTGAATCTCTACAAACTGCCGAACAAATCGGCGCCAGTCCAGAATTCCCTCTTTCGCTGTTCGTTTTTTGAGGGCTGGTCAAACAGGGGGTTAGACTTTTCATATAATAATTGGGGACTGATCAAACCGGGGTTACATTTTTTTCAAGACTTTTGACAGTTTGTTTCAATAATCGGGGTCGGGGTCGGTATCGCAATCGCAACTAAAGGGGGAAATTCGGAATAATTGTAACCTCAAAAGTCCCATTTTTGATCAATGCCGTTTTCTTTTACATTTTTACTTGAAAAATCCGCTTTTTTCATTATATTACAAAATGCTGCCGCAGTCGATTTCCCGGCGTGAAAGTGACTGCCGGCAACAGGGGGGTTCTCTTTGCGATCACAGCAAAGTTATACCATCGTGAAAAGCTTGAATAGCCTAAGGAAAGAACAAAATCGACAGGATCAACAAAAGGGTTGCTGCGTTTGTAAGACGACGTGTTCTTCATAATGCGTGAGGTTCTTTGCCTTTAATCAGATCGTCACGTAATGAATTCGTCTGAATCTGTTGAAATCAGGAAAGAATCCGCATCCAGAGGACAAGTGGCGCAAACACAATATTTTTATCGCTCAACTCTCTTTCAAACAGGAATCTGACACCGGCGGTCTCCGCCGTGAAGGCTCCCGTCATTGGGTAATGAACTATGAATAAAATCGACAGATATAATCGGATATTGAGGGTCGTTCGAGAAATCGATACGCTTGCCTGCAGACAGAACGAGGGCAAAACTCTCCTTAACAGGGTCTGTGAAACTCTAACCGGAAACGGCGTATATTCAAGCGCGTGGATAGCTCTCATGGATGAGCGGGGTAAATTTTCCCAATTTGCCGAATCCGGAATAGGCCCGAAATTTTCCATTCTGAAAGAGAGTCTTAAAAGCCGCAAATGGACTCGTTGCGCGACGGACAGTTTGAATCGAAAAGAGATCGTCATTACGACGGAGCCGGCGGCGGAATGTGATGGCTGTCCTATTTCCTTTTGCCACAGCGACAGCGGCGCATACACGATAAGTCTTTCGGAAAACGGGAAATTTTTCGGTTTACTCTCCGTATCGTTGCCCATTGATTTTGTAGAGGACTTTCAGGAGAAAGAAATATTCAAAAATGTGGCTAATAATATTTCCGAAGCGTTTTGTGTTAATGAATTGAGAAAAGAACACCAGGCGACGTTGAAGGCTTTACGGGAATCTGAAGATAAGTTCAGAAGATTAGCGGAACAGTTGCCTGAAAGCGTTTTTGAGGCTGACGAGGATTTAAAGCTTATCTATGCGAATCGCAAGGCATTCGTAATGTCCGGGTATTCGCGGGAGGATTTTGATCGAGGCCTGAGCTGCCTGGATATGGTCGAACCGTCAGATTATAAAAAAATGAAGACGAATATCGAACGACGCATGAGAGGCGAACTCATCGATATGTCCGAATACAAAGGCGTAAGAAAGGACGGTTCGCGCTATCCTGTTCTCGTTTCCACCAATCCCATCATCAAGGACGGTAAATTCGCAGGCGTTACAGGAATAATAATCGACATCACAAAACTCAAGCAGGCCGAAGAAGCGCTGAGAATAAGCGAAGAGCGTCATCGCAAAGTAAATGAAAGCATTCGTGATATAGTCTATGCGACGGACAACCAGGCAAGGATTACTTTCTTGAGCGGCGCCGTAGAGAAACACTTCGGTTTATCCACTGATTCTGTCATAGGCAGAACCCTTCTGGAATCATTAAAGATGACGAATTTGCCTTACGAGGTGATCGAAGGATTCAACGAGCTTTTCAAAAAAGCTCTGCATAAAAAGCAGAGGTCGATATTGCACGATTTTTCTTTTGTCCGTGAGCAGGAAACCCGTTTTTTCGAATGCCGAGAAGAAATCCAGTATGATGAAAACGGGAATTATATGGGATCGACAGGCATTATGAGCGATACAACCGACCGAAAGCTCATGGAAGAGGCTTTACGCGACAGCGAGGAGAAGGCCCGTTCCATCTTGAATGCTTCTCCTGCGGTAATCGTTCTCCTTGACCGCAAGGGGACTATAGTCGACTGCAACCAGGTCATGGCCGATCGTTTCGGAATTGATCGAGAACGTCTTCTCAATACCTGCCTATGGGATTACATACCGGAGCAAGTGGCTGAGTATCGCAAACAGAAGATCGCCGATGTTTTTGAAACGGGTGAACCGCAGTCGGGCGAAGATGAGCGAGCGGGAATCTGGAACGAATTTTTCATTCAAGTAGCCTCCAGGACACCCCAGGGAGACCCTGCTGCGGTAGTCGTGGAAGCTTACAACATAACAGAACGGAAACGGCACGAGGAAGAAATCCGCCGCATGCAGAAACTCGACAGCCTGGGAGCCGTCGCTGCAGGCATTGCCCATGACTTCAACAACATGCTGACTTCCGTATTCGGCCATATTGAACTGGCTGAAATCTCTCTGCCTGAGAATCATCAATCCGTTTCGTATCTTAAAGACGCCCATAAATCTCTGGATCAGGCGAAACGGCTAACCAGCCGTCTTCTCACTTTCGCTAAAGGCGGCGACCCCATACTCGCCACCGTTGAAATGGAACAACTCGTCAAAGATACCGTCACTTTCAATTTGAGCGGCAGCTCCGTTTGTCCGCATTTCAACCTCCCGAAAGGACTCTGGCCCGTCAAAGCGGATAAAGGGCAGATCAGTCAGGTGATAGCAAATCTGACCATCAATGCAAAACAAGCCATGCCCTGCGGAGCTTGCCTTACCGTCGAAGCCGCAAACATCGAAGAGAATGACCATACCCTGCCTCCAGGTCTGAACGGCAGATTCGTGAAATTGACGATTAATGACGAAGGCATTGGCATCCCGGGAAACATCATTGAAAAAATATTCGACCCCTACTTCACCACCAAACAATCCGGAAGCGGCCTGGGACTCGCCGTTTCCTACAGCATCATCAAAAAACATCACGGTCGACTTTCCGTTGAATCCTCCCCAGGAGTCGGCTCCTCATTCAGTATCTTTCTTCCCGCAGACACCTCAACTCAAAACGATAACTCTCCGGATGCCGCTGACAAATCTCAAGAACGTGTCAAAGAATCAGTTCGCATACTCCTTATGGATGACGAAAAAATGATCAGGGACGTCGGTTCAAAAATGATCGAAAAATGCGGCTATGAGGTCGAGACAGCCGTCGACGGAAATGAAACCCTCGAAAAATACGCCGCAGCAGCGGAACAAGGCGATCCTTTCAACCTCGTCATTATGGACCTCACCATCCCCGGAGGCATGGGCGGACAGGAAGCCGTCAAAAAACTACTAGATATCGATCCTCGCGCCAGGGTCATCGTCTCAAGCGGTTACTCTTCAGACTCCATATTAACCAAATACGATGAATATCATTTCATGGGCAAACTCGCCAAACCTTTCAAGCTGAAAGAACTGAAGCAGGAAATAACCAGGGTCCTGCAGGTGAAACAGCCGAATCATTCTGGCGGCGGTGAAGCATAAACGCGGGAATATCAACACGGATCAAACCAGGGTTACACTTTTTTCAAAACGTTTGACAGTTTGTTTCAGTAATCGGGGTCGGTATCGGGGTCGGGGTCGAAATCTAAACAAATATTGCCGTTACCTTCCAGCAAAAACCCGGATGTTTTATCAGCAGTTGTTGAAGCATATCACCCGGTTCTAACCGCACTGCCGCCGATTAACGGACATAAATCACCCCGCTGAACAGCATTTTCTCACGCCCTCAGTCATTCGCCGCCGACATTGCGTAAGCCCCGGACAGCAAAACTTTTTTCCCGAACAACAGCGCTTTCATTTTTTCCATGAATAAAAAAATATTTGCCGGCCTACCGGCTTGCGGTTTTGAGGGTTGACCTCACCCCCCGGCCCCCTCTCCATGAATGGAGAGGGGGAGTAAGATTGGGTTATTTTATGGCCGGTTGGGGGATTCAGTTGGGTTATTTTACAACATAATTTAGCCTTAATAGTAAGCGACATGAGATGTTGTATTAACAGCAGCACATTTTCGATTAAATCGACGGCGCAGATCGCCACAGATTGACAGCAAAGCTTGAATTTTCTATAAAAGAAGAGACGACCATTGACTGACGGCCAAACTCCGTTATCAATACCGGTCGAACATTGAAAACGGATCGGCTGCGCTCCGGTCGTCCTGCGCTCTTTAACAGAGTTGAATCAAACAAAAATAAAAATCACGGACCGGCTGTCGGCCTCAATCCCCGACATCATCCAAGTTCCAGCCTGAAAGCGAAAAAAAATTTATGGAAGATTCATTAAGAACAGGCATTACTTTCGGCCTGACTTCGGCTGTCATAACTACACTCGGCCTCATGGTGGGCCTCCATTCCGGCACACATTCCAAAACCATCGTTTTAGGAGGCATCCTCACTATTGCGGTCGCCGATGCCTTCTCAGACGCCCTGGGAATTCATATTTCAGAAGAATCCAAGGAAGATCATACGGTCAAGGGAGTGTGGATTTCAACCGTCACCACTCTGCTGGCCAAATCGCTTTTCGCCTTGACCTTCGCTGTTCCTGTCATGCTGCTGCCGCTTTCGACAGCAATAATAGTCAGCATGATATGGGGAGTAGCCATTCTTACGCTGCTCAGCTATTTTATAGCGAAAACGCATGGATCAGCCCCATGGAAAACTATCGGCGAACACCTCCTTATCGCTTTCCTGGTCATGGGGGCGACCAATTGGGTGGGAAAATTCACCGCGGGATTAGGCAATTAATAATATGATCAATAACGCAACAAGTCTCGAAGCGCGAATTATGGGACTGATCAAACCGGGGTAACAGTTTTTCAATACTTTTGACAGCTTGTTTCAGTAATCGGGATCGGTATCGCAATCGCAATCGGAATCGAAACTGAATGGGGAAATTCGGAATTATTGTAACCTCAAAAGACCCATTTTTGATCAATACCCGAATTATCATGATAAAAAATTAACAATGGGAGCACAGACGATGACGTCAAATAAACCGGATAACGATGAAATAGCCGAAATGCTGGAGGAGATAGCCGGGCTTCTGGAAGTAAAAGAGGCTAACCCTTTTCGCATACAGGCTTATCGAAAGGCGGCTCAAACCGTCAGAAAAACGGAAAAACCCCTTTCCCGTATGCTGGAGGACGGAAAGGAAAAACTGCAGGAAAAATTGCCCGGCGTTGGCGAAAGCCTGGCCAGGCTCATCAAGGAATACGTCAACACAGGCCGTTCGCAACAACTCGAACGCCTTCGAACGGAAATTTCGCCCGAAATCCTGTTCCAGAGAGTTCCGGGAATTGGCGAGGAGATGGCTCACAGAATAGCAGCAGAACTGGATGTCAACACGCTTGAAGACCTTGAATTAGCCGCTCATGACGGAAGATTGGAAAAGATCGAAGGGTTCGGTTCTCGCCGAGTCGAAGGGATCAAAGAAACCCTGGCCGGAATGCTCAGCCGTTCGGCTCAGCGCAAAGTGCGGCAAAGAACGGCCGGCAAAAAAAAAGAAAAACAGGTTCCCCCGGTAGAGGTCATCCTGGATGTGGACAGAGAATACCGCGAAAGGGCCGAAGCCGGCGAATTGAAAAAAATTGCCCCCAAACGTTTCAACCCGGAAGGAAAAGCCTGGCTCCCCATCATGCGCACGGAACAGGAAGGATGGTCCTTTACCGCGCTTTTTTCCAATACGGCCAGAGCTCACGATTTAAACGCCACGCATGACTGGGTCGTCATATATTATGAGCGTGACGGCAAAGAAGACCAATGCACCGTAGTAACGGAAAAATCCGGCGATCTGGAAGGCCGGCGGGTGATTCGAGGCCGTGAAAGCGAATGCCGACGATATTATGAATCAGACGATGGAAATCATTCGTGAAATAAATTCTTTTTTGCCCTTGAGTGAATCCGGGCGGCGAGATATTCACCGAAAGCATTACCTTTAGTACAGGACTCTTGGCATTAATCAAAAATGGGTCTGTTGTTATTCCGATTCTTCCGAACAACTCATCATTTCGTTTCGATTCCGATCCCGATTAAAGAAACAAACTGTCGAAAATTTTAAAAAAAGTGTAACCCCTCGTTTGATCAGTCCCGGAATCTTGATATAACTCTCTGACATTTGATATTCTTAAAAAGGATAAAGTTTAGTCAGCGCCTGTCCGCTGCTGCGGCCGACAGAGTTGCGGAATTGCATAAAAAGGATATGCGATTCTCTTAATGTTGCATGACGAAGCAGCGCTGAAAACAATTAAAAAAAGGAGAAAAAAATGCGTATAACGATTATTCTGGCCATACTTTTACTCGTTTCATCAACGGCATTAAGCGAAAAAGGAAATTCCGTAAAGTATCAGGTGGCCGACCAGACCTACGAAGGTTACTATGTCTCTGCAAAAGACAAAGCGCCTCTTATTTTAATGATCCATGACTGGGACGGACTGACCGGTTATGAAAAAAAGCGTGCGCACATGCTTTTGGAACTGGGTTACGACGTATTTGCCGCCGATATGTTCGGGGCCGGCGTGCGTCCGGAGGAAACTGCAGAAAAAAGAAAACTTACGGGAGAGCTGTATCAGGACAGGGAAAAAATGCACATGCTGATAAAAGGCGCGCTCAAGGAAGCGAAAAACCTGGGTGCGGATATCGATAACGCCGTCGCAATCGGTTATTGTTTCGGAGGAACAGTCGTCCTTGAAGCCGCTCGCGCCGGTATGAACCTCAAAGCTTTCGTCACATTTCACGGGGGACTCGAAACGCCCGAAGGGCAAAATTACTCGGATGCCAAAGGAGAAATTATGGTTTTTCACGGCACCGCAGACTCAGCCGTCACCATTGGCCAGTTCGCCGCTCTGGCAAAAGAACTGGAATCAGCCGGCATCCCCCACGAAATGACGACATATGGAGGCGCCGACCATGCCTTTACGGTTTTCGGCGGAAGCCGTTATGATGAACAGGCGGATAAAAGATCCTGGAACAGGTTCGTCGAATACCTGAAAAATTCGTTTCACAGGAAATAAGACCCTATCCCCTATTTCTCAGACAAAACCTGTAACCAACGTCCATATCTCCGCACCTTCAAGCGCTGCTCCACAAGGACTTGCTCAACATAGCGCCGCTGTGCTTCAGTAGTCCTCTGGTCGGGACTGATCAAACCAGCGTTACACTTCGTTCAAAACTTTTGACAATTTGTTTCAGTAATCAAACTCAGGGTCGGTACCGGGATCGCTATCGGTATCAGGGCCGCTATCGGTATCGGAGTCGGGGTCGCTATCGGGATCGGGGTCGCTATCGGGATCGGGATCGGGGTCGCTATCGGGATCGAAAGAAAGTGACGAGATTTTCTTTAGAATTGTAACCTCAATAGACGCATTTTTGATCAATGCCCATTTTTAATCAGCGCCCTTAATATCGGATGCAATTATTCGAATGCGTGCGCTGAATTCCGCTCATCTTGACAAACAGAGCATTTTCACTAAAATGAGACGGGGTGGGAAAAGAAGCAGGGCCTTCATATTTTGAGCTGCTTTAAATTACCAAAAGAAATAGGTTGTATCGTCCAGGTGGGTGAATTTCTCTTATACAGGAATCACGGGAGTTTTGTACGTTTATGGAGAATAAGATGAATAGGCAAGCAAAGAAAAAACTTATCGATACCGTACCCTTCTGGCAGCATTCATTCGACTGCGGCGACGGCATATCCGTAAAAGGGGCGATTTCCCGGGAAGCTCTGACCAAAAAGCTCAACAATATGGCGCTGCCGGACATAACAGGCAAAACCGTCCTTGACGTTGGGGCCTTTGACGGTTATTTTTCTTTTAAAGCGGAAGAACTCGGCGCACGAAGAGTCGTTGCTTTGGACCATTATGTCTGGAATATGCATCTTGATCGCCTGCAGGAGTATTGGCAAGGCTGCCGGGACAGCAACGTGATTCCTGGTCCTTACTCCCGTGTCCCGGGCGTCTGGGAACCGTCGAAACTTCCCGGGAAAATCGGATTCGACGTTATTCATAAAATAAAAAACAGTAACGTGGAACAACTTGTCGGGGATTTCATGAAAATCGACCCAATCGAAGTGGGAATGTTCGATGTCGTATTTTTTCTCGGCGTGCTGTATCACCTGGAATCCCCATTTCAAGCGCTTAAACGACTTTCGCTTTTCACAAGAGAACTGGCTGTTATCGAAACCGCTGCTGTTTATTTGGAAGGATATGAGAATCTCGGTCTTTTCGAATTTTATGAAGGCGGTGAACTGAATTCCGACGTGAGCAACTGGTTTGCCCCCAATTTTCTCGGCCTTCAGAAGGCTTGCCGCGCTGCCGGTTTTCGTGAAGTCATGGCTGCCTCGCCATATCCGCCGGAAGAACTGGATAACTCCAACCATTCAGAACCGCTGAGATATCGACTGACTGTACATGCCGTCAAATAATGTTTCCGAATCCATACAGCGCATTGAACAGTAAAATTTACCCTGACCTGTGTTCTTAACGGAAATCAGAAAATCAAAAACATTGCATTATGAATACTGGAAAAAATAAAAAACTTGATTTCGTCATAATAGGTTTCCCCCGTTGCGGCACTACGGCGCTTAATGCCTGGCTTCGGACTTCCCCGCAAATCATCATGCCGGAGTATGAACCGGGATTCTTCTATCACGAGGATCACCAGGTTCGTATTGAAAAATGGCTCGCTAAGAACATGAAAAATATCCCGGACAACAATTTCTTTTGCGGAGAAAAAACTCCCGGCTACGTCCTGAATCCTCCGGAAATTCAACCCATGAAGCGCATTTACGAATATAATCCGAATATCAGGCTTATCTGCTGCATCAGGCATCCCATACAGGAGCTGCATTCATTCTACAACTTGAGAGTCCTGGATTTCAGAAGCGGAGAAACTCACGGCATTGATCCGTCCGCTTATACATTTCCCGGTTTAATCCTGTCTGAGCAATATATGCCGGAGCATGCCGCACCCGGGTTTTGCGGAATTGGTCCGGACTATGTCGAACACTTGTCCATAAACGTATTTCCCTTCTTCCCCAGGGATTCCGTTTCCATACTTATACAGGAGAGATTCTGGAGGCACGTCAAAATCACCGGTATCTATCATTCAGAATTCTATAACGCGGTATCGTCTCAACCCAGCGGTACCCTGGACGGCATCATAAGCGAACTGAGTTCAACCGCAACCTCCAATTTGCTGCCGTTTTTTCAGTACGACACCATAGACTATACGGAACCCCGATACAAAGAATGTCTTTATTATTTGCTGTCCAGGTATGTTGTTTGGTCAAAAAAAACTTTCGACTTCCTGGGCTTTGAAATTCAGGAATGGGATAAAATTACTGAATTATACAGAGAGCTGCTTTAAAGACAGATCGCCTAAAACGGGAAAAAGTACCAAGTCCTTCCTCATACACATAATCCTGATCCCCTGACGCAGCTTTATGAAAAATTATGAGGACTGAACAAATCCCCAGCCTGCCGCGGTATTTTCGCCGTTTATTTACAAAAACTAAAGAGCGCTCACGTCTTAGTGCGATCCCATTAACGACTTGAAAAAAATAATTCCTTTCTTATAGTAGAGAATTGAGAGCAGAATTAATTTCAGAGATCGTTAAAAAGTGGTGAAAAAACAGTGGATTTTTTGGACGTTGGGTC
>CAZUFC010000088.1:0-37845 GCA_964619725.1 uncultured bacterium | reverse complement strand
AGACTGACGCAGTATTGGGAAAAATTCGCCGTTTATGGACAAAAACTAGTTAAATGTCCTCCGAAGACTTTGGAGGATTGTAAATTCTGGACCAAAGATGCCGGCGATTCTGGAATTATGTTTACCGCTTTTTGGGGTATTTCCAGAATCGCCGGCAACTTTCACCGGAATACGCACATTTTTCGACAATGATCAAAAATGCATCCTTTGAGGTTACAATCCTACAGAATATCCAATCGTTTTGCTGCGATTGCAACCTCGAACCCGACCCCGATTATTGAAACAAACTGTTAAACATTTTGAAAAAAGTGTAACCACTGTTTGATCAGTCCCGAAATATACTTTCCCATTTCCCGGCACAACCGCTATTTTCCCATGGTCTCTATCGGCGAAATAGGCCACATGCGGGTTCTTTTGTTCGGACGGGACAGGTCAACATAAGGCTATTAATCATAAATATTTTTCCACGTGCGTTATTGGAGAAATGAGCCCCCTGCGGGCTATTTTATGTGTGAGCGACCAAGCCGCCAAAAACATCGATAAATAAGCCTTAACGGCTTCATCATGCTAGTTGATTAGCTTTCTTGTTTTCGTTATGCTCTTGAATCGTTTGAATTCAATTGCACCTAATTTTTCGCACCAAGGCGAGACTTCTTCACGTTTTTTCCAAACAAAAGCAGCACGCATCCTGTCAAACCGATCAAGAACAGGAATCCCGTCGTATTCATTGACGGAACCTGGGGACCCGGAGTCGGAGTAATGGTCGGCGTTCTTGTAGGCGTAGGCGAATAAAGCGATGGAGTCGGGGTATAAAACGACGTGAAGTAATAATGGAAACCCATGTCCACGATGCCTGAATCCGTGGCTTCATCCGTTCGAGTCGTCGACTGGTTCATACATACGTTTCCGCCGGCTGCCTGATAACAGACGGAATAGGCCTGGAGATTTCCGCTGTCGACGCATGGGCTTTGGATGGACTGTCCGGAGGCGAACTGACTCAGATAATAATTGCCGTCCGGTCCTAACGTGAATTGGGGGTCGGTCGTAATCATTCCTGAACCCCAGTTTACGGTTGTGCCGGATTCGGCATAGATGCCGCTGGAACCGCCTTGAACGTCGCTGTAGGAAATATTCAGCACGGGATTATTCAAATAAAGGGCAAATTCCGATCCCTGTCCCGAAAGATTTCCCCAAAATATGCTGTTTACTGTGGTTAGGACCGAATCGCGTACTATAGCCGCTGCGCCTCCCCTGTTGGACAGGTTTCCGTTGAATGTCGCATTCGTTATGTTAAGAATGGATTCAAAACCCACGAAGATACCGCCGCCCTTGTCAGCAGAATTAGCCGTAAAAATGGTGTTTGAGATGCTCGAATCATTCAGGGCGTAACAATATATGCCGCCGCCCTGACCCGCCGCAGAATTGTTGTCGAATGTACAATCCGATATGACGGGTGAAATGTTGTTCATGTATATGCCGCCGCCCTGCGAATCCCAGCCGATTACCGAATTATCCGTCAACGTGCAATTGGATATTAACGGCGATGTCGAGCTGTTGTATTCCAGGTAAATGCCGCCGCCTTTCGTCCCGGTTGCGTCCTCCGTATAATTGCTTGCGATGTCGCAATAAGTTATCGTAGGGGCTGAAAAATAATTCGAATATATGCCGCCTCCCTGAAGACCGGCACGATTGAACATGATCGTACAATTGGTTATGTCGGGTTCGCAATATTGATCGCAGAATATCCCTGCCCCGTGCCTCTCCGAAGTATTAGAAATTATCATACAACTGGAAATGGTCGGAGAAGACATGTTCTTGCAATATATGGCCGCTCCGCCTTCTTCAGTATCCAGGCAGATATTTCTCATTAAAGTGCAGCCGTAAATGGTCGGCGAAGTATGCTGCCGACAATGAATTCCCCCGCAGTACAAATTGGCGGTGTTATCCATGATCGTGCAATCGGAAATGGTGGAAGCCTGAGTGCACTGATAAAAATAAATGGCCGTTCCTATATCGGCCGTGTTTAATGTTATCGAACAGTTGGAAATAGCGGGAGTCGAACTGGTGCAATACAATCCGGCGCCTTTCGAATCAACTCCTGTGCCTATGTTCTGCGACAATGTACAGGCTGCGACGTCCGCGGGGGAATCATGAATGTATACGGCAGCGCCCATATTCGCCTGATTGCCCGTGAACGCCGGTCCGCTTATATTCGTTTCGGTGTCCTCACAGTGTATGCCGCCCCCGCTCACTGCGCTGTTTGCTGAGAAAATTCCTCCGTTCACCGTTACAGCCCTCGTATTCTCGCTGCAGTATATGCCGCCCCCTGCAGCCGCAGAATTATTCGTGAAACTGCACCCCGTTATCGTCATATCGAATAACAGCAATTGAGTGCAGCAGATCGCTCCCCCTTCTCCCAGGCATACGTTGTTATCAAATATGCAATTGAGAATCGTCGGGGTCGACGACTGACAGTAAATACCGCCGCCTTTGTCACCGGAAAAACCGTTCCTTATCGTGAATCCATCCACTACGGACGTCGGCCCTTCCAGCATGCTGAAATGAAAAGCGCGACTGCTGTTGCCGCAGTTGATTACACAACCGCCGGCGCCGCCGGACGACTTTACCGTTATCGCCTTGCCGAGAAAATTTAAATTCGTATTACCCGCTCCCGAATATGTTCCGTTGGCCACCAGCACCGTGTCTCCCGTCCCGGCAACATTTATTCCCGCCTGGATGTTCGGCTGCTGAGACGGTACCTGGATGATCCCCGCGTTCGCTGATCCGCTCAATAAAAATAAACTCATCAAAATCGAAAAAAATATTGCTTTTTGCTTCATTTAATTTCCTCCATCTAAAAGCGTTTTGCTTTTCATCTTCCCTTACAATTTTTTACTATTTTTTCTGCCTTTGTCAAATCTGATCTCCGCAATGAAGAATCCGATATGCTCCGATACTCTTGAAAATCGCAGGCTCATACGCGTGAAGACATTTTATTGAAAAAATTAAAAGAACTGATGAAACACAGCACTATACGACAAAAAATTTCATCGTTTACGGAACTGTAAGTAAAACGGTCTCTAAACTTATTGTCCATTCATTGTGAAATATCAGCCTCTTCCTGGACATGGAACCAAACTGATGAAAGAATACATGAAGCCCTCTTTAAAAGGACGGATGCCGTTTCATGAATTCATCCTGTTCTTCAACTGGAAAGGAGCCTATGAAAAAAAAATACGATTTTCCCTCCTTTTCTCAGGCCCTTATCATTATTTTTCTTTTTGTTATTATGCAGGAGCTTGTTTTCTCAATTATATTCGTTTTTCAATCCTTCTTTTCTTTGAACGCATCGGATGCGGCCATGATTATTCCGACGAATATTATTGTTTTCGGCGGCGTTTTGTTTCTCTGCCTGAAAATAACCGGCGCGCCTTTCCACGAGATGTTTCCCCTCAAACCGGCCTCCATCAGCCTGCTTGCCGCCATGATTCCATTTCTGCTCGGCCTGGTTATTTTACTTTCCGAGCTGGACAATCTTTTCAGAATGATCCATCCCGTTCCCGATATTTTCCAACAGGCGATAGAAGATATTCTGGAGACGGAAAATACGGCAGCAGGATTCTTCCTTCTGGCGATACTGGCGCCTGTTACTGAGGAACCGTTGTTCAGAGGAGCATTTCTCCGGGGATTCACATTAAGATATTCCAGAAGAAAAGCCATCGTCCTCCAGGCATTTTTGTTCATGCTTCTGCACGTCAATCCCTGGGTATTTGCAAGCAGCTTCACCGCCGGACTCGTCTTCGGATACATTTTCACCGTAACGCGCTCTCTAATCCCCGTTATTTTCGGTCATATGACGATAAACGGAGCGATCTTCCTGGTTTACAACGTTCTGCATATCGATATTCCCGGTTTCACTTCCGCCGATTATCAAAAAGCGGTCTTTCAACCCTGGTGGTTTGATCTGCTGGGGCTGGCACTGATCGTATCCGGTTCGATTCTCCTTATTAATTCCCTGAATTCCGTCAAAAACAGATACAGGGATAATTTTGATGAAAAAGTTAAAAATGCGCCGCCAGGATGAAAAAGGGAATTAGAATTCCTCATTGATCAAAAATAGGTCTTTTGAGGTTACAATACCTCCGAATTTCGGGGCTGATCAGATATCCTTAGTTTCGAGGTTCACATCTGCTGACATTCGCTAATAAAAAATTGTGAAATGCTTGACGGACCAGATATTTGCACAATCTGCCGAAAACCCGAACGACGTGCGATTGACGGCAATGTCGCCCCTCTTATTCGTGTGATTCGTGTGATTCGTGGTTTCTTAATAATCCAAATCAATGCCGCAACCCGCGTTAACCGAAGGCCGCAATTGTCCCCTGATTCATATCGCAATTTTACTTTCATCCATCCGCGTGGTTCCGGGACCTTTCGGAATCTTATGGGGAAGCAGGCATTCAACCAGGTTTGTTGATCCGTATTCGCTTGATCGGAATTTTAACCTGCATCGGAAAGCGGCAGGATGCCGCTTCTACATTCCCTTTGCTCTATGAAGGCGGTTTCTTGTAAAAATTGTCCTACCAATTTTTTAAAAAAACTCGGTTGATGAGAGAAAATATGCGTTAAGGACAATTCATGTCGTCTGATTAATCAGATCGTCCGCAATATCTTTCCCGTACCTCATCATATTGTGAATCCACTCATAGACGAACCTGCCGTTCCTCCCCGTAATATAAAGATTGGAAAAGCGCTTGAGATAATCGTTGATTTTTGCCTTTTCTCGCTCATATCCCAGTTTCAAAACAGGATAGCAGTTTTTCATCCTCTGAACATCAACAGAGATGATATCTTCCTGCGTAAACCATTTGAATTCTCTCAAATGATCCAGAACTAGTTTTATCAGGAATTCATCCGTTGCCGTCCAGAGTTCGTCGGAATGAGCGCATGGAATTTCTGCGATGAGAGAAGTTTTCCCCGACGGCGACATGAGGAGACTTCTGTTTTTAGGCTCGTAAATGCGTGTGAAGGGGAACGATGAATCGGGACAATATATTGTAGCGCAATCACTTATTGAATTTTTATTCAGAAATATCGCCGTCAGTATCAGGTTTCTGAAGGAAAGTCTTTTTACTGCAGAGCTGACGTCCTGCGGAGCCGCCGGCAGCAATATTTCAATCAGATCAGTGAGCGGCAGTGAACTGGCTATTGCTTTCGCTTCTTTTTTTTCCTTGCCGTTTATCTCTATCGACGTAATTTTCCTGTTATCGTGGAATATTGCTGTAATCTTTGAACCCGTTCGGATATTCTTTCTGCCGCATCGGTCCGCCATTTTATTTGAAAGCGCTCCTATGCCTTCCTCCGGATAATAAAAATTTCCTTCCATATGCTTGCTGCCGGATAACCTGCTCTTGAACGTCTCAAGGATAAATGAACCTAAGTCCAATCCCTTCAGCCGTTCCCCGGCGATTTCGGGCGAAAGGCGATCACATGAAAGTCCCCACAGCTTTTCGGAATAATTCGTTAAAAACTTGTCGGCAATATGTTTTCCGTAGGCCGCATAAGCAAATTCCTCAAAATCGCCGTTCGTTGAATTGGAATATTTCAACCTGGAAGCTAAGGTATCCCATACCCCCTTTGAAAAAGAGGCAATTCCCATTCTTTTCAACAAATTAAAAACCGAAAGTGGAAAATCATAGAACTCTCCGTTATGAAGAATCCGACTGGGAGCCTTTATTCTATGTATCTTATCGCCCATCAAATGCAGGACTTCCGCGGTCATCTGTTCATCTTTATCATGAAATCGATGCGCACCGGAATCATAACGAAAACCTTTGCTTTCAAATGTTATGCAATTTCCGCCTACGCGGTCTTTCGCTTCGTAAATCGTAAACGGTATTCCGTTTTTTCCCGCGAAATAACCCAAAGACAGTCCTGCCATACCTCCGCCTAGTATGACTAAACTCCTGCTTGCTCCATTATTTCCCCTGCTCACTTTTATAAACCGATCCCCAATGCTTTATATTCAGGCAGTTTCCTTCAATCGACGAAAACCTGCACTCGCTCCATTAATAATACGGATCATTCCAAAGAAGTAAAATTTACCTTCACAATCCTGCAGAAATGAAGATTGACCGTATTCCTTTCACTCTGCTTTCTCTCTATCGGATGCTGAGGCGGACTCTATTATTTCCATTATTTTCAATATTTCCTTTTCTTCAGGCTCCTGGCCCGCCGTCTGATGTATCACTTGACCTTTTTCATCGAATACAACAATGTTGCAGAATTCATCCTTGAACTCATAATGTGTCGCAAACCTACCCTCCCAATCAATAACGACCCATTTTTCCCTCTCTTTGGGAAACTTTTTTTTGACGACTCCCTTGAGAAAAAAAGGGACGCCCCGAACGTCCGCCACCCGAAGAATCTTAATATCCCTGAGCTCCTCGTTCTTTTGCAGTTCAGCCCTTATAGCCTCTCCCCATTCCGGTGAAAAACGGCTGCCTTTTCGATCCCCGCCAATCATTATAAACAATTCGCCGCTGTAATCCTCATCTGAATATACCCGGTCAAACTGGTCATTGAGTTTAAAATTAATCAGTTTACTATGTTGGGCTGAAGTCATAATGCTGTAAGAGAATGTTAAAAGCAATAAAGCGATGATAATGCTGCAGCGCTTTTTCATCTTAGTATTTTCCTTAAAATTTTCAATTTTTTTCCGTAGGGAGGATAAGCGGAAAAGATATCCCATTTCTGTGATTTAACCATAACGCTTTTTTGATTGGAGAAAGTGAGGAACCCGTATTTGCCGCGGTAACGTCCCATACCCGAATCACCGACGCCTCCGAAGGGCAGGTGCATATTGGTAATATGCATCATGACGTCATTGATGCAGATGCCGCCGGAGGAAGTTTTTCTTACAATTTTATTTTGTAATTGATCGTTATTGGAAAAGAGGTATAAAGCGAGGGGTTTAGGTTGCGAGGCGAGTTTTTGTATAACGACGTCCAAATCGTTGTATTCCAATATGGGAAGGACGGGACCGAAGATTTCTTCCTTCATGGCTGCATGATTCCAGTCTGCTTGCGGCAGCAGTGTGGGAGCGACTTTCAGCGTATTCTGATCATGTTCGCCTATTGTGACGGCCTTTTCGTCGATCAACGCCGTCAGGCGATCGAAATGCCTTCGATTGATGATTTGCGCATAATCGGGACTTGAAGCCGGATTATTGCCGTAGAATTCTTTTATGCATTTTTCAAGCAGCCCGAAAAATTTGTCCCTGATTTCTGAATGAACGTAGATGTAATCAGGGGCTACGCAAGTCTGTCCGGCATTAAAGAATTTACCCAGCGTTATTTTTTTAACGGCCTTCTGCAGATCGATTTCTTTGTCGACGATGCAGGGACTTTTCCCGCCCAGTTCCAGGACGACGGGCGTGAGGTTATCCGCGGCGGCCTTCATCACGATTTTTCCTACCCTGCCGTTTCCCGTATAAAAAATGAGATCAAAGTCCTGGGACAGCAGCTCCGTTGCCGTCTCAACGCCGCCCTCCACTATGCTTATCCATTCATCATCGAATGCCTCGCTGAACATGCGATTCAACACGCCTGAAACCGCAGAAGAAATTTCCGAAGGCTTCACGATTGCACAATTACCTGCTGCAACAGCCGAAACCAGAGGGGCCGTCACCAGTTGAAAAGGATAATTCCACGGCCCGATTATCAGGACCACGCCGTAAGGCTCATAAAAAATCCTGCTTTTGGAGGGAAATAAAAAGAGTTCCCCTTTGGCCTTTTCAGCAGCCGCCCATTTCTTGATGTTTTTCAATGCAAAATCGATCTCTTTTATCGTAAAATATATTTCAGAAACGTAAGCCTCCATGCCGGGCTTGCCCAAATCCTCCTGCATAGCCTTTAACAGGGGTTTTTCCCATTTTTTTATCAACTTTTTCATTTTTTTCAGAATCAATATCCGGGCATCGACGCTCCTGGTCTCTTCATTAAGAAAAAACGCTCTATGCTTTTCCGTCAGTTTTTTCAGGGAATATCCCATAACGGCTCCTTTCGGAAGAACAATTTCGATTAGAGTTTAGCACACTTGATCAAGTAATAACAAAAGTGGAAAAGGGGAAAATTATCTGATAAGTTAAAAAACAGGAAGAACTTCTGTAAAAATGCAAACGGGCCTTTCCTCCCCTGATCCTTCTGTAGCGGAGTAAGTAAAATAATGATGATCGCATGCGGCATAATAATTCTGATTCTCTGGTTCGTCGGATTCTATTTCCTGGCAAGAATCCCCTTGTGCGAAACACCGGCAAAACATGAACCCCTGGAATCCCTGTCGATCGTTATACCTGCCAGAAACGAAGAAAAGAATATCGTTCGCCTGCTTCGCTCCATTCAATCTCAAAGTATTACAAACAGTGAAATAATCGTGGTTAACGATCAGTCGACGGATCAGACGAAAAAAAACGCCCTGGAATGCGGAGCGCGAGTCATTGATTCTTCGCCTTTACCTGACGGATGGACGGGGAAAAATTGGGCCTGTCATCAGGGAGCCGCTCAAGCATCCGGTCGACACCTTCTGTTCCTGGATGCAGACACTTTTTTCGAACCGGAGGGAATGAACAAACTGCTGCATACTTATAAAAACAGGAGCGGCGTATTGTCTGTCGCTCCCTATCATAAAATCGGGAAGCTGTACGAAAATTTTTCGGCTTTTTTTAATGTAGCCATGATGGGCGGAGTCAACGTGTTCACTCTTCGAGGGGACAAAACAAGAAAAAAAGGGCTTTTCGGGCAATGCATGCTGGTCGAAAAAACCGATTACCTCAAAAGCGGCGGGCATGAAGCGGTCAAAAACAAAATTTTGGAAAATTTTTTCCTGGCTGAAAAATTCAGGAAAAATAATGTACCGATAAACTGCGTCGGCGGAAAAGGAACTCTGTCGTTCCGCATGTTCCCCAACGGCATAAGAGAATTAATCGAGGGGTGGAGCAAAGCCTTCGCGGCAGGAGCCGGCAATACTCCCGGTTTCGTTTTATTCAGCATTATTCTCTGGTTCTTCGGCGGAATAGCCGCTTTTCTTTACCTGCTGTATCTTCTCCTGTTTCAATTTTCCTCGTTCTGCATGGTTCCGGCCGTCATTATTTATCTCCTGTATTGCCTTCAAACCGCCTGGATGCTGCGGCGTATAGGAAATTTCCGAATATATGTCGCCCTCTTTTATCCCCTTTACCTCTTATTTTATATAGTCGTTTTTTTTCACTCGCTTTATTTGCTGATAACCAAAAAACAGGTCAAATGGAAAGACAGAAATGTTATGGGAACTGCCGACTAGCGTAGTTACAGTGATGAATTTCCTCTGGTGGCCGGTCGTCATGCTGTCCGTGTCATTTTTTATAACCAAATTTTCCCCGGAAAGATTCAATCCCTCTTCCCTTCTTTATAGAGAATGGAAGTGGGAAGAAAACGGAAAGGTCTATCAGCGGTGGTTTAACATAAAAAATTGGAAAAAAAAGATGCCGGATGCAGGAACATTGTTCCGGCGCTCATTCTCAAAAACAAAAATAAAAAAAGACGACCCCGAACAGATGAAAAGGTTCGTCGTCGAAACCTGCCGCGCGGAGCTGGCCCATTGGATCATGCTGCTGCCGGCGCCCCTGGTCCTGCTCTGGAACCCCCTGTGGGCCGATATCGTGATGATTCTCGCCGGCCTTGTTCTTAACCTGCCCCCCATAATTGTTCAGCGCTATAACCGGTTTCAACTGCAGGAATATCTCAAATCGATTGAAATCGCTTCCTGAGTTGACCCCCGATATTTTAGTCGCCGGCGCTGATTCTGTTATAGTAAAAAGGTGAAAAGAGCCGGAAAAAACAGCACGATCCTTCTTGTTTTCCTGTCGTTATCTTTGTTCATAGGCTGTTCCAGCAAGCACAGACCGGCCGATCAGGAAGCCGGAGCGGCGCTGCCGTTGAACAAAACGACAGGACCGCATTTCGTCCTGTATTACGACACCAGTCCTTTCTATGCGGAAAACATCATCAAGATGCTTGAAGCGGCATATCAAACATATTCCCGATATTGCCGGTCACGCGGATTGATCCGCAGGGAATCGAATAAAAAACTCAGGGCAGTCATCAAAACGGAAAAAGCCGAGTTCCTGAAAATAGTGCAGAAAAAGTACCCTGTTCCTCGAATAATTGAGGGGCTTTATTCGGAAACGGACAGCACGATATATCTGTACAAAAATGAAAATGATCCTCTCTTCAAAGGAGCCGAAAGAGAACTGGAAAGAGAGAAAAAGGAACTGGCAATATGGCGAGCAAAAGAAAGGGCTTATCGCCGCCGGATATCTCATTATGAACATAAAATAGCAAGCGCGCCGGAGGATGCTGATTTCACCTTCACCACGACAGAAGGCGAATCTTATTTCGTAGGCGTATATCAGGCGCGGATATTGCTCGAAGAAGAAAAGATAAGACACGAACATTTAAAGCTGGAATTGGAACATCAATCGAATATCTTCGAGCGTACCATGCGCAATTATGAGAAATTAATCAAACAAACACGTTCCTCTGTGGCGATCCATGAGGCCGTACACATGCTGAGTGCGGAAACAGGTCCGCTGTTCTGTGAGAACCAGGTTCCGACTTGGCTGAAAGAAGGCCTGTCAATGTATTTTGAAGAATATGACGTTTTCAACGAGGCGTATTCTGAACCTCTGCCTAACAGGCGACGACTGAACTGTTATCTTCAGTCGGTGAAAAAAGGAGAGACGATTAATACGGAACTTCTGCTGACCGCAAAAATGGATTTTTTTGAAAGCCTTTTCAGCGATCCGGCCGCGGCATACGCTCAAAGCTGGGCGCTGTTTTACTATCTGAATGAAAAGTATCCGCAGGAACTAACGGCTTACATGAACAGCATCGCTGAAAGGGGCGATCAAAAACGGATAAGACCCGCAGAAGAATTAAATCGTTTCCGCCGTCATTTTCCGATAACGCCTGAACTGCTGGAAAAGGAATTGCGGCAGGATATGCGGAGGTTAGCGGCCCAAAAGGATTGGGATTGAAAAGATGGAGTTAATATTGGCGCTGATCGAACCGGGGTTACACTTTTTCGAAACTTATGACAAAAAGTTGTTTAACGTTAAAGTCCCCCATTATCGGTTGCCCTTTATCCGCAAGAGGTTCATTTTGATCAATGCCGGGACTTCTCTTTACGGTCCGAATCCGAATTCAAAGGTTTCCAGGTTGCTGGTTATTTCCGATAAATCCTGGTCCGTTACGGCAGCGACGAAGATCAGGCCGCCGAGAGAGTCTTCGACTTCAGGAAATTCAAAAGGCTCAATTATGTCCAGTATCTGTGAACCTGGTTTGATATTTATGGTATCGTAACCGGGTTGTTCGCTCCATGAGGGCCAGAAATAGAACAGGCCGTCCACGTAAAGCGCGATGAAAAGGGGAGCTTCGTTCATTTCAGCGAAGCGGTTCAATATTTCCAGTTTAAGGCTGCAGATATCGCCGGTTTGGAACCAGTGATCGGGCATCATAATTTTAACTGTCAGGGAAGAGGGAACAAAAGTGGGCGTAGGCGTAGGAGTGGGTCCGACGGGAGTGGGCGGCTGATGATGAAGGCATCCCGAATTATGCACATCGTGCTGATGTTGCGGCCAGGGCATATTTTCGCCCATCCAGCCATCCGTCTCCCAAAGGAAGAGATTTCCTTCTCGTGTGCCTGCAGCAATTTCAATGAAACCGTCTCCGTCGAAATCGCCGAGGGCCGGAGTGGTAACCATCCATCCCCCGGTCAGTTTCGGCCATCCGTCGGCCTGAACGCCGTAACGGTTGACGGCATTGAGGTCATAGACACCTGTCCCGACGATGAATTCGAGCAGTCCGTCGTGATTGAGGTCTGCCGCGACGGGGGTCCCGAAAAAGGTCATATCGTTGATCTGGCGGGGGAATCCGGGCAGCATGGTCCCTTCGATGCCGTCGAGCGACCATACCGTGATATGTGAATCCGTTCCCAGTTGATCCGCGGTCAGAGCGGCATCGAGCCCTTTTCCCACTCCGCCTCCGGATATGACCGTGAGCACGCTGCCGAATTCTTCGGCGAATATGGGACCGCCGAAGCATCCGTACGTGGGGAAATCCGTTGAGTTGGTCAGGAAACCCACGTTATCGTCCCATCTTCCGAGAGTGCGGTCTTTGCCTTCTTCTTTGCCGTAGATGCTTTCTCCTTCGTGATTGAAAACGTAATGAGGACCGAAAGCCGAATGGACGGCTATTTCCATCTGTCCGTCCTGTTCTCTGTCGGCCAGGACTGCAGGACCGTTGATGCCTGTGCCGACCATGGGCAGGACTTCGGGCAGCATCAAACCGACTTTTACCGGCCATCCTTCGAGGAAGGCATCAGTATCGAGACCGTCGTCATCCGAAGGGTCGCCGTCATGCAATGTGCCGTCATGACGGATGATGTAACAGCGGCCGTTGCCCTCCGGCACGTCCACAATCTCATCAGCATTTCCCAGAACGGTTTCCCACCAACCTTTTAAAACATAATTCCGCTCCTCAGCATATCCCTCATTGGTAGCCGCAACAACCTCCAGGTTTCCGTCGCCGTCGACATCCCCCAAGGAAACCGAGCCTAGTATCTTCCTGCCCACTATATCAGTGTCGTCTTTCACTTCGGGAATATAATTCACACAATGAGTTCCCGGTTCCACCGATTCGACGTATTCCGGTTCGCACAGCATGACAGGCCATCCCGGAACATAAGTTCCATCCCCGCTCCAGGCATAGACGTGACCGTCAAGCGCTCCGATTATGATTTCCAGCTTATCGTCATTATCGATGTCTCCCAGGGAAGGTTGCGACATGAATCCCCAGTCAGTCCTGTTCCACTTGTCCCTTGCATAAGTCCCGTCACCTCTTTTCACCGTTGAATATGTCCTGTCGGTCGAGACGGGAAAACCCGGCTTCCGGTCGCCGCCCTTGTCCCAAGCGTATACTTTCCCCTCCATATCGGCAACAAGTATCTCTTCATGCCCGTCGCCGTCTATGTCGCCTATCGCCGGAGCTCCTACCAGAACCGCGGCATGAACCGGCAGGGTGATATGCGTAGAGATAGGGTCATAAGCCGCACTGCCCAGGTTCAAAGGTATCGGGTCCGTATATACAGGCCACCCCGCCGGCTCCGTACCGTCTTCCTTCAACACATGAACGCCTCCGTTTCCCGTAGCGAATATCAGCTCCTGCTTGCCGTCATTGTTTAAATCGTAAAAAACCGGGGAAACGCTGACGTCGCCGCCCAAATAGACTGGAAAACCGTCCCGGAGCATCGGATCATGGTGCAAGAAACAGGCCCTGACAGCGGTTCCGGCACAGCCCGAAGAATCGACGACCCGCACTCTTATTGTAAAAGCAAAACGATTGGGCATGCCCCGGCCAAAATCGTGAGGATCAACAGCCGCTCCTTCAACTCCATAAGGCATCCTCGATGCCAGATCGCCCAGGTCCAACTCTGCCAGAACCCCTTCCTGCGCTTCCGTCAATTCACCCGAAGCATAAATGCTGTAAAAATCCCCAGGCCTGGGGTCCCATTCTGGAGCACATTCCACGTAATAACGGAAACTTCCGGATCGCTGCGCCGCTGCAAATCCCGTAATTTGAACTCTTTCCATCGCCGGGTCGAGTATAGTCCACCAGCGGGGACTGTCGATCTCCGCTTCGGGCGGAATATTTCCTGAATCTGCAGCTTTGACCATTTGATACATATTGATGCGTCCGAAACCGAAATAGGGGTCCCAGCCCACATCGCCGTGAAAGCGCTCCGACCGCCAGAATAAATGAGTAAATTCCCACATTCCCTTTGTATGAATGTCGTCTGCAGTCATCCGAATTATCTGGCGGATTTCTCCTGCGGACAAAGGCCGATTGTCAGGGGCGTCCGGATGAACCGGCGGATAATAGGTCATATTGCCCCTGTCGATGGAATTCTTAGCTGCTGAAACCAGCAATCCCGCTATGCCGGTCGTATTGCCCGTCGCTTCAGACGAACAATGCTCGGAAGATGCTGAAACGTCTATTCGCGCCCCCTGGTTCGTGCAACCGTTCATCATGATGTAAGATTTGTCCCAGTTGATCCCCAGTTCATTGTCCCTGACGGAATTGACCACAAGCGTCTTCGGATGGTCCGCCGGCACATTGTGATGCAGCGATTCTTCATCCGCGGCCGAAGCTACAACGATCACTCCTTCTTCATACGCATACTCTATCGCTTCGTTTGCAAATCCGGTCATGTTCAACGCGCCGAGCGCCTCCCCGATAACGTCCGCACCCGAATCAACCGCAAAGATAACTCCCTCCGCAAAATCATTCGCCTCCACAATAAACGAATCTCCCACCTTAACAGGAAGCGTCATGCAGTTCGGACAGAATCCCATGCCGCCGCAATGAGGCCGCTCATCATTGTTCACTTCATTCGCCGCATCGCTCGATATTCCCGTACCATGTCCGTAATTCACTTCATCAAAAGGATCGTTATCTTCCTCAAAAAAATCCCATCCGCATATATCATCAACGTATCCGTTGGAATCGTCGTCCACATCATCGGAAAAAATGTCGATTAAATCGCCCGCGTCTATTATACCGTTATCATTGGCGTCAAATACACGGGAATCTTCAAAGTAATCCCTGACGTCGAACGCACCGTTCAGGTCCCTGTCGTAATGCTCAGACCCCTCCGGCAAAGGCAACTCTTCACGGTTCAAAAACATCTTGTTCTGCAGATCATGTCGGTTCCATTTTATCCCGCTGTCCAATACCGCTACCGTTACATCAGGACGACCCGTGCATACCTCCCAGGCCTGGTCCGCCCGCATACCGGGAACACCCTCCATCTCCATCTCCCAACATCCCGGAGGATCATCCTCCGTGCATACCGATTCATCGACTCCCGCTTCCCCGAAAAACTGCCAGTCACCCAGATCGTCGTCACCATCTCTCTCATCCCAGTCGTTCGGATGCATACCCGCCGCCATAAAACAATACAAATGATAATCATACGGGTTTATCCCGACAGGCGCCGACGGAAACGGAAATTCCGCATGCACTGGTAATCGAAAATGCAAAAACGCCGCTAAGACCGATATTACAATAAACGCCTTAATAAAAAATTTTGTATTCATTTTATTCACTGCTTTCCTTTCATAGTGAAACTTTGTTCTGCATGCACTTCATAATTACTTTATCAAAAAAAATACCTGACTGAAATCCTTAAACCCGCTTCAAACAGACAAAGGGAGTGAAGAAATTTTCAGCTCATTGCTTCAGGTTCGATAACACGGAATATCACGGTCACCCTGACGATCCCCGATGTCCCCTCTTTTTCGTGTGAATTCGGGAAGTTTTACGGGTAAAAAATTACGGGGCTGATTAAACCTTACTAGTGACTGTCCATAAACTCGATTGTCGATTCAAAATTTAATGCTGGACAGTCACTTGGGTTTTTGATCCATAAACGGGCGAATTTAACTTAAAGCAATTAAGACAAGGATTTGCGAGGCAGGGGTAATGCATATACGTTGACTGAGCAAATCCGCAGCCTGACGCAGTATTGGGGGAAATTCGCCGTTTATCGACAAAAACTTACTAGTACACACGCTTGACACAATGGACGAATGATTTTCATTTTACACTTCAAATACAAGGAGTTATGAAGTTTATTTGTCAGAACAAAAACATATAGAACTGTGACTTCATAGAAAGCCCCCCCTATATCCCCCCGCAAGCGGGGGGACTTTGCCTGTGAGCGCTGTTTGACTGTCTGATTTCGGCAGTCCCCTATTTTTGATTCCGGGCAGCCGCTGTTGGGAATCGGTGTCGGTATAGGCATCGCAATCGTAAATCAAATATACAGAATGAAGCCGATCGAACTCTTGTGTTACGTGTGTGTAATAGTCAGTTGATTAAACAGGGGTTACATTTCTTTCAAAACTTTCGACAGTTTAGTTCAGTAATTGGTGTCGGTACCGGAATCGAAACAGAATGATGAAAGGTTCCGTCGAAACCTCAAAAGATGCATTTTTGATCAATGCCAAAATAACCTGCTCCGGCATAATTTTTTCATGACCGCCGGAGTTGAAAAGCAAAATGTATTCTCCCAAAAAGCCATATGCATTGATTTTTCGAGACAACGGCAGGAAGCAGCGTCTGCTTTTATTGACTCATCCCATAGAATTTGACTTGCGTCTTTCACTTCGGTTTACTTTTCCTGATAGGGAAACCGGAGCGGCATCCGGCAAATCCCCATACTGTTACCGCCAAAAACGCAAAGGATAGCGATTATGACTGAAGTTCAGATCGAACAGGGCCCCATCCGGCCGCCCAGCGAGTCCAGGAGTCTTTTCATTCGTCTGACCAGGAACTGCCCCTGGAACCAGTGCCTTTTCTGTCCTGTTTATAAGGGCGCCTCATTTTCGAGAAGAACCGTTTCAGAAGTCAAAAAGGAAATAGACGCGCTCAAGGAAGCCGTCGACGACATCCGCGAACTGTCTCAAAGTTTAAATTACGGAGGGCAGGTCAATAAACTCATATTGAGAATGATTTTCGATTCGCCCTCCGCTTCGCAGGCCAGGATCATGGCTGCGGCCTGGCTTTATCATGGAACAGGAACAGTGTTTCTGCAGGATGCGGATAATTTCGTCTTAAAACCGGATGTTCTGGTTGAAATATTAATTCATCTGAAAGAATGTTTGCCCGATATCACACGGATTACAACCTATGCCAGGGCAAAATCCGTCAAAAGAAAATCTCTCCAGGAATTAAAAGAAATAAGAAAAGCCGGACTGGACAGACTTCATCTCGGCCTGGAAACCGGGCATGATCCCCTGTTGAAGCTTATGAAAAAAGGAGCTACCGCGGAAGACCACATTTCAGCCGGAAAAAAAGCTGTGGAAGCCGGATTCGAAGTATCGGAATACGTCATGCCGGGGCTCGGCGGAAACGAAATGAGCATTCCGCACGCCAAAGATACCGCCGCCGTCTTAAACGAAATTTCTCCACACTTTATTCGACTGAGGACCCTCCGTATTCCCCAAAGAATACCTCTTTACAAATTAATGGAATCCGGCGATTTCACTCCGCTTTCCGATGAAGGAACAGCAAAAGAAATAAAACTTTTCCTCACCCGCTTGAAAGGAATAAATTCCACAGTCGTTTCAGACCATATCATGAACCTGATGGAAACCGTTAAAGGCCGACTCCCTGAAGACCGCGATAAAATGATCGCTCAGTTGGACGCCTACCTACTCCTGAGCGACGATGAAAAACTCCTGTATCGAGTCGGTCGTTTTTCGGCGTTATTTCGAGGCCCCGACGATTTGAAAAACGAAATATTAAGAAATCGAGCTAAAAAAATATTATCGGAAATTAAAGCGGCTCATTCCGGCAAGGAGGAAAAAATAATAAGCCAGGCCGTAACAAGATTTATATAAACGCATGAAGCAAGCATTAAGTCGGAATCGTTTTCTGTATGAATGTCCGATTGCGATTGCGATGCCGACCCCGATACCGAAAACCAGAGGTCATTGCGTCAAGTGCGTGTAATGGTCTGTTAGAACAATGGAGTCGAGGCAAGCAACAGAGTCTTGCTCCCCCTCTCCTGCAATGGCTTTGGCATTATGATAACAGGAACCAATCATTGTTTTTAAAGCAAAAAAAGTTAAAAATGTATTCGTTGTCGTGATCGTAGTCGTTGTCGAATATAAACTTGAAGCTCATTCAGGTGAAATTGGGTTTATAAGTCATTGCGCACGATACTCCGACAACGGCAACGATTCTTCAACTGACATATTGAGAATTAATGATGTAAAGCTTATCCAAATACTTATTCCTGCAATGGAGAGGGGGGCTGGAGGGTGAGGTCAAAAACCCTCTACGATTTCAACCGGAATCAGGCCGCCGCCGGCGGATATGTTGATGATCGAATTTTCCGAGGTTCTGACCATGCCTCCGGCATACCAGCCGTCATAGGCGTAGAAATTGACGTTTATTTTTTTGGGTTTCCAGACCAGCTTCGGATCGACTTCCGGCAGTTCCTCTTCGGGAATAGAGACATATTCCTGAACGACAAAGGGATAATCAGCGGTTTTTTTGATCCATTTTTCCCAGGTCGACTGATTCGTATCGGGACCAATGCAGACGTCTTTACCGCCGTATTGATCCATGGGTTTCAAGATAAGCTTTTTACGATTTTTAACCACATAGTCGTACAGATCGACCGGCTTGCCGGCGATATCATCCGTTTTTCCCTCTTTCATAAAACGCGTCCAGGGAACGACCTCCCTTATGACCTTCTTTTCTTCCTCCGTAAGCGTTTCTCTTATTCCTTCATGCACCTGGATGACGCTCAACAATGATTTGTTGGCGGCGAGTATGGAGCTGGGCGGATTGCACACGCAAACTTTTCCGTCTCTGTATGCGTGGATGAGCGGTTTTATTTCATCCATATGGCCGGTCCAGTCGGGCAGCCACCCGCGACGGTAAATAATATCTATAATTTTTCCTGATGCGGTCCTTAGTGCTTTGCCGTCATACTCCAGCCGGCGCGGATCGGAATACTCGGAATCATACCCCTGAGTTTCCCGTAACCATTTTGATATTAGTTTAAATTCAGGAAGAGTGGCGCCGCCTTCGCCGGCGATGAGTCCTATGAACGGGCGTTCTTTTTTGCCTCCGAATTCCCTGTATGCTTCCAGGAGTGTTTTAACGACCACCGGCATGAAACGATCGGAATGAAAATTATAATTTTTCCGTAATTCCCACATAACCGGCGTATGACCAATCAGTTCGCTCTGCACGTCCGAATACATCGGGCCGCCTGGACTGTCGCAGTTGAATTCGATTATCTTGAAAGAATCGTCAGTAAGAAAAGCATCATTCCGGGTGATCTTCACTTTCCTTCTTAAGCCGGATTCTATCTCACTCAATTCCACCTCTTCCGGCTTCAGTTCAAACAGCG
Source organism: uncultured bacterium (assembly GCA_964619725.1). Classification (GTDB taxonomy): domain Bacteria; phylum CSSED10-310; class CAZUFC01; order CAZUFC01; family CAZUFC01; genus CAZUFC01. The sequence continues at coordinate 18,819 of CAZUFC010000088.1, read as the reverse complement.
GCCGTAACGACGGCTCGGTATAATACAGGTCCGTCACTTTTTCCAGCACATTCATCATCACGTTGTTCGCATAAGTGACGTATTCTATCCTGGACCGGGGTATGAAATAAGGTTTCATAAAAATCGGAAACGTCCGCGGCTCATTCGGCTTCCTTCCTCGCAAATAACAACCTTTTTCTATGAAGTTACGGTTCACTATATTGAAAATTTCTCTTACCGTTCCCGGACTTTCCTTTTCCATCCCTTCCAGGATATCACGAAACTTCCTGTTAATTTCATCCACAATAACGCTCATCCATTGCCTTCCCTTCATCCATGTTTTCTCATCGAAAACAAGGAGTTCGACCTTTTTCATAATACACTATGCCTTTTTAGGAATAGAAGGTCAACCGTCTACTCTCATGTTTAATTTCCTGTTGTGTAATCGATCATAGTGATTTATGATCTGAAAAGTTATTGGGGAATCACACAGGAAAGTGATTCGTAAGCGCGACAGGCAATTGGATCGCTGATTCGCTGATTAACGTCAAACGGTTGTCCACTGAAAAGGAGGAACAAATGGAAAAATTAAAATCATCAGCCTTTATTTTTGTCGTTTTGCTATTGACTCTGGCCTTAGCCTCTTGCGGCACCAGTAAGGAATCGCCTGATGAAAAAGCCCCTGAAAAGAAAGTCGAAAAAAAGGAGGCGCCGGCGCAAAAAAAGCCTGAAACCATGGAACTGACCGAAGAAATCGTCAACAACTATATCGCCGCAACCCAGGCTATGTTTGATAAAGCCGAAGAAATGGAAATAAAGTTTTCTCCCAAGCGCATGAAACGTTATGAAAGGACAATGGAACCCCTGGCAGAAAAAAACGGTTTCAAAAACATTGATGAATATAATAAAACTACCGATGCCATGGTGATCGCCGTCGATACGGTCAAATCGTTCATGAAAAAACAGAAAGAAATGGAAGAATTGAAAACCGTCATGGAAACCCAGCTCAAATCCGATAAATTGTCGGATGAGGAACGCGAAAAGACCGAAAAGAGTCTAAAAGATTTGAATGAACAATTAAGCGAAGGCTTTCAGGATACCGATTACCTCTCAGCCAAAAGTTACAAGGCGGTTCAATCACGGCTGGATACTCTTCGGAAATTGCTTAATTTGTAGAGTTAACGGGTTATTTTTAAAGACGTTTTTATTCGACGAATTCGCAGCGTCCATTATCCGCGTCATTCAATCATTCCGTGGTTGAAACTCCATTCCGATCATAAAATACGGAGTGAAAATAAACAGGTGCAAAACAGAGCGGAATTCATTATTATAAGTGAGCGGTTGAACGGAACGGGTTCGTTTCGTTTACTTCGTCATGAGTCATAATCGATATTTTGAGTTTAATCTACTGATTTGAGGGAAAGGAACAAGAGATGATCTATCGATTACGGAAGACCTTCGTTTTGTATTTTTTGATAACCCTGGGTTTAATATCGACTTTGCAGGGAAGCGCCGGCAGTGAGTTGAACGATGTAATCGGAGCGGATTCGCCGGTTCTTTCTCCCGACGATAAAAAACTTGTTTTCACATATCAGGGGGATATATGGACGGTTTCTGCTGAAGGCGGCAATGCCAGGAGACTGACGGTTCATGAAGCGGACGACGTGACGCCTGCGTTCAGTCCCGACGGGAAATGGATCGCTTTCAGTTCCGACCGTTTCGGCAGTCTGGACGTTTTCATAATGGCTGAGGACGGAGGAGAACCCGTAAGACTGACGTATCATTCCACCGATGACGTTGTATTGGGTTTTACTCCCGACAGTCAATATGTTTATTTCAATTCGAGCCGCGACTGGTTGAAACAGCGTATATGGAAAGTTTCAATAAATGGAGGACAGCCTTTCATCATAAATAAAGAGGAGGCTGACGAAGGAGCGATATCTCCTGACGGCAGCCGGATCGCCTTCACTTACGGACGTATTAATCCTTACCGCAAGGGGTATCACGGGCCGGCCAACAGCGATATCTGGATCAGGGACATTGAGGCCGATACAATTCGGCAACTTACGGATTATGACGGTGTGGACCGTTCTCCCATGTGGGCGCCGGACGGAAAAACCATCTTTTTCGTCAGCGACAGGGAAACAGGCGTATTCAACATCTGGGCCATGGATACCGGCGGCGAAAATTTACGTTCCATAACTCGTTTCGACAAAGGGAATATCCTCTCGCCCTCCATCTCCTTTTCAGGTAAATACTTCGTTTTTATTCACAACTTCAGGATTTACCGCTGTAATTTATCCGGCGCTGCAGAAGAATTTTCCATTCAGACCGCTGCGGATTACCGCCGAAGCATGTTCGATGAAATCGAATTTTCTTCAGAGGCGAATGAAGCTGCTATCTCCGACGATGAAAAACAAATCGCTTTTATCCATCACGGAGAAATTTTTGTGGTCGATATCGAAGGCGGCAAAGCGATGCGATTGACTGAAACTGCCGCCAGGGAATCGGATGTTCATTGGATGCCTGGAGCGGAAGAAATCCTGTTCATCTCCGACAGAACGGGCATGCCGGGCATTTACAAACTCAAATCAGCGCTTGAAGATGAAAAAAGACTCTTTAAAGCCAGATTCACCGAAGTGGAAGAATTTATCCTTGAAAAAGCGCCCGTAGACTTTTTCCGTATCTCTCCGGACGGTGAGAAAATAGTCTATCATGTTAAAAGCAAGGGACTTTATATGGCAGACAGGGAAGGCAAGGAAAAAAGACTTCTTCTTGAAACCGAGTTTATAGAAGACGTCTCTTTTTCCGGAGACGGCCGCTGGTTGACCTATTCCAGAATGGTCGACGGATGGAATTATGATGTCTTCATCATGTCTGTGGAAACAGGCAAAGAATATGACGTGTCCATGCTTCCGGGCGCGGAATTCGACCCATTTTTTTCTGACGACGGCAAGAGACTGGTATTTACCGGTTTCGGAGATCGTGAGGCTGATATTTTTGCGGTCTGGTTGACGTTGGAAGAGCATCAGAAATACAGGGAAGAGGAGGAAGACGAGGAGGATCAATCCGGGGATAAGGACGAAGCTGCGGAGAAATCGAAAGAAAAGGATAAAAAAGAGGAGGAGAAAAAGGCTGAAGAAAAGGAAGCGGAAAAAGTGGAAATCGATTTAGTAGACATTCACAAGCGGGTTGAAAAAGTGGTATCCACACGGGGCTACAACCGGAAAGCCGCACTTTCGCCGGACGGCAAAACGTTCGTTTTCGTGTCTAACGCTCTCGACAAGTGGGGATTGTTCACCTACACGGAAGAGGAGGGCGCTCTCAAAAAAATCGCTGATATGAATGCATCCTGGCTCAAATGGTCTCAGGACGGTTCAAAAATATATTACCTGAAGCATAACGGCAATCTGGGCAGCATAGACCCTCAATCAGGCGCGGCAGCGCCTATAAATTTCAACGGTAAAATGGACGTGGACAGGCGTGAAGAATTTAAACAGATGTACCGGGAAGCCTGGAACGCCATAAAATATAATTTTTACGATCCCAATCTCCACGGTGCGGACTGGGATGCCGCTTACGAGAAGTATTATCCGCTGGTTGAACACAGCCGCTCCACCAGGGAAATTCATCACGCCATCAGAATGATGCTGGGCGAACTAAACGCATCGCATCTGGGTATCTGGAAATCAGGAGACAGAAAAGGTAAGGATACCGGATACATCGGCGTCAGACTGGGCGATTACGAAAAAGGAAAAGGTTATCCCGTCATTGACGTCATTCCTGAATCGCCTGCAGATCGTGAGGAATCAAAAATCAGAGTGGGTGAATACATTCATGCCGTGGACAGAAAAACGGTCACTCCCGAACAGACTATCGCAGTATACTTTAACGATACGATCGACGAACTAACCGAAATCGAACTTTTATCACTCGATTCCAAACCGGAAAGACGCATCGTTACGCTTAAACCCGTAAGCTACTGGAAATACTACAGACAGGCATACGAACAATGGGTCGAACAAAAAAGAGCCATGGTTGAAGAAATCTCCGGAGGCAAAATAGGTTACGCTCACATACGCTCCATGAATCACAGCTCGCTGCGTCAGTTTGAAAGAGACCTCTTTTCCTATAACTGGAACAAAGAAGCCTTAATCATCGACGTCAGATACAATCCCGGCGGTCATATTCACAATCAGCTCATCGACCTGCTCCAGGGTGAAGCTTTCGGTTACAGTCTTCCCAGAAACGGCAAAAAACAGTATCAGCCCGATTTCGTCTGGAGAAAACCCAGCGCCCTGCTCATAAACGAAAGGTCCTTTTCCGATGCTGAAGTCTTTCCCAACGCATACCAGACGCTGGGTATAGGCAAAGTCATCGGAACGCCGACCTTCGGCGGAGTCATCGGCACCGGAGGCATGTCACTGCTCGACGGTTCCTGGTTCCGCCTGCCATGGATAGGCTGGTACACGATAGACGGCCGAAACATGGAAAATACCGGAGCAGAACCCGATATACTGATCGAACGCTTACCGACAGAAATAGAAGAGGGAAAAGACTCTCAACTGGTTAAAGCCGTCGAAGTATTGATGGATGAATTGAACGACGGTAACGATTAATAGTTACTGCCTGTCCATAAAATCGAATCTCGATTCAAAATTTAATGCTGGACAGGCAGTAGTTACAAATTCCTGCTTTTAAGCATTATTATATTCAATAAACACCAGGACGCTGCTTTTCCTTTCCACAAACCGATATTCCAACGCCGTTCATCTTTTTTCCGTCATCCGTCTTCATCGAAATAATCCGTAAAACAATACCATTGATCAGGATGTTTCTTTATCAGGTCTTCAAGCAAATCCACGAACGTTTGAACCGCTTCCCGGATGTCTTTATTCCTGTCGCTCGTTCTGGAGACGTACACGGGAGGAAGAACGGTCATATTGTAACGTCGGTTTTTATCAAACAGGACAAAAGTCGGCAACAGCGGCGCCTGGCTTATCCGGGCTATTTCTGCTGCTCCAGAAGGAAACCGGACTTTTTTCCCTGCAAAATTCACCGTAACGGAACGATCTCCATATATCCGGTCTCCCTGTATCGCCACGATCTCGTTCCTTTCTAAAACTCTAATCACAGGAAGAACCGACCATAAGGAGTCTCCAATTCTGATTTCCTTGACTCCATGTTTCATTCTCGATATCGATCTTCTTTTTTCTATCTCTGAAAAGGAATCGGCCCTGTATAACACGTTGAATTCCAGCTTGTGGTCGGCCAGGAAAATGCCTCCCATCTCCCAGTTGCCCAGATGAGCCGTCACGAAAATCGCTCCTTTTCCTTCCTTTAACGCATCATGAATATAATTTTCACCCTGGAATTCACCGATCAGTTTTCTCATTTTTCCGGTCGGACTTCCCAAAAAATGAAACATATCGCAAAAGTAAAAACTGAAATTAAAAAATATCCTTCTTGCAATCAGATTAATCGATGCTTCCGCTTTCTCGCCCCCATACAATGTGCGAAGGTTCTTTTTTATTGCTCGGACATCTTTCCGGTCAAAATAATAGATAAAAATCGCCGCACATTTGGAAAAAAATTTGAGGAGACTTCGGGGAATATATCTTCCGATTATGCTGAAAACCATTATCAGCAGATTCAAAATTCTTCCCGCCATTCCCGATGCGACTTTCTGGTTTTGAATTGCTCCGCCCATGCTTTCTTTCACCCGTTGTTTTCGAGCCGAAAGTAAAAACCGCTGCATTATACCAATTGCATGAGATGATAAAAACAAGATTCTATGTTCTTGAAAGGATGATGATGCTTTTTCCGGGACTGATCAAACCGGAAAAAAGTTTTATCCCCGTCTTATCAGCGGCGAAAGGGACAAAGGGACAAAGGGACCTAAGGGACCTAAGGGACAGAAGGGACACCGTGAATATGAGATCATTTGTATACGCAAAAACCGTCATCTGAACATTAACCGTCTTAGGAAGAAACGGAATTTATGGTTGTTTATTTCGGCATTGATCAAAAATGGGCATGTCAGGGTTATAATTTCTCAGCTTGAATCCTTCGTGCTCGCGCTCAGCGCAGCAGTAATCGTAATCGAAATATCGGTCTGATATGTACTGTCGTTTGAAAGCAAAGTAGGATAATCATTTGAATCGATCGATTACGATTACGAGCACGAGCGCCGCGAGAATTAATTGAATTTTACCCTCATTTTTTATTACAATCATAACGGTTGAGTTACGGAGGTCGATTGAAATGACTGATTGTCGAAAAAAAATGGAGGTTGCTGCCGGGTTTGCTTTGGTCATATTTCTGTGGATATTCGCCGTTCCGGCCGATTCTTCCTGGAAAAACTGTAAAAACGCCCTGGCCGGGGCTTTCCAGTCCGGCAACGCTGGAGTTCTGAATGACTGCCTGCCGGAGAAACAGAAGATTCATCTCTCCTGCCCTTCATTGGGAATTTCTGCGGGTTACTATTCCAAAAGTCAGGTCATCCAGAACATCAGGCGAATATTAGGCGGGACTGATACTATATTTTTCCGATGGAAGGACGACGGTCCCGAAGCCGGTCCCAACATAAACGCAACATGGAAATTCGTCGACAAGAAGACGAAAAGTCAACGCACTGCCGTTGTTTATGTTTCTTTTTCAACCGGAAAGAACAGGAGTATGATAACACAGATAAGGATAGTCGATCGTTCCTTCGGAAAACGCTGACCGTCCGTTTGATGAAAACCGGCGGCGGTGATAAAAGCTTGATGACGAATTTATCCTGCTGCACTTTTTCACATTTTCCAACAGAAATCATCTGAAATGCCGCATTTAGAATTAAACAAAGTTACATTCGCATACACCGAGAACGTTATCATAAAAGATGCTGACTGGCGGATCGATGAATCCAGCCGTTACGGATTCATCGGCCGTAACGGAGTCGGAAAAACGACTCTGTTTCGTCTGATGGTCGGCGAGTTGACCCCGGAATCCGGCACGATCACGAGATCGAAAAACTTAAGCCTGGGTTACTTGAGGCAGGGGGAAGAACTGCACGTTGAAAAAAATCTGTTCGAGACGATGCTTGACCCTTTTCGTCATTTTCTGAAGATGAAAGAGGAAATGCGCGAGTTAGAGCAGAAAATGAGCGGAGGGGACAATTCCCGATCAACGCTTGCCAAGTATGGTTCTTTACAGGATCAATACAAAATGGAAGGCGGCTATGTTTATGAAGAAAAAATACGGAGCGTTCTTCAGGGAGTGGGTTTCAGCCGGGAGGACATGACGCGGCGCATCGTCACGTTCAGCGGCGGCGAAAAAAACAGGGCCGCTCTGGCGCGCGTGCTCCTGTCCGAGCCCGACATCCTTATTCTGGATGAACCGACGAATCACCTGGATATTCAGGGAACGGAATGGCTTGAGGATTACCTCGATTCTTTCCGGGGCGGACTGGTCGTGGTCGCACACGACAGGTTTTTCATCGATAAGGTAACCAGGAAAATAGTCGAGCTGGAAAGAAAAAAATTAACTTTTTATACGGGCAATTATTCCGCCTACCGGGAACAGAAAACGGCTGAGCTCGAACGGGAGAGGAAGCGATATGCGGCTCAGCGTCAGTACGTCGAAAAAACGGAAGACTTCATCAGGCGCAATATAGCCGGCCAGAAAACCAGGCAGGCGCAAAGCAGACGTAAAAAACTAAAAAAGATGGAATACCTGGAGAATCCGTACGAAGACGCTTCCAGAATAAAATTGAATTTTGCGGTAAAAAAACCCGGCAGCAATCTGGTCCTCTATTCCAGTAATTTAAGCAAAACATACGACAGTAAGAAAATATTCGAGCAGGCGAATTTAAAACTTTACCGTGGAAGCAAAGTCGGCCTGATAGGGCCGAACGGCAGCGGCAAGTCCACTTTCCTGAAATTAGTCCTGAATGAGCAGCAGCCTTCCTCCGGCAAAGTCGAACTCGGCGACCGCATATCCATCGGCTATTACGATCAGCATCTCCAGGACGTGAATGAAAGTAATACCGTCTTTGATGAAATCCGGGAATTGGACCCGAAACTTACCGACGGTGAAATCAGAGGTTACCTGGCCCGGTTTCTCTTTTCATCCGAGGATGTTTTCAAACCGGTTTCGCTTTTGAGCGGCGGGGAACGGGCCAGGGTCAGCCTGGCGAAACTCATGAAAAAAAAGGCTAACCTGCTGTTGTTGGATGAGCCCACCAATCACCTTGACATCGCCGGTAGGGAATCCCTGGAAGAAGCGCTCAAGGAATATAACGGTTCAATGATATTCGTCACGCATGACAGGTATCTCCTGAACAGCGTCGTGGATCGCATATGGGCGCTTCAAAACGGAACAATCGAAGAATTTCTGGGAACTTATTCTGACTATCATGATAAGATGATGCGCCTGAATGAAGAGGCGGAAGAACAAAAGCAGGAAGTTGAAGAACTCGGTCGCAGGCGGACGTCGAAGAAAGAACTGAGGAAAAAACGTGCCGAACAGCGGAAAAAAATCGGAGTTTCTCCCGCAGTTCTGGAAAGAGAAATTTTCGATTTAGAGCAAAGAGTCAATGAAATCAATGAATCATTCTTCGACCCGGCGCTTTCTAGCGATTGGGAAAAACTGGAAGAATTGCAGAAGGAAAAAAACGAACTGCAGGACAAAATAGACCGGTTGCTCGAACAATGGGAAAAGGCATGCGAGCAGTTTAAAGAATACGATTAGCGCTTGTCCGCCAGGCAAAAAGCATACATCCGCTCCTTCACTTACTCAATCTTCCGCTCATCCATTCTTCCGCTTACCCAAACTTCACCTTATCCGTTCCTTACTAACCTGTTTTTGTCCATAAACCCAAGTGGCTGTCCAGCATTAAATTTTGAATCGAGATTCGAGTTTGTGGACAGACACTAACCTGCTATTGTAGTAACAGTTTTCTTGTGCTATGGTTTTGTCGTTTTTCGCGGCCGAGCTCTCCAGGCAAGGCGGGCGAAGGACAAACGAATCCCTGTTGAAGGATTCCCCGACTTTTTTGGTATAGACTTTAACGGAACTCTCGTCATAATAGTCTGAAAAGGCATTTGACGGTGACGCATAAAGGAGATGAAAAATGGGCGTATTAAGCGAACTCAAACCGGAAATAGTATGGAATCATTTCGAAACGCTGACGAAAATCCCCAGGACCTCGAAGCATGAGGAGAAGGTGGTGGAATTCGTAAAAAACTTTGCCGGCAAATTTGGTCTGGAAACGAAACAGGATGAGGTGGGCAATGTTCTGGTCAGAAAACCGGCTACTTCGGGACATGAAAATGTTCCGGGTGTCGTTTTGCAGAGTCATCTGGATATGGTGGGAGTCAAAGCTCCGGACAGTGATCATGATTTCATGAAAGACCCGATACCCCTGAAAATCGAGGGCAATTATTTGCGCACGAAAGGAACCACTTTAGGAGCGGACAACGGCATCGGAGTAGCCATGATGCTGGCCGTCATGGAATCGAAAGATTTAACTCACGGACCGATGGAATTTTTGTTCACCATCGATGAAGAAGCCGGCATGACGGGCGCTCACGGATTAAAAGAAGATTTTCTGAAAGGCAGCCGACTCATCAATCTGGATACGGAAGAATGGGGCGCATTTTATATTTCCTGTGCGGGAGGCGGCGATTCCGTCATCGTTTTACCTGCACAGAAAGAAAATGTTCCGGCGGATTATGTTTCATTTACAGTCGCAGTCGACGGTCTCAAAGGCGGACATTCGGGCGCAGACATCAACCTGGGTCGCGGCAGCGCAAACAAGATACTGGCCCGCGTCATGAACTCTGTTCTGGATGCAGCAGAACCCGTGATATCCGAAATAACCGGCGGCGAAAAAAGAAACTCGATAGCGGCCAATTCTAAATGTCTCTTTTCTGTTCCGGCTGATGCTCAAGAAAAAGTCAGATCAGCCGTTCAACAAAGAGCCGGCATCATAAAAAACGAATTCGAAAAAACCGACCCTAAATTAAATATAAAAATTGATAAAAGCGACAAACAGGCATCCGCTTTCAACAAACAAAAAAGCGCTGACCTGATCAGAATGCTGGTCGCTCTTCCGCATGGGGTGCAGGCGATGAGTCCTGAAGTCGACGGCCTGGTTGAGACTTCAACGAATATCGGCGTTATTGAAATGGTCGATGAAGGGGTTAAGGTCGTATTATTAACCAGGTCCGCGGTCAATTCCGCCATCGATAAGCTGAAAGAACAGATAAGAACAATCGCTGGATTTGTAGGAGCCAAGGTTGAAGAACCCAGAGGGTATCCCGGATGGAAGCCGAATATGGACTCGGAATTGCTGAAAGTCTCCAAAGAATCTTATAAAAAACTGTACGGAGAATACCCGGAAGTCCTGGCCATCCACGCAGGTCTGGAATGCGGCATCATGAGCAACACCTTCCCCGGCATAGATATGCTTTCTATCGGACCGGAAATCCACAACGCTCATTCTGTTGATGAAGAAGCCGACATAGAATCCGTAAAGAAATCCTGGGATTTGCTTGTAGAAATACTGAAAGACCTGGCATAAAAAAAGAAACGAATAAACGAAAAACGCCGGAAATTTTTCATTTAGAATAAATTTTCGGCGTTTTTGTTGATGTATTACGGATGATATAACGGGGACTGATTAAACGAAAAGAGGGCTTGTCATACACTGGGTATTTCCTTTTTAAGAAAATTCGGTTTTGTTGAATAACCCCTTCAGGAAACTCAGTTTCACCCACATTTTTGATCATCGCCCATCAATGGCTTTAAATACAACAGGACTATTGAACGAAATCCTGCCGGAAGCAGATTTCAGGCGATCTGAACGATCATATCGATTTCAACCGGAGCGCCTTTCGGCAGTGAATTGACGCCGATCGCCGTTCTCGTATGTCTCCCTTTTTCCCCGAAAATTTCTATCAGCAGGTCCGAAGCTCCGTTGATGACCGCAGGTTGTTTCTTGAACTCAGACGTGCAATTTACCATTCCCTGTACCTTGGCGATTTTATTAACGCGATCAAGATCGCCGATCTCCTCTTTTAAAGAACTCAAAAGATACAGCATACATCGTCGTGACGCCTCATACCCTTCCTCAACATTCATATCATCGCCCAGGCGGCCGACGATCAGGGTTCCCTGTTCATCAAAGGGCAGATGACCTGCCAGAAAAACAAATTCACTGCAACGCACTGAAGAAACATAATTCGCTGCCGGTTTCGAGGCCGCAGGCAATTCCAATCCCATTTCTCTTATCTTTTCCTCAATCTTCATAAAATACAACCTCCATCCCTGATTTCCATTCTCATTACAATATAAAAAAAGTGTCCCATATTTCAATGCTGACTTTTTTGACTCGGCGAATTTCCGGCAGTAAAATGGGTTTTAATTGATGAAAAACCCTCAAAAGAATTAAGAGGAGGATCATGAAACGCTTATCATTCATTTTAATAATCGCAACAGGATTAATTTTTATCCTTTCAGCCTACGCGGAAGTGCCCCATCTCATTAACTATCAGGGTTATCTGACCGATAGTGCCGGAAATCCTTTATCTCAGGAATGTCCGTTTCACTTTGCTTTGTATGAAACTCAAACGGACGGCAGCGCCGTATGGTCGGAAACTCACCCCTCCGTTACGGTAATGGAAGGCATCTTCAATGTTGTTCTGGGTTCAGGAACATCCAAAGACCCCATTGATATTGATTTTGACGGCGTTTATTACCTTGAAGTCACGGTCAACGGAGAAACGCTGTCGCCGCGCCAGGCGCTTACGGGAGTCGGCCAGAGCATGAGGTCCGAGCTGGCTGAAGATGTGTACGATCAGGAGATAAATCCCCGCAGCATAAGCATCACGAGTTATGGGGCAGTCATTGACGAATACGGACAATGGATCGGCGACCCCTCCGGTCTGACAGGGCCGACGGGACCGCAGGGCGATACCGGCATCCAGGGGGAATCAGGTCCCGCAGGTCCTCGCGGCGATACCGGCGCCCAGGGTATGACTGGCGTGACAGGACCGCGGGGCGATACGGGAGCGACAGGCGAAACCGGGCCGGCTGGGCCACGGGGCGACACGGGACTTACGGGCGAAACGGGGCCGGCTGGTCCCAGGGGCGACACGGGACCTACGGGCGAAACTGGGCCGGCTGGTCCAAGAGGCGGCACGGGACCTACGGGCGAAACTGGGCCTGAAGGACCTGAAGGTGATACGGGACCTCGCGGTTCCGCCGGTCCTACAGGTCCGCAGGGTCTCACGGGCGCTACGGGTCCCAGAGGTCCCAGCGGTCCTGCAGGACCCGTCGCCGGTTCAAACAAGCAGTTAATTTACAACAGCAACGGGTATGCCGCCGGGTCTCAGCTCTATTATGTGAACGGCACACGCAACCTGGGAATCGGTACGTCTAATCCCGAAGCGAGACTTCATATTCTGGGAACAAGCAGCGAAGCTGCCGTTTATATCGATGTAGAGGACCCTGAAGCACAGACTTACCTTCACTGCATAACAGACAACGACGGCGTTTTTCAGGCCGGAGCCGCCTGTTCGTCCTTCCCTTCCTACTGGCAGAACAAAGGCGGAGTTTACGCCAATGATATACTGGATGCCCTTCTTGTTGAAAAAGGCGGCGACTCGCCGATTGAGTTCCGGACAAACGACCAATACCGCATGGTCATTACAGGGCAGGGAGAAGTCGGCATAGGAACGACCGATCCTGCGCATCTCCTGGAAGTATCGGGCAGCATAAAAGCCGCTGGATATTCATCGGCTCAATCCTATTCCATTTCTGCGCAGTCAGGGGTATGGACCGATATGATCGTATTTCCGATGGAAAACGCACATTTCATCCTGTGGGGAGAAGTCGGCGGAAACGCTACGGATTTTATCTTCCAGGCTGAAATCACGACGATGGACGTCGCTTCCTGGGGTCGCCAGGCCATACTTGATTCCTCAACCGGCGGAAACGTGCAGCTTCGCCTGACAGGAGCAAACAGCAGGACCCTTCAGATAAATCAAACCCAGGGTAATCCCCAGACAGTCAACTTCTGGATGATCAAGTTTGTTCCCTGATCATTACAGACAATTTTTTTCGGGTCTTGTCAAAGCGGACCTGGGCGCTGATCAGTCCACCATTTTTACAACTTCCTTGCATATTAAGGTGCAAAGTTGCCGGCGACCGAATGCATCCTTTATCCGTTATCTTCTAACCATCTTACTATATTCCTGAATATTTTCAGCCCGTCGCCCTCCTCGCTGCTTATCTTCTGCAGAGCTTTGAGCCTTGTCCAATGGGGATGATTATAAAAACTGAGAAACGCTTCGGGGTGAGGCATCAAGCCTATTATTCGACCAGTGTCGTCGCAAATGCCGGCAACGGCATCCTGTGAGCCGTTCGGATTCCCGGGGTATTCCATTGTGGGTCCGCTTTCGTCCGCATACTGTGCTATGATCTGAGCCCTGTCTTTTAAAGCATCCATTATTGCTTCCGATTTTACGACGAATTTGCCCTCTCCGTGCCGTACCGGAAGTGAGATGGAATCAATTCCTTTCATGGCGGGACAAATGTTTTGAGGTACGTCTAAATCGACCCATCTTGATTCAAACGCGTTTGAGTCGTTGGCAATGAGCGACGCGGAAGGGTGAAGGCGATTTTTCGGATTCGGGAGAAGTCCGCTTTTCACCAGGACCTGAAAGCCGTTGCATATTCCTATGACTATTTTGCCGTCATAGACGAATTGTATTATTTCTTCGACGAGAGAACCCTTTTCTGTTCGCCCGTGTCTGATTTTGTTGGCCATGGCCAGGCCGCTGCCCAGGTCGTCGCCGTAAGAAAAACCGCCGGGGAAGGCTATAACCTGGTAGTCGTGAATGGAAAAATGTCTATTCATCACGTCGTTGATGTGAATGACGGCAGGCTCTGCATCCGCCAGGCGAAAGGCTTCAGCCGTTTCACAATCGCAGTTGATGCCGTATCCCGTCAGTACCAGCGCTTTTATCCTGTTCATAGGCCTATCCATCGGAGAGGTTTTTTCCAGGCTTCTTCCAATACGCCTAATTCCGCGTTAACGATTGCTTCGTCCTGCAAGCCTTTGACTCTGAATAGCGGTTCTTCCGTCACTTCTCCTATCCGGCCGAACGGCGCTCCTTCCATCGTTTTCCGGAAAGCCGCATCCTTCTCCTTGTCGACAGTGACTACAAATCGCCCATGCGATTCCGCAAACATCAGTATCACATTATCCCGCGCTTTTTGCTCACAAGGAACCTTATCAAGCATTATTCGACACCCCAGTTTACCGCCGATGGCGCATTCGGCCAGAGCTGCCGCCAGTCCTCCGTCCGAACAATCGTGGCATGAATTCATCAGTTCTTTTTCCGCAGCCTGGGACATCAGCTCATAATATCTTTTGAATTCGTTGAAGAATACCTTCGGCGCTTTATTACCCGTTTTACCGTGCAATTTCATGAACTCCGTTCCGCCAAGCTCGTTTCTCGTCGCTCCCACGACATAAATGATGTCCCCCGGTTTTTTGAAATCAGCCGTTATGCATTTTCTTACATCGCTAACCTTTGCAGCGGCCGATATCAGCAGCGTATGAGGCACGGAAACCTTTTCATCCCCGTAAACGAAGTCGTTTTTCATGCTGTCTTTGCCGGAAGTGCAGGGAACGCCGTAAGCCAGGACGGCATCTTTCAGTCCCATGCACATTCTGACGAGTTTACCCAGTTTCATTTTGCCGTCAGGGTTCTTATCAGGATCATAAGCGCAATCGGGCACGCAGAAATTATCATTCAGCGACCACATATCGTCCCATCCGTTATCCATATCCGGCAAACGGCCTCCTACCGCCAGAATCTGCCTTACCGCTTCATCCACAGCCCCTGCTGCAGAATTATAGGGGTCTATGTCGCCGTATTTCGGACATATTCCGTTCGCAACCGCTATCCCTTCGTAATCCTCAAATCCAGGCCTCATGACAGCCGCATCATTATGACCGGCATTTTCCTTCCCTGACAGAGGCTTTATTATTGTCCTTCCCTTGACTTCATGATCGTAACGGCGCACGACCGGTTCCCGGCTGCAAATATTGTATGATGAAAGGAGCTTCAACAGCTCTTCATTGAAATTTACGACTCCGGGGATGCTTTCATCCGTTTCCGTCCTTTTCCATTCCGCCTGCATATGCTTCCTGGGAACTCCCTCATGCAAGAAATTCAAATGCAGATATGCCGCCCGTTCACCATGATACCTGACGTCAAGTATCCCCGTATCCGTGAAAACGCCGATCTCCGTCGCTTCGACGCCGCGCCGGTCAGCCGCTTCTATAAATTCTTCTGCGTACTCCGGACGAACCGCAGCCGTCATTCTTTCCTGGGACTCAGAAACGAATATTTCCCACGGCTGCAATCCGGGATACTTCAGCGGGACCTTCTCCAGTTCCACCTGCGCGCCGCCGCTTATCACAGCCAATTCCCCTACTGATGACGACAAACCGCCAGCGCCGTTATCGGTAATAGCGTTCAACCATCTTTTCTCTTTGATTTCCTGCAGAAAATCAAGCATTTTCTTCTGCGTAATGGGGTCGCCAATCTGCACGGCGCTTGACGGACTGGTCTCATCAATTTCACGAGATGAAAACGTAGCCCCATGTATTCCATCTTTTCCGACTCTTCCGCCGATCATTACAATTTTGTCTCCCGGCCGTATGATCTTGTCTTTCGTATCCATACCGCCCGCTTCCGCCGGCATCACGGCGCCCGTACCGCAATACACCAGCGGCTTCGCTTTGTAACGGTCATCGAATACTATTCCGCCGTTAATTGTAGGTATGCCGCTTTTGTTCCCCCCATGCTCCACACCCAACCTGACCCCTTCAAAAACAGTCCGGGGATGCAGCATGCCCGGCAGAAGCCTTCCTTTATAATCGGGCGATGCAAAACAAAACACATCAGTATTGAACAACAGTTTTGCGCCTATGCGGCCTGTTCCTGCAGGGTCCCGGTTCACTCCGACTATGCCGGTCAAAGCGCCGCCGTACGGCTCCAATGCAGAAGGACTGTTGTGCGTTTCCACTTTCCACACAAAATATTTGCTTTCGTTAAACCTCACAATACCGGCGTTGTCGTCGAACACTTTCACCAGCCAGTTACAGCCCCTGTTTTGTAATTTGCTATATATTTCCTGCGTTGCATTTTTTATAAAAGTTTTGTATAATCCGTCTATGATATTATGTTTATCTGTATCCAAATCGCGATAATCTATCAGTGCATTAAACTCTTTGTGTTTGCAATGTTCTGACCAGGTTTGCGCTATTATTTCCATCTCACAGCGAACAGGCGCATCCAGTCCGATTTCATGTCTCGCCTCACGTGTACGCGTATCACAAAAATAGTCCCGGACCGCGTGCAGCTCTCTGACGTCAAGCGACCAATGCATGGCGCGGTTTAACTCGATCAATTCCCCGTCAGACAGCTCCAGCGAAACAACCTCGTTTTGTACATCCGTATCCAGTTTTACCTCCGGTAAAAGAATCCCATGCGGCTTCCACTCTTTCCGGCTGCTTATAAAAAATCGGTGGACCAGCGGATTGCCCAGGCCCGCCAGTGACCCCTCCAATGATGTTTTACGCGCTTTTCCGTGAATATATATTACCAATACAGTAAAAATCGACAGGTCTTCAGGATAGTATTCTCTGAGAGCATCTTTCAGAGTTTCTGCTGCTGTTTGAGCCGCGTTGTCTGTAACGCCCGGCAGAAAAGTACGTTCGATAACCCAGTCGAAATCACTGATCGCCGGCGCGTCTATCACTGCCGTTTGAGAAACAGGATCGCTCAGGCATGAAAGCGCCTTACCGGCTATTCTCCGGTCGAATTGCCCCTTCAATACGTAGGCATCTGCAGTGCGCACTTGAAGTGAGACGCATTCCAACTTTTTTTTCAATTTCCTGCAGATGCCTTCACCTCTGAAATCAGGAAACTCTGGTTTTAATGCCGTCTCAATGCGTATCCTCATTTTTTTCGAGAAACATATTCCTGGTATTACGATTATTGCGTCATAGTTTACATTTTTTATCGATGAGAACGCTTTCTGATTTTTTCAAATCTTACCATAAGACGTATTGACGACGCTTCGCAAGACCGGAAAAAATACATTTTATACTTTATCGTCCAACAATCCGACTTGCGGACTGGTCTTAAAACGAATGAGTTTTCCGTAAAATTCGCCTTCGCAGTAGCGGCATTTCAACGTCACGGGATTTTTATTCGTCACGGTAAATTTACAGGAGACCTGTTCGTGATTGGTTATACAGAATCTGTCGGGACAGATGACGATATCTCCGATCGTGTCGGGTATCTCCGCTTTTTTCTTGTCCACCACCTCATATTCCTGAATAACGTTTATGGTGGCGTTCGGTGAAACCAGTGAAACATAAGACAACTGCTCGTCGGAAAGACAGAAATTTTCAATTTTGATGAAATCCTTTATTCCCTGTTTCGACGAAAAATTTATACCGATGGCTATTCTGTCATTGCATCCCAGGGCCAGTTTGTTTAAACCGAGCAGGTCGTTCAATATCAGCGCCCTCCCGCTGATGATATGATCGATCACGATACCCTTCTCAATCGGTCTGATTTTTGTTTCGCCTTTTATTCGGTTCATTGTGCCGCTCCTGTAACCAGCGCTAAAATAGTTTCTCTTACGGCCAGTCCGTTCGCTGCCTGCTGAAAATAATAAGCATGAGGAGTATCATCGACGTCTGGACTGATCTCATCCACCCGGGGCAAAGGATGCATCACTTTAAAATTTTCCTTGACGTTATGAAGCATGGAAGCATCCAACCGATAAATATTTTTGACCTTCTGATAAAGGGCTTCTCTATCCTGGAACCGTTCTTTCTGAATCCTCGTCATATAAATCACGTCCAATTCGCTTATTACCTCTTCGATACGAACGGCCTCTTCATACCGGATTCCCGGGGTTCTTTTGCATTTGTCGATTAGATATCCCGGCATGGCGAGGTCACGGGAAGAAATAAAGTATAATTTTACGGGTGCATATTTCAACAGCGCCTCCGTCAGTGAGTGAACGGTTCTGCCGTTTTCCAGGTCTCCGACAAGACCTATCGTGAGGTCCGTTACCTTGCCCTGGGTTTCGTAAATTGTGAATATGTCGAGCAAAGTCTGAGTCGGGTGCTGGTTCGGTCCGTCTCCCGCATTGATCACCGGCGCATCGGCCGCTTCAGCAGACAAACGCGCTGAACCTTTCAACGGATGCCTTATCACGAATACGTCATAACCGTAACCGTTGTAAATTTTTATCGTATCCCAAAGCGATTCATCCTTCACAGCGCTCGATACCTTCGGATCCGCAAAACCTTCCACTTCACCCCCTAAGTTCCGCATAGCCGCATTGAAGCTGGTCCTTGTGCGCGTGCTGGGCTCAAAAAACAAGGATGCCATTACTTTACCCTTCATTATTTTTTCTCTTCCAGAGGTTTTTCTCATGGAAAAAGTCTTATTGATTATGTAATCAATCTCTTCACGATTCAGATCGCTCATGGATATTATGTCGCGGCCTTGAAATTGAGGCATTCTTCGGCTCCTTAAGTTGAAAATCCCCGGCATTGTCGCCGGTTAATCTTATAATACCAGATAATACGTTTTTTCAATACTAAAATTGCCCGAAAGAAAGCGCCTTACGCATAATAACGGCGGCGCACAGGCGATGCACTGCCTCTGTCCGGCATAGTTTAGTGATGATTCGCTTACTAGTGACTGTCCACAAACTCGATTCTCGATTCAAAATTTAATGCTGGACAGTCAC
>CAZUFC010000087.1:0-38267 GCA_964619725.1 uncultured bacterium | reverse complement strand
ATGCCTTGCCGTGGAAAAAAATTTGCCCTGTGCATGCTTACCGGAAGGACACGATCAATCCAATTCAAAGATGATGAACGTTTTGCGAGTATTAATCTGGCAAGATTCGCACCATATCACGTAAGTTTTGTCAATTCGTTCGGCAGTTATCGAATTTCTGAACTCCTGACAAGAATGTCACAAACTTTTTTTCGTCATAATATGACACGACTGCAACGATTTACTGTAAATATCGCAAATAAAGAAAAAAATCATCGGTTTCAACAATATTAGAGCCGCCGCGAATGAGTTCTTATCATGTTGTTATATTGTGGTTGATCGGATTTAACGAGTTTTGTGATTTATGAGGATAATTAAAATTTTTTCTACCTGTGGAAAATATCCTTCCCTTCCGTTCCAATTCGACTATTTTTTGATTTTCGACCGCTTTCGAATGATCGGCATTCGTCCAACTTTTCCCGACATTATATGTAATTGCTTCTTTTTTTGTTTCAATACGGGAATTTTTGCTAATCTGTTCCCACATTTTAATTCTGTAATTTCATATATATCCATCGGCGGTGCAAATAATCGGAAACCGTCATCATGAACATCGAACCGTTTTCTGACGAATTCATTGAGTTTTCTTACGAAAGGAGGAGCGACGACCAGCTCGCCTGCCGGAGCGAAGGTGGGTCGTTTGCTGAGTATATATTGGGGATCGCTTTTTTCATGTCCTGGCGGTCTTAGACCCTGGTATTTGAAATTCTGATGCGCTATATGGGGTTCGGTCAGACCGAAAACGTCGTATGCCGTCAGCTCGGAATAAAAAGGCAATCTTCCTATGACGTTGGTGGCGACCGATGCGCCGTCCCTGCCGTATTTTTTTAAACAACGTCCCAGCACGGCTTTTGGGTGATTAACCTCTTCGGCTCTTGAATAGACCTGCGGTTCGGTTATTTTCGAAAATGTTCCATAACCGTGGAAGACCAATATTCCTGTGACCGGCGCAAGAACGGCCGCCTGGAGGACTCCCCTGCCTTGTTTCAGTCCCATCCCGACGATGAAATACAGAAACGGAAGCAGAGTAACCATGAATCTTTTCATGCCCAATGAATCGCCGCCTACTTTAATCGCGTAAAGAATGAATCCGGCGCATATAAAACCGCCGGCCCTTGCTTTTTTGTCTTTTACGCTTATGATACTGATGATCGCGGCGGCGAAGAGCATAATTACTGCCGGATCGAACCAATCCATGACATAAAATATCCCCCGCAGAATCTGGAAAAAACCTCCGCCGGTTTTGGCGTAGTATGTGTTGGGTAAAAGAGAGCCGTAATACCAGTATCGCCAGATGAAATGGGGTAAAGCTATCAGGAGCAGACCCGCTGTGATGAACGCCGTGCTCCGGTAAATTCCCTGATTGTTTCTCTTTTCAGCGAAGAAAAAGAATAACGCGGTCAATGCAAATGCCAATATTCCTTCCGGTCGCGTCAAATATGCTGTGCCGAAAAGCAGGCCGGCGACGAACGATTTTGCCGGTTTGGATGCTTTCATCGCATCGCTGCCGACTTGAAAAGCGGCGAATATCAAAAATACGAAGAGGGCAGTTTCCATGCCTGATACGGCCCAATAGTTGAAATAAGGATCAAGCGCCGGGAGGATCAGCGCCAGTAACGGTAAACTGCTGCCGGACTTTTGTTTAAGCGTTTTGCCCAGCATGATCAGCAGGCCGATGGAGATGAGACAACTGAAAATTTTAGCGCCGAGTTCCGGCGGGATTCCGCATGCCGTCCAACCCGCGCTGAGCATTACCCATAAAAAATTCGTATATCCTTCCACTCTTGAGCCTTCATTGAAAACCAGTCCGTGGCCTTTCAGCAGGTTCAACGCGTAACGGAAACTGATAAAAGCATCATCCGCCGTATAACTGCTTATCGCCGCCTGATGTAAAATGAGAAGCGTTATTGCTGCAACGAATGCCGCCAAAGTTATTTTGCCGTTTTTTTTCATTTTCCTTTTACTCTTCTTAAAAACTTATCATCGCATGAATTCAATCCCAGCAAAATACATAAGCCCTTACGTCAAATTTCCTTACTATGCTTTCAGCCTCTTTTACATCGGGAACTATGACAAAAAAATCCTCCTCCCGACAATCATCAAAATTGAAATCTCCTGATTTCCTGTGTTCGCGTTCCTGGCTCCAGTCGGTATCCGGCGGCTCATGCTTCTGAAATAAATACTTAGAAGAAGGTTCAATATCCGGGTATTCCGATGAATGCCGGTACAACACGGGCAGAACGCGCTTCCGCTCAGCATACGAACGTCTGAAGGCGATCGCATAGGGTTCGAAATTCCAGCGTATCAGGTGACTCTGCCATTGACGTATCTTGTGTATGCACTCAGGTCCTAATTCCGTGAAACACACCACGGGATGCCGTCCCCTGATTAGTCGCGCTCCCGCATTTATGCTCCTTTGTCGTAAAATTCTGCACAGCGTATGGTATCCCGAATGAGCGGATTCGGATTTTCTTTCAATGAGCGAATTGAAATATTCCGTTATACTTTGGCCGGGCCAGGGTCCGGGATGCGAACGGGTGTAATGAAACAGGAAATCCTCGCCGATATTGCCGGCATATCTTAATTTTTCGCCTGCATTTTCGACATTACCCCTTTTTCCCGGATCGTTTTTCTTGCCTCTCCTCTCCGATGGACTCTCCAAGAAGTGATCGCCCGCGACGGTCCTTATCTTTCCACCGTTTTCGGCGAACTCCTTCATTAAATTCCACATGTTTCCCTGTTTTCTTATCCTTACCGGAGCCAGTTCATGAGAAAGTGAAACCACAAGCCTGTCCCTCATTTTTCTCCGTTCGGCCCTGCCGCAGGCTTGTTTTTCTTCCCCTGTAAAAGAAACCCAGGTAGTTATCCCGGACAGAAAAAAGTCCTCGTAAACAGCCTGCGACTTTCTCATTGATTCCGTCATCATGGGAGGAAGCCGGGTATCGAGAACGACGATTATTCCTGCTTCTTCTTTCATCGCACAGTGCAATACGAAATCATAATGCAGCATGCCCATACTGGTAATAATCGTTTTCCCCTCTGCCGCAATATTTCTTACCGCCTTTTGGGTTTCTATGAGCCATGACTCGCCGGGGTTGACTTTTCTTGATTTCCGGGAATTCAGGATTGCTGTTCGGAAGCCTGTCGGAACAACGCCCATAATCCATAACGGCCTGTCCCATGGTAAAAATACGCCTTTAAACAGTTCCTGGAATTCCGGGTCTCCGGGTTTGATGTGCCTGATGTCAGAACCTTTATCCATTTTCTTACGCGTTAAATCAGAGGTAATATGATTCCTTCGGTTTCCGCCGGCTTTTTACCGGATAAACCGGGTTTATCTGTTTGCAACAGCAATGAGGGCCCCGCATCGCCGGAATACGCTTCTTCACTCCTCAATAGGGATAGGCGTAATCGAGGATCAATTCTTCTTCACGGCTGCCCTTTATCATTATCTTGGCGTATTTGTTTTCTTTCGTCCTTACCCAGTACATCGCTCCGACTTCTATCACGATTGAACGCACCAGCAATTTCACTTCTGCAGGCGGAGTTTGAACGGCTGAAAAGGGTGACTTGAGAATCAGTTTGCCTCCGTAAGGGAAAAAGAAATAATTGCCTGTCGGGTCCATGAAAAAATCAGAATCAGCATCAGATTTCGCATATCCCTTTTTTGAAAAATCGAATCTCAATTTAGCGGGAATTTTATCGCCCTTGAGCATCGTGAATATTCCCGCTCGCTTTGATTCAGGTTCGTCCAACGGCACAAGCTCTATATCCTCAACCCGCTTTCTTCCGGAAAACTCATCAGCAGGCTTCCCGCTGAATCGATCACCCAATTCTTCGGTGATTTTTTGAATCTGTTCCTCGAAATAAGCCGTCTCGTTTTTTACTGTGAGACCCTGTTTGTCTTCGATTACGCCCGTCGATACGTCAATCCTGGAAAATTCGCCCTCAATCGATCCGCTATGATAACGAAAATATCCGATTATTACCTTATCAACTCCCAACGCCTTTCCGATGATTATAGCGCAACTTTTCTCCGGACAGGGAAACAATTCTTCTGAAAGTTCCTCCGTCTTTTCTTCCATCTCTTCCCTGGATAGAACTTCGTACCCGTTGCCGCGCAGAGCTTCCCTGAGTTCCTCGCTGAATTTTGCGACCAGTTCTTCGGAGATGTTTTCCGAGTTGAATTGCAGCGTTGCGATTTTATTTTCTATTTTCTGTGCGGCAAAAGCCGAAACGGACAGGCTTAAAAGCATTAAAAATATGGAAACCTCAGCTAATATACGCATAACAGAACTCCCGTCAAAAATCCGATGAATGCCAAAACAACTATGGTAACTCGATTCTTTTCCCGGTTCATGTCGTATCGCATCCAGTGATTTTATAACATTAACTCCAACGGCTTTCAAGAGACACATCGCTTACCCGTCGATC
Source organism: uncultured bacterium (assembly GCA_964619725.1). GTDB lineage: Bacteria > CSSED10-310 > CAZUFC01 > CAZUFC01 > CAZUFC01 > CAZUFC01. The sequence continues at coordinate 33,794 of CAZUFC010000087.1, read as the reverse complement.
AGAACCTGATTCTCCTGTTTCCATAATTCCACGGTATTTTTCATCAGCATGGTCACCGTCATGGGACCCACGCCGCCCGGAACAGGCGTCTGGTATCCCTCCACTTCCCCTGTTTCCGGCAACCGGAGATCGCCGAGGAGGACTTTACCCCGTTTTTCCAGCTTCTTTTTCAACGGCGAATCAGAATTCTTCAGCCAGTCAGGAACATTTTCCTGCGTTATGTAAGTCGTTCCCACATCTATTCTGACTGACCCCGGCTTCAAAAAATCTGCGGTAATGAAGCCGGGAACGCCCACAGCCGCAATCAGAATGTCCGCCCGCCGGCATTCCTCGGCCAGATTCCTCGTGCGCGAATGACATATCGTCACCGTCGCGTTTCTGTTCAAAGCCAGAACAGCGGCCGGTTTGCCTACTATGCGGCTTCGTCCCACTACAACCGTCTTTTTACCCTCCATTTCAATCCCATAATAATCCAGTATTTCCATTATGCCGGCCGGAGTGCACGGCGCAGCAATATGTTCGTTCAACAACAACTTACCCAGGTTCACCGGATGAAAACCGTCGGCATCCTTGTCAGGGACCACAGCATCCAATATCTTCTTTTCATCAGTTCCCTCAGGTAAAGGCAGTTGAATGAGAAAAGCATCCGTTCCCTCGTCTTCATTCAATTCCTTGACCTTTCTCATTATCTTTTCCGTACTGCTGCCCGCATCCATACGGATCGTTTCAGACGTTATGCCGACCTCTTCGCAGGCTTTCATCTTGTTCCGAACGTATATTTCGGATGCCGGATTCTCACCGGCCATTATGACCGCTAAATGTGGAGCCCTTATTCCTTTATCCCGGAATTCTTGTATTTCTTGAATTAATTCCTGACGAATCGATTCGGATACCGTTTTCCCGCGCATCCATTTTACCTGCAGATTTGCTTCCATTTTCAACATCCTTGCCTATTAAAGGATTAAAATAAAACTTTTCCTGTCATCATCAGACGGAACGAACCGTTCTGATTCAGAAGGAAAGTTGCCGGATAGAATAAATAATGATGAACACAAAGTCAAAGCGGCTTGCATCCATATATGCATATCTTTACCCTTTATTAATCTGACCTTCGGATACGCCTGACGCAATACCCGCCCATATAACTTTACAATTCGCCGTGCCGGCGGATGAAACCTCTTGTCTGACGCATCAGTTAACCGTTTTTTGTCCATAAACTCGCATCGCATGTCCATCCGGGCATGCAGAGTTAAAAATGTCTTCGTGGAGAGACGCTAATCGGGATCGGAGTCAGTATCGCTATCGAAAAGAATGAACGAATGTTAATGGATACCGCAGTTCTTTTTTTTCATCCGCGAAACTTCACGAATTGACGCGAACAAGAGTGGAAAGCGGACGAAGAAAACGTCTCCGGCGCCGATAAACGCAAAGAGATTGGAATTCAGGTCCTGGTCAAAGCGGGAATACACTTTTTTCAATAGGTTCGACAGTCCGTCAAACAGATATTTGTGGGTCAGAGTACGTTCCTTATGGGGATTTCAATCAGTCAAATATTTGATGAAAAAGTGTCGCGCCGTTTTGCTAAGTACCGATGCAATCAATATGAGAACCCTGAAAGGATTGGAAAGGTTTAAACTTCGAAAGCGCTTCAGCAGCGTCAAAAGACAGGGATATTGCAGTTGCTCGCAAAGGGTTCTTACGCCTTCTATGAGTCAATGCTGATCGGCATTTTCTTCGAGGAATGAAACGAAATTTCCTATTTAGTGACTGTCCACTAACTCGATTCTCGATTCAAAATTTAATGCTGGACAGTCACTGCGGTTTTTGATCCATAAACGAGCGAATTTTTCTTAAAACAAGGATGGTAAGGATTTGCGAGGCAGGGGTATTGCTTATACTTTGACTGAGCAAATCCGAAGACTGACTCAGTATTGGGGAAAATTCGACGTTTATGGACAAAAACTATTTATGTTTTTATTTGACTGAATATGGAAGGAAGTTTTTGAATAAGGTCCCTGACCAGAGTCGGGACAATGTTGAACGAATATATGTTTCGTATTCTGTGCCTGAAACGAAGATATTCATCCAATAGTTCTCTGCTGCTGACAGAAATCAAACCGGGACGTATTTCCGGGAATTCTTTGGTCATTTGTTCAATTAAGTCTTTGTGCCAGGTTTCTCCGGTTGGGATTTCATTATCTATCGAACCGGCAACTGTTTTGAATATCTTTTCTAATCCTGTATAGAACCCATGAAGATCATAGGCCGTGGCTTTAAGATAAGCATCATCACCTGTGCGGACGAATTTTTCCCAGTCCGATTGAACTTGAGTTACAATTTCATTCACCAGGCGCAATTCATTTGAAATGCGTTCGGCTTCTCCGGACCGCCATTCATTCACAATTCTAAACCCTCTTCGTCAATTTTTTTCAACATAACGCCGGTACATTCCTCTTCATGGATAAGATCGATCCTGAATTCAGGATCAATATTTTCAATAGCAGCTTCCGCCTTGAAAAAAAGGCCGGCTGGAATTCCCTCGACATAGATGTCAATGTCGGAGCGAGGCGTAAACCAGGCGTTATGGGCCAGAGAACCGAAAATCACGACGCGGTCTGCTTCAAACTCCATTTTCAAAATTCTGGCCGCTCTTCGGGCGACTTTCAATGCGCGCTCGCGACGAAGACGCATGGCCGGATCCCTTTTGTGCCGTTTTAAATGTTTCCACGGATCGTATTTCCGCATTTCTTCTTCCGGCCAGCCGGCCTCTTTCAAGTCTGTTGCAGTTTTCGCCATAAATTTCTTCCTCGCTCTAATTATATTAAGCGCCGACTCCCAAATATGTCAAATTGCTTTTGGGAACTTTCAGCCGGGGAGAAACGGTTGATGAGTTCAGGGAAAACATAGCTGATGCAGGTCTTATGATGATGGATTCATATCTCTTCATGGCCTTCATGCTCTTCATGGTGAAATGATTCTGAAGAAATTACGCGCCGGTTTTCGGATTCTTCTCGAATGCCTTAAATCGCTTTTTCCTGCAAAAAAAAATTTCGGCATTGATCAAAAATACCTCTTTCGCGTTTAAAAGATTCAACAGTTCTTTGAAACCTCGACTCGTTAGTTTTTGTCCATAAACGGCGTATTTGCCCCTTTGCAGCGTCAGGCTTCGGATTTGCTCAGTCAACGTATAAGCAATACCCCTGCCTCGCAAATCTTTGCCTTCCTGGCCTTAAGAAAAATTCACCCGTTTATGGATCAAAAACCCAAGTGGCTGTCCAACATTAAATTTTGAATCGAGATTCGAGTTTGTGGACAGACACTCGTTAGCGCCTGTCCAAAAACTCATTTTTATTCGGCATGCCGGGTCCATACTAACGCGGGTAACGACCTTAACGCAGCAAAGAGGAACGATCTCTTTCGGCCCCTATGCTCAGCGCGTCGGATTTCAGGCAAGAATCGGCTTGACTTCTGAAGCAAAAATGTTAAAGGTTAACCATGAAATCGATTGAGGTTTTTTCGTCTCACATTGATTTGCGATGATTGTTTTACTCCAGACGCCGGCGGTCAAATGATTGATAACGGTCAATATTTTTCAGGAAATGAGCTGGATTCCGGACGGATTCCGTTTTTGGGGAATGCGCCGGAAAAAGCTGCGCACAAAAAAGGAATGCCGTAAATGTCTGAAAAAGTCACCCCCATGCTGAAACAGTATCTTCAGATCAAGAAGCAGTATGAGGATGCTATACTGATGTATCGTATGGGCGACTTTTACGAAATGTTTTTCGATGATGCGAAGAAAGCATCGAAAGCGCTGGACATCGTATTGACCTCCCGGGACAGGAAGTCGGAAAATGCTGTTCCGATGTGCGGAGTTCCTTATCATTCGGTGGATTCATACATCGCCAAGCTGATACAGCAAAATTTCAAGGTAGCGATCTGCGAACAGATAGAAGACCCAAAGGCGGCAAAGGGTTTGGTCAAGCGGGAAGTCATACGGGTGATAACGCCCGGGACGGTGATGGATGAAAACATACTGGAATCGAAGGAATACAATTATCTGGCAGCGTTGTACATAAAGGACAAGGAAACGGTGGGGGCGGCGTATGCTGATTTGACGACGGCCGATTTTTTTGTGGCGGAATTCAGGGGAAAGAGCATTCGTGAAGACATAACGGCTTTGTTTTCAGGCTACGTTCCCCGCGAACTGATCGTACCGGGTAATTTATACAAAAACAAAAGCGCGCTGGGGCGTCTTCCTCTTCCTGAAAGCGTCCGGATTGAACCGCTGGATGAATGGAATTTTGCCGAGGACTATGCCCGCGATATCCTGACGGACCATTTCGGCGTGCATTCCCTGCATGCGTTCGGAGTGAATGATTTTCCGGCAGGCATCAGTGCGGCCGGGGCCCTTTTGGGTTACCTTCAGGAAACTCAAAAACAGACCCTGGACCATATAAAAAGTATCCGTGTTTTCAGGCGGGAAGGCTTTATGGTCCTGGATGCGGCGGCTCAAAGGAACCTGGAGCTGACCAAAACCATCTTCCGGGGGCAAAGGGAAGGCTCGCTTATCGATATGCTGGACCGCTCCTCAACCCCCATGGGCGGCAGACTCCTCAAAAAATGGCTGCTTCAGCCTCTGATGGACGAAGAAGCGTTGAACCTCCGCCTGGATGCCGTGGAAACCTTCCTGGCCGATGCCGACCTCCTCAAGCGTTGCCAGGGGGAATTAAAGAACATACAGGACATCGAGCGTCTTAACGGCCGCATCTGCATGGGCGCGGCCAACGCCCGGCACCTGGCAGCCCTGCGCGAATCGCTGAAAAAAATGCCCGTCCTGGCCGATGCGGCTCGAAAACTCAAGAATCCCATGATTACTGCCATGACCGATTCACTCGATGATATTCCCCCGCTGGTCGACGAACTTGAACAGACCATAAAAGATAATCCGCCCGTCAGTATCCGCGAAGGAAAAATGATCAGGAAAGGCTATAACTCGGAACTGGACGAACTGCGCTCCATCCGTTACGAGGGAAAAAACTATATTGCGGCCATGGAGCAGCGTGAGCGAAAAACAACTGGGATTGAAAAAACTAAAATCAAATACAACAAGATATTCGGCTATTTTATCGAAATTCCCCGTTCAAAGACGGATCAGGTTCCGGATTATTATGAGCGAAAACAGACCCTGGTCAATTCGGAGAGGTTCATTACTCCTGAATTGAAAGAATATGAGATAAAGGTGCTTGAGGCTGAGGAGAAAATAAACCAAATCGAATATGATCTTTTTCTTGAAGCTGTGCGGCGAACCGCTGCCCGGTCTGCGGCTATACTCCAGGCCGCCTCTCTGATCGCGCACCTGGACGTTCTCTCTTCCTTCGCGGAAACGGCGAGACATTTCAATTATATCCGTCCGATAATTGCTGAAGACAGCATTATAGACATACGCGAAGGAAGACATCCCGTAGTTGAGCGCATAAATCCCGCCGAAGCCTTCGTTCCGAACGATACGCTCCTCGATTGCGATGAAAACCAGTTGCTGATCATCACCGGTCCCAACATGGCGGGAAAGTCGACTTACATCAGGCAGACCGCGGTTATCGTTCTGATGGCGCAAATAGGATGCTTCGTTCCCGCAAAATATGCGAAAATCGGCCTGGTTGACCGTATTTTCACCCGCGTCGGCGCCTCTGACAACCTCTTCGGGGGCTTAAGCACTTTCATGATAGAAATGAATGAAACATCGAACATCCTGCATAACGCTACTTCAAAAAGCCTGATAATACTCGATGAAATAGGTCGCGGAACAAGCACTTTCGATGGTTTAAGCATAGCCTGGGCCGTCGCTGAATACATAAACGACAAAAGAAAAATCGGCGCTAAAACCCTCTTCGCCACCCACTATCATGAACTAACGGAACTGGCTCTGACCAAAAAAGGAGTCAAAAACTACAATATTGCAGTCAAAGAATGGAACGATGAAATTATTTTCCTCAGAAAAATCAGAAACGGCGGCACCGACAAAAGCTACGGCATACAGGTCGCTCGCCTGGCCGGACTACCGAATGAAGTTATCGAAAGAGCCAAAGAAATACTGAGCAACCTGGAAAATATCCAGCTTGATTTCGAAGGAAATCCCTCTATCGCTGAATCAAGAAACAAATCGAAAAATCCCCTCTCCTCCTCACGTCCCATACCCAAACAACTCTCCCTCTTCTCCGCTCCGCCCGATCCGCTCCTTAAAGAACTCAAAAATATCGACATCAACAGCTTAACCCCTTTACAGGCCCTGAACAAACTGGCTGAACTCCAGGAAAAAGCCGGCTTAAAAGCGCGCCGGAAGGGATGGGAATGATATTGTTGACGGAGAGCGCGCGGATAAACGCATAATAAATGAAATATAAAATTCATAATAATATAAATTCAAGCATCAATTTTGCTCTTTTTGTTCGAATCCTGCAACTTTAATGGGAAATGAGTCATGACATGAAGGAAAGAAGAAAACACTCCCGCCGAAAAGTGCGTCTCAAGGCTGATTTCTATTGCCGGAGAAAAAACGAAAAATACCTCATCGGCTCCGGCATAATCACAAACCTCAGCCGTGCAGGCGCGCTGCTCAAAACAGACCGTTTCATTCCGCCAGGCTCTTCCATTCACCTCAGCATTAAGGATAAGGAAAATGAATATTCCTTACACGGAAAAATAATCTGGGCCGAAACCAGGGGGTTGCTGAAACATTGCGAGTTGGGCATCCAATTCGTAAAAGTCCAGAAGGATATGATCCATAAGATGGCCAGGGCAAATACGCGGACTTCATCTTATGGAAATAGAAAAGCATAAATACCGGAATTTTGTTTTTTAAAGGCGCGGACTTCTTCTTGACGATGCCGTCATAATCAGTTACATTTTTTTCCCCTGACGGGAGTTAAACTTATGAGCGAAATCACGGCCGTCGCCAATCAGAAAGGAGGAGTGGGAAAAACCACTACCAGCGTTAACCTGGCTTCTTGTCTGGCTGCGGCGGAAAAACGAACATTACTGATTGATATGGACCCGCAAGGCAATGCCAGCAGCGGACTGGGAATTACCGCCGAACGCCGGAAGAGAGGTCTTTATGAAGCGCTTCTAGGTGAGGCGGCCTTGTCCGAGGTAATCGTCGACGGAGGCATGGAATTTCTGTCGGCCGTTCCCTCGGATATGCGACTCATCGGCGCTGAAGTGGAGCTGATCGACGCTGAAAACAGAGAAAGCCTTTTTAAGGAAGAATTAAAAAGCATCAGAGACAATTACGACTACATCATCGTGGACTGTCCTCCCTCTCTCGGACTGCTCACCGTCAACGCGCTTACAGCCGCAGATTCAATCATTATTCCCCTCCAATGCGAATATTACGCCCTGGAAGGAATAACCCAGTTGCTGGAAACCATCAAAAGGGTCCGCAGATCGCTCAATCCAGAACTGTCCGTTAAAGGCGTCGTCCTGACTATGCACGACGCCAGAACCAATATTTCCAATGAAGTCGTCGAAGAAGTCAGAAATCACTTCGGCGATAAGGTTTTCAAAACAGTCATACCCAGAAACGTACGGCTGTCGGAAGCGCCGAGTCACGGTATACCCATTATCCTTTATGATATCCGCTCCTCCGGCGCCCGCGCTTATCTCAATCTTGCAGCGGAGATACTCAATAATGAAAAAAAGAGGATTAGGTAAAGGCTTAGGAGCCCTTATTCCAGACATTGAAAAAGATGATCAGTCACGGTTCGCCTATGTGCCTATCGGCGATATTACTCCCAATCCACGCCAGCCAAGAAAAAAATTTGATCAGGATCAACTCGAAAGCCTCGCTCAATCCATAAAAGCTGAAGGCGTGCTACAGCCCGTAATATTAAAGAAAAAAAATGGAAAATATGAGCTCATCGTCGGTGAAAGACGCTTTCGCGCCGCTAAAATGGCCGAACTGAAACAATTACCCGCCATCATCATTCAAGCCGAAGCCGAAAAATCCATGATTATCGGCTTGATAGAAAATATACACAGGCAGGACTTGAATCCTATTGAAGAAGCTGCCGCTTTCCGTCTCCTGATGGATATGGAAGGTTTGACGCAGGAAAAACTCTCCCAAAAAATCGGCATAGACAGAACAACCATCTCCAACGCCGTAAGACTCCTTAATCTCCCCGAACCGGTCAAAAAGGACGTAGCAGAGGGAAAAATAAGCGCCGGACATGCGAAAGTCCTTCTTACATTGAAAGAATCCGAGCTGATTCTTATGGTAAGGGATGAAATTCTCACAAAGGAACTATCCGTGCGGGATACTGAAAAATTCGTCTCCTCCCTGAATAAAACCCCGGCCACAACCAAAAAGAACAGAACCCGGCTTGATGCTCAACTGGAATTCATACGAAACCGCCTTATGGAATCACTTCAAACAAAAGTCGCAATTAAACCCAAGGCCAAAAAAGGCGGAAGAATAATCATAGATTACTACAGCAACGAAGACCTGGACCATATACTTTCCATCATCGAACAAGGCTGATTCCGGACGCTTTCAGGATGCGCGCCTGTCCACAGACTCGATGCACAATTCAATTTCTCATGCCGGACAGAACCTGATTATCTTTCCTTTATGATTAGATTTTCCCGCAAAATGTCTTGACATTTCAGACTTATTTCTATTTTATTACCAAATCGGGATTCTTTCAGCGCGGTCCCGATGCTTGAAACCACAACCCGCTGTCCTGTTCGGGCGGCGCATCCTTTTTGCCGCTTATGATAAGCCTTGATTACAGCCTGGTCCTGGAAATCATCAGTATCCTGATTTTTCTCATCCTTATGGATCGGATTCTCTTCAGTGAGCTGAGAACGGTCATAATCCGCCGGGAACAAATCAAACGTCAGAATATTCTGGAAAAAGAGGACCTCAAACGAAAAACGGAACTCCTCAGAAGCAAGATAAAAGACTCCGAAGAACAGTTCAAGGAAGAGGCGCGCCGGAAAAAGCAAAGGGAAATTAAGGAAATGCAGGAGCTAATAAGGATCGAGCAAACCCGCCAGGCTGAAGAACGCATCAGGACTCAAAAGGACTTCGAGAAGGAGCTTGAGCAAAAGCGGAATAGTCTCAGCCGAGAGATAGAATCCGAATCCGAGAAGATAGCGACGCACATTTTTCAATCGCTGAAACCCAAATCCAAAGACGTCCCGTTATGAGTAAAAAAATTATCTGTTCGACAGCGCTTTTACTTTTTTTAGCGGTAATCGGCGTATATTCCCTGTCCACAGGCATTGCTTCAGAGCATTCGACTGAAGCCTCCCGTTCGGTCCCTGATGCTCATGAACAGCACGATGACGGCGAGCATCATGAAGGGGGTCATGAGGAGCACGGTTCATCGGGTGAAATATACAGGGTCTTCAACGCGCTGCTTTTATTCGGCCTTCCTTTGTTTTTATTCAGGAAGAAGATCGCCGCTTTTTTCAGTAAGCGTGAAAAAGTCATAAAGACAGATTTTGAACAGGCCGAAGTTACGATAGAGCGTCAAAAGAGTTCATTGGAGGAACTCGAAAGCGCCTATTCGCGGATTGACGAGCGCCGCGAGAAGATAGAAGAGGCGATAGCGGCAAAGAGCGAGGAAGAAAAGCGGTTGTTGAAGGACAAATCGGAAAAGGAGCAGCAGAAGAGTCGCGAACAGTTCGAGAAACAATTGAAAGAGCAGGAGGAGCAGTTGCGGCGCGATATAGCTGAGAAGGGATTGAATAAGGCGTTGGAGCTTGTCGAAAAGCGCTGGAAGAGCGAGATATCGCAAGAGGATCAGCGCCGGTGGACTAATGAATATATTGATGATTTTGAAGAGGCTTTTAATAAATGGTAAGTTCGCAGGGGAAAAAATTTTCTGAGGCCCTTCTGGAGAGTTTAGAGGAAAAGACGCTGGAAAGCATTGACCGGACAGCAACGCATTTGGAGCGTCTCGTCGATCTTTTGAACGAGTTTCCTGAATTGCAGACCGTCATACGGGGCGGTTTGATCTCTCTGGACGAGCAGCAGGAGTTATTCAGCGAGATATGCAAGCGTCTGGATACGGGCGAGCCTGTCCGGTCGTTCATCATGGTTTTGCTGGAAGCGCGCAGTTTGCATTTGTTGGATGAGATACTGGTGCAGTTCAGGCATTCCGGCGACGAATTTTTAGGAAGAATAAAAGTAAGCGTGCGTTCGGCAGCGCCTTTGAAAGAGGAAGAAATATCGGCCTTGGTTAAAAAAATCGAGCGATTAACCGGAAAAAGCGTTTATTTGGATTATGAGGTAGAGACTGAGCTGCTTGGCGGAATCATCACGCGTGTGGGCGATATGATTCTGGACGGCTCGATTCGCAACCGCTTAAATCAATTCAGAAGCCTTATCGGCTCAGCATAAAAGGAAATTTACAATGGCGTTAGGTTCAGGCGATATAACGGAATACATCAGGAAAAAAATTGAGGATTATCAAGGAAAAGAGGGCATAGAAGTCAGCGAAGTAGGCAAAGTTGTGGAATCTGGCGACGGTATTGCCCGTATCTTCGGACTTGAAAAATGCATGGCAGGCGAACTGATTCGATTTGAAAAGGATATTTACGGCCTGGCGCTCAATCTTGAAGAGGACAACGTGGGCGTGGCGATAATGGGTGATTATCTGAGCATCAAGGAGGGCGACAGCGCCTGGCGAACGAAACGCATTATCGAGATACCGACCGGCGAAGGACTGATAGGAAGAATCGTGGACCCTTTAGGCCGACCGTTGGACGGCAAGGGCGAGATCGAATCGGAGAATTATATGCCGATTGAGAGACTGGCGCCCGGCGTTACGGACCGCCAGCCGGTAAAAGAACCTCTGCAAACGGGAATCAAGGCTATCGATTCCATGATACCTATCGGCCGCGGACAGCGCGAATTGATTATCGGAGACCGCCAGACAGGCAAAACCGCTATAGCCGTGGACACGATCCTGAATCAGAAAAGCGAGGACGTCATATGCATTTATGTGGCCATCGGACAGAAAGCTTCCACAATCGCCCGCACCGTGAAAATATTGGAGGAGCATGAGGCGATGGAATACACCATCGTGGTGGCGGCATCCGCTGGTGACCCTGCGCCGTTGCAGTACCTGGCGCCGTACTCCGGCTGCGCCATGGGAGAATATTTCATGGACCGCGGACGTCATGTCCTGGTCATTTACGACGATCTGACCAAACAGGCGGCCGCCTACAGGCAATTGTCACTGCTTCTGAAAAGACCGCCGGGACGGGAAGCCTTCCCGGGCGATATTTTTTATACTCACTCCCGGTTGCTTGAACGCGCCTCAAAATTAAACGACGAATTAGGGGGCGGTTCTCTTACGGCCTTACCTATTATTGAAACTCAGGCGGGCGACGTTTCGGCCTACATCCCCACCAACGTCATTTCCATTACCGACGGCCAGATTTACCTGGAAACCGATCTCTTCCATTCGGGCGTCAAACCCGCCATTAATGTCGGACTTTCCGTATCCAGAGTCGGCGGCGCCGCCCAAATTTCAGCCATGAGCAAAATAGCCGGAAGACTCAGGGTCGACCTGGCTCAATTTCGTGAAATGGAAGCTTTTGCGCAATTCGGCAGCGACCTGGACCGCGCCACTCAAAAACAGCTTGCCCAGGGCTACCGTATGACTGAAGTACTCAAACAGGATCAATACAAACCTTTGCCCGTTCAAAAACAGATCATCGCTATTTACGCCGCCGTAATGGGGTACCTCGACTTCATCCCCATATCGATCATTCGACAGTATGAATCAGAAATGTACCAGTTTATGGAAAACTTTGTGCCCGAATCAGTCGACGAAAAGTATTCCGGTAAAAAAATAGGCGACATAATACTTGGAGAAAAAACATTATCCGACGTCGTTCAAAATTCCCTTGATGAAGCCCTTTCGGCCTTTACCGCTCAATTCCAGCTCGATCTCCTCGAAAAATCTTCGGACGAACTGTTCAAAAAACTTAAAGAGCTTCAAAATAAACTGCCGGATAATATGCACGCATATTACCGGTCGCAATTCGTGGATTACCAGATGACAGACCACGGGTCCCAACAGGCGCAAGTTATGCTGGAAGTTTTTGAGGGAAGAGAACTGGACGAAAAATTAACCGAAGATTTCGACGCTTTTATTGCGGACTTCCATAGCTGGTTCCTGCAACAGGAAATGAACGCTATAAAAACTCAGTTCAACGTTATCCTGACTCAGGAACTGCAGAAGATCGGCAGCGAACGGCACGACGATTTCCTGGAAAAAGTATCCGATTTTATTGTGGAATCGAAGCGAGAATTAATATTTGAAATTTTCAATAAAGGCCTTGAAGATGAGGAAAACATACGGGAGATAAAAGCCGCTGCGGCACAGGTTATGCCTGATTTTTTAAAAAGCGATGAACAAGCCGGGGAAAAGAAAGAAGAATCGGATACGGTAGGCGTGGGTAACTAGATATGGCGAATCTGCGAGACATCAGACGGCGAAAAAAAAGCGTCATTAATACTCAGCAAATAACAAGAGCCATGAAAATGGTTTCAGCCGCCAGACTGCAGAAGGCTCAGGAAGAAATCAGCAATTCCAGGCTCTACGCGCAAATGATCCGGGTCCTTATCGAAGACATCCTCTGGCGTTATCCTCATTTTAATCATCCCCTTCTGGAACAGGAAAATACTCCGGAAAAATCAGCTCCAGACAAAAAAGACCGGACAAAGTCAGCAATTGTGGAAAAAATTCCGCCGACCACCATAATCGGGGTCGCTTCTGACCGCGGCCTATGCGGCGGCTTCAATCAGAATGTTTTCAGAACCGTCGAGCAAGTACTGCAAGAATTAGACGAAGAGGATTATTCACTCATCCTGGTAGGCAAAAAAGGCGAAGATTATTTCCGGCCCAGACATATCGGCTTTTCCGAATTGTTCGCCGGCGTTTTAGGTTCTTACGATTTTTCCTTTGCTTCAGAATTTTCTGAAAAATTGAAAAAGAGTTTCATGGGCGGAGAAACTCGCAGGATATTATTTATTTATAACCGATTTTATTCCGCGTTGCATCAGGAAGTCAAAACGGAACAGCTCTTTCCTGTGCCCAGGGATCATTTTCAGATGGATGAGGAGGTGCCGCCGGATTTCTGCGTTCCTTATGAGGACCGCGAATGCATCAGGTCTGCGCCTATGAAGTATGCTTTTGATCCGAGTCCTGAGAGGATATTTGAAACTCTGCTGGAGAGGTACGTCAAAGCCCGCATACACAGGATATTTCTTGAGTCGCGTGCGGGCGATCACGGGGCCAGGATGACGGCGATGGATAACGCTTCACGGAATGCAGAAGAAATGATAGAAGATTTGACCCTTGAATATAATCAGGCCCGTCAGGCGGCCATCACAAGGGAATTAATAGAGATCGTAAGCGGGGCGGAAGCCCTTAAAAAATGAGAGCAAAGGCTAAGGAGCAGAAGGTAAATGAAGGAAGGTAAAGTAGCGCAGATAATCGGTTCTGTGGTGGACCTGGCTTTTCCACGGGGAAGTCTTCCGGAATTGTATAATGCTGTGACGATAAAGAAGGACGACGGCGAACTGGTAACCGTCGAAGTTATGCAGCATCTGGGAGAAAACCGCGTCCGGACTATTTCCATGAAACCTACCGAGGGTTTGTACCGGGGCATGAAAGCTGTGGATACGGGTAAGTCCATTGAAATGCCTGTCGGCAAGCAAACGCTGGGACGAGTAATGAATCTGCTGGGAGAACCAGTCGATAAGATGGGTCCCATTGAAACGGATCAGTTTTCTCCTATTCACAGAAATCCTCCGACCATGGCCGATCAGGAAACGTCGGTCGAAATGTTCGAAACCGGCATCAAGGTCATCGATCTGCTGGAACCCTATATGAAGGGCGGCAAAACAGGATTATTCGGCGGCGCCGGAGTCGGCAAAACCGTCGTCATCATGGAGCTTATTCATCGGATCGCCAAGTTTCATGAAGGATATTCGGTTTTCGGAGGTGTCGGCGAAAGAACAAGAGAGGGAAACGAACTTTGGTTGGATATGCAGGAATCCGGCGTGCTGCAGAACGCATCCCTGATTTTCGGACAAATGACCGAATCGCCCGGAGCCCGCTTCAGGGTCGGCCTGAGCGCTCTGACCGTCGCAGAATACTTTCGGGACGTTGAAGAACAGGACGTGCTCCTGTTCATCGATAATATTTTCCGTTTCACTCAGGCTGGCTCGGAAGTCTCGGCCCTCCTGGGCCGAATGCCTTCAGCCGTCGGCTATCAGCCTACTCTCAGCACCGAAATGGGCGAACTCCAGGAACGGATCACTTCCACTAAAAAAGGCTCCATTACCTCCGTTCAGGCCATCTACGTCCCTGCAGACGATCTGACCGACCCCGCTCCCGCTACCACTTTCGCACATCTCGATGCCACTACCGTTCTATCAAGAAAAATCGTCGAACTGGGCATATATCCCGCTGTCGATCCCCTGGACTCAACTTCACGCATCATGGACCCTCGGATACTCGGTGAAGAACATTACTTTACGGCTAAAAAAGTGCAGGAAGTCCTGCAAAAATATAAAGAATTGCAAGACATCATCGCTATTCTCGGACTCGATGAACTGTCCGAAGACGACAAGTTGATCGTCGCAAGAGCCAGAAAAATTCAGAAGTTCCTTTCGCAACCCTTCTTCGTTGCTCAAACCTTTACTGGAATGGAAGGCAAATACGTTAAACTCGAAGACACAATCAAAGGCTTCAAAGGTATCGTCGAAGGTAAATATGACCATCTGCCCGAACAGGCCTTCTTATGGGTCGGACCCATTGAAGAAGCAGAAAAAAAAGCTGAATCGATGGTCTGATGCTGCAGACACGGAGACTTATTAATGTCGACTGTAAATCATGATGCTTCCTTCAGACTGCTGGTCGTTACACCCGAAAAAATCATCTTCTCAGGAAAAGTCGATGAAATAACCCTTTCGGCTCACGACGGGTCCAGAGGAATTCAAAAGGGACATGCGCCGATGGTCGGACTCCTCGATACCGGCCCGCTCCGTTATCGCAACCAGGATTCCTGGAATTGCATCGTAATCTGTAAAGGAGGATTCTTCCAGGTCGAAAATGATCCTCCACGCATCGCCGTCCTCGCCGAAACCGCTGAAAAAGCTGAAGAAATAGACATCGACAGGGCACGTAAAGCCAAAAAAAGAGCCGAAAAACGCATTCTGGGCGAATGGTCGGGCGATTGGAACATGCCGAGAGCCTATGCTGCCTTGCAAAGAGCCTTAACTCGAATTAATGTCGCCGGTCAATAGTCTTTTCACTTGAATTTTTAATTTTATGAATTATTATGAGTAGAGGCGATTCCCTTCCCTGCCGCTAGTGAGGAACGGTCAAATGACCGAATCGGAAACATTAGATGAAATAGAACGCTTAACAAGCGATAAATACTATATCGAAGCCTATGATCTGGCTGTTAAATCTTTGCAGACATTTAATTCACAGAAATTTGAGAAAATTTCTGAGGAATTGCAAAGCAAAATCGACGGCATCATTCAACGCACGATTCCCTCGGTCAATATGCGTCCCTATATCATGAACAGGGACGAAAACTTGTGGAATAAAGCCCGCACCTCCATTCAGGAAGTCTTCCTTCTCACGCGCATCAACGGACAAATCACCGTCAAAGAACTTCAGAGAATCTCCGGCATGACGCCCTGGAATACATTGAAATCACTCTGCAGACTGGCCATGTGGGATATCATCAGCTTTAAAAACTCCAACCAAAAAAACAGAGATCACAGCTTCTCCCATTACGAACAATCCCGAAAAAGAAAATCTTCTTCCAATTCCTCAAACAGTTCTTCCGATTACAAACTGAAATTTTTCTCCAGTCCCGAAGAATTGCAGAACGGTCCCTATAATTCCAAATCTTCCGACTCCAACTCCTCAATCGACACCATGTCCATCCAGAAAAGAATAAAACATATTTCCCTGGGACAGAGGGATTTCGACTTCACCAGAGAAGAACTTCAGAAAATCTACGATACCTACTCCCAGCAGGACTATTATACCATCTTCGGAGTTCCCCGAGATATCGATACGAAAACTCTTCGTGAAGTCGCCGCCAGATTAATGAAAACTTATCACTCCGATATGTATAAGACTCAATTGACAAGAGATATTCAAACCCTACTCGACGATATTTTCCAAATTGTCCATACCGGCTTTAGAATTCTTTCCGATCCCCTCAAAAGAAGCCGTTATGATAATACTCTGGCAAAAACGGAAAAATCTCTGAAACATGATGAGATTTTCTTCAAAGAATCGCCTAAAGTCAGTAGGGTCAGCCCTGTTAAAGATAAAAAGAAAGACAAAAAAAAGAAAAAAGGTTCCAGAATCGCCGACAGTAAAATTAAAAACTTCGCAACACCAAATTCTAAAATTAAAAATACTCAAAAAAAAGCCGACACGCTCCACCAGGATTCTCAGCAGCAATCCGCCTCTAATTCAACTTCAGACTCAACTATTACAGCTTCCCCCAGAAAAAGAGAAGCTAAAGCTCTTTATGATGAAGCTCTCTCCCTGTTTGAGAACAGAAAACTGAAGGAAGCTGAAGAAACCGTCATTAAAGCCATCAAAAAAAACGCCAAGGAACAGAATTTCTATTACTTGTTGAGCCGAATACAACTGGATAGAAACAGAAACCTGGAAGAAGCTAAATTAAACGCTAAACGCGCTATTTCTCTGGATAGAGAGAATCCCGAATATCATTTGCACCTGGGAAAAATTTATCGCATATTAGGCAACGAAACCAAGGCCGAAAGACAAGCGAAAATGGCCCTGGCCTGGGATTCCGACTACAGAGATGCTAATGAATTATTGAAATCAATCAGAGAAGAAAAAAATAAAAGCTTTCTTAAAAAATTCCTTAAAAAAAAGAAAAAATGACCGGTCTGTGATCACCGTTTTTTCTTAACGTCGTTGCATCGTCTTCCTGATTTATAATTTTATGCCGGAGAATCCCTAAACGTTGAATTTTTCAATTCACGCTCGGTAAATTCATGAGGAGATGAAAATGGAGTGGATAACATTAAAAAGGTCAGATGAAGGAATCATTTCAGTTCTGGAAGTTAAGAAAATGGATAATTCCGATGAATTTAATCTTAACTTTATAACTAACCTTGACGAAGCGCTGGAAGGGGTGCAATTGGACACGCGGGTACAGGCAGCGGTTATTACGGGTCCCGCAGGGGTTTTTTGCAATGGTTTTGATTCCAATCCTTTCAGGGAAACAAAACTAAACGACCCCAACGAATTGTTAAACCATTACTTCAGGGATTTAACTTTTCTGACAGGGTTTGAACAACCTCTGGCGACGCTCCTGGACGGTGAAGTGCGCAATACTGCATTGGACATTTGTCTTCTAGCGGATTACCGGAGCGCAGAAGCGGAGGCGAAATTCATTTTCGAACCGGGCGACTTGCGCAATTACGTCCGTTACCTGATACTCTCCCGCAGCGTGGGCGATAACAATGCGAGAAGGATTTGCCTGGGCGGAGAAACGATCAGTGCGAAAAAGGCGCTGGAGATAGGACTGATTCAGTCGATAGAAAAGAAAAAGGAACAGCGCAAGGGCGCTTTGAAATGGCTGCAGAATGCTTCGGCCATGCCCGAATACATATTCGGCCGGATCAGGCGCGATTTTTTACGTATGATCAGGAATGACTCCCTGGATGGACAACATTATTTAAAGGAATTATTCAGTCGTCTTTACTTTCAGAATGTATATCCTAATAAGGAAAAACTGGAATCTCATCTTAAAGATGTAATGACGGGCAGGACGGGCCAGCCTTACCGTGACAGGTCCAAATCCCGGCAGAAAACTTACAGAAACAACCGCGGTCCAGGTAAGGAGGGTGGAGGCGGCCGCCGAAACGCGGGAAAAAGGAAAGGCGGCCCCAAGAATACGACATGTCCGAAATGCGGGGTCATACTGCCTTACGGCGGACCGAATTTGAGATGTCCTCGTTGCGGCGGACCAATGAAATCATACTGAAGCTCCGCAGCCCTTAAAATCATGATTCAGCCTGTTTTACTGCGGTAGGATTTTTTCTGAACATTTGACTTTGGTTGTTCATTGGAATTATATTAAGTTTGGGTTGAGACGAATGAACAATCAAAACAATTTTCGGAGGTAACTTCAATTGAGAAATATGAGTTTAAGTTTGTGTGCGGTTTTTCTGTCTTTTTCGATGCTTTTGATTCAACCTGCCATGACGAACGATGAAGGATATGAGCAGAGACTGCAATCTGTGAGAGATAGAATAGAAGGTGAGGGATTGGATTGGGAGGCTGGAGAGACTTCCATATCTCATCTTTCAGACGAGGAATTCAGGAGTCTGTTGACATTGCGTGCTCCTGAGGATTTTGTGCGACCTGAGATCGGCAGAAGCGGCGACAGATTGACGTTTCCCGAGAGATTTGACTGGCGGGAATTAGGCGGCGTAACGCCGGTGAGGGATCAAATGGACTGCGGATCATGTTGGGCTTTTTCCGCAATGGGGCCGCTGGAGTCTCAGGTTTTGATCGATGAAGGGACTGCATTGGATTTATCCGAGCAGGCGCTGGTTTCATGCGATCCGTATGACAGCGGTTGCAATGGAGGCTGGTACGCCAATGCGTGGGATTTCATAATGGAGACGGGGGCTGTCCTGGAGGAGTGCATGCCTTATGAGGCATCGAACAATGTTCCGTGCACCATGTATGACTGTGATTTTTATGTCGGCGTAACGGGATATAATTACATAGACGACAGCGTAGACGGAATCAAGGAAGCGTTGGTGAACGTCGGACCGGTCGCGTCTGCCATGTATGTGTATGATGATCTCCGTTATTATACGGGCGGCTGTTATGAGCATTCCGGCTCTCCGTCCAGCGTCAATCACGGCGTAGTCATCGTCGGTTGGGACGACGCAGTGTGCGATTCAGGAGCCTGGATCGTCAAGAATTCGTGGGGTCTCGATTTCGGAATAGACGGATATTTCTACATAAAATACGGCGATTGCAACATCGGGTACGGAGCGGCCACGGTTCAGCATAGAATGATTCCCCCGGTGCAGTTGCGTTTTCTGGATTATGAGGTCCAAGACGGCAACGACGATGTTCCTGTTTCCGGAGAGTCTTTTTCTCTCGCAGTTACATTGGAAAATTACGGTCGCGAAACCGGTTCTCAGGTTGAAGCGGAATTAACCGCTTCCACGGAGGGCGTCCGCATTCTGACCGGATCAGCCGCTTTCCCGGACATCCCGCCGCAGGAAACCAGGCAATCTATGGCTCCGCATTTCGTTATAGAGCTGGATAATGCCGTTCCTGCCGGGACCTGGCTGGAATTCGAGCTGTCCATAACTTCAAGCGGAGACCCTGCGGTATTTAATTTCGGCGTTTTTGCCGGTCCCCAGAAAATCATCTATTTCAACGATTTTGAGTCCGAAGAGGATGCAGGATGGACGCACGGTGCCTATCAGGGCGTTGACGACTGGCAGCACGGCGTTCCGGAAGAAGGAACTTTGCTGGACCCGCTTACTGCCTGGTCCGGTGAAAGAATCTGGGGAAACAAACTTGTCGGCAATGGAAAATACCGTAACCGAGCCCATAACTATCTTCTCTCCCCTCTCTTCGATTGTTCTGACGGCAAGCGAACTTATCTGAGGTTCCGAAGATGGTTGACCGTGGAAAAAAGCCGTTATGATTATGCCGTCATTCAGGTCAATGGAGAAGAAATATGGCGCAACCCCTTCAATCAGCATCTCCTCGACAACAGGTGGACTGAATGCGTCTATGACATTTCCGAGCTGGCGGACGGAAACAGAGAAGTTCAGATTTCCTTCCTGCTCGAAACGGATCAAGGTCTGACTTTCGGAGGCTGGAACATCGACGATTTTGAAATTCTTTCCGCAGAATCCTACAATCCCCTGGCGCATCAGATTGAAATTTCCACGAACAAGACCGTCTACAGCGCAGGCGACAATTTCATACTCACATACAAAGTCAATAATCCGGAACCTGAAATCGAAATCTTTGAAGCTATCGTTCTCGACGTTTTCGGCGATTTTTTCTACTGGCCGGAATGGACGAATCAGATCGACGGACGTATCAGAATTTCTCCCTACGGCTCTTACCAGGAAACCATGCTTGATTTCATCTGGCCGGCCAATGCCGGTTCGGCTTCCGGACTTAAATTCTGGGCCGCTGAATTCAGTATGGAAAATTCGGAATTAATTGCACTGGATGACTGTGAATTCAGCTATCAATAAACGAAAAACGATTCGACAGAGGGCCTCATGGACGAAATGAGGGCCTCTGTCGCATTTAACGCGGATCACGTCTTTTCCAATTCATTCATCCGGCGCACGTAAGCATCGGCATCGAATTTGCGCTTGAGACCCCTGTCGTTCATATAACGGATTTTTCCGTATACCGGTCTCTCTTTCCACGCCCGGTCATGCTTTCCGAAACACCACGCTGCTCCCGCATATCCGTTCGGATCGCGGCCGTCCAACTCATATTTGTCGTTTAATCTTATCAGAATCCGATATGCCTCCTCAGGACCGGATGTCCATTCCAGAATTTTCTTCCCCCAATACATCCTCATATAGCCGTGCATCTTCCCCGTTATCATCATCTCTTTCTGCGCCGCATTCCAGTAAGGATCATGCGTTTCAGCAGCTTCCCAGGCTTCATAATCATACTCATACTCCCGCTCATCTCCCGCATGCCGGATCAATGTCTTCTTCACCCAATCCGGCAATCCTTCAAAAGTATCGTAATGAGGATTATAATGAACGAAATTCATGCTTAATTCGCGACGGATTATCAGCTCCTCCAGGTATTCTTCCACTCCTTCCCCACCATGCTCTAAAACTTTCAACGCAATATATGCCGAAGAAATCTGACCGAAATGCAAATAAGGGCTCATTTTCGACAAATTGTCCCGGTTCGGATCATTCCTTTGTTCCGCATAATGCCGCAATTTATCCCCGATGAATTCTTCCAGTAATTTTTCCGCCTGATAAGCGCCGCCCTTGTAAAATCTGCTTTCCGAGACCCTCCTGTCTATTTCCTTCAGCTCCCCGAGCGAAGGAACTTCTGCGAAAACGCCTTCTCTATCAATGAGCAAGTTTAAAGAATCACGCCTGACCGGGATTTCTTCCACCCGCGTCAAATATTCCTTCCGTAAACGGTTTATCTTCTTTCGAATGGTGTGAGCGGCGAATTCTTCCTTCTCGCTCGCCCGCTCCACCGGAACGATTACGTCGCTCTCAACCATGATAAAAGGACATCTCATCAATGATGAGGCGCTGTCGCGCCATTTCCTCTGTGTTCGAGTATATCCGCAATCCGTTACCGCCAGGCAAGCCTCTTCGCTTAAATCCGCTGCAGCTTCCGCCGGCTCTCCTTTTTTGAATACCAATCTTATACCGCGTTCTGACAGCTTTTTTGCTGCATCGTCTAATCCCTCCAACATAAAACGGTAATGCCTTGAGTTCGCAGACGGATAATTTTCCGTTATACAAAATAAAACGATCAGCGGTTTATCCAGTTCATTCGCCCGCTCTATCCCATACTCAAGCGCATGATTGAAGGATGCTCTTTGAGCCTGCTGCATCCAATATAATACATATCTTCCGGATTGCTCTTTTCCCTTGTTTAAAATTTTTATCCTGTCTCGATTCATGCTCCGCGTTCCTTTGAATAAATCTATTACCTGTGCATTCCACCCTTCAATCTATATCTTACCCTGAGCTCCTGACGCAACATGAAAAGCAGAAAAAATCAAATGAGGCTATAATTTTAGCGCATCGCTTCTTCTCTTGTCCGTGATGATCCGTGCTGTCACTGGTTGCAGAATCTTTGAAAATTATGACCTTTTATTATAAAATTGAAAAGGATGGGTTGGTTTTCTGCTCTGGATTACCGCTTACCTCTCTGTTGAAATAAGCCTTCCTCAGAACCGATATTGACGAAGGGAGGATAAAAAAATGAACATGAAACGATGCGAAATCAAACGTTTTCATTGTTCTGAATGCGACCGGGATGCCGTTTTGATCGTCGAATGGATGATTCAAAACGGTCAGAAAAAAATAAAAAGCGTTTCCTGCGATAATCCCCGATTTCATGATATCGACAACTGGGATTGCAACTGGTCATGTTTGTCGAAAATTGAAGAGGTCAACTGTTTATAAAAAGATTCTCCGTATTAAGCGTCTTCAGCTTCATTTATTATTGGAGTTTCGTGATAAATTTTTTTTCGTGAGCGACAGTTATGAAAAAAGAAAAATATAATATCCTTGTGGTTGACGACGATTCCAGCATACGACGTCTTTTAACCAGAATTTTCGATGACGAACCCTTTGTCGTTCAAACGGCAGTCAACGGTTATGAAGCCCTGGAAAAAATCAGCTCTTACTATTTTCATGCCGTCATCGTAGATCTACGCATGGACGAAATGACGGGCGAAGAACTCGTCAATAAAATCCTGGAAGAAACCCCCCAAACCGCTGTCCTGATCCTGACAGGATACGGAAGCATCGACTCAGCCGTCAGATTGATGAAAAAAGGCATCTTCGACTATCTTGAAAAACCCGTGCACCCGGAAATTATCCTGGAGAGAGTCTTAAGAGCTTGTCGATACAAAGCTACTGAAAGACATAACCTCCATCTCAATCGAGAAACAGAGGCAGCCGTCCATTTCGATAATATTATCGGCTCATCCCCTTCCATGAACCGCATTTTCAATATGATTATGAAAGTGGCCCCGAAATCCAATTCCATTCTTATCCAGGGCGAATCAGGCACAGGTAAAGAACTCGTCGCAAAAGCCATTCATAATCTCAGCAACAGAAAAAAACAGCCCTTCCTCCCTATCGACTGCGGCGCAGTTAATCCTAATCTTATCGAATCTGAACTCTTCGGCCATACCAAAGGCGCTTTTACCGGCGCCGTTCATTCCACCAAGGGGCTCTTCCGCTCAGCAGGCGACGGCACCGTCTTCCTGGATGAAGTCGATCATCTGCCCTTCAGCGCTCAGGCTTCGCTGCTCAGAGTCCTTCAGGAAAAAGAAGTCCGCCCCGTCGGCAGCGTCGACGTCTTCCCCGTTAAATCTCGCTTAATATCCGCCGCTAAATGCGACCTGGAAGAAAAAATGAAAACCAACGAATTCAGGGAAGACCTCTTCTATCGCCTTAACGTCGTTCAAATTAAACTCCCTCCGCTCAGAGACAGAAAAGAAGACATCGTTCCCCTCATCGACTACTTCCTTAATATGTTCTGCAGACAGAACAACGTTCAAAAAAAATTCTCCGATCAGGCCTTCCAAATATTCCATGATTACTACTGGCCCGGGAACGTCAGAGAACTTGAAAATTCCGTCGAAAGCGCCATCGTGCTCAGCTCCGGCGAAATCATTAATCCCGAAGACCTCCCAGAAAGAATCCGCTTCTCTCAAATCGATCCCAATAAACAAAACGACGGTATGATCATGCTTAAAGAAGGCTCAATTGAAGCTTACGAAAAAAGAGCCATCATCGATGCTCTGAAAAGAGCTCAAGGTAATCGACGCAAAGCGGCGAAAATTCTCAGTATAGGTGAGGCTACTCTCTACAGAAAAATTAAACGCTACAAACTTAATTAGTGACTGTCCATAAACGGCGAATTTTTCTTAAGGCAAAAAAGGATAGGCCTTGCGAATATGGAGCGCCTGGCACAAAAATAATCCCAATTAATGCTGTGCTGCTCCACAGGCTTTCATATATGTGCTCAACCGGCGCGGCGCGCGTGAAGGCTTTTATTGAATGGCTTCTTTTTGAAAGGCTTGGACGAAGATCGGTCTTGGAATTATATTGCCGGTGTTGTGAGACTGGACCGCGCCGGCTGCACATGAAACTTCTATATTATTATGACTCTTCATTCCCTGACCTTTTTACTTTATGATGATCTTGACTTCAATAAAACCTTCTTAACTTTTTCCCGTTCCTGGAATCCGACTTAAGACCCCTTCGTCCAACATATCACGCTTTATGAGAAGCAATTTCCATACCATATTTCCCACCGTCCTCTCAGATTACCGCCGGCGTTTATTTCTTCACTATTTCTTCATTTGAAGCGCTTCAACAAATCTATCATCTTGATAGCTTTATTTCGGCTAAATTGGGCTGCTTTTTAAGTTTATTATTATTACGCTTTGATTTAAACACATTTTATATGATTTTGATTGACTCTGAAGAATTCTATCAAAATGATAGCGGCGGGTTGGAGGTCTCCATTTTAGATAGTGTCTGTCCATAAACTCGAATCTCGATTCAAAATTTAATGCTGGACAGCCACTGAATAGAAAAAAATTCTTTAACCGCAGCGCCAGTCCAGCATCGACCCTTTAATCTCTTTTCGAGATTATGGAATGGCTCTCATTAATGAATTGCAATTCCGGCGAATCGGGAGGCAGAGCTTTGCGGTTCCTGCCTGTTTATGAAACGTCTCCATTCGATCTAATCATGATCAGTCCATCTATTAATCAATCCGTCAACCTCTCGTCAGCTCCGCTTTTCGCTTTCAGCATACTGTCCCACGTTCGCTTTAACCTTTTGCTTTCGATTTCCGTTTTCACTCTCTGCGCCTCTCGTTTCTGCCTCTTTGCCTGCCTCCCTGTTTCCCGGAATTTTGATAACCCCCGAATTCCCCAATTCATTCGCCTTGCGGCTTTAGAGGCCGTCCTCTCTCAGTAGCAATTATCATACCTGTTATTCTGTTTCTGTACAAACCATTGTTCTGGAATGGTTCAAGAATATTTGACGAAATTCATTCCCTTTCAGCCATAATATTTTCTCTCATTTTGATAGCTTTTTCTTCACGCGTTCACCCGATTTTATTGAATGAAACAGCGCTTGTTCAAAAACTCATTTTAAATCAGCATGCCTGGTCACACCTGACCGGAGTTGACTATCAAAATGAGACACTATCAAAATGACTCAATCATGACAATGAGGAGAGGTATAATCGAAAGGCCGGCATGTCCGGAATTATTTTGATGCCTAGATCATCGAGGATTTTGGAATAGGAGGCGGCGGCTCTTCCGCCGACGATCATTTCAATATCTTCGGGCAGATATTGCCTTAGTTTTTTCAATTCAGCCATAGTTTCGGCATCGTTTTCCGGATAGACTATGCTGACGGCAGCAATTCTGGCTTTCAACATGAGGGCAGCAGCGGCGATTTCTTCAGCCGGAAGATTAGGTCCCAGGAATTCGGCTTTCCAGCCTTCTGAGATAGCGGAAACTGCAGCGATCAAAGCTCCCAGGTCATGGAAATGCTTGGCAGGAACGGCGAATACGATTGTTTTTGCGGAATCCGAAAAAGAGGACTGTGAAACGGTCATGGATTGCAGGGCATTTCTTATAGTTTCAATAGCTTTATGTTCATGGAGTATTTTAATTTCTCCTTCACGCCAGCTTTCGCCTATTTTTTGCAATATGGGAACAACGACCTGATCGATCAAGACCGGTCGCGCCAATTGCATTTCAGCTTGCGTGAGGGTCGCCTTTAGTCCTTCTGAATTAAGGCTTTCCACGTGATCGAAAGCCTCCTTGAAGAATCCATCAGCCGCCTCCTCCTTTCCAGCATCTTCAGGGGTAATTTCGCGATTGCGCAGTTCCGTATCGTCTTTCATCAATAATTTGATTACTTCTTTGGTATCCAGTTCGGCAATTCGTCCGATGCTGTATCCCGCTTTCACCGCTTTGTTCAACAACCTCAGCCGTTCGATTTCTTCTTCCGAATATATGCGTCGGTTCGTGGAGGTTCTTTCAGGTTTAACCGCTCCGTATCTCTTTTCCCAGACTCTGATGACGTGAGTCGTCAAACCCGATCTGAGCGATGCAATTTTAATTGAGAATTTGTTCGTCATTATTTTTTTCCTTGTCGCAGTTTTCCGTATTTGCTCATGCCGCTTTTCGGAGCTTTTAACAGGATAAAATTTTGTCTAAAGTTTGTCAACAAATGTGAAGGATAATTCTTCGGCACACAATGGCCAATTATTCCGGCATCGGCAGAAGCCGTCTTTCAAAAAACCGCTTATAGTTTTCCAATCTCCTATTTTCGACAGATATTGACCATTGAACGGATATTTGGTAGGAAGGAGTGAGTGGTTCAATTTTAAAGGAGGAATGGAAAATGTTGAAACGATTAAAATACATCAGCCGTTACAATCGGGAATTGACTTTGGAAGAGATAAACGACCTTGTAAAGCAATCCGCCAGGGATAACGAAAAGAACGACATAACGGGCGTATTGATGACCAGCGGCAGGTTGTTTTTTCAAGTAATCGAAGGGCCTCACGAGAAAATCGATGAACTTTACAGGAAAATCGTGAATGACGAACGTCATACGGACGTGCTGCTGTTAAATGCGGAAGACAACGCTAATCAAAGAATATTCCCGAATTGGAACATGGAGAAGGTGGCTTTGGGTTCATTATCCGAATCCCGCATGGAGCCGTTAAGGGCCATACTTGATACGATTATAGAATCCAGGCAAAGGATAAACGAACTGATCAGCGTAATCGAAAGGGCCATGTGGAAAGAACTTATGGATTAACCTGGTCTCATTCCTGACGAATGAGAGGAGCCGCAAGACATTTAAAGAAGGAGGATAGACGTTAGAAGGTGATGGAATTCAAGTTATTTTATTCAGATCGTTGGCCAGACGCCGCAAAAGTTTTATGGGTCATTTTTTTCATCCTTATCATGGTTGCTCAGAGTTATGGCGCCGACGAATTCGAAGAATTCGACGATACGACAGATGGAGTGAATGAGGAATCATTTGAAACGCTGCCGGAATCGAGATCATCGCTGCCGCATGAACCTGAGCAATATGAAGTAGGCGGCTATGACGAGCGCGATAATGAAATGGGAAAGGAGCCGCGCGTATCAGCCATGGAGATTGAAACTTTTCTCCTGGGGCGTTTTGATGCTGATATGGAAGAAGATTTATACTCCGAAAAATACGTCAATTTCAACATGGCTGCCGGCATTTCGACCCGTTTTCCCCTGAGCGCTCATTCCAGGCTGACCATGGAGGGAACGGGAGAATACGGACTTTTCACGGATTATCAAACGGAAACGCAGTACCATTGGCGATTGAGAGATTTCACATTGCATGCTGAGCATTCATTCTGGAAGGTCAGGATCGGTCATACAGTTTTCGATGCGGAAACGAACGAACTCTGGTCCCCTTTAAATTTCCTGTCGACTCCCAATCTTACGAACCCTTTCAGTCACGAATCACTCTGGTCGCATCAACCTTCATCCTTCGTTCATACTCAATTTTCTCATGAGAATCTGGAGTTCGGCGCCGCCTGGTTTCCCTTTTTTGAAGGTTCTGAATTCGATTTGTTCGGCTCCCCATGGGCCCTCCTCAGGAACCCTTTGTTCAGCATAAGATTTAACCTCCAGAATCTTCCTTCTGAATATGATTTTTTAAAAGATTACGAATACCTTGAAGAATTGCTGAGGAGCCGTAATCCTGACGTCGCTCCTTACAGAACAAGCCTTACACCTGAATTCCAGGAGCCGCAGAATTACTTTTCAAACAGCGAATTTCTGCTGCTTGCCGGGGTTGCTCAACAAGGATTGTCCATAAGGTTATATTACTTTAACGGTTGGTATGATATGCCTTTGCTTCAAACGGACAAAAATGTGCAGGATATTCTGGATGATCACATGATCGATGCCGTTGAATTTCTGCAAATCATAGAACAGCGGTACCGCGGTTGGTTCACTTACAAAAAAAGAGAAACCTGGGCCCTGAAAGCGATTTACGATCTTTTGCCGCTTAAAGTTTTTTTCAAGGCCGCGTATAATTTAGACTACCCCTATCACCACTATAATTTCAAAATTTCTTCCGGCGACCAGATGGCCGTGTCCGCCGGCATAAAAGACTTCATACCGTTGAAAGACTGGACCTCAGACCTCAGCCTGATGGAATTCAGAATTTTAGATGAACCGGACGATCCCCTGGTCCCGGCGCTTTATCATCCGCTGGGCTGTCATCTGGGCGCCGCCTTTTTCAACAGCAAACTCTTCCTGGAATTCAGATGGCTGTCCACTTTGGATGACGGCGACTATTACATGAACCCGGAACTCGGCTTCTCCATCTTCGATAACGCCCGACTTTTTATAGGATACGACCGCTTCGAAGGCGATGACGAAACAATTCTGGGTTCCTGGTCCAATAACGATTCTGTTTATTTTCGGATTAAACTCTACCCCTTTCAATGACAATAAGTTATTCCCCTATAACGCGCCTGAAAAAAATTCCCGGCGCCGCTTATCCTGATGAAGGAATGCCCGAATTGCCTGTATTCAAATACAAAAAAATGAACCGGAAGTCGGCCTGTCTCTGATGAAATTTTTTCCATCAAGCAATTCCGGGACAAAAACTTCAAAACCTTCAATTCAATATGCGACGGTCCACGAAACATCATTTGCCGCTTATGTTCTAAAATCAATATTGAATGCTGCCGCGGTAATGATTGGAGCCTCGCTTCTCATAAGTCTCCTCGTCGTCCTGGCGCCGGGACCGGATACAGGATTAAAAGGTGAACCGGGAATATCGTCCGGCGGTTTGATTTTCTATAAGTCATGGCTTTTCGACCTCTTTCAGGGAAAATTGGGACTGACCAGGGAGGGCTTGCCCATTACGGCTGTCGTGTGGAACGGATTAAAAATAACTCTGATGCTCTGCATCGGTTCACTGGCCCTGTCGCTTTTCATAGCCATACCATCGGCAATTATCGTTTCATTCAAAGAGCATTCAATGCTTTCACCGCTGCTGACCTTGTTTTTTTACCTTCTTTCCGCAGCGCCCGTTTTTATTCTGGGATACTTCACCTTTCTGGGGTCCGTTCACTATTTTAACAAGGTCCCCCTTCCCCACGCCTTTTCTGAAGCAGGCTCTTTCGGAAAATTATTGGTTTTCTGCATCCCTTTCGTCATTCTTACCATCGGAGACGGTAACCTGACCGGTTTTTTTCGTCATATCCGCGATGAATTGAAAGATTTGAAAACCGAAGATCACATCAGAGGAGCCCTTTCACGCGGGGTCCCCCTGTTCGGACACTTTTTCAAAGGCTCCGTAATATCGGTCCTTCTACTCATCAATAATAAATTCGCCTGGTTTATGGGCGGCGCCGTCGTGCTGGAATGCATCTTCAACTTGAAAGGATTGGGTTATCTATCCTGGAAAGCCGCTGAAACGAGAGATTATCGCCTTATTATGATCATTACTTTGATAGCCGTTGCCGTCGTAAGTCTGGTCCATGTCATTAATCTAATCATCATGCTTCGGGTCGACCCGCGGCTGCGCAGTTCAAGTAAATCAGCAGACGCCCCCTGATGAAAAAAACCTACAGGATTAAAAACAGCC
Organism: uncultured bacterium; assembly: GCA_964619725.1. Lineage (GTDB taxonomy): Bacteria > CSSED10-310 > CAZUFC01 > CAZUFC01 > CAZUFC01 > CAZUFC01. The sequence goes on along the minus strand of CAZUFC010000087.1, from coordinate 4,303 downwards.
TTCTTCACAGAACATTCTTCCGTTTCACAGAAAGAGGTTTTCCGACTTTAATTGCTGGCCTTCTTCTCCTATCGCTCGTCGTCGCAGTCATCGCCGCCGCCAGGTTCAACATCATTCCCTATGATCCTTATTCAAACAACCTGGATCGTTCACATACTCCGCCGGATTCTAAATTCATAAACAATATTTTCAGCCTGTTCTTCTACAACCGGGAATCCCCTGTAAAAAAACAGCGCAATGCTACCCAGGAGGACTTTTTTTCTCTGGATGACCAGACAGATTTAAAACTCAATCCCAAAGCAGAAAATTCAAAAAACAGCACACAACCGGTCTATCCCCTGGGCTCGGACATCAATGGAAGAGACATCCTCAGCCGGATAGCCGCCGGCGCCGATGCCTACATCCTTCCCGGTCTCCTTTCCGTCTCCATTGCACTTCTCTTCGGCCTTTTCCTCGGTTCCTCTGCAGGCTACTTCGGCGGCTTTGTCGAAAAAACCGTCTTCTACCTTATCCAGGTTATTCGCTCCTTTCCAAGACTGATACTCATTCTCCTCGTCGCCGCCCTCTTTAAACCCGATATATACCTTGTAATGGCCGCACTCGGCTTCCTCAACATACCCAGAACCGCTGAAGTCATCTACGCCAGGATAAGAAAATTCAAAGAATCAGGTTTCGTCGAAGCTGTAAAAAGCATCGGGGCCGGTCATTCCAGAATTATCCTTAAACACCTGCTTATATCAAACTCCAAAAGACAAATTCTCTCTGCCGTCATACTCGGATACGCGGATGCGATCCTCATCGAAACAGCCCTGAGTTATCTGGGATTCGGCGTTCAGGAACCTTTCCCCAGTTGGGGGAACCTCACCGTCGAAGGAGGACCCTACTTCTTCGAGGGCGTCTACTGGGTCGCCGCCTTCCCCGCCTTGTTCATCATAATTTCACTCTCTGCCCTCTTCCTCCTCGGCGACGGCCTCAACAAATACTTCGAACCACGTAAATAACTTCAACCCACCGGATTCACTGGATATACCCCAGACTTTTCAACTTCTGTTTTATCGACGGCTCGTCTGGCGGTTCTTCCGGAGTATCGTCCTTTGAAGCCGGGTCTTCCGCCGCCCATTCTTCAAGCTTTGCTTTAAGTATTTCCTCCCGGCGCGAATTTTTTCCGGCCAGGTTGATTAATTCCGCAGAATCGTTTTTCAGATCGTACAATTCGAGGATATCTTTTTCAGGATGGGGGATTCTTATGAGTTTATAGCGATCGTCTCTGATCATTCTCCATTTTCCGAGAGCGCCTGGTATGTAACGTCTAGGATTCTCTTTGGGCGTCCAACCGTCCGTTTCGGCGAAAAGATAATTGTTTTCGTCATTATCAATTTTATCGATGAGCGGCCTGTGGGGGATATCGTATTTTTGCATTGTATCGCCGGTTCCGAGCAGCTTTATGACGGCGGAAAAGAGGGAGGTTGTTTGCACGGGTTGTTCGAGGATGTCGGAGAAGGGCAAATCTTCTGTTGAATAAAAGATCAACGGTATGTCCAGACTTTCTCTGTAGACGTCATCGCCGTGACAGAAGAAGAACTCTTTTTCTCCGAGGGCTTCACCGTGGTCAGAACTGAATACTAAAAGGCAATCGTGTAGAATGTTGCATTCAGTAAGCTTATTGAGGAGACGTCCGATGTGGTAATCCGTGTATTCCACTTCTCCGGCATAAAGGCCTTTGAAGTATTCTATCATGTTATCGGAAAGGGAATTCTGGAATTGGAGAACGGGGAGCGATTCGGCAGCTAACTTCTCGAAATCGGCATCCACAGATTTCGTATGGGTTCGATTCCAGGGAGAAGGAGGATGATATGACCAGTGAGGGTCCATGTAGTGAACCCACAAGAATATTTTTTCTCTTTCTTTGAGCTTTTCGATTCTTTTAATCGCCAGATTGGTGATGCGTTCGGCCGAAGCAGCGCTCAATATTCTCAGCGGATTTTGCTCTTCTTCTTTGATCGTAAAGTTTTCAGCTTTCGTTTTATCCCAGTACCGGATGAATCCTCCTTGCGGACCTTCATAATAATCGAAGCCCTGAGTTATGCCGCTTTGCGGGCCCAAGAGATTATTTCCGTTCACAAAGGCTGTTGCATAACCTCGTTCTTTCAACACCTCGGTCAAAGTGGTTTCCTTTTCGGGTAAAACGTGCCATAGTGACCGAACAGAATGTTCATGAGGGTATTTGGCGGTTAAAATCGACGCGATGGAAGGATTGGTTTTTCCAAGCGGCGCCAGGCAGGTCTGAAACAAGGTCCCCTTTTTTGATAATTCATCCATATGGGGCGTGTATATTCGAGGATTGCCGTAACATCCCAAATAGTCTTTCCTTAGAGTGTCCACAGTGATGAAAACCAGATGCAGCGGCTTTTTTTGACGAAGCAGGCCGGGCTTGCTCCTTTCGCCGTTACCGCAACCCAGAAGGATCGCGGCAGCGACTAATGCCGGCGCCCATAACGCTTCAAACCTCACTTTAATTTTCCTTTATTGACGTTTTTATCTTGCGGAACCAGGTGTGAAATCGCCGGATCGTCACTGAATATAACCCAGTTCTCTCAATTTTTCCAGGACTCTGCTGTCCTCAGGCGGTTTTTGAGGCGAATCGTCCTTGTATGAGGCATCCCGAGCGACCCAGGTATGCAGATTATCCCTGAGGTTTTCTTCAACGTTCATACCTTTTCCTGCCAGATTATTCAATTCAGCGGGATCGTTTTTCCAGTCGTATAATTCATAGATGGATTCTTCTCTGTGCGGTATCCAGATTAGCTTGTATCTGTCGTTCATAGCCATGCGCCACTTCCCCTGGATGCCGTCGATGTATTTCCGGGGATTCTGTTCGGGGCTCCAGCTATCTGTTTCGGCAAAAATAAGGTCATGGTCCGGCGGCGTTTCCGGCTCGGAACCGGAGAGGACTATGTCAGCGATAGAATTTCCCGACACTGCCGGAACCGGGACGGCCAGGAGATCGCAAAAAGTCTGGAACAAATCGATGAATTCGACGGGATAATCGCTCAAGCGGTTATCCGGGATGCCGTTTTTCGAGAGAAAAATCAACGGAACGCGCAGATTGCCTTCGTAGAGATCATCTCCATGTCCGAAATAGATATCTTTTTCGCCCAGAGCTTCTCCGTGGTCTGCGCTGAAAACGATGAGGCTTTCATCGTAAAGTCCCGTTTCACAGAGTTTCCTGAGCAATCGACCGATATGATAATCCGTGTATTCGACTTCCTCGGTATAAAGTCCCTTGAAATAGCGGATCAACTCATCCGACATGGTATTTTTAAATTGAATGATGGGCATGGCCTGCCCCATATATTCCATAAATGATTCCGGTTCCTGCTTTGAATGGATGTTTTTCCATGGATAGGGCGGCATGTAATCCCAATGCGGGTCCATATAGTGAACCCACAGGAATATTCTTTCTTGATCCTTTAGTGAATCGAGCCTGTTGACCGCTAGATCGGTCAGATGTTTAGCGCTGTATGCTTCATGTGGTTTCTCACGCATTTCTTTTTCAGAGGATTTTCTATAAACCTCCATCAGCATATCGGTGGGGCGATTTTCCGGGAGAACTCTTTTCTTCTGAGCGCTGATCAACTGATCGTTTTTTCTGTCATTGTTCTTGTCATTCAATTCGATGGTCGTTCCCTGCAAATCCTCATAATAATCGAATCCCTGGGTTATGCCGCTGCGCTCAGTAAGCAAAATATTCGCATTCGCAAAAGCTGTCGTGAAACCATGTTCTTTTAATATTTCGGCTAATGTGTCGACCTCTTCCGGCAAAGCATCCATGACGGAACGGACGGTATGCTCGTGAGGATACTTCGCGGTAAGAAGCGTTGCGAGAGAAGGAGTGGTTTTGCCCATAGGGACGATGCAGGTTTCAAAAAGCAGTCCCTCTTTTGCGAGGACATCCATATTAGGCGTATAAATTTCAGGATTGCCGTAACAACTCAGATGATCAGCCCGCAAAGTATCCACCGTGATTAAAATCAGGTGCTTGCCGACTCCCCGGCCTGACCGTCCGCAGGCGTTTAAATTCATCAGCGCCGCAATGAGAAGAAATAATGTTAATTTTTTGACCATGTTATCTTTACCCCAAAGGAACACCCTGTTCCAGCGTTTATCCATATCAGAATTACAAAGTAAAACGCAACAGTTGTTTTCCATCAGAAGAAATGTTCTTTTGGGACTGATCAAACCGGCGTTGGAGATGAGCGTGACGACAAAAATCATTGATAAGCATATCGAGATTACGCCAGGT
>CAZUFC010000086.1:0-38367 GCA_964619725.1 uncultured bacterium | reverse complement strand
AAGGTGCGGGGATATGGACGCTCGTAACAGGTTTTGTATGAGAAATGCGGGTTAGAAGTCCTGATATCCTAGAAGCCCACAACGGAATCGGTTAATACTGCGTCTTCGAAGTCGGCAAGATATTCGGGGCTTTTAAAATAATTAAAAACGTGCATCTTTCGAACCAGTTCCGCAATTCGCAGCGCCGGTCCTCCGGGTCCGCCAAATCCTCCAATTCCGCTATGTCCTCATTGGCAAAATCAGACATTAAAAGGATAAAGACCGCATTATCGTTTCTGTTATTTTTCAGAGCGACCGAATGATTTTGTAGCGATAAGCGAGCCGACCAGGAGCATCAGAACGGCTGCGCCGGCGGTGTTCACGGCAGGAACAGGTTGCGGTTCGGTGGGAGTGGGGCTCATTGTCGGCGTTGCTGTGGGGGCTGAGACGGTGATGTTGATTGAATCGTCATCAGTGCGGGAATAAAGATCGGTGGAAAAGACCGTAATGGTATGAATTCCGTAGGTCAGGTCGTCGGTATGCACCTGTATGCCGGGACCGGTTCCGAGATCGCCGTCGATATTCGACGACCATTCGAATGAGTAAGGAGGATTGCCGCCGGTTCCTTCGGCTTCAAAAGTTATTAATTCATCATAAAATGAGCTTTCGTCCGGGGGATTCGTAATGTTAACGTGGTACCCGATGACTCCTTCGATGGTGCTGGAAATTCCCGGCGTGTCGGGATTCCCGGAGTGCCAGGCGACGGTATAGAGTATCCTGCCGTTCGGCTGGAGTCCGTAAGGCGTCTGTCCCGGTGTGGAATCGTCCCATAATTCAGTCCCCATGTCATTGGGATGATACATCAGGGGATTCTCCGTATCGACGGGAATGAAGGTCAGGTTGAAATTGCCGAAAAACATGTTGAGTCCTATCAATGAATTGACCGTGTTGATTCCCGAGACATAAGAGGAATGATCCGTTCCCAGCATTAATCCCCCGCCGTGAAGCTTCATATTTCCATAATAATTCTCCGTCAAGTTCTGCCCTTCGGAAGTATGACGGCCGTTCCAGTAAGATGAGATTATTCGGGCGTCGCAGATAACGGCGCGACTCGGATCATCATTGAACCAGTCCGCAACGGCCTGCCAATCCGTGGGATAATTGTCGGTGGAATGCGAAAGGTCGAATATCCATATCTGGTCGTATGTGTTTTCGTTTATGAGCTGCGCAGCTTGTCCGTCAGAGGAAAGATTCACCCAATCCGCATCAGCGCCGGCATTCACCAGCGTCTCATAAACGCTGTAACCGTCCGCGTCGTAAGAAGTTCCGTGAACATTGATCATCAATACCTGGTGTTCGGGAACAGGCGTCGGCGTCAAAAAGGCGTGAACGGCGGCAAAATTCGTCAAAAGGCTTAAAAAGACTGTAAAAACTGTAAAATTTCGTCTCTTCATCGCTTCTCCTCCATAATCCGTTCAAAAATACACTGGAAACATGGTTTCTTTCCATGGACTCATCCCTTACATAAAGGATTATTTTTGAAAAATCAATTCGATGCGGTTGAACTGCTTTTTGTCCACAGTTTGTGGACAGGCGCTTGATAGTTTTGAAATTTTCCGTTAAGATTTTTACGACAAATTATCGAGGCAATCGAAACTCGTTGATTTCAGGAGATTCCAGGAAATTTCGTTCGCAGAATGTTTTATAAGAAAAGAATTTTTTTTATATAACATAAAAACGGGAACAGTTTATAATTCAGTGATTGAAGGACCTAAAAGAGCATATAGGCAGGAACGATGAATGACGAAAAAAACGATATGACCAGGGAAGACGGCGGCACAGTCGTCCGGAAAAACGGATTAAGGACAGCGACTTATGCTTTTTTGGAGCCGGGAACGATCATAAGAGGGATGAATCATTCCTATTATATCCGGGAACATATAGCGCGAGGCGGTCAATGCGATGTCTATGCGGCTGATTTTTTCGGCGAGGAAGGCGATGAACAGACGTTGGCGGTGAAGATCGTTCGCCCGCAAGCTTATGAGGAGGAGCGAAAAGAACTCTCAGAACGACTTCAACGGGAAGGCGAATTTTTACTCGATCTGGACCATCCGAATCTTGTTCCCTGCCGGGACACCGGGTTTTATGAAGGTATGCCGTTTCTGGTGATGAACTACATCCAGGGCGATCAGCTTGACATTTGGCTGAGAAAAAACAACGATGCGGCGATGGAAACCAGGCTGCGGCTTCTGTCGGAAATCGCTGCAGGACTGGCCTATCTGCATAAGAAAAAAATCGTGCACAGAGATATTAAACCCTCCAACATAATCATAACCGACAACGTTAACGCAGTAATACTGGACCTCGGCGTCTGCTTGCCCGGCAAGCGTATTCAACGTCAGAAAAAAGAACTCACGGAACTCGGTCAAAGAATAGGAACGCCGGGATGGTGGTCGCCTGAGCAATATTTCGACGGTAAAGCCGTCAATAAGCGATCGGATGTGTATCAAATGGGTCTGATTACTCTTTTTATGCTGGCAGGCGTTAATCCTCATCTGACCGTGCCGAATCCGAAGCTGATTGAAGCGAATAGCGGCATTCCTTATCCCATTGAAAAGATGACGAAAAAGATGCTGAAACGTTCGCCTTCGACCAGGTTTCGCAGTATGAAAAGAAGCGCTGCGATTTTTCGACTATCGAGACGTAATTTGCATAAGGAAACGCGCTTGACGACAAATCAGCGCCTTTTTGACGGCAGTTCGGTAGACAAGTCGAGGAAAAAAGGAGTTTCCTTTTTCACAAAAATTGGGAATAAACTGAGGTCTCTGTGGTTACATATTTACTTCAAAAGACTGCATATTCTGGCGCCTCTGACTTTTCTCGTTTTAATACTGTCGGTTCTTTTCATATCGAATCATGTCGCCTTTTCCAGGGACCGCTTACCCTCATACAGCCTTGAATCGGAAACTACATTGAATGTTGACGAACCATTTCCTAAACGAGACTGGAGTTTTGAACTGAAGGATAAAAACACCAATTTGGTGATACCGGACCCCCCTTACGGCGATTTTCTTCCGGAAAGAAAGCGTTGCTGGCTGGTAGGAGGAGGAGTTAATACTCCCTGGGATGCTGATACAGAAGCGGAATTGCCCTTCGAAAACGGCATGGTTTACCTGGTGGAACCTCCGAAATCTTTTTTCGGGCGTCCTGAAATAATCGACAGCCATTCAGTCGAACCGAGGGATTTTTATCCGGATGTCGGTTTTGATTACATAGTAAGGAGAATTTTATGGCTGGAGAATAACTCCATATTCAACCGATTTCTTATTATCATTAATTCCAGGCAAGGATTCCCCTATGTTGCAGAGTTTCGTGATTATTTCAAGAACCGTGATATTATCAGTTCCAGTAAAAAATACCGGAATGCCGGCGGCATACAAGGCGTGATCAAAGTTCCTGGAGATTCTGAAGGTCTTTATTCTCTGGTTTTCTATGGAAACAACTGGCGTATGAACAGGCGTCCCGCCGTTTTTAAAATAAACAGTTACAGTCATCCCGGCGAAATGCCTCCATTTGAAAATGGACTCGGAACGACTTTAAATTTGCCGTTTGACTGGTATGTTCTTCTTCCGGGCGGCCATGGCGATGCAATAACCCAATGCTCGATCGATGGGCAAAAGGAGATTCTTGAAATAAACGATTCCCACCACAACAGGTTGAAAATTGATTTCAACACGGGACATATACTGGGTCAACCCGATATTCCCGACCGGCTCGAAAGGCAAAATGAATTCTGGAAGTCCCTGAGGAAAGCCCAGCTTTACTATCATGACGGAGCGCTGATGGAGGCGATAAATGAAATAAAGAAATACGAAGACATTCCGCTGGGTAATCGCGGGCTGAAAGTATATCTGTATTACCTGCTGGGCCAATGGTATTTACGTAAAAACGACTGGGAGGCTTCCAAAGAGTATTTCATAGCAGGCGCAGAGAAAGACCCCGCAAATATTGAATGCAGACTGGCCATGGCGGAATGGTATCACGAACAGGGACGGTTTGAGGAAGAACTTGAATTTTACGAAAGTTTTGGAGTAAAGCCTATTAAAAGTCATTACTGGCTTGAAGGCCAGAGAATAAGCGCCATGCATCTGAACGGCATGGAGGATGAAGCTTTGATTGAAGCCCGGAAATTAACCGAGGAAGAAAATGATGGACAGATGAGCATTCACAATTCATTGGAAGTGCTTGCTTATTACTCTTTTCTGTCAGGCGATATGAAAACGGTTATTTCAGCCTTAAAGGAAAACAGGCTGCTTCTGCACGCGGACAATCCGTTGACGGTTTCGCTTGAAGCCATGGCGGATTGCAGCCCGGGAAACAGCGAAAAATACGCTCACCATGCCGAAAGACTGGATAAATGGCTGACTTACAACATTTTAGACCCGAAATTAAGGACCATGCTTCATGAAGCCAGGGCGGAGGTGCATGCTGCGCAAAATGAACGTCGAAAAGCTGAAGAACAGTTCAGGAAATCCCTGGAAGAAATAGAACGATACGGAAGCTGGTATATCGATTTGAGAAGTATGGAAGACCGGTTGACGGCAAAGCTGAACAGGATTAAAAATGACGGATGAGGATCAGAATCCGGGGTTGTCGAAAACAATTGAAAAGTTTGCGCCAACAACGGATATAACGGATAGAGAAGAAGAGAGTCGCATGATGCGTATAAAAATGCACGTTTCGGGATTACAATTTAAGGACTGATCAAACCGGGGTGAACTTCTTTCAAAACGTTGGACAGTTTGTTTCAGTAATCGGGTCGGGATCGAAATCGAAATCCAAATCGAAACAAAATAATGGGATATTCGGAAAAGTTGTAACCTCGAAACACTGATGTCCGATCAGCGCCACAAACCTTATGGTCATTCCTTTTGGGCATAAATGACCGAAAAGTTATAAAAGTTCATATCCTCATGAGCGTTGTTCCGAATGTGTGAAACTATTTGTATTCAATAGGTTATTTTAACTTTTCATTACCTCTCTTTTCTCCGGCATGGAGTTTGCCCTTAGTTGGTGCGTCATACCCGGTGGAGAAGGGAGGTGATGAAAGGCAAGGTTTCTTAACCGGCGGAGGACCTCTTCGTCGAGTTTTATCAGACATTGATGATTGAAAAATATTTTTTTGGATGCAATGAAAGGAGAAATAATGAAAGCTAAGATAACGGGAATGTTGATGATGTTTTTGATTGGGATGTTTACGGCATCGGTCGTAACGGTACGAGCCGAATTTGTTTTATTTGAGGATTTTGAGATGATAGAGGATTTTCCTTCTGATGATTGGAACGTGCATACGCTTTATAGTCCGCACCTTTTGCCCGGCATTGATCCTGTGAACGGGAATCCTGGTCATTGTTACGTTCCTGGAGGAGCCGGCGACGGACAGAATACGGAAATATACCATAATGAATTCACTGTGGACTACAGTCGCGGTTGCCGTATGACGTGTGATTTTAAAATTACCGATACGTCAGCCCATTATAATGATCTGTGGTTCGGTCTGGCCCAGGGCGAGGTCGTTGACGGGGAGAATCTGGCGTATTCCGTTGAGCTCTGGTTTAACGGGAGTACGGGCGCCAATTATGTCTATTGCCGTATAAACGGTTATCAGGACAACGAAGAATTAATTTACATAGAAAACGGATTCACGCCGGGTCAGTATCATATGGCGGAGATAAGGATACGGCCGGACCGTCTGGTGGAATTTTACGTTGACGGGACGCTTTTGTGGACGACCACTCAGACGGTCGACATGTCGTATAATCACGGCATACCTGTTTTAGGCGGTTTCAATGCCAGTCCCGTATATGCCGACAATTATTACGTCAACGAAAAGTTTTACCGGATACCCTATTGCGAGGACTTCGAAGACGTAGAAGAATTTCCCTCCGATGACTGGGCCGTGCACACGCTGTACAATCCCTACATAGAGCCTGCCATAGATACGACGCACGGGAATCCTTATCATTGTTACGTTCCCGGAGGCGCCGGCGACGGGCAGAACACGGAAATATACGCTAAATACTACACAGCGGATTACAGCCGCGGGTTCCGCATGACTTGCGATTTTTTCCTCAGCGATACGTCGACTCATTACAACGATTTGTGGATGGGGTTGCCTCGCGAGCGCATCCAGGATGGGAATAACATAGATTACGCTGTTTTTATGACATTGAATGCCGATGCGGGCAATCGCAACGTCATTGGTTTCATCGATTCGGAGGTCGCCGGGCACCAGGACTATTTTGAAATTCCCGGGGGATTTGATGCAGGCGTATGGAACCGGGCGGAGATACGGATACGTCCCGATCATTACGTGGAGTTTTATTTGAACGATGAGTTACTTTACACGACCGTGGCGAAAATCGATCCGGGGTATAATAATGCGCGGCCGGTACTGGGCGGATTCAACACCTATCCGGTTTATGCCGATAATTTCTGTATGGACGAGTTCTTTTACATGGACATGTTTGAAGATTTTGAGTTGATTGACGGGTTTCCTTCTGGGGACTGGAGCATCCATACCCTGTATAATCCCGGTCTTGCGCCGGGAATAGACGAAACGCACGGGAATCCTCGTCATAATTATATTCCCGGCGGAGCCGGCGACGGAATGAACACGGAAATTTACCATACCTCGTTCCTGGCGGACTACAGCGGGGGATTGGTGATGAGCTGCGATTTTTTCCTGAGCGACTGTTCTTCACATTATAATGATCTGTGGTTCGGATTGCCGATGGAGGAGATCGTAAACGGAGACAACCTGGATTATGCTGTTTTCATGTGTTTGAACGGAGGCGCAGGGAGCCGGACGGTCGACATGTATATCGACTCGGAAGACCCGGCTCATCAGGAACATCACGCCATTGACGGTTCATTTACAGACAGCGCCTGGCATAATGCGAGGGTAGTCATCAGGCCGGATTTGCACGTGGAGTATTACCTTAACGGCGAGCAGTTGTGGACGACCGAAAACACGATAGACCCGGCTTATAATGAATCGCCGCCGGTCCTGGGCGGATTCAATGCTCATCCCGTATATGCGGATAATTTTTTCGTCAGCAAGCCGCTTGGCGGGATGACCCAACCCACGCCCACATTCGTTCCGACTTACCAGATAACGGAAACTCCGACCTTCTATCCTACTCCGACGCCCGCAATAACGTTTACTCCTACAGAAGATTTTCTCTGGATAGAGGGAGCGACGGGAGAAAACGGGGAAACCGTGCAGATAACCCTGAACATTCATAATCCTATGACGCCTCTGAACGAATTCGGATTAGACATGACTTATTGTCCCTCCATGCTGCAGTTAGATTCCTGCGAATCGGGGGATTTGACCGAGAACTGGTACGAGCTGGACTGCAATGACGTGCCCCAGGACAGTTATGTACGTGTTGCAGGTTTCGATACCCAGGAGATTCCGACCGGGAGTTACGGCAGCATAGCGGTTCTGAACTTCGTCGTCGACTGTCAGGATTGCCTGGACGGCGATCAGTGCACCATGTGTTCTCAGAATATGGTTGACGACATAGCCGACTGGATGACTCAATGCGGGACATTCACCTTCATCGATTGCATCAATGACGGCGATGTGTCGAACGACGGAATGATCACTCCTCGTGATGCCAACATGGCCTTTCAGATTTACCTGACCATCATCCCTGATCCGAGCCGTCAGGAGTCGTGTTCTGCGGACTGCAACGGCGACGGAACCGTAACGCCGGCTGACGCCAACTGCATCTTCAAACATTACCTGGATATGGGCTGCAACTGCGTAGACCAGCCTGAACCGCCAACTGACAACGGATTCAGGCCTTATAAAAAACTCAGTCAGGATGCAGGCAGAAATCGAATTTCACAACGCGGAGCGCCGCATGGCATCCTGTCCGCACAACTGCTGCCCGGTTCGACTGCAGACCGGCTTAAAATGATCGTTTCGATCGATAAATCAGATCAACCTGTCTCTTCATTAGGGTTCAAGCTGCATTATCCTGATTCTGAAATGGAGTTCTGCAACGTCCGGTTCGGCGATTTCGTCGATGACTGGCCCTTTACCGGCGTCGGTCAATACCCGGACGCCATCAAAATCGGCGCTTTCCAGCCCGAAATCTATGAACTCCAGGACGACAGCGGCATACTTGCCGTCATCGATTTTAAAAGCAAAGCCGGTGAAATTTCGTGGGACTTTGACAGGATCAAGTTCGATTTAACCGGTCTGGTGGACGACATTGCAGGATTCGATGTCGTTTTCAAAAAAGGAAACGACTTGTCTGGAATAAAGTGAACAGGTCAGAATGTGTGATTTGGAGGAAAGACCAGTGAAAAATTCAAGAAATTCCGGACGGTTGAATCGAAACAGAGTGCGCCGGGAGCTGAAATGGTGGGCAAGCTTCAGCGCTATCCTGTTGATTCCGGTTTTGCTTGCGGCTTCATTCGCCGTCGCTTCTCATGCAGCCGAGAAGGACGGACAGATAATCATCGGCGATGTTTCCGGATGCAGCGGCGAAACGGCTTGCATTCCGGTTTACATCCAGAATAACTCAACCTCAATCGAACAATTCGGATTTGATTTCCTGTTTTGCCCGGATATGTTGGAATTCGTTTCGGTGGAAAGGGGCGAGCTGATACCGGGATGGCCCTTCCTGGAAGGATACGAATTGGAACAGGGATGCGTAAGAATGGGTGGGTTCTCACCTGAAAATCCCATTCCCCCTCAGAGCTCTGCTGTCCTTCTTTACGTCAACTTAACCGTTACATGCGATGCATGCTCGGAAGACGACCCATGCGAACTGAGCATCATCAATCCTGTCGACGACGTAGATGGCTTTTCCGTTCAGAACGGCGCCTTCACCTATTCATGCGTCGAGGAAGTTCCGTGTCTTGATTTTATAGGCGCGGCCCTTCTTATAATTCTGCTGTCCGGTATGAAATTCAAATGTCGAAGCGGGATTGGGGAAGGCAGAATGACGATGTAGCGTCTGTAGGACTGGGGCAATTGAAGACCTGAGAATGGCAGACTTGAACCCTTGTTCATAAGGACCGCCGGAAACGTTCACAGTTTCCGGCGGTCCTGTTCGTTACGTCATATGAAGCGTCATGAAGCTTTAGCCGGCTTTTCTCATTCAAAACCTATTACGAGCGTCCATATCCCCGCAGATTCAATCCCGCGTCGTGGGGTTCCTACGGATTTGCTCAATCCTGCGGCGCTGGTCTATGCAGAAGACAGGACCTTCAAGAGGAACAGAACTTTTGTGTATTCGTGGGCTGAGCTTTAAGATGAATGGCGTGGACTCATGGAAAATAACGAAGGTCTGAAACTTGAAACGTCCATTCCGGGGTGACGATATCGCCCCGGGTAGGCAGTTTATACCACGGAGAAAGGGATTTATCCCCCGGGTTCTTCAGTATATGGATATCCTGGGCCGGCATGTAGCTCTGCGCTGCCAGAAAGAGGATATCATTGTTCTGCGGGTTGACGGCTTTATCTACGATGATGACGGCATGGCCAGGAAAGCCGCCCTGGATAAGGACATCGCCGATTTTCATTTCAAGGGGATTCTTTCGTTGAAGCAGTTCTTGACTCAGCGACCAGGACCCGGCATATGTGAAAACCGCATCCAGGTACTTCCGGAAATCAGGATAGTCTTGATTTATTTCAGCCGTTTTTTTCCAGGTGACTGAACTGCCGTCGACGTATGGCCGGTAACCTCCCGCCCATTTCAGGAAACGCGCTTCATCGCCGCTGGTGAAATGGAAACTGATACGATCATATTTTCCCATGCAATAAAGGTATTCGGCTCTTAACCTGATCACGGCATCCGCGCATTGCTGAAGATCGCGCGATCCTGAATCAATATCGATTACGGCATAATGAAAATTCTGATCAGGTTTCTTCCTGCCGTCGAAGAAAAGAACCGGAGCATTTTTTTCCTTTAACGGCAACCTCTGCAACCAGCGCCCGAAACTCCCCGGTTCCGGTTTAACGCGTTCGTATCCAGGCGGAGTATTTATCCGGGTTTTTATTCGATCCTTTATTTCCCGTCCTTTTGTCCAGGGATATGAGACAGGGGCGGACGAGTCGCCGGGATAAACCGGTGAGGAGGTTAAAAGCAGAATGACGGCGAGGAACAGTGAGAGGATTGTTGTTCTTATTTTGAGTATCGAGACTTTATCCATGGAGGGTTATCTTTTTTTCCGTCTGTGACGGAGAAACCATTCATAAAGTTCAGGATTTTCGTATGTCAGGTTCCATTTGTCATGCCCGGCATCGGGGTGAATAGTGAATCGCATGTTTTTCTTTCGTTTGAACAAACGCATCATTTTTATCGAGTTGTCGACGGGAACGACGTCGTCCAACGCCCCATGGAAGCACCAAACCGGCACACGCTTAAAATTCTGCGGATGAATCCAGGCGTAGGGGGCCGCTACCGGCGCAATGGCCGCAATACGTTGCGGAAAGGCATCGGCCAAAGCCCAGGTCCCGTATCCGCCCATGGACAAACCCGTAACGTAAACGCGGTTTTCATCGATTGGAAACTCTTCGATAAGATAGTCCAAGAAAAGTCCCAGTCGGTCCGCTTGCCACCACACGTCCACAGGGCATTGCGGCGCTGCGACGATAAAAGGCAGCTCATGTCCGCTTTCGATATGTTTAGGCGGTCCGTATTTTCTGATCAGGGTGAGATCGTCGCCTCGCTCGCCGGCGCCGTGCAGAAAGATCAGCAGAGGATAAAGGCCTTCTTTAGTTTCTTGAGAAGCGGGAAAGTAAATCAGATATGGATATTCGACATTGACTCGTATAGTTTTACGAAATTTGCCGAGTTCTTTTTTCATTTTTTTCAGGTAAGTCGCCCTGGATAATCATACAACAATATCTATCCTTGCAATTCAGCATGTCGTAAATGAACTGAAGCATGCCGGAGAATAAGGCAACCGGCATCCGCCATCCGTCATACAGCATCAAAAAACTAAATTTCCTCCTCAATCGTCGCCTTTTCAACTTCTATCCAGACGCTTTCGCCGGGATAGACCAGAAACAGGCAGACGAGAGAGGCGATCCCGAAACTGATAAAGTCAAAAAGAGCGCCGTTCAACAGATACAAAACCAGCCCGTAAACGCCGACAGATTCGGCCAGAGCCATCAGCACTATTGAGGAACTCATCACGGACTCTGCCGCTGCTTCTGTTCCTTTCTCCTTGACGTTTTCTGATATGCCCTCAGCACTCAACTTCTTGTTTTTCCAGATTATTATAATGATGACGACGATAATCGCCAGGGCCGTCAGGATCAGTTTAACAATGCTGTAAAGAGCGTCATCCAATGCGCTGAATCCTTCAAAACCGTCAACGGCGACCCTGAGCGCTACAGCGATGAATGCATAAAAGCATAAACTCGCTAAAAGTCCCGCAAAAATCAAACTGCAAATTTTTCTCTTTTTTTCGATAAAATTTTTTGCTTGACCGTTCGTCTCATCCATCTCATAGTCCTCCTTTGCCTGTACACGAGTTCTATCGCCAATCCCCGAAAATACTCGAACTTCAGTATTATAAACCATCATAGGACGGCATTTCAAATTTATGCGGCGCGGTTCCGGATGCTGAGCGACGGATGCCGGCATTGATCAAAAATGCGGCGCTGTTCAGATATCCGTGTTTCGAAGTTACAATTTTTGCAGCCTTGAATAATTAAGAAGCTTTGAAAATATGATCAAGACGTCATTGATCAAAAAAGCGTCTTTTGAGATTACAATTCGACAGCATCTCCCATCAGTTTGTTTCGATCCCGATCCCGATCCCGATTACTGAAACAAATTGTCAAAAGTTTTGAAAGAATTGTAATCCCGGTTTGATCTGTCCCGTCATGACAACACATATCTTCTCGTAATTGTTTTGTTGCGACCCCGACCCCGAAACAAACTGTCAAACGTTTGAAAAAAAAAACGTAACTCATGTTTTTACTCAGTCCCCGGATGAACAGTTATATTTTCATCACTCCTTGCATGTTGTCGTTTTATGAACGTTAACTGAATTTAACCGCTATTTCCAGCAATTTTTCATAGCCTTTTTCATGGTCGGCTTTAAAGCTTTTTTGCTTTTCGATCAGCGATTCTAGCGGAAAATAGCGGATATTGTCTTCATCTTGGTACAGACATAATACGGGCGTCCAGGAGAGTCTTTTACCCCAGTGTTTCATATTGAGGGCATCATTTCGGGGCAGGTAATAGGGATATTTTTTGATTTTTTTTATTTGCAGTCCCATGCTGAACGAATTCAATATCGCAAGCAAGTCAAAAGCCCCACGACTCGCCTTTGACTGATAAATCAGACGAAAACCCTCTTTGCTCAGCTTTTCAGATGTCTTTTGTTCCGCATGACTTCCCAGTACATATGGTCCGATGTAAGTCCTTCGGTGAGATTTAGCGCCTGAAATCCAAAGAGCATAAAGAGGGTCTCGAATTTGATAGGCGCCGTTTTCTTTAACCAGTATGTCCATGTCCATAAGGCGACGGATGAAGTTGCTGACATAACCCGTAGGTAATCCTAAGTCTTTCGCTGTTTCGGATACCCTGTGAAAACCGGATGCAATGGAAATTAATACTTTTTCCAGAGAACTGGATGATCTAATATATTTTTCATGCTGTCCTGAAAAATATAAATACAACCTCCCGGAAACCTCGAACAAAGTTTCATGCAATATCGCCTTAAAATCTGACTCATGAATCATACCCTCCCTGCTGCCGGTGCATAATTCCTCACCCAGAACCTGAAGATAAAACGGATGGCCGTTGGTCAGTTCTGCAAGTTGATGGAGCAGCTCGACAGAAATTTTAAATCCGGACTTTCTGAACAACTCTAAAATCATACTTTCCGCACTTTCTTTGGAAAATTCGCGTACCGTCAATGATTTAAAATGCTGAAAAAATGGTGAACTCTCCGAATGAATTATTCGCGATAAAAGGCTTATTTCGGAACCCGAAATCAGGTAAGCTACGTTCTGATGTCGCTGCCACTTCGATCTGAAAAAAGAAAAAATATCCCCTATATTCGTTTTTATGCTTTTAAATGCATTCAATTTGTTGCATTCATGAAATTCGTCCAAAACCACTAAAAATTTGCGCGATCTCTCTCGCGCCAGCTCTTCCGGTAAATCGGCAATGACGGAGTATTGATCACGTAATGGCTCGATTTTTTTCTTCAAATTCAATATAGCGGCTAAAACTTTGTTTAATGATTCAATATGAAGACTTTGAATGCGACCGAGCGTCATCATGAATTCAGCATCGCTGTGGCGGGTTCCATTCATTAATCCTGTTTCAGCTGAATATCCCTCACTGATGAGAAACTCATCAATAATCGCAACAGCAAAGTCCTCAAAAAAAGTCTCCGCAGTTATTACGCCGGCGCTGCAGTCCAGGATCGGAATGACGGCCTTCTCTCTGTGCAATCGCCTGAATTCTTCGATAAGGCTCGTCTTGCCGACCTTGCGCATACCCATTATGGCCGCATAGCGGGGTACGCCTTTTTTCAGTGATCTGATCAATCCCTCCAAGGAACTCAATTCCTTTTCCCGGTTGAAAAAATGTTTTCCGAACACCGGTTTGGAAGCAGAAAAAAACATTTATGCTCCTTTTCTGAATATGCGGATTCAATAAAAATAAAAGTGAAGTCATATTTGGTCGCAGTCAATTTCGGCTGCAGCCACTTCTGACTATACCATTTAAAAACGCTAACATCAAGAGCCGGCATGGCAAACAGAGTGATCAAGGCAAAGCAGGGACCGGTGAATGTTATTTTCTGAATATACGGATGGATGAAAAAGAGATTGCGATATATATTCGCTGCGGCCTTCGGTAAACACGAATGACGATGGCGACCTCACCCTCGGCCCCCTCTCCATTCATTGCTTTGGCATTAGGATAACCGGAACCAATCATTGTTTTTAAAGCAAAAAACGTCAAAAAAATGTATTCGTTTGCGCTGTCGAATTTAAACTCGAAGCTCATTCATGTGAAATTGGGTTTAAAATTTATTGCGCACGATACTCCGACAACGACGACCGCTTCACTGACAACGATTCATCAGCTAACATATTGAGAAGTAATGAAGTAAGGCATATCCTAATACGTATTTCCCGAGACCAGGGGGGATATCCACCTACAGTCAATGGTCAATGAATTCGGCCTGCAGTCATTGGCAATTGACGATTGGACGTTACTTTATGGCTGGTTGGAGGATCTCGTTGGTTGTTTTATGGTTGGTTTGATAGAAGTTTTGGGACTGATCATATCGGGGTTACACTTCTTGTAAAACTTTCGACAGTTTGTTTCAGTAATCGAAATCGAAACTAAATGATGGGTTATTCGGAAGAATTGTAAACTCAGAAGACCCATTTTTGATCAATGTCCCGTTTTTTTACCAATACTTGCTTTTGTCGCACTCAACGCCCAGGCTGATTAATGCGTTGCAGGCGGCTATTCTGACTGCGTATCGGCCCCGGTTGTCTCTTCATTCGTCTTCCAGGGCAGGTCCTTTCCATAAGGCGCTTAATGGATCGGCGAGATAGCCGGCGGCTGCCCTGGCGACGCCCGGATCGAACCAGTAAAATTTAGGATGGGTTTGCTCCCGGACTTTAATCTGCGGGCGATAGGCAGGAAGAAAATGTCCGACCAGCGTATCGATCAGGATGGAAAAATAAACGTCTACGCTGCTACGGGGAACGGCAGCCTCCCTGGCTATACTCGATGCATTGATCATCTGACCGTTCAGCATGCCTGCCAGGCCAAGAAATCTGACAAACGGGGATAATTTCCTGACTATTCCTTCCCCTCTGATTTCTTCCTGCAGATATGTGTGGACATAGCTGCTTAAAATATCAGCCGCGTTTTTCCTGTCCGTTTGAACCAAGGGCAATAAACCCCACTCAAGAGTAAAATCGAGATCGAAATCCTTTCCAAGCTCAGCGGCAGAAAATACTTCCAGGTGACGCGTCAAAGCTCTGCCGCCCAGGAGATTGACGCCTCCCTGCCGCAGTTTTCTGGCTGACGAACCGCATAAAACAAAACGAACTTTTCTTTCTTCTATCAAACGATGAACTTCATCCAACATTCCCGGTATCTTCTGAATTTCATCCATGATCGCCCAATCGCCTTTATTCAATTTTCCCACAAGTCCTTCCAGCCTTGCAGGGTCCTGAGATAATTCCAGGAAAAGAGTATGGTCCAGAAGGTCCAAATAGAGGGCATCCGGCATCTTATGCTTCAACCATGTGCTTTTTCCAACGCCTTTGGGTCCGAACAGAAAAAAGGACTTGTCCGGCGGATTGAGCAGTCTGTCGCAGTATTTTGAGGTCTCGATCATTCAAAATTCCAATCGTTTCGTAAAAACACATAGTAAAATTACAATACGATTGTAAAAATCTCAAGTGATTGAGAGCATGGGAGGATTGGATCATGCGAAGGGCAGACCGGTCATCACTTGGAAATCATTACAAATGGCTTTAAAAACAGCGCCCATAACTCTTGCGTTCAAATCTTTCTAACTCATTTCTGTCTACAAACGGCGAATTTTCCCTAATGCTGCGCCAGGCTGCGGATTTGCCCAGTCAACGTATAAGCAATACCCCTACCTCGCAAATCCTTGCCTTCCTTGCCTTAAGAAAAATTCGGCATTGATCAAAAAAGCCTCTTTTGAGGTTACAATTCGACAGAATCGTCCGTCATTTTGTTTCGATTTCGATCACGATTGCGATACCGATACCGATACCGATTGCTACTCCGACCCCGATACCGATTTCGAAACAACCCGATTACCGAAACGAACTGTAGAACATTATAAAAGAAGGGTAACCCCGATTTAATCAGTCCCAAACTTTGAATGGAGAATCTAGTTCGTGGACAGTCGCCGGCTATATCACAACTTCAACGAGCCAGGTATCCATATTTTCCTTGTTTTTTAAGTTTTCTTCGGCTTCCCTGGCCTCCCGGCGCGTTTTGAAGGGGCCGACCCTGACTCTGTAATTGCTGCGTCCGTCTCCCAGGTCCTTTTCATCCAGGTATACCGGATAATCTTTTTGCTTCAGATTGTTCATCAGTCGTTCGGCCGACTCTTTCTGCCTGACGGAAGTAACCTGGACGGCAAACCCCTGTCCTTTAAAATCTCCGATTTCGGGTTCATCCGGTTCGGGAACGGTTGTGGCCGTTGCCGTAACCGTAACCGTGGCTGTCGGCGTCAACGTATCTTTAACCTGGGGCGCCGGTGTAGGTTCCGCTTCCTGTTCAATTTCCGGTTCATTCGAGACCTGTCTCGGAAGTTCCGTTATGCCTTCCAGCGAGGTGGCTCTGCCGATGACGAATCCGAGAATGAAAAAGAGGATGCAAATCAACAGAACGGCGAAAACCAGGAGCATCAATTGAGCTCTCGTTGTTTCATATCGCTTTGACGTCATTTTGTTTCCCTGATCGGTTGGTGTTTTAAATTTTTTTTTATGAGCGTCTCAACAGCCGGAATTTATCATTCAGGAAGATGGAAAAAATGTCAAGCGCGGAAGAGGAGGGAAAGGCGGGTAGATGGAAGAATGGATAGAGAAAAGGGATGGAAGATTGTGATATTGGAAGGATTGATTTTGGGAAGACTTTTAATTTTGGGACAGATCAGACCGGGGTTACGCTTCTTTCAAAACTTTTTACAGTTTTTTTCAGTAATCGGTATCGGGGTCGGGATCGCAATCGCAATCGAAACAAAATGATGAGATATTATTTCGAATTGTAACCTCAAAAGACGCATTTTTGATCAATGTCTTAATTTTTTATAGGCCTGTTTTTTAGAAAACTTCTATGGGAATTCTAATGCCCAGGTGTCCTATTTCTTCGAAGAATTTCGGCACTATTCCTGTTGAGCGGAAGGTTCCTACGGGTTTTCCGTTGGGTTCCGAGCCGGTTTGTTCGAATTGGAAAATGTCGGCGCGTGAGATTGTACCGCCTTCCATGCCGGTTATTTCAGTAATTTGTTTAATTTTTCGTGTACCTTCGGGGTATCTCTGGAGGTGGACAACGAGGTCAATTGCGGCGGCAATTTGGTGGCGGATAGCCTGGTGCGGGATATTGGCTCCTGCCAGCGATGCCATGGTTTCTATGCGGGCGAGGAGGTCTTTGGGTGAGTTGGCGTGAGCGGTGGTCATGGAGCCGTCATGGCCTGAGTTCATCGCCTGGAGCATGGCCAGGGCCTCGGCGCCTCTGCATTCGCCCACTACTATACGATCCGGCCGCATCCGCAGGGAATTACGGAAAAGGTCCAGAGTGCTGACGCCGCCTCTTCCGTTCATATCAGGCGGTTTGGTTTCCAGCCTGCAGATATGAAAGTGCGACAGTTTCATTTCAGCGGCATCTTCTATGGTTATTATGCGCTCATGGGGAGGGATGAATGACGAAAGAATGTTGAGCAGCGTGGTTTTTCCAGCGGCGGTTCCGCCTGATACTATGATGTTTCTTCGGGTTTGAACGGCCACTTTCAGGAATTCCGCCATTTCCGGCGACAGCGATTCCAGGTTGAGCAGACTTTTTATGGACATTATTTCTAGGATGAATTTTCGGATGGTCAGCAGCGGGCTTTGAAGCGCCAGGGGAGGAATGATGACGTTTATGCGGGAACCGTCCGGGAGCCTGGCATCCACCATGGGCTGATTTTCATTGAGGATTCTCCCCAGAGGGTAAAGAATTCGCTGAATGATTTTCATGAAGTGCGAAGTCGATATGAACTGTTTTCCGGTCAACAGCAATTTTCCCTTTTTTTCGACGAAAACTTCATCATGCCGGTTAGCCATAATTTCATTCACATCAGGATCGAACATGAATTCCGCCAGCGGACCATAAGTCGTAACGGCTTCAATAATTACTTTTTTAACCTTTTCCAGGTCCTCGAATTCCGCTTCAGTTTTCTCCAGCAATTCATCAACCCATTGCAGCATCTTAACGCGATAAGAATTGAAGTCCTCATCGTCTTTTGTCTGTAACAGGAAGTCCTTGGGTTCAAGTCTTTCATAAAGTTGCGAGCAAATGTCGCTTAAGGCCGTTTCCTGTTTTCTGTCGAAAGTCGGTCCTGGTTGCATAACGGTCACCGTTCCCCTTCATTCCCGAAATCGCATCGGGATCATTGTGAATTAAAAGCCGGCGCGGCGGCTTGCTCACGCCATATTAACTCATAGATGTTTTAAATGGCAACAGCAGGGCGGATTGAAGAAAATAAAGCGTTTATGGATTCATGAGGTGATTTGCGGTTTTAGGTTTGATTTTTGGGGGACTGATCAAACAGGGATTACGTTTTTTCAAAACGTTTGACATTTTGTTTCGGTGATCGGGGTCGGTATCGCAATCGAAATCGAAACAAAATGATGGGATATTCTGAAGAATTGTAATCTCAAAAGAGGCATTTTTGATCAATGCCGTTTTTTTTCAAAGGGACCAAGGGACCAAGGGACCAAGGGACGAAAGGGACGAAAGGGACCAAAAGGACGGAAGGGACGTTTGTTATGTCTTGTCGGTTTTGGGTGGTTTTTCAGTTTTGGGAGAGCAGCGTCATTTTTTCATTTTCATGTTGCCGTAAATGGCCAGGCTTCCTAGCATTATCGTCAGGATCAGGCATCCTGTTGTCGTTGTCGCCGGTATGGGCGGCGGGGTTGGGGAGACTGTCGTTGTGGGCGTCGTTTCCGGGGTTTCAGTCATAATGGGCGTCATCGTTTGTGTTGGCGAGGGAGATGGTATTTCAGTTGGGATTTCTGTCGGGGGATCGGTCGGAAATTCTGTCGGTGTGCTCGTAGGGGAATCAGTCGGAGGAATAGTAGAGGTTGATGTGGGAACGGAGGTGGGAGTTTCCGTGGAGACGACGGTGGGCGCTTCTGTCGGAATCGGCGTACCGGTGGGAGGTCCGGTGGGTTCTGTCGTGAAAGTCGGAATCGGCGTATCGGTGGGAGTTTGTGTAGGCGAATTGGTGGGGGAAGGCGTGGGAGAATCGGTGGGCGGTATGTTTGTAGGCGAAAACGTCGGCGTTGCTGTGGGGGGTTCTGTCGGCTCCGGCGTCGCTGTCTCGGTCGGCGAGCGGGTCGGCGTATGTGTGGGGAGCGGTTCAGGAGTAAAGGTTGGCGTGGCGGTATTTTGCGGACAGGGATCATTTCGGTGGACCCGGATGTCGTCGAAATAGGCATGATAATCTGATGTGGAGGATTGGGATGTGAATCTGAGTTTTATCTGGAATCCGATGTAGGCGTTCAGGTTAATGCAGCGTTCCAGGCACGAACCGCCCGTATTTTCATGCGACGAAACCAGTTCAGACCAGGTATCGCCGTGATCGAGAGAAATTTCAATGATGGGCGACACAGTGCTCAGGCCGTCCCAGGAATAATAGTATTTCAGAGAGGGGGCGGCAGCGCCGATAAGGTCGATGCATACGGTTTCTCCCGAGGAATAGGGCCAGCCGTCTCCGAAATACATGGCATAGTCATAAGAACCGCCGCAGGGTCCTCCTGATGTTATGTACGGTCCGTTTCCCTCGCATGTTTCCCACATGTCCGGCCATATGCTGCAGACGGAACCGGATTGGAAAGAGGTCCCGAAGGTTTCGTCGAAGGAATCGACGCACTGCGGTCCCTGTCCTATGGCTTGCACTACGACTTCATCGATCCAGAAACCGATCTCAGCTCCGCCGCTTTTGCTCCACCTGAAGTAGTTTATCGCATCGTCGGTCAGGGGGATAGTAACGTCCACGCATTGCTGTTCAGTAAAATGGTATTGCGTCGTGGTGAAGCCGAAAGACTGATCGCAGTCCAGGTCGCCGGACGTCTGTGTCTTAATTTCGCCCGCACAGTAAGCATAAGCATACTGGTAATAAGTGTAGCTGATGCTTGCGTTAGTATATCCTCTCAGGTCGATCCCGATGACCGGTTTTTCCGTTGTGGAGTTGATTCTCATTGAAAGCAGATTCATGCAGAGCGGCGTCCCGGATGAACTTGCGATGTAGTAGTTTCCTCCCCAGCAGACAGCCGGGGGACCGGTCTGATCGTCGGCGCTCCAATCATCAAAATTTTCCGAGTAGACGACCTGGGCTTTTATTGCGTTCGATGAAGCGCAGAAAAAGACAAAAATGACGATAAATGAAAAGAGCAAAACTTCAGATATTTTTTTGGACTTCATGGTTTTTTGTTTCCTCCATGCCTGATGAAAATTTCTGGAGAAACTATTTGAAACGTTTATTCACAAAAGGAAGCGGATGAATCGGCATAAATCAGCTTTGATTGATTTAGCCGGAAAAATGCGTGATTTTGCAGCCATTCTGAAAAAACTTCCCTCTTCAATTTATAAGGGAAAAAAAGGGGATAATCAAATCACGGTTTCATGAAATAACCGAAAAGCGACTCCCTGAAACGTTGTTCCGTAGTTTTTCTTCGGAGTTCGATTTCCTGGAGGGGTTCGAGCCCGAAATGGCAGCAGAGCGCAGCAAGTTCGTTTTTGGACAGTCGGCAAACTTCCCGTTTTGAAGGAGTGAGATAAATATATTTTTCATCTGGAACAGGGGTTGAGCCTTCTGGAAGCATCCCCGTGGAAAAGCATGAAAACAACAATCGTCCCCGGGGTTTCATGACGCGAACGATTTCGTTGAAAGATCGAATAAGTTCCCTGGTCGAGTCTGCCTGGTGCAGGATTCCGTATGCGACCGTGATGTCGAATACTGCGTTGCGAAAGGGGAGTTGCAGCATATCGGCCCGACAGGGGAAGAGTTTCCAAAATCGGGAATTTTTCGTTTTTTTCATTTTTTCATATACAGCCCGGAGCATCGATGCGGATGAGTCGACGGCAAAAGTTTTGAAGCGCGCTTCGGCGAGGACGATGGAATTTCTGCCGGCTGCGCAGCCCAGGTCGAGGGCGCATGCATCGCCAGGCGTGGGTCCGCTTTCGAGCGCTGTGAGTAAATCTTTATCCGGGTCCTTGTTCCGGAACCTGTCGACCATTTCTTCTGTTTCCCATATTGAATCGTTCATTTCGGCCTTCTTTTGAATCGGGGATCGTTAAACGAGAGCATCGTTCATTTGAATTGAATTCGGTTTTGTTTTGATTAAACGGATTCTGGAATTTGTCGGCGTTTCGAAAATTTCCGTTTCCGGACCGGATGTTATCAGGTTGAAGCGGGGATGGGAAGGGGCTGTAAAGGACGATAAGGGACGAAAGGGACGATAAAGGACCAAAGGGACCAAAGGGACCAAAGGGACGAAAAGGACTAAAAGACTTCATTTTGTTTCGGCAGATATCAGTTTTTTTTCGGGTTTAATTTTTATGGATGCTGATATGGTTTTGGGTTTGAATGGAACTTGACATGGAGGGGTAGGCTTTTATAATCAACCTTCATGAAATCGGCTGATGAAATAATCGTCAGGTTGCCCAACTGGATTGGGGATGCGGTTTTGAGTACAGGGGCTTTGAGCGAATTGCGCCGCGGTTTGCCGGAAGCGCGTATCACTTTGATAATTTTGCCCTGGGCGGCGCCGTTGTTTAAAGAATCGTCATTATGTAACCGGGTGATGGTTTACGATCGCCGGCATGGTTTGGGACGTATAATACCTTTCATGAAAGCGGCGGCAGAAATTCGAAGGTGTTCGTATGACGTGGCAGTCCTGTTTCAGAATGCCTTTGAAGCGGCATTACTGGTTCGGACAGCGGGCGTGCCCCGCCGGATAGGATATCCTACGGACGGCCGCAGGATATTGTTGACTGACGTAGTCGAACAGAGAGAGATAGAAGGCAGGCATGAAGTCCATTATTATATGCCGTTGATAAGGCGCCTGGCGAATCGGCCCGGCGGTAATCCCAGGCCAGAATTACAGGTTTCGGAAGAATCGCTCCAATCAGCGCTTCATAAACTGAATGCAGCGGGTTTAAGCCGGGGCGAGGAATTCATCTCCATGCATCCGGGGGCTGCCTATGGACCGGCTAAGCGATGGCCTCTGGACAGATTTGCGGCTCTGGCCGACCGGATATATGATGAAATGGGCATTCGGACTGTCTATTTTGGAGGAAAAGATGAAGAAGGATCGGCGAAAAGTTTAAAAGGAATGATAAAATCCCCGGCGATCCTCATGACGGGAATGCTTCCGCTGGATGAGACGATGGCGGCGATATCCAGGGCCAGGCTTTTCATAGGCAATGATTCGGGTATTATGCATATAGCTTCGGCTTTGAGCGTTCCCACCGCGGCGATTTTCGGACCGACCGATCCCGAAGCGACAGGACCGCTCACCGAACATCGTCGAATCATTCGAAAAAACAATTGCAAACCTCTGTGCAGATTGAGAGAATGCGACATTGACCACAGGTGTATGAGAGCCGTGTCAGTGGATGAAGTATGGGAGGTTTTCATTGACCTTTACGAGGAAACAGCGAGTTTGTTCAAAAAGCGGAAGGATTAGCATGGAAGGGCAATGGTCTTGAAAAAAGAGAAAAGAATCCTGATCGTGAAACTCAGTTCCATAGGAGATGTAATTCATGCATTACCGGTGCTTTATGAGCTGAAAAAGGACCTGCGCCAACGAGTTTCCTGGATCGTGGAGAAGAGGGCGGCAGCGGCTTTGACTCTGAATCCGGCGCTTGAAGAGTTGTATATAATAGACACCAAAAAATGGCGCCGGGATTTGAAACGCCCCTCATCCTGGATGGAGACGTTAAAGGATATAGGCGGAACCGTCAGGCGCATCAGGCGGAAAAGATTTGATAAGGCTATAGACCTTCAGGGATTGTTGAAGAGCGGGGTGGCGACTATGCTGTCGGGGAGTGAAATCACGGTCGGATTCGCTCGGCGGTGGTGTAAAGAGCCTTTGAATGCTTTGTTTACGGGAAACGGAATCAGCATTCCTGCAGAATGCCGCCATGTAGTCGAACAGAATTTGTATGCGGCATTTCAAAGGAAGATTGAAGCGCCTCAGGAGGCGTTCCGGATTT
The DNA here is from genome assembly GCA_964619725.1 of uncultured bacterium. Classification (GTDB taxonomy): domain Bacteria; phylum CSSED10-310; class CAZUFC01; order CAZUFC01; family CAZUFC01; genus CAZUFC01. The sequence continues at coordinate 15,352 of CAZUFC010000086.1, read as the reverse complement.
TTACAAGCGAGACGGACAGGAAGTTGGTCGACGATTTTTTCCGGAAGGATGTTCCGGAGGAAAGCCGGACCATAGCGGTCAACGCCTGTTCGGGATGGTTGACTAAAAAATGGCCGGAGATGAAGTATGCGGGATTGATCGACAGGCTTGCCGGGGATGAGCGGAACTTGTTTTTATTGATTTGGGGACCGGGAGAACGTGAGATTGCGGTCAATGTGAGGAATTTATGCCGGGATCATGCGAGCAGTAAAGTGAAATTGATTCCGGAAACGACGATCAAGCAATTATATTATCTGTTGGGACGCTGCGATTATTTCATTGGCGGAGATACGGGTCCCATGCACCTGGCGGCGGCCGCAGGCACACCGTGCCTGGGCTTGTTCGGTCCCACCGATCCCTTCAGAAACGGGCCTTATGGTAAAAATCACATTTCGATCTGGAAAAAACTCCCCTGTTCCTCATGTTATAAAAAGTATTGTGAAAAAGCCGATGAATGCATACAATCAATATCGGTTGAAAGCGTGACCGGGGCGACGAAGAAACTCATAGATGGAATTGAGCGGGATTCCAGTTCCGAAGACCGGTCAGGAAGGGCGATTTATGAAGGGTAATTCGATAAAATTAAAAATTTTATTGCCTTGTCTGTTGACTATATGTGCTGTATTCCCTTTTTTCTCCCTTTTGTCGGGAAACCCATCGGCTTTTGCCGGTAAAGATGAAGATTCGGGTCAGGAGGAAAGGGAGGCGGAGGCGATTAAAAACCCTCCGATTGTTATGAATCCTTTCAGGGTAGGAGAAAAATATTTATACGACGTGAAGTGGATGGGAATATCTGCCGGCAGTCTGGAAATTTCCGTAAGAGAATGTAAAAAGTATAATCCTGATGAAATATTGAGGACTAAAGTGATTGCAGAGACCTCTCCGTTTTTTTCCGCCTTTTTTGAGGTGAAGGATGTGATTAATTCCTGTTTTGAGACAGAGAACATTTCATCGGTATATTTTGAGAAAAAAATCCGTGAGGGAAAGTACCATAAGGATCAAGAGGTGATATACGATCAGGAGAAGCATGTGGCTTATGTGAACGGGGAAAAGATGGAGATACCGCCGCTGGCCAGGGACCCGGTGGCGACCTTAAGTTACTTGCGGACGCTTGATTTGCGAACGGGGAAAGTTTTTGAGATAGACGCCAATTCAGACGGGAAGAATTACACGATACTGGTCAAGATACATCAGGTGGAAAGGATAAAGATCGGCGATAGAACTTACGACGCTTACAAGGCGGAACCTTTGCCGACATTCAAGTCAAAGATGATCGAGAAGGGTAAGAGCAAGTTACTGGTATGGTTGACCGCGGATGAGCGACGCATACCGGTCAGAATAAAAGTGAAGGTCAAGATCGGTTCTATCATTGCAGAGATAGTAGAAGACTGATATTGCGACGAGGGGTGAAAACGGGATATTGAATTGAGCTGTAAATTTGAGAATAGGACAAAGAATACCCGGCATTATTGAAAATTGAGGATAAAAACGGAAGGGACGCGACACATGAAAGCATTAATAACGGGAGCAGCGGGATTCATCGGGTCTCAACTGGCGGACCATTTGCTGGAAGCCGGTTGGGATGTTGCAGGAATAGATTGTTTTCTGGATTATTATCCTCGATGGATCAAAGAAAAGAATCTGGAATCGGCAATGACGCTCCGCAATTTTCAGATGAAGGAGATGAGCATACAGGATGCGGCCGGCTCTGGAACCTTGGACGACATTCTGGAAGATACGGACATTATTTTTCATCTGGCTGCGCAGGCAGGCGTAAGGGCCAGTTGGGGCGAAAGTTTTCAAATTTACACGGACAACAACATATTGGCTACTCAGATGTTGCTGGAGAGCAGCGTAAAGCATCGGGTGAAAAAATTCGTTTACGCCTCTTCTTCTTCAGTTTACGGGGATACGCGTGATTTGCCGATGAAGGAAACGGCAAGGGTCAGTCCGGTTTCTCCTTACGGGGCGTCCAAGCTGGCCGGCGAGCATTTGCTTTACATATATCAGAAGAATTACGGCGTCAACACGGTGGGACTCAGGTTTTTCACAGTATACGGGCCCAGGCAGCGACCGGATATGGCCTTTCATAAATTCCTGGAAGCTGCTTTTCTGGAGCGCCCCATAAAGGTTTTCGGGTCTGGGGAGCAGACGAGGGATTTTACATATATTGATGACGTCGTAAAAGCGATTATGGCTGCAGCGGAGTTGGATGAACCGGGACTGATTTTTAATATAGGGCGAGGGAAGAGATTGGTATTGAATGAAGCGCTGGAAGTTTTGGAGAGCGTGGCGGGTTGCAGTTTGAGAATCGAGAGAATAGAAAAACAGAAAGGTGATATGAAGGATACTTTTGCGGATGTGAGTTTGGCGAGAAAGTATTTGAATTTTGAACCGGAAACGGACCTGGCCGAGGGGTTGAAAAGAGAGGCTCAATGGCTTAAGGAGTTAAAAAAGCTCTAAAGGCGAATGTGATTTTGCGAGTAACGGAAAAGGATAAAGGGATGACAGGCGTTTATAAGAAAGTTACCATCTTACGGGCGAGCGCCGACGTTCCCCGTTTTGAGGGAAGATTATCAGAAGAAAAGGGATAAAAAAATAAAGGAGGAATGATGGCCTTCAACAAAGAAATACTGGATATTCTGGTATGCCCCAAATGCAAAGGCGAATTGGAATTGAAACCCGCAGAAGACGGACTTGTTTGTCGAAAATGCGAACTTGTTTATTCGATCAACGACATGGGAATACCCTGTATGCTGATAGACCAGGCGCAACCTCTGAAAGAGGAATTTCAGGGAGAAACGACTTCATCTTCTGCAGATACGGACCGGGAGCCGAAGAGAGATGTGGAAGAGCATGCGAGTTCCGAAGCGACGGTGGAGAAGAAGGAGGAAAAATCAGAGGAAAACGCTCAATCAGGTCCTGCATAAACGTAGGGAAAGCGGCTGAGTTCAGAGATTCTTTTATTGTGTGCGTAAAGCCGGTTTTATAAGCAATTATGCAGTTCAGCGGTTAAATTGAAGGGGTTTCAGGCAAATGAAACACGTGCTGCATGTGGATACGGAAAAAACCTGGCGCGGCGGGGAACTGCAGGCGTTGCACCTGGCTTGCGGACAGCGGAAAAGGGGCTGGAAAGTCACTGTGTGCGGTCCCGAAGAGAGCGCATTCATCCGAAAGGCTGCAGAACGAGGTCTGACAACTCTTTCTGCGCCGATGCATTTTCCGGGCGATCCGCAGACTCTTTTCAGGATCATGGCGCGACACAATGAGGAGCCGATCGACATAGTGCATTCCCACACTTCCCATTCCATACTCCACGCATCTTTTGCCGCTGCTGCCTGTCGAATAGGCTTGCATTTTCATACTCGGCGGGTTGATTTCAGAATATCGCCGATATCGGCCCTGACGAAATACAAATACAAAATTGCAGGCATCATCGCCATATCCGAACAGATCAGAAAGGTCCTTATGGATTGCGGCATACACGAGCAAAGGATAAAGAGAATATACAGCGGCATTGATATTGAGGAACTTTTAAGCAGAAAAACGGAAAAGAACGTAAGGCAGGAATTCGGCATTAATGATGATGAACTGCTGGCGGGCACGGTGGGTCATCTGGCCGATCACAAGGATCATCAGAATCTGTTGAAAGCCGCAAAAAGGATATTAAATGTATGTCCCTGCAAAATAATGATAGTAGGAGCGGGAAGCTTGATGCCCGTATTAAAGAGAACTGCAGACGAATTGGGAATTGACGCACATGTCATTTTCACGGGATTCCGGGAGGACGTGCCTGATCTGATAGCGGGATTCGATCTGTTCGTATTGCCTTCAAAGCTGGAAGGGCTCTGCACTTCTCTTCTCGATGCAATGGCTTTGAGAAAGCCGGTTGTTGCGTGCAAAACGGGAGGAATTCCGGAAGTCGTCGCGGACGGAGAGACGGGTTTGCTGGTTCCGCCGGAAGACGATGCGGCTCTGGCGGAAGCCGTCACCGATCTTTTTTTGAAACCGGAAAAGATGAGGAAATATGGCGGAGCAGGCGAAAGGCGCGTGAAGAAGTACTTTACGGCTGATAGAATGGTAGAGGGAACATTGGATTATTATAAGGCTTTTTTGAAGTAGCGATGCGTGTTTTAAATGTAGCCAGGGTGATAACGAGAATGCCGCTGGGCGGTATTGAAAAAAAGATTATCAAGTTTTTCGAGATATCAGACCGGAAAGATTTTTCATATTCATTGATCTGTCTGCATGAAGAGGGACCTCTATTTAAAGAAGCGCAGAAGCTCGGCATTCCCGCCCAGTTGATAAAATTCAGGTCCAGGCTGGACCCGGCGGCCATCCGCAGGCTGGCGGAAAAACTGAGAAAGGACAGGATCGACATAATACATTCTCATATGTACAGAGCGAACACTTCGGGCACGGTTTCAGCCTTGTTCGCCCGCGTTCCTGTCATCATTTCCCACATGCACAACATGAACACCTGGGATACGAACAGACAATTGATCATGGACCGTATTTTAAATCGATACAGAGATCGAATAATAGCGGTAAGCCGGGCGGTAGCCGGGAACCTGACGGAAAGGGTCAAAGCGCCGGCGGAAAAGATAGAGGTGATTCATAACGGCGTAGATTTAAGGGAATTCAAGCCTGGTAAGGCTTCACGAGAATTAAAGGAGTCGTTAGGCCTCGGAGGTCGTGATAAAGCCGTAGGATTTATAGCTCGCCTGGTCCCCCAGAAAGCGCCGGAACTGTTTATAAAATCCGCGAAGATATTGCTGAATGAAAAGAAATTGCAGCATGTGAAATTTATCGTTGCAGGCGGCGGTAAACTGGAAAACAAGTTAAGGCAAATGGTGCGGGACTGGGGACTTGAGAAGGATATCCTGATTTTGGGCGAACGGCGCGATGTTGATCGTATAATGTCTTGTCTGGATGTATTCGTTTTGCCTTCTTTTAAAGAAGGATTCTCGAATGTTCTTCTGGAAGCGATGGCGACTGGTTTACCGGCGATCGTCACCGATGTGGGAGGCAATGCGGAAGCGATTGAAGATGGAGAAAACGGATTCGTTATTCCTCCTCTCGATAATTTGAATTTATTGACGGAAAGGCTCGAAAGGCTTTTGTGGGATGGAGAATTAATTAAGGAGATGTCCCGGAAATCTTTAGAGAGGGTCCAGGAATTTTCTATGCAAAGAATGAGGGAAAAAACAGAGGCTTTGTACAGAAAGGTCTGGCAGGAAAAAAGGACGAATTGAGAGATTCATCACATATTAAAGGAAGCCGAAGATTCGATCGCTGGGCTGATATCGTAATCTCAACGGCTCTGTCGATTATGCTGTTCGGTATGCCTTTTCCGCATACCGCTGCGTTGAAGTCCATCAGTTTTTTTACTGCTGTGGCCGCCTGGGCGGCGAAAAGCATCAATCAACGGAAACTGCTGTTGAAACGTACGCCTATGGACCTGCTTATTCTGATCAATTTGGGCGCTGTCGTTCTCTCGATAATCTTTTCGACGGACAGAGAATACAGTCTCGATGTTTTTCAATCAGAGGCGTTATGGCTGATAGCCTTATATTATTTAATCGTCAACAATGTAAATAGCAGGAAATCGATCGTCAGAATGATGTCAGTTCTTATCCTTTGCGTAACAGTAATTTCATGTTACGGCGTTTACGGATATTTGTCACAGGAAGGAGTATCCGTAGATAATCTTGTGGGAGCCCGCGCCACATCCATTTTTCCCAGTTTCGGCCGGGCTGCTTTTTACGTTACTCTGACAGTTCCCGTAATCGCTTCACTTTTTCTTTACACCCGAAATATCAGAACCTTGTGGCTGATGTTTTTCCCCGGCATTTCTTCCGTATGTTTTCTCATTTTAACTTTTGCCCGGGGAAGCTGGTTCAGTCTCACGGTGGTTTTTATTTTCCTCGGCTTTTTGAAAAACAAGAAGATTCTGATTTTCCTGTTGATTCTGGCTTTGTTTTCTCCTGTGGTCATGCCCGAGAAGGTTCTGAATAGAGCGCTATCGGCATTTGACTGGCAGAATTTCAAGGGACACATAGTGATAGGCGACCGATACTGGTTGTGGGCGGCTTCGATAGACATGATCAAGGACTACTTTTGGTTCGGTATCGGTTACGGAAGCGAAAATTTTCAAAAAATTTATCCCCAATACATGCGGCCTTTATCTTCGGGCAAGGTGTTGGAAAACGTGCATAATTTTTATTTGCAAATAATTATCGAGCGGGGTATTATCGGCTTCATCGCTCTGATAGCCTTATTCGGTCGGGGGATATATCAGGCCGTTCCGGCGATCAGAAAAAAGCGAGAAGGCATGGATGCAGGATTGCTGACAGGACTGACGACTGGATTCGCAGCATTTTTTACTTACGGGATAACGACTTATCGATACGAGAATGAAATCAGTTTTTTAATCTGGTTTTACCTGGCTTTTATAATATGCCTGACTCAGAAAAAAGGATCAAAACTTCATGAACACAGTGAAAAGAACGGAGAGTTCGAGAAAAAATGATATCTAAGCAGGATGTTCCTCGATTAAATGAAGTGTTAATGCAGTTCAAGGGAAAGAAGGTGCTGGTATTCGGCGACATAATGATGGATCAATATATTATGGGAGAGGTGGAGAGGATATCGCCGGAAGCTCCGGTGCCTGTGGTGCGAGTAAATAATCAGTCTTTTCGGTTAGGCGGGGCCGCCAACGTGGTGAACAATTTATGTGAGCTTGGAGCTAAGGTATTTCTTTCAGGACAGGTGGGTAAAGATTACATGGGGCGCCAGGTAATCGACCTGTTGAAATCGAAAGGAGTGGATCATCAGGGCATAGCCGTCAGCGGTGAGATAAGGACGACGCTGAAAACGCGTATTATCGCGCATAATCAGCAGGTGGTGCGAGTGGATTGGGAGGACATAAAGTATCCTGATCCCAGGTCTTTTGAGTATTTAAAGGATTTTGCGGACAAGACCATCAGGCATCTGGATGCTGTGATCATATCGGATTATGCGAAGGGGATAGTAGGGCGAGAGCTGGCGGAACATGTGCTTGGGTTATGCAGAAAACACGGAAAAGTAGGGACTGTTGATCCGAAAATAAGGAACCTGGATTGTTACAAGAGGTGTACGATATTGACGCCTAATCATCATGAGGCGGGTCAGGCGACAGGCATAAAGATAAGGAACGAGCAGGATATGATGAAGGCGGGCAAGAAGTTGATGGAGATAGTTGAACCGGAAGCTCTGCTGGTGACTTACGGCGAGAGGGGCATGGTTTTATTTGAGGGCAATGGACGTATGAACCATATTGACACGGTTGCGCGTGACGTGTATGACGTAACGGGAGCAGGGGATACGGTTATAAGCACATTGACTATGGCGTTAGTATCCGGCGCGGCGATGTATGATGCTGCGGTGTTGTCCAATTTTGCCGCCGGGATAGTCGTGGGCAAGATGGGAACGGCCACGGTAAAGGTGGAGGAGATATTGAAATCGTTGCGGCAGTATACTGAAACTTAGTTACAGGTGAAGAGCCAGGGAACGGAGACGTTTCGATGAAAGTGATAGGGATACTGCCGGCTCGTTACGGGTCGACCAGATTTCCGGGAAAGCCATTGATTACACTGTTGGGTAAGCCGATGATTCAATGGACTTATGAAGCGGCGCAACGCACTGCAACGCTCGATGAAGTATGGGCGGCCGTCGATGATTCGAGAATATACGATGCAGTGAAGCGTTTCGGCGGAAATGCTGTGATGACTTCGCCCGCGCATCAGTCTGGAACCGAGCGGATTCGGGAGGCGATGGACAGCCTTGCTGCAGACGTTTACGTCAATATTCAGGCTGATGAACCGGCTGTTGAACCTGCTGTTATTGATTCAACGGTAAAATCATTGACTGACCATGATGCTGATTGGGGTACCGTCGCTAGACCGGTCAGCTCTGAACAAGAATGGAGGAATCCGAACCGGGTTAAAGTCGTTCTTGATACCAAAGGATTTGCCCTTTATTTTTCACGCTCGACCATACCTTATTTCAGGAACAGCAGCGACGATTCAATGACAAATAAAAATGCTCCGCTCATCCATCTGGGAATTTATGCTTACACGCATGACGCTCTATTGCGTTTCACAAAGCTTAATCCTTCCCCTCTGGAAGGTGTCGAGAAACTGGAACAGCTTCGGGCGCTTGAGAATGGAATGAGAATACATGTCGCAAGGGTTGAAGAACAAAGTGCAGGAGTGGATGTTCCTGAAGACGTAAAGATTGTGGAAGAAATTTTAAGGAGAAGGAGCGTTATTTAACAATGCCGGAAAGCAGGAGAAACAGCATGGACGGGATGAAGACAAAATATATTTTTATTACCGGCGGAGTCGTTTCGTCATTAGGTAAGGGATTGGCGGGAGCCTCCATTGGATTGCTTTTGAAATCCAGGAATCTGAAAATTACTTTTTTAAAATTCGACCCTTATTTGAATGTAGACCCCGGCACGATGAATCCTTTTCAGCACGGCGAAGTGTTCGTAACCGAAGACGGTACCGAGACGGATTTGGACCTGGGACATTATGAAAGGTTTACCGGCGTATTAATGAACGCGCGCAACAATGTGACTACTGGACAGATATATGATTCCGTGATCAGGAATGAAAGACGGGGCGTATATCTGGGTGGAACCGTTCAGGTGGTGCCTCACATTACTTCCGAGATAAAGAAATCAGTAACGGCGTTGGCAGACGGGCATGATGTAGTGATAACAGAGATTGGGGGAACAGTCGGAGACATAGAGAGTCAACCGTTTCTGGAAGCGATAAGGCAAATGGCTTTTGACGTGGGGAAGGAGAATGTCCTGTACATTCATCTGACATTGGTGCCGTTTATAAAGACGGCCGGAGAGCTGAAGACGAAGCCTACGCAGCACAGCGTACGAGAATTGAGGGCGATAGGCATTCAGCCTCATATACTGCTTTGCAGGGCCGACAGGGCTTTGCCCTCGATGGTCAGAGCCAAGATAGCCATGTTCTGCAATGTGGAGGAAAGAGCGGTCATAACGGCAAAGGACGTGCAGAATATTTATGAAGTGCCCATGCAGTTCGCGGATGAAGGATTGGACGAGCTGGTCCTGGAATATTTGAGCATGAAGGCGGACGAACCTGACCTGAAGCAATGGACCGGCATGCTGGATATTCTGAAAAGCGCGCAGAAGGAAGTAGATATTGGAATTGTAGGTAAATACATACAATTAAAGGATTCATATAAAAGCCTGTTTGAAGCGCTGAAGCATGGAGCGGTAGCCTGCTCGCGGAAACTCCGAATAAAGTGGATCGATGCGGAGAGCATATCGAGCCAGGGGAAGATGAACGAACTGGAGAGCGTGGACGGCATTTTGATACCGGGCGGTTTCGGCACCAGGGGAACCGAGGGTAAAATAAGGGCGGTTCAGTATGCGCGGGAAAAGGGCATACCGTTTTTCGGCATTTGCCTCGGCATGCAGAGCATTATTATTGAAATAGCCCGAAACCTATGCGGATTAAACAAAGCCGACAGTTCTGAATTCGATCCTTCCACACCTCAGCCGGTCATTCATTTTCTTCCCGACCAGGATAAAAACGTCGATATGGGCGGAACGCTGAGGCTGGGGGCTTATCCCTGCCGCGTGAAGAAACCCAGCAAGCTTCATGAGATTTACGGTGAGGAAATGATTTACGAAAGGCATCGGCACCGGTATGAAGTCAATAATGCTTACAGGGAAATGTTGCAAAACGCGGGTTTGGTCTTTTCGGGGGTGTCGCCTGATGATAGACTGGTGGAGGTAGTCGAACTGCCGGAACATCCCTGGTTTCTGGGATGCCAGTTTCATCCTGAATTTAAATCCAGACCGCTTGAACCTCATCCCTTATTCCGTTCATTCATAGCGGCTGCCGGCGCGTATCATGATCGCAAGAGGAAGGAGAGTCAGGACGATGGACAGGCAGCGCGCAGTTAAAATAAAAGATGTTCTGATAGACGGCGGAGGACCTGTCGTTCTGATCGCTGGTCCATGTGCGATAGAAGGTTATGATCATGCCGTTCGAATTGCTGAAGCAATGGCTGAAATTACTCAGAAGCTAGGGATGCCGTACATTTTCAAATCATCCTATGACAAAGCCAACAGGACTTCGATAGATTCGTTCAGGGGGATCGGTGTTGATGACGGCCTGGATGTCCTGAGGAGAATCAGGGAGAAGACAGGACTGCCCATTTTATCGGATGTGCATGAGCCTGCCCAGGTAAAAGGCGCAAGTGAAGCGGCGGATTGTCTTCAGATACCTGCATTTCTTTGCCGGCAGACGGATTTGCTGCTCAGCGCCGGCCGGACGGGAAAGGCTGTGAATATTAAAAAGGGTCAATTCATCGCGCCTCAGGATATAGTTCATAGCGTCGATAAAGTGCGTTCGACCGGCAACGATGATATCCTGGTGACGGAAAGAGGGGTTTCTTTCGGCTACAATAATCTGGTGGTTGACATGAGGTCTTTAATGATAATGCGGGAATCAACCAGGTGTCCTGTGGTTTTTGATGCGACCCATAGCGTTCAATTGCCCGGAGCCGGCGGAGGCAAAACCGGAGGAAATCGCGAATTTGTAAAACCTCTGGCCAGGGCAGCTTGTGCAGTAGGCATTGACGCTTTATTTTTAGAGGTTCATGATGATCCGGACAATGCGCCTTGTGACGGACCCAATATGCTTTTTTTGGAAGGAATTGAGGAATTTCTAAAGTTAATTCTTGAAATCGACGGTTTGATAAGGAGTTAACCCTGCAGGAGCGAGGCAATGCTTGAAACGGCCAGAAAAGCGCTTGAAACTGAAGCTGAGGCGATAATTCGCGTCCGGGACATGCTGGATGAAAATTTCATTCGAACCATCGAACTCATTTTTGCCTGCGAGCAACGCGTGGTAGTAACCGGAGTGGGAAAATCAGGCCTGGTATGCAAAAAGATAGCGGCCACTTTGGCCAGCACGGGCACGCCGGCTTTTTTTCTGCATGCCGGGGATGCTATTCACGGAGACCTGGGTATGATTGTTCGAGGCGACGTCGTTCTCTCTGTATCGAACAGCGGTGAATCGACAGAGATTATCGGCCTTCTTCCTTTGATAAAGCGATTGGGAGTCAAGCTGATATGTATGACGGGGAAACCTGAATCAGAATTAGGTAAAGCCGCAGACGTTGTTTTAAACATCGGAGTCAGATCAGAGGCGTGTCCGCTGGGGCTGGCTCCCACGGCCAGCACTACGGCCGCCTTAGCCCTGGGCGACGCCATAGCCATCGTGCTTCTCGACAGAAGGGGATTCAAAAAAGAAGATTTCGCAGACCTTCATCCCGGCGGAAAATTAGGTCAAAAACTGAAAAGAGTCTGCGACCTGATGATTACAGGAAACGATGTGCCTGTCGTAACGAAAGATACTCTCATGAAAGACGCTATTGTAGAAATGAACTCCAAAGGTCTCGGCCTGACCACCGTCGTGGACTCAAGCATGAATCTGACCGGTCTGCTCACCGACGGCGACTTGCGCAGAGCCGTATCTTCAGGTTCTAATATGCTGAACAAGCCCGTGAAAGATTTTATGACGGAAAAGCCTAAATTGATCCACAAAAAAATGCTCGCCGCCGAGGCGTTGAGAATAATGGAATCGCATTCCATCACGGCGCTTCTGATCGTCGACAGCGAGAACCGGCTTGAGGGAGTAATAAAATTACAGGATATCATCAGAGAAGGCATAATATAGAGGATACTGGGGGATGAAAGAGGATAAAAAAAAGATTTTTCGGCAAAAAGCAAAAAAAATACGATATGTCATACTTGATGTGGACGGCGTAATGACGGACGGAACGTTTTTCTACGACGCTGACGGAGTGGAACATAAATCTTTCTTCGTGCGGGACGGTTCGGCTGTCCGCATGGCGCTCCGGGCAGGCATTGAAATAATCATTATTTCCGGGAAACGTTCGCCGGATGTAGAAATACGCGGCGCCGAACTCGGCGTAAAGCATATTTACCAGAAAGTCATTAATAAAGGGGCTTTCCTTGACGATTTTTTTAAGAAAAACGAATGCGCCCCTGAGAGCGTTGCCGCTATGGGGGACGATCTTCTTGATTTACAGATTTTTCGTCGAGTGGGTCTGCAGGCCACTGTGGCCGATGCCGTCCAGGAGGTTAAAGATGCGGCGCTTTACATCACGGCGAAACCGGGAGGGCGAGGCGCAGTCAGGGAATTTCTCGAAGAACTGTTGAAGATTCAAGGAAAATGGCAAGAAGTCACAGCACGTTATTACGAAAAAAATTAAAGAAACTCAGGCAAAAAGTTGCTCAGAAGGCCCTCTACCTGATTATTCGCGGGCTTATGTTTGTTTCCGAGAATATATCGTGGAAAAGTCGCGTCAAAATCGGAGGTTTGCTGGGGAGGATAGCTTACAAGTTGGGTAGTCCTTTGAGAAAAAAGGCTGTAACCAATATTAAATATGCTTACGGGGATGAGGTTGATGAGGCTGAACTGGAGAAAATAGTCCGCAAGTCTTTCATTAATATGGGGCGTTCAGTGTTTGAGTTCCTGGCTGCTTCACGACTTACTCTGGAGGAATTGAGGAAGCATATCACCATTAAAGGGTCCGAAAAAGTCGAAAAATATCTGCAAGATAATAAGGGTATGATATGGGTGTCGTCTCATACCGGCAATTGGGAAATTTCCGCTATCTACCTGGCGCTTTCGGGCGTTCCTCTTTATGTTGTGGCGCGGGATAATCCGAATAAGGGGCTGGACAAATTACTGATCGGTTTACGTGAAAAAACGGGCGTGAAGAATATTTCCCGGGATTCTCCCCACAGAAAAGAGGCCGTGAGGCAGTGTTTCGAGGATGGCGGAGTATTGGGGACGTTAATCGACCAGGATACGAAATCGGTTAAGGGGGGCTTCGTAGAATTTTTTGACCGACCGGCCTACACAAGTACCGGGGCGGCCGGATGGGCTTTAAAATATGGTATTCCTGTCTTTACTTGTCTATGCGCCCGGAAGGATGAGGATACGCATATCATGGAAATAAACGGACCGCTAGAAAAGGTTGATACGGGAAATTTAGACCATGATGTGCAGGCGACGACTCAGATTTTCTCTCAGGCTATAGAAAATTGGATAAGAAAATATCCCGGTCAGTGGGTCTGGGTTCACGACAGATGGAAAACCAGAGAGAAGCGGCAGGCATGAAAAATCGAAACAACATAATGATATTGCGTTGTCTGATTTTTTTCGTCAATGCATGGATGACTCTGGGAGGGCAGTGCGCGGCAGAGGAGTTGGATTCGGTCCGGGAGAAGAGAATGGTTGAGGAGTTGGAAAGGCTGGTTTTAGAGGGCGAGCTTGAAGAAGCGTTGGAGGAGGCTTCGGATATACTGGAAGAGTATCCGAATGCTCACAGGATTCGGCTTTTTAAGGCTAAAACGAGCTTGAGGGAAGAAGAGAGCCGAATGGAGCTGGATAAATTGCTTGATAAGTTGCCGAAAGGCGATTTAAAAGAGGATGCATTATGGGAATATGCGCGTCTGGATTACCTTTGCGGGCAATTCGCCTCCGCAGTGAAGTTGCTCCGGACCCTTCTGGCAGAATACCCGGATTCGGAAAGGACACGTGAGATACTCCTTCTGCTGGGTCAGTCCCTGCTTCTGGACGGACAGAATTCCGACGCAGCAGGCATGTTTTACAGGGTCATCCTTAAATATCCGGATTCTCCTGAAGCTCATTTAGCGACATTGGGCGTCGGGCACGTCTACATAAATCGTAATCAACTCGAACCCGCTGAAACTCAGTTCCGTATGATAGCGGATGATCAGGACAGCGTTTACCGGGAAGAAGCTTATTATAAGCTGGCGGAATTGTATAAAAATGCAGGAGACTTGAGAAAAGCCGTCAGAATGTATCAGACGATAACGGATAAATTCCCGGGTTCTCCCCAGGCGCAGCAGGCTAAGATGGTGTTGAATCAATTGCCGGAAGCAAGCCAATTAAAAAAATCGACGGAACCGACTCCGACGACGGAGGAAGAATCATTTCAAGAAAAAGAGGAACCGGAATTTGCGCCGGAAAGGATTCAAGGTACCGTTTACATGGTGCAGGTGGGCGCTTTTGCAAGAATTAAATATGCGGAACGAATGAAAGAGGATATGGAGGCGAAAGGTTACCCGGCGAAAGTTTACACCAATGCGAGCGGAGCGAAAACCATCCACAGGGTTCGTCTGGGTCCATATGAGACGAGGGAGGAAGCCGCTCAAACAGTGAATCGGCTGGATGAAAAAGAAAACATCTTCAGTTATATCGTAAAAACAGAGTTGGATTAAAATTAAGTTCTCATTGAGCTTTTCTGAATACATGAACAATAGCTGATTCTCCGGTGAAAATATCCTGAAATTTTTTGAAGAGGAAAAAACGCAGTTAAATTTTACATTGAGTAAATTATGGTAGGGGATTTGCAATGTTTAAAATGAAAATTCATTTGAATTTTCGAAGTCGAAACGATCATTGTATGCGCCGTCGTCATTATGCCAATTTGAAGAGATTTATGAAGCATCGGGTGATCGTGGAGAAGGACCCGGCGTCGGCAGAATGCATGCTTTAGAAAGAGGAGGATACCATGAGTTCATTCAGCGATCGAATTATAAGGGCGGCCGGTCTGGATGCCGCTGTTTACGAAGAAGTTGAGGCGGACAGGGATGCTTTCGGGCAGGCCATGGCAATCGTAATAATATCGAGTATCTGTGCGGGGATAGGAGGTTTTGCTCGCGGAGGCATCGGCGGCATAATCGGCGGCGCTCTTGCGGCTCTGATCGGATGGTTTATCTGGGCGTTGCTCATATACTGGATTGGGGCGAAGGCGATGCCGGAGGAGCAGACTGACGCTGACTACGGACAGTTGCTTCGTACCATCGGATTTGCAAGTTCGCCGGGTATTATAAGAATTCTCGGCATAATTCCGGTTTTAGGGTTGCTTTTCACTTTTGTGGGGAATGTATGGATGTTGATCGCCATGGTGATCGGGGTTCGACAGGCCCTTGACTATAGCGGAACGGGAAGGGCTGTCATAGTGTGCCTGATAGGTTGGGTCGTTCAGTTAATCATAATGATTCCGGTCGCTTTGTTATTAATGCCTGCGACCCTTGTTCAATAAAGTTAACTGAGGTCTGAATTTAGCAAAAATTCTAATTATTTTAGAAATTATTCGAAGCTCAGAGTTCGTTAAAAAAGTTGCCCTGAAGGCAACAGAAAATCCATTAAGCATT
>CAZUFC010000085.1:0-38480 GCA_964619725.1 uncultured bacterium | reverse complement strand
AATCCGAAGACTGACTCAGTATTGGGGAAAATTCGACGTTTATGGACAAAAACTAATTAGTGTCTGTCCAGGATTAAATTTTGAATTGAAATTCGAGTCAGCGGACAGGCGCTAATAAATTTTAAAACTTTCGCCGTTTTTTTTATTAAACGATTTGCGGGTGTTTTGCAGTCAGCGGCTATCGGGAATAGCCGAGAATTTTCAGGCGTTCTTTTGTTGCTGAGTCCAGTTCGGAATCGGCGACGCCCGGTTCTGCAACGGCATTTTTTTCGTAGAGCGCTTTCAGCTTTTCAAGATTTCTGATGAGCTGTTTTTTTTGATTGGAGAAACGGCTATGGTTAATGAGATTTTCAGATTCATCAGGGTCGTTTTTAAGATGGTACAATTCATGATCGCCGTCGCTCCGGAAAAGCAATTTCCAGTCAGAACGGATAACAGCGCGTTGTATTCTTTTGAATTTTTCTAAATTTGGATTAAGTCGTTCCTGATCGTCAAAGGTCGAGAGCACCTGTTCAGGATAGTAGTATTCGACGAAAACGGATCGATCGGGCGAGGTTTCGTGAAGGAGGCTTCGACCCTGGCTGGGAAAAGCTGAAGAATCCAGGTTAAGGATATCGATGATGGTGGGAAAGATGTCGGTCAATTGAACGGGATCATTGATCTTTTTATTTTCCGGGAAAAGCGGGGGAAAGTGTATAATCAGAGGGATTTTTACAGTGGATTCGTAGATGGAGAAAACATGGTCCATCATGTCGTGATGCCCGATATTTTCGCCGTGGTCTGAGGTAACGATAAAGAGCGTATCGTTCCAGAGTTCGACTTTTTTCAGCAGTTCGGCGATTTTTCCTATCCAGTGGTCGACATAGAGGATTTCGGCATCGTAGAGTGCGTTAAGGTGATTTATTTCTTTTGGTGAGAAACGTTCCAGGCCGAGGAAGTGTTTTTGCCATCTGTTATTGTTGCATTTAATGGAGTCATCTTTTGTGAATGAGTGCATGAACTGATGAGAGGAGTCATAGGGATTATGAGGTTCGATAAAGTTGATGAAGACAAAGAAAGGCTTTTTATTTTCTGATTTTTTTCGGTGTTCTATGTAATTGTTGAAGAATTTATATGCCGGGTTGATATGAACGGGTTCTTTGATAAAAAAGCGTTTCCAAGTTTCTATGAAAACGGAGAAACCCCGGTGAAACTGAAAATGCCTGGAAACCATGGGATTTTCGGTAATGCCGATGGTTTCGTATCCCTGGTTTGTGAGTATCTCAGCCAATGTTTTCAATTCGGCGCTCAGGGCTGGATTTTCCTGAGTGGTTTTATGAGCGATGGGGAAGAGGCCTGTGAAGAGGGAGGCATGAGCTGGGGGGGTCCAGCCTGAAGTGGAATAAGCTTTTGTGAAGAGTGTTGAGTTTTCTGACAGGAGTTCCAGGTTGGGTGAGGTTCTTCGGTGATAATCATAGCATGAAAGGCGATCTTGTCTTGCGGTATCCATAACGATTATGATGATATTCGGTTTCTCCGGGGAGATCGATGGCGTTTGATCCATGGTGATTCTAAGAGTTATGAAACATAAGAGGATCAGCATTAGGATTGATATTGTGAGAATTATTTTTTTCATTACCGAAGTTTTTAAACCAAAGGATTCCAAAAGTGTTTACCGTTCGTCGGGGAAGTCAGAGCGCTTCCGAGCCGGAAAAATTATAACGCGACCGGACTTTTTTTTCAATTTTCGATGAAAATTTCTTCTTATCAGGTATTATGATCAACGAAAGAATAACTCTGGGAATATTTTCCCGTCTGTTTGAGGATGAGAGAAAACCGTTCGGCAGGCAAACCCGGATGTTCATTGAGATGTTCGAGTTATGTGAACGGCATCCGGTTGAATTGTACGTTTTTCATCAGGATTCTTTTGAGGGATCGAGTTGGGAAAGGATTGCAGAGGGTTGGAAATGGAACGGCGCGGCATGGCAGAGGATAAGCGGATTAAAACTGCCGGATGTGGTGTATGACCGGGGGTTTTTTAAGGGAACGGGTTTTGAAGAGAAAAGAAGGACTATAGTCGATCTCCTGTATGGCGAATACGGAAAGCCTTTCATCAACAGTCCGTCAGTTTCCAGGATTTCTTCGGATAAGTGGAAAAGTCATCTTTTTTTGGAGGAGCAGGGGATACAGACGCCGAGAACGTGGTTGCAAAGCGACATCTCGCTTATGTATGAAAAGGCGGAAGACCTGGATGCAGGTTTTTATTTTATAAAGCCCCGCCTGGGGCAACAGGGCAGGGGAATTTTTTTACTGGAGAGGTGCGCTCCGTCGCCTTCCGCTCCCGATGGATTAAAAGTATTTAATGGACAAGGGGAGCTTATCACAATTCACAGGAAATACTTTAAAGAGTTAGTCAGGGATGCAGCTTTTCCTTCCGGGGATTATATTCTGCAGAAGGCAGTTTTTCCTTCCTTAAGAAGAGATGCATTTGATTTAAGGATGCTCATTCAGAAGGGTTCTGACGGAAAGAACAGGATAACGGGAAGCCACGTGCGTGTTTCCATGGACAGGAGCGTTGCTCTCAATCTATCCGGAGGCGCTTATATCGATGGGGTTGAAAAACATCTGGGCAAATATTTGGGAGAAGAGGAGGTAAGAAACGTGGTGCGGAAGACGGAGAGTACGGCTATGGATACGGTTGAATTGATCGATGAACTGGTGGGCGAATGCGGCGAACTGGGTATTGATTTTGTGTTCGATGATAAGTGGCGGCCTTATGTATTGGAATTGAATTCGAAGCCCGGTAAATTTGCATTTTTTTTATTGGCTGCGGATGCCGGAACAAAAGTTGCTGGGGTACGGTATAAAGAGATGCGTTCGAAGGCGGTGATGAATCCTGTTTTTTACGCGTGTTTCTTGACTTGGGAATTCCGGTAGATTAATTTTAAAAGCGTTATGTCTTGTTTAACGAACAGAGAGGGAGGTTAAGATGAAAAAAGCGACGCTGGGGACATTTTTTCTGATGTTGGTTCTTGGATTCGGGATAAATTTTACGATTTATTCAGCCGTCATTGAGGATGGATATTCCGATTTGTTTCCCTGCGACGATTATGTTCCGGATGAAGTAGTGGTGAAGTTTAAAGCAGGAGTGGAGAAAAGTGAGATTGAAAGTATCGTTTACGATTACGGAACGGAGATATATCGTAAAGCGAGGACGCTGGATTTTTATCGGATAAAGGTGCCCGAAGGCATGGTTCCTGAAAAGACGGTAGCTTTTCGAGAGGACCCTCGGGTGGAGTATGCTCATCCGAATTATTACGTGTATCCGAAATGGGAGCCGAACGATTGGTATTGGGAGCAGGGACATTTATGGAATTTTGAGCTGATAGGGATGCCGGAGGCGTGGGATGCGGACACGACGCCGCCGGTTCATGGAGGCGATCCTTCGGTGGTAGTGGCTGTAATCGATACGGGCGTATGTTATCGCGAGTATACGGACAATTACACGTATGGTTTTCCAGTGCATTGGAATCTGCCGCCGGATTTAAGTCAGACAAATTTCTGGCAGAATACGGATGAGACGCCGGACAACGGGATAGACGATGACGGCAACGGTTATATTGACGACCGTGACGGTTATGATTTCGTCAATGACGACGGATATCCTCTGGACGATAAAGCGCCGCCTCATGGGACTCATTGCACGGGCACGATAGCGCAGAGCACGAATAACGATCCCGGGGGCGCTCAAAACGAATATTCAGCAGTCGGAATGGCGTTCAATTGCACGATAATGCCGTTGAAGATAATTCCGCGAGGAGGAGAGGGCGCGAATGTAACGGACAGTGCAGAGGCGATAACGTATGCTGCGGATAACGGGGCTCACGTGATGAGTATGAGTTACGGTACGCAGTGTTTCGGAGTAGCGAACGGCGAGGGTGCCGATTGCGAGAAGGAAGCGGTCGAGTATGCTTATGAGAAGGGTGTAGTGATGTGTGCGGCGACGGGTAATGATGCTGAGGGAACGACGTGTACGACGGGACCTTGGCGTTGTTATACGATAGGCATAGGATATCCGGCGGGATTTCCGGAAGTGATTGGTGTCGGGGCGTCGGATTCTCCATTTCCCGGTCAGCCTGAAACGGAGGCCCGGGCCGGTTATTCTAATTACGGCTGGGGGAATGAAATAACTGCGCCTGCAGGTTACAACTGGTACAACGAGCCGGAGAATGCGGACAAGGATGACAGCGGCAAGGAGGATTTGACTTACCAGCAGATACCGAGGATGAGAAATTTTGAAGACGGTGAAATTGATATTTTTCCTATAAAAGGATGGGAGGGAACATCCATGGCCACCCCTCATGTGGCGGGGCTGGCGGCTTTAATTATTTCCGACGGATTAACGAAGGGGATAGAATATACTCCCGATCAGGTCAGGAATATAATCGCTTACAATGCCGTTGATTTCAACGAGGGGGAACTTCCGGGGTTTGATTATAAAACGGGATTCGGCCGCATCGATGCAGCGGCTTCGCTGAACGTTGAACCGGCAACGCTATTCATGTCCCGGTCCTACTATTTCAGGGATTCTTCCGAGAACGGCAATCGCAGGGCCGAACCGGGTGAAGTCGTTCAATTATTTTTACCGATTCTTCCGATATTCGGAGATGCCGAAGGAATCCAGGGAGACCTTTCCACCGGCGACGGCATGATTGATTTCATCAACGATGCAAGCATCTATCCCGATGCGGAATTCAACAATCAGGTCGTCAACACGACCCCCTTTACTTTTGAAGTCGACGGTTCATGCCCGGCATCACATGAAGCCGAAATATGCCTCCATTTAACGTATAACTCGGGTTCGTCCCAGGATTTGACGCTCAGCATAAAACTCAACGGTCCGAATATCCTGGTGATAGACGACGACAGATTACGAGGAACGGAAGATTATGAAATTTATTTCACGGAGGCTCTGGATGACCTCGGCATTGATTATGATCGCTGGGAGACGGTAATTGATCTTGATTGTTCAGAATTACATCCGCCACATCTTCCGTACGGCGAGAATCCTCATATGCTGGCTCTTCCTTCGATAGACGATCTGATTCCCTACGACATACTCATAATGACGATGGGAATGGAAGGGCAGACGAAGAAGAGGGTGAGGGACGAGTATATTCCCTTGTGGGAGGAATTTTTGGACGGCGGAGGACGATTGTTCCTTTCATCGCATGAATTTTTATATAATCAGTACAGGCCTGACGACGGCGATACGGCGCAGACGCTGGAAGGCGATTTTGCCAGAGAGTATCTGGGAATAGATTTCATTGAACATGACGAATATTATTATGAGGTGAACGGCGTCGACGGCGATGTAGTCGGCGACGGGCTTGACCTGGCGTTGGTCGATCCGTTTTCCAAGGACCCCAGCGGATCGAATCCGAACAGGTTTGATTATTGGCCGGACAATTTTACCGTTACGGCTGATGCCGCTGTTATTTTCGAGAGCGGTCCG
This sequence comes from uncultured bacterium, assembly GCA_964619725.1. Taxonomy (GTDB): domain Bacteria; phylum CSSED10-310; class CAZUFC01; order CAZUFC01; family CAZUFC01; genus CAZUFC01. The sequence continues at coordinate 32,986 of CAZUFC010000085.1, read as the reverse complement.
ATCGTACCTCCGGCCAGCGAAGACCTGCATGACGACACGGAAGATGTGATAGAGGAAGGGCCCTGTGCGGTCAGATATCCGGCCCAGGAAGGCGTTGCGCCTTTTAAAACCGTATTTTTCGCGTTTCCTTTTGAGGGGATATGCGACAGGGAGGCTCGTGCTGAAGTTATGGGTAGAATTCTGGATTGGTTTACCGTGGGCATGGGCGGCAGCGATCCGTTCATTAATGTGGCCGGTTACAGCAATACGACCATTTCAGAGGCTGAAGGCGGCAATTTTACTATGTTGGCCTGGGCTGCCGATCCTGACGGCGATGATATCGCCGGCGTCGAAATTTATTACGACGGTTTTGGAACAGGACTCGAACTGGTAGACGACGGAACTCAGGGAGATTTGGCGGCCGGCGACGGATTGTTCACTCTTTCTTTTCCCATATCAGCAGGCGTTGATCCCGTTTCTTTACTTCTTGAGTTAAGGGCGAGAGATGCGTCCGGCAATCCCAGCATGTTCTGGCCCTACCTGACGGTTACTGAAAACGCTTATTCGCCTTATTCCAATCCCTGGACGATCGATTATTCACAAAAAGTCGTACCCTGGGAAATAGAAGAATTGTATGCTTTCGATGTCGGCGCTTTTCCCGGTACTGCCCGGCCTTACATCATGGCGGCAGGTTATATGGAATCAGCAGTATCGGCTTCACAGGGCGGAACGGTTACCATACTGGTCGTAGCGGCAGACCCTGACGGCGCGGCAGATATTCGCGACGTTGAAATTTTTTACGGAGGTATGCCTACGGGGGTAAACCTTCTCGATCTGGGCGACGGCGTTTTCATGACGGACATACCCGTCGGCCCGGAAATGATGCCCGCAGGCGAATACCTGCTGGAACTGGCTGCCTGGGACGTATCGGGAAACAGAAGCTTAATATGGCCTTATCTGACTATCGAATAAAACAACGCAGCACATAGAGGTCAACCGCTGAAAAAAGGAAAAACAAGCGCATGCGAGAGGGTCAGAGCCCTTCGCAGAAGAGCCCTTCGCAAAACCATAGATACTTGAAAAAACCTCCTTTTGCATCCGTAAGTCGTCTAAATTTCGTCATAAAAGCAGCGGAAGCTACATTCTCAGCGTGGAGGCAGGGGTAGAAGGCAAGGCGCGGCCGGGATAACGGGAACGACGCATTCGATTGCGTGCGGAGTCGACAAAAGTTGAAAATTCCGTTCAGACGTATTATTATGATAATGAAATAAGGAGGAAGGAGAATCACATGAAAATGATTCGACATTTAAAAACAAAAAGTTCGATTTTTTTGATAACAGCGGTACTCATTACGGCGATGGGTTGCGAAATGGAAATCAGGGAGCCCTCAAACGGCATCGATGTAATTATGCCCTCGACTGACATATGGATAACGTTCATTGACGGCGAGAATCCTGATTTAAGCGTCACTTTAAACCAGCAGGACATTACTTCATCTTTTAATATAACGGGACCGACGAACGGTGTATATGAAGCTTTCGCCTACGGGGAACAGATAAATGAGGGGCAAAACATTCTGGAAGCGAGCGTCAGCATGAGGATAGATGGTGAGGAGCGTGAATTTGAAACAGAATCAGTTTTCCAGGGCGTGCTGATGCCCGATCCGACAGGCGTCGTGGATGAGGGACCGGGAGTTGGGGCTTATTGCGATCTTACATATGACGTAAAAGGAAGGCCTCATATCAGTTATTATGATGAAGAAAACAAAGCGTTGAAGTATGCCATGTTCTGCGGTGAAGGATGGAAGAAAATGACCATAACCGGGAATCAGCCTGATACGGATGCAGGGAGGTATTCGTCGATTGCCGTAGGTTCTGACGGAACCGCTTACATCAGTTTTTATGATGCGGACCGCGGCGCCTTGAAGCTGGCGAAGTATAACAGGCTGCGATTACAAATAAGCTTTGTGGACGGGCCTGACGACGAATCCGACGTGGGGATGTACAACTGTCTGCGGTTGGACCAGGACGAGAATCCTTACATCATGTATTATGATGCGGTGAATCACAACCTTAAGCTGGCGATCTACAACGGCGCCTCTTTTACGAAATACGTCATTGACGGGGACCAGGCAAACAGTTGCGGAAGATGGGCTGATTTTCATCTTGAGGCGGACGGAACGATCAAAGCGGCTTATCATGATGGAAACGGGTATGATCTGAAGTATGCGGAAGGTCAGGACCTCAATTTTGCGATTGAGACGATTGACGTCAGTCAACACTTTACGGGAGAAGGGATATCATTAGGCATAACTCCGGACGGAAATCCCGTGATCGCGTATTTTGACGGAACCGATCTTGATTTGAAGCTGGCGCAGAAAGTAGGGTCTTATTTTAATTTTTATACGGTGAGAACGGAAGGAGCGACGGGATTCAGTCCCAATGTCGTGATAACGCCTTCCGGAACGATTTATATCGTTTTTTATGATTATACGGCGAAATCGCTTTTAATGGCCAGGAAAGTAGGCGGTAATTTTACCATTCAAACGCTGGATCAGGGCGGATCGAACAGGGACGTAGGTCGTTTCGCCGCTGCCGAATATGATCCTTACGGATTTTTAGGGATATGTTATCAGCGATCTGATACCGGGCAACTGCTGTTTAAGCGGATTTCGTTATAATGAGGGGAGGACTGAGATGAAAAAGATAATGAAAAACATGCTTCCCTTGACCGCGTTACTGATTATGATACTGCCGTGTCAGGCTCAGGAGTATTGGGACAGAGACGAACCTGTCATTGATGCGGGAGCGGTTCATCTGGACGATACTGGATTGGATGAAGTCGCCGTGATAATGTCGTCTTTGATAACTCCCGGCTATGTGTTCGACCTGCTGGATGACGAACCTATCTGGGAGGCGAGCGGATGGTGGGGAGATGCCGAACTCTGGGTGACCGGATTGAATTTCAATTATCCCGTAGTGATTGATCTTGACTCTTTCGTCAATTCCCTCAAAATAGACCTGTACATTTATAATTTTTACATGCAGGTCGACGGTTACGTGAGCATTTTGGATGTGACGGCGGATTTTACCGCTAATCCTGTCCACTTAAGCGGACGGTTGCATGTAGAGAACGTCGGCGGTGAGCTTGTATGCAGCATAACGAATGTAGTAGTCGACCTGCAGAATTTCGACTGGGATATAGCCAACTGGCCGGACTGGCTGGAATTTTTAATAGAAATATTTGTGGGCGATATAGAGACTGAAATAGAAAACGCTATCAGGACAGCCGTCAGCGAACAGATACCTCCGATGTTGTGCGATTTTTTAAATGAGCTGGAGCTTGAGGAACAGATACCGGTCTTTGATGACGTGATCACTTTTTACATGAAACCCGATGATACGAAGATGAACATTTACGGGTTGTCGGTATGGATGAAAGCCGACTGTTACGGAGAACCTGACCCTTGCGTTCCGGGGCTTCCGGGGTCAATGAAGAATCTCCAGCCTCGGCCGTCGTATACTAATTTCATTCCCAATACTGAAGTGCCGTTTCAGGGGGCTATTATTCTTTCCGACGATATGCTGAACAGGGTGCTTTTCGCGGCTTTCGACGTCGGAATGCTCTGTTTCAGAATTGATGACGCCATGGCGGAAGAATTGGGCCTTCCTATTGATCTGAATTCAGGGTTACTTTCACTTATCGTCCCCCGTATTGCCGACTTGGCTCCTGAGAGCCCCATGATATTAAATTTAAGACCTCTGGAACCGCCGGTCATGGAGTATAATCACTGGAACGACGAGTACAAGATCAGTATGGACCTGCACAACATGCTGGCCGATTTTTACGTCGAAATCTGGGGACACTGGGTAAGATTGTTTACTATGGCGCTGAACATTGATGATGTGCAATTAAACCTGGAAATAACGCTCAACGACAAAATTCATATTGCAATCAGCGAAGATTTTGAGTTCAGCTCGACGATCGTTTACGATCCTATGCTTGGTCTTACGCAAACGGAAAAAGATGCCCTGGAGGGGTTCATAGAGAATCTTCTGCCTTCGCTTCTGCCGTTGTTCCTGGAATCCCTGGAAGATTTTCCCATACCGTCATTCGAGGGATATTCTCTGGATGTAAAGGAAATCATGATTCACGGAAACAGAGGATATGCCGGGATTTTCGGTGATCTGATCATCGAAACGTATAATGAGGATGAATATATGCCCTGGTGGTTGGAGAATCTTTACAGAAGCGGAGAAATAAGCCGGTAAAAGACTCGCAGATCGACAGATGTTGCTGATTTTTTGCTGGATAACTTTTTATGCTTACGAATATTAAAAAAATTCATTTTATCGGAATAGGCGGGATAGGGATGTCCGGTGCTGCGGAAATTCTGATAGAAAGGGGATACTCTGTTTCAGGATCCGATATCGTTGCATCGACTATAACGGATAAACTGAAGAAAAAAAGCGCCAGGATTCTTATAGGACATTCGTCACAAAATATCGGCGATGCTGAAATCGTCGTTTACTCCTCAGCGATAGACGTTGCGAATCCCGAGATAAGGGAGGCGCAAAAAAGAGGCATACCGCTTATTTCGCGAGGAGAAGCGTTGGCCGAGTTAATGAAAAAAAGATACGGCATAGCCGTGGCCGGCGCTCATGGGAAAACGACGACGAGCGCCATGATTTCGACTGTATTAACGCTTTCCGGTATTGATCCGACATTTATTGTGGGCGGCATAATCAGGAATTTTGATACGAATGCCAGGGCGGGCGAGAGTCGATATTTTACGGCGGAAGCGGATGAGAGCGATAAGTCTTTTCTGTTTCTGGCGCCGACGATATCCGTCGTTACTTCCATTGATGACGATCATCTGGACCGGTACCGGGACCTGGATGAGCTGAAGGCGTGTTTCTTGGCATTCATCAATAAGACTCCTATATACGGGGCTTCTGTTCTTTGCATCGATGACGAACGGGTAAGAGAAATAATCGGATATACAAGATGTCCCGTAATCACTTACGGCGCCGGCGACATCAGTGCTGATTATAATGCGGAGAAGATAGAATTCACGGAAGGCGGCGCTGAATTCAGCGCGTTCAGGAATAAACGGGAATTGGGGCGGGTTTTCATTCCCCTTTACGGTAAGCACATGGTTCAGAATGCCCTGGCCGTGATAGCCGTATGCCTGGAGATAGGATTGTCTATGAGTGAGGTGAAGTCGGCGTTGAGGAAGTTTAAGGGTGTTTCCAGGAGATTCGAATATAAGGGTAGCCGCCAGGAAGTAATCGTCATAGATGATTACGGTCATCATCCTACTGAAATAAAGGCTGTTTTAGGAGCCCTGAGACGGAAATATGACCGGAAGTTGACGGTGGTGTTTCAACCGCATCGATATTCCAGGACGTCCCAACTGATGACTCAGTTCGCCGCAGCATTCAGGGAAGCCGATGAGATGTTTTTGCTGGATATCTATTCTGCGGGAGAAAAGGCTGTTCCGGGGGTGACTTCAGAGATTCTGGCGGATGAAATCCGAAAAACCGGCCAGAAAAATGTCCATTATTTTGAGGAGAGGGACCTCCTGCTGGAGGAACTTCTGCAGAGAAGCAACGAATCATCCGTGCTTTTAACGTTGGGGGCGGGCGACGTTTATAAAATCGGCGAGCAATTTCTTGTGAGTGACTGTCCATAAACTCGATTGTCGATTCAAAATTTAATGCTGGACAGTCACTGCGGTTTTTGATCCATAAACGAGCGAATTTTTCTTAAGTCAAGGATGGTAATGATTTGCGAGGCAGGGGCGGCGCTTATACTTTGACTGAGCAAATCCGAAGACTGACGCAGTATTGTGAAAAATTCGCCGTTTATGGACAAAAACTAGTGAGGACGAAGAAGAGAAGAACGGAAATTTCGACGTTATAATTGTTAAGCATTCAGCGATATTCGAGCGTTTATTCGTCCCAGAAAGCATCTTTTATCAGCCGAAGACGAGGTTTTTTTCCTTTAATAGTAGTTACTGCAACGATATCGAAGCGATGTGGGGTCATGCACATGTCTTTTCTGGCAAGATAGATGTCTGCGACGCGTATAATTTGTTTTTGTTTGCGTTTGTCCACGGCGAGAACAGGATCGAAAACGACGGATTCTTCTCTGGTTTTGACTTCAATGAAACATAAAGTGTACCGGTCCCATGCGATAAGATCGATTTCTCCCTGCTTACATTTCCATCTTTTATCGACAATGCGGTATCCTTGTTTTTTCAGGTAACTTTGTGCAAGGGATTCACCTTTTCTGCCGAGTATTTGATTCCAGAAATTCAATTTTTATCGAGAAATTCTTTAACTCCGCGAAAAGATTTACGGTGAAGGGGGCAGGGACCGTAAAGGCTGATGGCTCTGCGATGTTCTTTGGTGGGATATCCTTTATTGGAGGCGAAATTATATTGAGGGAATTGCTGATGAAAATTCATCATCATGCGATCCCGGCTGACTTTGGCGAGTATGGAGGCAGCAGCGATGGAAATGCATTTAAGATCGCCTTTGATGATAGACTTTTGAGGAATGGGCGAATTGAGTCGGACGGCATCGATCAGGAGGAAATCGGGGGAAGGAAGTATTTGAGCGATGGCTTGAACCATGGCCCACCGGGTAGCTTCCAGGATATTGATTTTATCGATGAGTTCAAGTTCTGCGGCGGCGATGCCGTAAGCTTCCGCTTTTTGACGAATCTCATCGAAGAAGAAGTCTCTTTTTGAAGGGGAAAGCAGTTTGGAATCCGTCAGGCCCTCCAATTTGAATCCGGAGGGCAAAACAACCGCTGCCGCGACGACGGGACCGCAAAGAGGGCCCCTTCCGGCTTCATCTATTCCTGCAATACGCGTGTAACCCTGAACGTTAAGCTCTTTTTCGTAGTCGTCGTTTGTCCGGCAAGCGAAAGGCATCTTTAAGCCTTGCAATAATGCTTATCTGCGACGTCCATGCTCTTTTATGCGTGCCGCCTTGCCTCGCAATTTCCTCAGATAAAACAACCTGGACCTTCGAACCGCACCTTTTCGTATAACTTTTATTTTTTTGATTAAAGGAGAGTGAAGGGGGAAAATCCTTTCCACGCCTATGCCATAGGAAATTTTCCTGACTGTAAAAGAAGAACTTCTTCCTGCTTTTCGAATACGGATCACGTCGCCGACGAAAGATTGAATGCGTTCTTTTTCGCCTTCCCGGACGGCTATATCCACACTCACCCTGTCGCCGCTCTTGAAGCCGGGTAAGTTTTTATTTATTTGCTCTTCCGCTATTCCATTTAGTTTGTTCATTGAAGTGATCCTCCTTCCAGCAATCCGAATCGCTCGAATGCATCCGCACTTTATAGCGGTTTGAAGAAAAAATGTCTAGTAAAAAGTGCATTTAATTGTTATTATTCTACGGATTTTAAGCGAGGAGCAGTATGGAATCAGGACAAAACATAAAAAATTCAGAAAATAAAAACAAAAAACAGGAAAATTCGATATCTGTGGTTATACCGGCCAAAAATGAAGCCGGCAGCATCGCTGCGGTCGTTAACAGTTCGATGCGGCATGCAGATGAAGTTATAGTCATTGACGGAAGATCGGACGACGGAACAGGCGGTATAGCAGCCGAATGCGGCGCTCGTGTAATCAAAGACAATGGATTAGGAAAGGGAGATGCCATACGAATCGGTTTAAAGGAAGCTTCCGGAAGAGCCGTGGTGCTTCTGGATGCCGACGGATCGCACAATACTGATGATATTCGCAAGCTGGCCGCTCCGATATTGGCAGATAATGCTGATCTGGTGATCGGTTCGCGTTTGCTGGGCGGCAGCGACGAAATACACGGCAATTTTACGAATTACATTCGAATGGTCGGAGCGGGTTTCATAACATTAATGATAAATTTGCGGTGGAAGACTGAATTGACTGATGTGGAAAACGGTTTTCGCTCTATCGACAAGAATGTAGCGCAAAGGTTGGAGCTTAAGGCGGTTGATTTTGACATCGAGCAGGAAATGGTGATCAAGGCGTTGAAGAAAGGTTTTCGTGTGACGGAAGCAGCCAGTCATGAATTTAAGAGAAGTTCAGGATATTCGAAACTGCCGACCTGGAAGGGCATCAAATTTTTATGGCGGCTGTTTATGGAGATGATCAAAAAATGAGAGTATTGCTTCTGAATCCTCCCGCTCCAGAGGGCGTGAAATTGGTCAGGGAGGGTCGCTGTATGCAGAGAATGGGAGCCTGGACCGCCGTATGGGCGCCTGTTTCTCTGGCGTTGACGGGAGCGTTGCTTCTGGAAAAGGGGCACGAGGTAATATTGCACGATTGCATTGTCGAAGAAATCGATACGGAGGGTGTAGTAAGGATAGCCGGGGAATTTAAGCCTGAGCTGGTCGTCGTGAATGCTGTGACGCCTTCAATAGACAGCGATCTTGGCATGGCGGCACACCTGAAAGCGGTTTTGCCGTCCTTGCATGTGACTGCTTTCGGGATTCACGTTACGGTGAAGGATAAGGAGAGTTTAGAAAAATTTCCGGAACTGGATTCCGTCATTCGCGGAGAACCGGAGACGGCTGCAGCCGAGTTGGCGGAGAGTCTGTCAAAGGGCGGCGGTCTCGGTTCGGTGAAGGGAATTACTTTTCGCGAAAACGGAAAAATTGTAAGGAATGCTGAACGACCTCCGCTGGAGAGTCTGGATGAGCTTCCTTTTCCGGCCTGGCAATTGATCAGGAGGGATTTATATCGAATGCCCTTTTCCAATAAAGAATTTCTTTTGGTTCCTACGGGACGCGGCTGTCCTCACAAGTGTAGATTCTGTGCTGATCCGGCGTTCTACGGGCATAAACTGATTATTCGGACGCCTTCTCGCGTTGTGGATGAGATGGAATGGGTGAAAAAGGAATTCGGTATTGAGGATTTTTTGTTTTGGTCAGAGTCATTTACGCTGAATCCGAAGTATGCGCAACAGGTTGCAGAGGAAATGATCAGAAGAAATACCGGCTTTCGCTGGGTGTGCAACAGCCGGGTAGATAATGTAAATGAGGAAATGTTGCGTAAATTCAAGCAGGCCGGCTGCTGGATGATAGGTTACGGGATCGAAGTGGGTTCTCAGCGGATACTTGATTTAATGAATAAACGCACAACTTTGGATCAGGCGAGAAACGCAGTGGAGATGGCCAGGAAGGCGGGGCTGGAAGTCACCGGTCATTGTGTCGTGGGATATCCGGGAGAAACCAGAGAAGAGATTATCAAAACGATTGAATTCGCCAAGGAACTCGACCTGGATTTCGCTCAGTTCTACTGCGTCGTGCCGTTTCCGGGTTCGGAGCTGTATGAGCAGGCGATAGCGAACGGGTGGATAATCAATCATGATTGGACGCAATTTGAGCAGAATTTTTCGGTCATCACGACGGAACAGTTATCTGCCGATGAGGTAATGGCTTTGAGAAGAAAGGCTTACAAAAGCTTCTATCTGCGTCCGAGAATGGTCTGGAAAACTTTGAAAAGGGTTCGATCTTATAAAGAATTTAGTTTTTTCGTTAAAATGGCGAAAGAATTTGTCACATGGGTTTAAAAGAAGAGAGAGCGAGAGATTCTTCACCGGAACTAAGGAATGAAGTCATTGAGCATTTCGAGGAGCTGGCGGAAAGGTACGACGACTATAAAGCCGCATCGCCCGGTTATTACGATCAATTAAAGAAGTTATACAGTGAACTGATAGATGATGCGGAGAAAAAGAAGGTTTTAGAGGTAGGTTGCGGAACGGGTGAATTACTGGCGCATTTGAATCCCCGATATGGAGTGGGAGTAGACATAAGCGAATCGATGATCAGAATTGCTGAGAAGAAGTACAGCGACAGGAAGAATCTAAGATTTGTCGTAGGGGAGGCTGAGAATTTCAGTTGTGAGGAGTATTTTGATTATGTGATTCTGGCGGATGTATTCGAGCATCTTTACGAACCCGAGCGCGCTGTGCAGAGATTATCGGAGTTAGCGGGAGAAGAAACCGAGTTAATCGTATCGATAGCGAATCACCGATGGACCAGGCTGCTCCATTTTTTGGAAAAAATAAAAATGAAGATGCCGGAGGGGCCTCACAACTGGATAGAAGAACCGAAACTCATAGAATTATTCATCAAACATGGTTTTCGTATTACGAACCGGGGCAAACGAACGTTAATTCCGGCGAAAATACCGATGGCCGCTGACCTGATCAATAATAATTTTCACAAGATACCGATTTTAAAGAAGTGGGGTTTAATCGTTTTTTTCACGGCGCAAAAACGGCCGGAATAATATCCCCGGATATGCTTTCAATAATGACGGCGATGGAAATACGCAGGCGTGAGATTTTTTGGACGGCGACTTTTATAATGCTTGTTTTATCCGCATGCGGTCGCGAAATGCCCCATAAGGTCAATACGTTATCGGCCAGAGGGGATTATCTTCTCGAACAAGATGATCCGGTCGAAGCTGAAAAATGTTTTGAAGAGGCATTAAAGATTACTCAAGAAAATACGGTTATCCAGGGGAAATACGGTTATACGCTGGGAATAAACGGAAAGTACGGGGCAGCGCTGGAAAATTTGAAAGAAGCATCTTTTTTCAATTTAGAAAACGTTGATATGATGGCGCGACTCGGAAATTTTTACTTTCAGCGCGGCGAACTGGAAAAGGCTTTTTCTTTGTGGAATGAAGGACTCGCATTAGACCCTGATCATTATGCGATCAGGAATCATATCGAAAAAAGTCTTTTTTTTCATGAAGATGCGGCATCCTTTTTAGAGCAGGAAGCTGGTGAAGTTCAATCTTTTACGCCGGAAATTGATTTAACTGACCGTAAATTCCTGTTGATAGGCTTGGAAGGCGGTGATTGGAGCGCCGTATTCCCATTAGTGGGACAGGAAAAAGCGCCGTGTTTTTCAGAGATTATAAATGACGGAGCATCAGGATATTTATGGTCGGGATATCCTATTTTTTCCGGCGCTGTATGGACGGGTATCGCGACGGGAAGGCGGAGTCGTGACCATGGGATAATAAGAGAATACGTCAAGGCATGGGATTCCATGGAAGCGAGGGAGACGACGCGGTTGCTGCGAAAGACGGAGGCGATATGGACAATATTCACAACTTACAAATTGAGTTCAGCGGCGCTGAATTATCCGAAGTCATATCCTGCAGAGAGAATTAAAGGGTTGACGGCGACTGGATTAGGGGAGGAGGGGAAGGATGGACTCACTTATCCGGACCGTTTGAATGCGGAATTAATTTATTACGAGGAGAGAGCGAGGGAGGATGCGCAGCAGTTCGGGGAGATGATGATGCGGATGAACATTATTGAGGAAGAGGAGGCGGGGAAGAGGGACAGAGGGGCTTTTTTTTCAGAAGACAAGATGTTTGAGAATCTTTATGAGGATTTTGCTGAATGTAAAGCCGGCCTGTATATTTTCAAAAAATATGATCCTGACCTGATTTTATTATATTTCAAAGGATTGGAAAATGTCGCCCGGTTATACAGCCAGGGAGTTAAGGAGGGCCGGGAATTCGATTATGAAAGGTTCAGGAAAGGCGATTTCCTTATGCTATATTATCAGTTGATCGATGGGTTTATCGGGAAGTTCAGTGAACTAAGCCGGGAGGACAGGGAGATATTCATCGTTTCCAATCACGGAATAGGCGGCGGAAAGCAAGAAAAGAAGGTGTTTTTTTTGAATCGACTGTTTGAACAGTTGGGTTATTTGGAATTTGAGAAAGGAGAAGATGAAGAGAAGTCCGGTAAGCCGGACATTTCCAGGACGAAACTTTATGCCGTTAAGAATGATGTGAAGGGAACGTGCAGTCACTTATACGTTAACCGGCAAGGAATGAGCGATGATGAACCGGCTTCGGACGAGAAAATTGAAGACTTCATTTTTCAAGTAATTCAGGAATTAAGAAATTTAACGGACGAAGGAGGATTTCCGGTTTTCACTGGAGCCGTGAAGACGACGAGTGAGGAACAGGGACATGCGACTTATCCGGTTCCTGATATTTGCGTTAACATATCCGATGAAATAGATGAGTCAGACCATATTGTATGGGAGGATGAAAAAGCCCCCTGCAGCTATTGGATTAAAACAGTCGAACAGGACTGGATTCATACTCTTGACGGTATGCTCGCCGTAAAAGGACCAAGCATTGGAAAAAAAATACATCTGCAAGGCGCATCGATCCTCGATGTAACGCCCACTATATTGTGTTTGAAAGGGATTCCCCTGGAGATCGGAATATCCGGCCGACCGGTAAAAAAACTCGTCTCATCCGCTGTAGACGGCGTCAGATATGTCGATGCGTATGAAAATTCAAATTAGAGCATGAAACTTTTTTGTAAATATCGTATCATTGAAAAGGGACGTCGAACCTTAAGGAGTTTAACGTGAAGGATCTGATTTGGGTTTTCATTTTTCTTGCATGTTATATAATAGTTATGGTTTGGATTCTGCCTAAGTTCGGGGTTCAAACGTGACTGTCTCGTGCATGCAAGATCGAGTATCGATCTTCTGAGAATGAAGAAAATCAAAATAAAGAAATGGATGATGTGAAGACAGATAAGGAAATGAAAGAAGTAAAGGAAGGGATCGGAGATGCCGATATATGAATTTCGTTGTCAGGATTGTTCAAAGATTTTCCAGGCGCTGATGCAAATCGGTCAGAAGGGTGAAGGATTGGAATGTCCTGTTTGCGGAAGCCGTAATATAAAGAAAATTTTTTCCAGTTTCGCCTCCTCTGCAGGATCGAGCGGCAGTAAGACGTCCGGTTCATCATGCGGTCCTGCGGGATCGAGGTTTACGTGAGCGACATAATAAAGCGATGGCGGGCTGTCATCGCAAAACTTTTTATTTCAGTTTTTGAAGAGGATCATAACTCTCAGCCTGGTACTATAAGAACGAGCATCTATGAAAGTTACTTTCGCAACAAAAGTTTTGCCTGGGAGACAAATCGAAGCAACGCCGTTTTCTGGGGGCATAACAAGTGCAAATTCAGGGAGTCAGATCAGCGATTTCGTTTAAATTGTTCGGGAAATGTCAAATCGCAGGAGACAGTTAAGGACAGACGGGTTTTTCAGTCGGGGTAAATGAAGAGTAAAAAAGAGATGGAAGAAGAGATTAAGAATGCATGGAATAGGGAACGAATATTAGTAACGGCTGTTTTTTTCATTTTTTTGTCGAGTTTTTTTTCTGTTGTCAGTGCATTTTCTGTTGAGAAGTATGAATCGAAGTACGAGATATATCACGGGGAAGCGCTTATCGGCAAAGAGACGGTTAAGGGGGTTCTTTATGAGGACGAGAACGCTTATCTTCTGGAGTCCAGAAAAATATATCCCTATTCGATCATACCGCGCATAATTTTTTCTCAATATCAATTCGATCTGAAGAATCTAAGGACATCCACGGCTTACAAGTCCTGTACGGAAGGGCGAGTCAGTTATCGTTCCTGGATCATGAGGCAGGAAGGGGTTTATTTTTTTTGTAAGGAAAATCCTCCATTCATGCCGTTGATTGATGAATCGATAATGCTTGAAAAAGAGCCGGTCGAATTGATAATTGACCTGGAAACCATCAGTCTTCAGAAACTTATTTTCAATTCCCTTTCTATTGATTCCGGCGTGATAAAGGGAGAGGTTTTCAATGGCCTGGAATTGAAGCCTTTGTCAGTGGAGCGATTGAAGGAAGAAGAGGAATCTTATACGCATTTGATAAAATATGAAAATGAATATTATGTGAAGGCGGACATGCGATCAGGAATTATTGAAGAGGTTAAGCGGAAAGACGGAGCTATACTGATCAGGAGGACCGACGATTTCGTTCCGATGGAAGTGAAAAAAGAGGAGAATGGTATTTTTGCCGAGGGAGAAATTTCATTGAAAAGCGAGAAGGGACCGGTCATAAGCGGTTCATTGGCGTTGCCGGAGGCAGGGGAGGATATTCCATGCATGATATTAATAGGGGAAGGATATTATGACAGGAGGATGGGCGGGATATTTGAGGATATCGCAGAGTATCTGGTGGAGCGCGGTATAGGCGTATTTTCTTATGATCTGAGGGGATTAGGCGAAAGCGAGGGCAGTTACGGGGTATATTCTTTCAATGACCTGACAGAGGATGCGGAAAGAATTATCCATCATCTGAAGACTACAGAAAAACTGGATTCATCCAGAATAGGAGTTTTGGGATTCGGACGCGGAGGATACATCGCGCTTTCCGTGGCTGCGAGTAATCCTCAATTGAAGGTATGCGTCTTGATGGGCGCTCCTGCTGTCCCCTATATTCCCGATTCTGAGATTTTAAGGTTAAAAGCGGACTCTGAGGAACAGAATTGGTCGGAAAGTTATTACAAGGGGATACTGGATTTGTTCCGGAAGAATTTGGAATTAAGTGAAAAAATGCCCGGAGACTGGATATCGATAAACAATACGGCTTATTCCGTAACCTTTACCAGGTCTTGCAAAGAGGTTGATCCGGAGAACTTCATAGAATTAGTCAACATGCCGGTTTTAATCCTTCATGGCTCATTGGATTCGATATATCCGCCGGAACAGGCGGAAATTCTTAACAGGCTGTTCATTGAAAAGGGCAAAACCAATCAAACATTAGACATCCTGTCGCCTTTCGGTCATCACTTAGGCGTTTACAAACCGCCCTGGAAAACAAAGCCGCATAAGGCGGAATACAGCGTTAACGAAAAAGCGCCGGCGGCCTTATACAAGTGGTTAAGCAAGAATCTATAGTTGTCCCCGGTTGAAGGATTCTAAGGAAAAAACTTGATATTTCCTTTAATAGGCATTACTGTAATGTATGAACGCGTCGTCTAATCGAATTCGCGAAGAAGTCCCGGCAATCAGTGTTGTAAAATGAATTTCGCCGGGATATGACGACTGGAATGGAGGGCGGCGAGCTGCGGGAAGGCGGCTGAGGTCGAACGGTTCAGCGATGAAAGGAGAATAGAGGAAGAGAGGATGGGCATGAATTGTATTTTTTGTAAGATCATCAATGGTCAAATTCCGAGCGAGAAAGTTTATGAAGATGAGGATAACATCTCTTTCATGGATATTGAGCCCTTTACGAAAGGACATGTATTGGTCATTCCGAAAGCTCATTACGAAAGAATCACCGATATTCCAGGGCCGGAACTGGCATCGCTTTTTGAAGCTGTCGCACGAGTATCCCAGGCTGCGGTAACCGCTGCAGGCGCTGACGGCTTCAATTTGTTGATTAATCACGGCAAGTCGGCAGGGCAGGAAGTTCCCCACCTTCATGTTCATATCATACCGAGGACAGAAGGGGAGAGGGTTTTTTCAATTTCTTCGAAAGTCCAATATAAAGAAAATGAAATGTCTGATTATGGTCGTAAGATACGAGAGAAATTAGAAAAATCTTAAGAAAGCAGGAGAATATCATGAAAAACGCAAAAGCTTACATTTTAATTGAGGTGGCTGCCGGTTATGTATTGAAAGTTTTGAAAGAACTCAAATCAATAGACCAGGTGAATTTTGCACATGCCATAACAGGGCAATATGACATCATAGCAGAAGTGGAAGCGGAAGACATGGCCGCCATAGGAAGAATATCGCTTAATCGTGTTCAGAAGGTTGAAGGGGTTATTCGTACCGTAACCTGCAATGTGGTGGAGTTTTAATTTTAAGGGGCGATTTATCGGGGGCTGACCGGCGACTGATTTGCTCCTGTTGAAGTTAGAGGGATGCCGGAATTCTAAGGAAAAAGGGAAAAACGCCAAAGAGAGTTTTCCCGTCAGAGTAACAGTCTTCTTGCAACGATTGAGGGGATTCGGAAAAGAGCGAGCTGATTGTTAATTCGGTCGAGTATTGTTTTTTAATCCTTCAGAGCGTCAACCAACCCATTAATTCGGGGATGATCAGAGCGCCCGGGTTTTAAGGATACGATTACGAAGGTTCTGCAATAACGGATTGCAGGGATAATCACGGGTAAGAGAGGAAGCGATAGGCTGAACTTGTAATCCCTGTTCGATCATTCCCGTTAATTCATAGTCACTAGTGCATCAAGATTCCGTTCAGTGCAGCCCCGGCGCTTTTTATTGAATGGAAGGAAGGCTGAGCAACGTATAATAAACATTTTAAATATGCAGGAGGGAAAGATGAAAAAATCAGTCCAAGTGATGTCGGCGGCGTTTTTAGTTTCAGTCATTTTTTCAGGTTCAGCATCAGCGACGAATTATGTGCCCGAAGATCGCCTGACGAGAGGCTTTGTTTATCCTCCCGTGAAGTTGACGGAACATGATCCCCGGATCGGGGCCGGGATGGATATGCTGGATTATATGGCCGAGTTATCAGAGATTTCGGAATACCTGGCCGAATATCAGGTTGCGGATATGGAGCATGAACATTTTGGAGGGATGCGTGAAGGTGAGTCTGAGGAGACATATGAGATTGTGCAGACGGATAATACACAGGAGGCGATATGGGTATGGTGCAGGTGGGGCGAGTTGAACGGCGATACGGAAACCTATGCGGGTAATGTAGAGGATGCCTGGACCTATGTGGAGAATTATCCTGCGTACGACGAAGAAGGCGTCTGGTACAGGGTATGGAACTGCGGATGGGCATTGAGATGCGGAATGAAGTATGAGGAGGTTTATGAGGAGAGTTCGTTCATGCCGTATATGAATGACTGTGCTGAGCATATAATCGATCATCCGCTTGATTATTCGGAAGGAGCGCCGCTCGCTGGAATCAACGCGTATGCGACTGCCTGGGCAGTAGGGAACCTTTATGAATACGGAGTTTATCGTGATGATGAAACATACATGAATGCGGCGACGGATATGGCTGAAGGAATAAAGTTATGGATTGAAAACGATCCGGAAGAACGTTTGAACGGTTACACGTGGGCGCTGTCGGGAGGAGTCGCTTTCTGGGCGGTCATGAAAGCTTTTTTTCATGAAAGTCCGTCCATGGGGTCTGAATGGTTGAATGAGTATGCTCCTCTGATGACGGATTACATCCCTGCTGAATATGCTACAGACCCGGACGCCAATCAGTGGCAAAACGCCTGGAACTGCTGGTATGCCCTGGCGGATGACATCATCTGGAAAGTTACTGGAGATTTTGAATACAGGAAGCGTTCGCTGCAGTTAGCGAGAATCCAGAGGCTCCAGGACGGAGACCAGGACGGAGGCATACCGGCCAGAGAAATTGATGCGGATGATGAGGATCAGATGTGGATTACGACTTACATCACTTATATGGGTTTCGGTGAGTTGGAGGATGCGCCCCGCCTTATGCTGGAAATGAACAAACAGTCTTTTTCAGAGGGGGATTCGTTAGAGACGGATTTACTGCTGGACAATCCCGGACTGGATGAGGAAGTAATGCTTTACTGCGTGCTTCAGTTTGGTGATGCCTATTATTTTTTCCCCACGTGGTCCACAACGCCTTCCTGCATTCATTTGAACTTACCGATTGAAACTGAATTCGGCATGAAAATTATAAGCGTTCCCTTCATTCCCGGCGGCATGTCGGGTCTGAGTTTTACGTGGTGGGGAGCTTTCATAGACCCCTATTCGGGTGCGGTTATAGGCGATATTTGTACGATGGATTGGTTTATTAATTAGTGCCTGTCCATAAACTCGAATCTCGATTCAAAATTTAATGCTGGACAGCCACTGCGGTTTTTGATCCATAAACGGGCGAATTTTTCTTAAGACAAGGATGGTAAGGATTTGCGAAGCAGGGGTATTGCTTATACTTTGACTGAGCAAATCCGAAGACTGACTCAGTATTGAAGAAAATTCGCCGTTTATGGACAAAAACTAATTAGCGCTTGTTGACAACTCATTTTTACTCGGCATGCCGGAGCGGACGCGGGCAAGCCGGGATAATGCTGTCTGGCGCGGCCTGGGGGAGAAACCGGTCGATTATTGTTGCGACGCAACATTCACCGGGTGTTCTTCAATGGCCGGCAGGTAAACATCGAAGACTGTTCCCTGGTTTATTTTTGTTTTCACTTCGATCCAGCCGCCGTGTTTCTTAACTATTCCGTAAACGACTGAGAGGCCCAGGCCGGTTCCTTTACTTCGCTCTTTGGTCGTAAAAAAGGGTTCGAATATGCGATCTAGCATTGTTTCATCAATTCCAGACCCGTTATCCCTGATACTCAAGCATATGTGCCGTCCCCGTCTGGCCCGAGGTTCCCGACCGGCATCCTCTTCGCTTATGAAAGCATTACGAGTGGTAACCTGGATATCCCCTCCGTCCGGCAATGCATCGCGGGCGTTAATAACCAGGTTCATAATGACCTGCTTCAATTGTCCCGAGTCGGCTTTGGCGGGCCATATATTTTGCTCAAGATCAGCGGTCAGCCGGATATTGCCCTTGATAAGCCTGTCCAGCAATCCCCCCATATCATTGAATATCCTGTTCAGATTCACGGTTTCGAGTTCAATGTTCTGTTTTCTGCTGAAGGCAAGTAATTGGGATGTCAGGGATTTAGCGGCTTCCGCTATTTTTTTTATTTTTTCCACCTCTTGCGCGGGACAAGTGGGAAACCGCTTGTCTGAGAGGGATAAATCGCTATAGCCGATGATGGCGCCCAGAACATTATTGAAATCATGAGCAATACCGCCTGCCAGGTTTCCTATCGCTTCCATTTTTTGAGATTGGAACAGTTGAGCTTGTATCCGCTCTTTTTCTCCCTGGGCTTTTTTTCTTTCGGTGATTTGATCGCGGAGCATTTTGAGCGTTTCGGTCAATTCCCGGGTTCTCAGTTCGACTCGTTTTTCCAGTTCATTTTTCGCTTTTTCAATTGCCCTCTCCGCAGCTCGTTTTTCAGTAATGTCACGAAATACTATGACGACTCCGTAGATTGAACCGGCTTCATTTTTTATGGGCGCAGCACTGTCGTCTATGGGAATTCGTCTGCCGTCTCTGGATGTCAGAATGTGATTTTTCAAAAAAGCGACCTGTTTTTCCTGCAGTATGCGTTCGATCAGATTATCCACTCTACGGCCGGTCTTTTCATCTTCCAATATAAGAATTTCATCTAATGCCATGCCGACGGCGTTTTCTGCATTCCAACCTGTCAGGGATTCCGCTACGGGATTGATGAAAGTGACGATCGCCTTGTGATCTGTTGATATGACGGCATCACCGATGCTTCTGAGCGTTGTAGAGAGCCAGGCTTCTCTTTCTCGCAGTTTCCGTTCCATTGCAGCCTTATAAAGTGAAATCTCCACGTTTATATGTAATTCCCGGTCGTCGAAAGGCTTGACGATGAAACCGTACGGTTCCGTAATTTTGGCTCTCTGCAGAGTTTCTTCATCGGAATAAGCTGTTATGAATACAATTGGGATGTTCTGGCGCGATCTGATCTGTTCGGCAGCCTGGATGCCGTTCATTTCTCCTTCAAGATTGATATCCATCAGCACCAGGTCCGGGTCTATCTCCCCAGCCAGCTCTACGGCCTTTTCGCCCGTCGCTGTTCGGGCGGGAACTTCATATCCTGCCGTGATCAATCGATCTTTCAGTTCCTCAGCTATGGCTATCTCGTCTTCAACTATGAGTATTCTCGCTTTTCCCATTCTCTATTTCCCCCGTCTATTTTTTTCCTGAAAGGCAATGCAGTATTGAGCCCCTTGATTTCCGTTTATACGCAATTCTCCGCTTAATTGTTCCGTAAACATGTGAATCAATTTCATTCCCAGAGAATTGAATTTTTCGACATCAATATCATCAGGCAGTCCTATGCCGTCGTCTGCAGCAGTAAGTTCAATCATCTCAGAGGATTTCCGCTTCAAAGAAATCATGATATTTCCCTCATTGCCGTTAGGAAACGCATGTTTTAGCGAATTGGATACGATCTCGTTGACTATCAGGCCGCAGGGTATGGCTGTATGTATATTAAGAAAAATGTTATCCACGTCGATTTTAAGGTTTATTTTGGCTTTGTTCGACTTGTACGAATTGAACAGACTGCTCAGCAAATTTTTCAAATAATCATTGAAGTCAATTTTTACCAGATCCTTCGAACGATACAGCTTTTCATGGATCAGGGCCATTGACCTGACGCGATGCCGGCTTTCCTGCAACTGATTCAAAGCTTCCAGGTCTTTCGTATTTTTGGATTGGAGATACAACAAGCTGGAAATTACCTGCAGATTGTTTTTGACTCGATGATGAATTTCTTTTAACAGCACTTCCTTTTCGGTCAGCGAAGCTCTTATTTTCTCTTCAGCCTTCTTACGTTCTGAGATATCCACTGCAACCAGAATAATGCCGGTGTGAACGTCCGATTTACTTTTCATAGCAGTGGAGGATGCCAGGACGGGGATTATCTTTCCGTCCTTCAAAATCATCTCGGCCTCCAGGTTTTTGAAGCCGAATTCTTCCTGCGGTCGCTCGCTGCATAATGAGCGAAGGGTTTCAGCGCTGCGGTCCGATTCGGGTGAAAAGTTAAAAAGCGTAAGGAGAGGCTTTGATTTCAGTTCATCTTCTGAATAACCCAACATCCTTTGAACGGCTTCATTAATGAGTTTTATGTTGAGTTGCATATCAGTGACGATCAATAAATCGTTCATGCCTGAGATAATATTGTCCATGTAGTTTTTGGAGACGGTAGTCTTTTTCAGATTTTCGGTCATATTATTGAATGAAACAGCAAGCTCTTCAATTTCATCGCCGGAAGATACGGAAGCTTTGGCGTTCATATCCCCTTGAGCAATTTTTTTGGTGGCGTCGACCAGGGAAAGAATGGGGCGAGTCAATCGACGGGCGAACACGTAGGCCAAAGTCATGCCGATACCGAGACAGCAAAGGCTGAGATATAACATTCTGGTGTAGATCAATGATTTTTCAGAATTAAGGCGGTCCAGGGAAATTCCCATGACTAGCAAGCCCCATCGGAAACCGGAATATTCAAGCGGCATGAAAAATTCAAAGACTTTCTCTTGTGCGATATCGCTGTAGCTGATAGTTCCGCCGTCAGCTTCAGACAGATTGAATCCCCAGGATTCTTCATTCAGATTTTTCTGCTCCCATCCCTTTTTGGTATGCAGCAGACTGAAGCCGTCATGACGAGCCACAATGACATATAAAATATCAGCGCTGTTCTGCACGACTTCAAGATTGTGTTCCACAATAAAAGCATAGTCTTCGCTCATTATAGCATTTCCGCAAACCTGGGCTATGGATGCTGAAACGCTTTCCGCCTGTGCTTCGATGCTTTTAAGAATGGCGTCATGTTGGCGAGGTATAGTCAGGAAGGCAAAGAAGAGTATAGTGATGGAGGAGGCTGAAGTCAGCAGCATGAAGCTGCGGAAGAAAATTCCCGTATTCCTCCGTTGTTTACGATTACGGACCGATTTATTTTCGGCTTCTGATTTTTTTAATACAAACATTTTGATCAATAAATTCTATTCAATATTGTTGACGGAATGGCGCCGATAAATCTCAAGCGTTTCTCTGAGCGAATCCAGGTCTGAATCTTTCAACCTCACGATCTCCTCACTTTTAAATATCGCCATGATCTGGCGTCCGTAGCTCGTGCCGCTCAGGTTGCGCACCTGATCGAATGTGATCTCTTTTGCAGCTTCGTCGCACTCCTTCGTATAAAAACTGACCATAGGCAGCAAAGGCGGGGAAGAAGCTATTATCCGGAGTTTGTTTTTTATCTGAGGATTCAATTCGCTCATAGTGTTAAAAAGATCGACGTACGTTATACATACATCGCATTGCTTGAAGAATACGGAGAGGACGGCTTTCTGGAATGAATTCATTTTTTTGATTTTGGAAAAGAAACAGGGCGCTTCCGGCAAGTTTTTTTCCAGGAGCAGGGCGTTAAGGTAGAGCAGGCCGATGTCGTCATTGTCGGCGATGGCCAGCGTGGCGTCTTCCAGGTCCGCCAGGTCGTTGTATTTGAAGTCTTTATTGATTACGACGGCGTAATTTCTTTTGAGTTTACCGTTTATTTTTCCGGCATATGCCGGCTCAACATCGAAGTCTTCGAAAAGCGTTAAGAATTTAAGGCTGGAAATCTGGATCAAATCCAAATTGCCGGCCTTAAAATCATCCATTAGACTCTGAACGTCTTTATAGACGAACGCTTTTGTTTTTAATCCTGCTTTTTCGCCCACTTCAAGTATCCACAGGTCCGTGGCGGCTTTCACGTCTTTAAGGTCTGCCTGGTAAAGAGAATGAATGTAAAATCCTATATGCATCCTTGGGGCGGTCTTATGCGCGTTTTCCAGGTTTTGTGCTGAAGTGGGAAGCTGAAGGAAGAGAATCGCCGGCAAAAAGAAAACGGCGACCGGGCACACTATATTCCGCAAGACAGCGTTATTGCGTTTACCGGCGCAGGGAAGATGTAAATATTTGAGTATCGCAGTTTTCCTCATTTCAGAGCCTCATAACGGGCTTTCAATTTCCTTAAGTTATCGAGTTCGTTATCCTGGACAGGGAGAATGTTTTTAATTTTAAAGAGCATCAGCGTTTGTCTTCCTGCGGTCGTGTTTTTAAAGTTTCCCAGTTCATTCCTGACGAGTTCTTTAATATTTTCATCCACTCCTTTTCTGAAGAAAGCGAGAGTCGGAATATATTCGGGAGATTTGGCGATTATTTTCAGTCTTGTTCCGATTTGGGGATTGATTTCCTTCATCAGGTCAAAAACGACGTTGGAAGTAATGCAGGCATCGCCTTTTTCAAAAAACAAGCTTGTCAGCGCTCTGGAAAAACTTTGTTCAGCAATTATATGTGAAAAGAAATATTTTGCTTCAGGCAGGTCATGCTCCAGGAGAAGCACATTATAGTAAAAGAGCCCGATATCATCGTCCTTATTGATAATGAGTCTGCTGTCGGCTAATTGCTCGATTGAAGTGTAGCCGGAATCAGCGTGAACGACAAACAGATAGCTTAAGGTTTTTGCATCGTCATGAAGCGCGCAGTAGGCAATTTCGGTTTCACAGACGCTGGAGATTTCAAGGTAATTAAGGGAGGAGCCTGTAATCATATCGATTTTACCATTCATGATATCAGCGCGCATGACGGCTAAATCATCGTAGACATAGGCTTCTGTGACCAGACCGGCGTTTTCGCCCACTGAACGAACCCACAGATCGAAAGCTGCTTTTACATCTTTTATATCGGTTTCGAAAAAGGTGGAGGCGTCATATCCGATGGCCAGCCTGTAAGGATGTTCATCCTGGTTGTTTTTACTGACGCTTGGGGAGGAGATTAAAAAACAACAGGCAATAGTTAGGAACGCAGTAAAAAAGTAAGATGAAAATTTCATTGTTTTGTATCCTTTTCGTTAACACTGCTTTTTCCGGTGATTGTATTCAGTTCGGATTGAAATATTACATGATCGTGAAGGGCCCTGTAATATTGGGCTTTAATAACAGATTCCAACAACTGGGCCTGAATGACATCGTCCATTTCCACAAGATCATGGTTATAGGCACGTACATTCAATTCACGATTTTCAACCGCCGACTCCAGTGATTCCCGGGTCGCGTCTGCCTGGTCCCCGGCTTTGCGAACCTGCATAAAGGCTTGTTTTACTTTTAAGGTTAAACCTTTTTCCAGAAGTTTCTTTTCGCGTTTTCTCTTATCGAGGACAGCTTTTGCTTCCTTGATCTGATTATAGATTCTGAAGCCGGTAAAAAGCGGCATTTCACACGCTAAGCCTATATTCCAGGAATTTTTGTTTTTTTCGGTCGTTATGCCCTCATCATACGAAGATTCTATTCGATTGACTGAACCGGTCAGGGCGAAAACAGGGAGATACCGTCCCTTTTCATTTTCAAGCTGAGACTGAGCGGCTTTTACGGCGGAATTCAGTTGATTCCATTGAGGGTTCCCGGCAAAAGCCGCCTGTATGTTTTCATCTAATGTCGTTTCAGTCTTGACGAAAGGTATTTCCAGGTCCGCGGGATGAATTTCCGGGTCGGTCACGCTGAATCCGAGAAAAAACGCCAGAGCGGACAGGGCTGATTCCTCATTCGCTTCCATTTCTTCTAAAAAGGAACGGCATGCTGAAACGATTACTTTTATTCTGAGATAATCTGTCTTGTCCACTGATCCGGAGCCCTCTTTGTAGAAGTGTTCGGTCATATTCAACAGGGCCCTGAAGCGATCCAGTGTTTCCTGACTAAGGTTCTTCAATTGCTTGCACAAAATTGTTCCGTAATAACAGCGTTCTACATCATGAATCACTTGCAAACGGGTTTTTCGAAGCTCTTCACGAGAAACGGAAACACCGACTCGCGCCATATCAATCATCGCCGACCGCCGACCGCCCATGTAAAGCGGGTGTACCAAAGACAATGATCCCATGTATATATCTCTGTCCATCAGCTTTATATCCTGTTCAGGAATATCGAAATCCATACCCAGGAATGACATCCGGGACGCAGGAAAAATAAAATTCGGTTCTTCGTCAAATCGGGTCCCCGCCATCGTTAAATTTAACTGCGGCCAATATGATGACAATGCCTGTTTCAATCTTGCTTCGGCAGCTTTTACCTCCAACCGGGAAATCGGTTCCCGGTCGTTTCGTTCCAGCGCCGTTTGTATACATTCCGCAAGCATTAATGTTAGATGTTGCGTTTCCGAATCAAATTCCTCTGATATTGTCCCGGTTTCACTATCAGCTTTAGATAAGTTCAAAACAATTATCAATATGATAAGAACAGAAGTATATTTGAAAAAAATTTTTGAAATTTGTTTCATTGGTCAACCTCGATTTAAAAGATGGTCCGCACATTTGCCGAAAAAGATTAGGATGGCCTTTTACTTTTATAAGGCGTATTCGGCTGAATAATCAGCTTTTAGTCCCAGTTATGAATGGTATAAATGATAAAAGAAATAATTTTAGTTGAAAAAAGCGGCAGATCATCAAGACCCCCACACAACCCACGGATAACATTATACGATTGGGGGCAGAAATAGCAAAAAAAAAAGTTGGAAAAAATGGAAATAGAAAAAGCCTGCCGGAATCTTTGAAACCGGCAGGCTTCAGTTTTCAGTTATAAAACTGGGTTATTCAGACCATCCGAAAGTGCAATTTCCGTAGGTTCCCAGGAGACTGAAGTCATCGGGATTTAGGAGTGCAGCCCAGAACATGATTCCATCAGCGGAACCTGCGCCTGAAGGCCATACGAATTCGAGGATGGTGGCGGTTTCTGATGATTCCGGAGGAAGCGAGACGGTTTCGTATTGGAAGTCCTGTCCCCAGTGGGGATGGAACCAGTATTCTCCGTAGACGTCGAGGACGACGGCTTTAGCAACGGGGATGGTTGAAGCGTATGTATTCGTATCGAGTGTATACAATCCGAAATTATCACCTGCATTATACATAGCCTGGTTCGTCCAGATAGTAGTTCCGAAGTCAGGCTGAGAGCCTTCTTCAAAGAAGGCGATAACGTTTTCCAGGAAAGTCGTCAGGCAATTAGTCGGCATGCCTTCGATACCGAATGCAGTAAAGACTACTCTGTACATTGAAGAGCCTCCCTGTTTCGGGTACATCAAGGCGCATGGACCTTCAGGGATGAGGTCTTCAGTGGAATCGTAGTATTCGGGATCGTATTGAGGCGGATAATCATGCGGTCCGCTGTTGAAGATGACTTCGGCGTCATCGGCGACAGCGATGTTATCGGGCCACCATTGGTAATCGCCGGCTCCAGAGGGATCAGGAGAGTATACGTCTTCGAGGTTGGCATCCATTCCGTCGGTGATGGGGTTCCCGTCGATGCCGTGCACTTCATAATAGTATTCATCGTGTTCGACGCCTGTAACGTGGAGGTAGTCATGGGCGAAAGTGCCTGCCGGAACTTCCTTGTAATCTTCGCCGCCCTGATATTTGAATCTCTGATAGAGATATTCCTGGCTGTTCAGGTATAGGTTTCCGCCCTGATCGAGGAAGGTTGCCAGTAAGGCTTCTTCCGTGTCGTCCAGAGCATTTCTCCAGACTTCTGCGGCGTTCCAGATGACGTGTTTATACTGGTAGAGATTCGAAGGATCAATGTATCGGCCGACCTCGCAATTTTCCCACACATCGTAATTCAGTCCGCTGATTGAATCGAGAGCCGCGTAGAAGTAGGTTTCGTAATCTTTGGGATCGCCGAGTTGCGATTCGTCTCTGAATTCATTTCCCTGGTCGTCATCGATGAAGAGTATATCCGAGGGATTGATAAGGATGAGAAATTCGAGGTCTTCATTGGTATAACCCGTGCCTTCTACCGTAACGCCGAAATAGACGTGTTCGCCCTTCAAGCCTGTGGGCGTAACCTGATACCTGAAGGGATCGCTGGAATTATCCTGTGACTGCTCCGAGCCGATACTGGGGAAACTGGCGGTTTGCTTGGTGATCACGACCTGATCGGAAGATTCACAAATAGTGGCTGTTGCATTGTTCAAGGCGATATTTCCGATATTCTGCAGGGAAATAATCAACTCGTATTCATTTTCAACGCCTGTTTCGGTGAACGAGACGAGTTCATCGAACCAGATGACCGGTTTCAACATAACGCTGAAGGACATGCAGGCGCCGCTTGGAGAGAAGTCATGGACAATGATGCCGGTTTCATGGAAATAGCCGTCGCTGTTTGGATCAGTATTGAGCGTCAGTTGTTTTCCTTGATAATAGGGGGAATCCCGGTATCCGTTGATGTCGGGGCTGCTGTCGACCAGCTTGCAATAGCGATATTCGGAGCTTGAACTGCCGTTGTCATAGCAATGCGATATGATGATGCCTGAAGAATAGGCGCTGCCCCGTTTATCGAACATGCAATCAGCATCGTTCCACCTGTTTTCGAGGAGGAAATATTCATCGGGAGTATGTGCGAAAGTAATTTTATAAATGGAAGTATCGTTCGTTTCTTGAATCGGATTACATTCTGTGATCGCTCCCTGGCCGGTAATTTCGACGGGCGTTACCCAACCCAGTTGAGCGCGGCACCAGCCCATCAGATGAGCCGGAACAGAACCTGCGGGATTGGTCTGGGTTCCTCCTCTATTGTAGGAGCCGCTGTCCATCAAGCCCCATTTTCCGCAGTTGTCGTCTCCGGAATAGTCTGTGTCATAGAGGTCCGGAAGTCCCAATTGGTGACCGAATTCATGACAGAAAACGCCGATGGATTCCATCTGAGTCGGAGTCTGAAGTTCAGGATTTATCGAGTAATTCTGGATTATTACCCCGTCATATTCACGATCACACCAACCGCGATGGGACCAGAAATCATTCGGGTCTCCCCCTTCGCCGCCTTTACCCTGGTGGATAATGATCACTCCATCTACTTCGCCGTCGTTGTCGTTATCATAATCGGCAAAATTCACTCCGTCAGCCTCCGCCTTATCGATCGCTTCATGAACGAATTCACGGGCGCCGCCGTCGAAGCCGTAATTGCCTTCCGTATAATAGTTATACTCGTGATCGGCCATGTACCAGCCGTAAATGTCGCCTACAGGTTCAAACTGTCCATAGGAAACTTCCAGGTAAAATTCCCGAAAGCTGCCTGTCGGAACGGACCCCACAGAAAAAAGCAATTCATCGAAATCGTTCGCGGTGAAAGTCGCGGGTTCGTCATTGGCATGCATCATAATGACTATGTAATCATTGGTGCCCTTTGAAGGGTGTTTCCCCAACTCCGCTGGTTCTTCAATGAAATTCGGCATTGGAGCCCCGTTATAGAAGGACAAGGTTTCGGGATTATAGGTCCCCGGTACCGGATTAACGGCGAAACAGACGCCGCAAACCAGAAACAGGAACAATGAAATAACGGTAAACTTACTGAAAATTTTTTCCTTTCGACCCATTCAAACAAACTCCTTTTTGTAAAGATTTCAAATTATTCAAATACGACCTCAAATTATCGTTGCAATTCAGTGCGCCGACTCTGGTCGAACAACACAACAAACTGTAACACACCTCCTATCTTTGGACTATTTCAAAGCAAGGAAAGCATAACCGCTCCTCTCTTAATCACTTATCTCAATCAAGTTTTGCTTGTCAAGTTAAGGAAAAGAAGAGCATGTCACGCCGAAAACAACCGTTTCAGAAGTAAGAACGTCAAAAGGTCCGTCCACTGAATGTAAGTATTTTTAATCGCGAAATTCATTCCATGAAATCTGATTCATCCTGGGATTCGGTCGGAATCTGCGTCCGACTTTAGCGCAGTGTTTGCCGTTTCTGAGAACCACGTCGGCGGTGAAATCAATTTTTTCTTTCAACAGCGAAGAGCCGACGCCGTATGCATCAACAGGAACGTTCAGTTTTTCGAATAATTTTATTTTTTCTTCATCGAATCCACCTGAGACGACTATTTTGAGTTCTTTGTATCCAGCATCATCGAAGATTTTTCTGGCTTTAAAGACGAGTTCAGGGCATACGCCGAGGGAATCTTTGCCGACCGGTACGACGGATTTATCGCGGATTCTTTCAGATGTGTCGAAACGGACACCCCACAAACGATTTTTCAGTTTTTCTGCGGTTTTAAGAGACGTGTTGATGCAGTCATTATCCCAATCCACGAGAACGATTCTATCCACGTCTTCGTCGATGTACCGGTCGAATTTTTGGGCCGCCAGGACGGTATCGCCTTCGTAAGCGGCAATCAATCCATGGGGAATGGTGCCTGCTCCTTCTTCGTCCCAAAAAAGCGCGCCTGCATCCGTAGATATGGCGGCGGCGCCGCCGATTTTTGCTGCGTATCCGTCTTGAGCCTGGACGGCGTAGTGATCGAATCGAGCGGCAAAAAAGAGGACCGGTTTGCCGGCGGCGGCTTCAACGGTTTTTTTGACGCTGGAAGCGGTTGAAGTTCCGCGTGCTATGACGCCGAGCAAAACGGTTTCCAGGGCAGCGAACAAACCGTATTCGCCTTCGATGGTCATCACTGTTTCCCAGGGTTTTATTTCATCGCCGTCGTCCAGACAGGATATCTTTAATTTTTCATATTCCGGCACGCAGAAACGAATTATGGCCAGCGCTTCATTTATGCCGCACAGGATGCCCTGTTTCTTGCAAAAAACCTGCATGGTGGTTGAGGAACGGTTTTCATCCCGGCGCACTATCTCCGCGGCACGTATAAAATATTTATCCGAATACCATCCTGATTTAATGAGATCGACGGGCGCAGGAAATTTCTTTATCAATTCCCACCTGTTCATATTAATCCTCTCCCTTCATTACGTTCGGTTTCAGCGCCGGCTCTTCGACCGTTAATTTCACATCACCCGACAGCAGTTTGCGAATGGAGCGTTGCGGCGCTCCCCACCAGTTGGAAATGAAAGTCAGTTCTCCTGAGAGATCGGCACGAACATCAATGATATTATTGAGGAAATCATTGTTTTTAATTGTAGCCGGCGGTTCGTTACGAATGGTCAGGGCAGTGGTGTTGCGATTGAAAACATTTCTTTCCGTTACGGCAGATGAGCCGTTGACAAGCGTGACGGCTGAAATGAGGTTCTGTGAGAAGGAATTTTCCCTGAGCCGGATATGTTCCAAAAACGAATATATTCCATGAAGATTATCGGTGAACTTACTTTCGGTTACATTGAGGGGAGAAATTCCATAAACTTCTGTTGCGACCCAGTTGTTTTCAAAATCCGAATTTTGGATTGAACCTTCGGAGGAGCGGGAAGAAAGAGCGGTTTTAAGCGCTGAAAATGATGACTTCAGGACGAAGAAATCGTCGATATTATTGAATTCAATCCCGCCCTGTGAATCGCTGAAACTGCAGTCGGAAATGCTGACTGTTTCTGAAAAAGAGGCGTAAATTCCATAATGTTTCATCTGTTTAAAGGAGCAATCGAAAAGCTGCGTTTTTGGAGAGTTGATTATTCTGAGTCCTTCGACGCCGAGCTTGAATTGGACTTTAAAAAGGGTTCCGGCCGAATTCAGCAGCGTCACCGATCTGAATCCCTCGAATTCAGCGAAGCGGATGAGCGTTGGATTGGTTTCTTGATGAACGGACGATCCTATAATGATTATTTCAGGCCAGTAGGCGCTGTCGGGTTTGATGTCGGACCGCCGGAAAACGGCTTGCTTGTCAGGCTGGCCGAGAATTTCAAGCGAACCGAACACTTTCCAGATGGGATATCGGTCCCGGGTGGGCAGAAAATAAACCAGGACCCCCGGTTCTATAATTAAAACGGCATTCGGCCTGACGACCAGATCGGTTTTGGCGAAGTGTGGATTATCTTCAGCAGAGAGAACCAGTGTATGGTCAACGTAAGGAGGGAGTTCGGTTCCTTTTGCTGAGGGAACAAATAAAAGGACAACCAGGGGGATAAATATTAATGAGTATCGAACTGACATATTCTTTTACATGAATTAATCGAGTATCTGTTTAATTTTTTCGGATAACTGCCGGGAGATACCCGGCTCATTGACGTAATCGTTGAGAAAGGCGGTTTCTGCGGCGCCGCCTATTTCGTGAAGTGTTAAGGCTGCGGCGAATCTTACAGGAAGAGGCTGTTTTTTGTTTTGCAGAACTCTTTTCAACCAGCTCAAGGCTTCAACCCGTTTGTGTTCGCGTAAAATACCAATAAGATGAACGGCGTCGTCGGTATTCAGCGTCCTGGTTTTGAACAGGGATTTGATTTGAGCCGGCAATTCGCCCGACGAAGAACGACGGTCTGTTTTTTCAATGAGTTTGATCAACTGTTCTTTTTCTTTCTGCTCTAATTGCTGTTGCACAAGCATATCGAGGGCATAAAAAAGAACGGTTGCTGCGTCGAAATCATTCAGGGCCGACATCAGGGATTTAGTCCATAACCAGCTTGAATTTCTCACGTAAATTCTGCATAGAAGCGGAATGACTTCAGATTCTTTGTGTTCTCTGAACCATTGCAGGGCTTTTTTTCTGTCGCCTGTTCTCTGTTCCGCCAGGATTGAGAAATTCTCTGCATATTGCGATAAATATTTTTCCATTTTATCTTTGTAATCTGCAGGTTTGAGATCGAGACGGAGAGAGGCGCCGTTACGTTTGACGGTCAGGAGGACGGGTTCTGCGGACAAAAGTTGTTTAAAGCGCTCAACTGTCAGAGCCAGATCGTCGTTTATACGGACAATGACGTCTCGATGTTTTAAGCCTGATTGAGCTGCAGGACTTTGGGGGTGAAGTTTCCTGACCCTGATGCCGTCAGGGAATTCGAGTCCTGATTCAGAGTTTTCATCGTAAAGGAAAACCGTTGAACCTGTGAAGCCCAGAGAATAAAAAGGCGCTTCGGACCTTTGCAGAGCTTTGGCCTGAACCCTGTATCTTTCCATAAGCTTGTTGACGAGGAAATTTTCCGGATCGATGGACTGAGCTTGCGAAAGCAATTCGAAGGCCGTCTTGAAATCATGTATCGCATTTCTGTCTTTAGCTCTTGAAATGAGATTCTCAACCAGGTCTTCGCGGCTTTTTATTCCCTCAATGAATTCTCTGCATTGCTGAATCTGCTGCTCGGCGTATGCAGCATATTGGTCGATATGGTCTGCAGGTTCGATTTTCAGAATCCGATTATATAGAATTTCAGCTTTGGAATATTCTCCTTTTCGGAACCAGTAATCGCCGAGAAGTTTATATTTTTTGGCCAGTCTAGCGATGCCTTCCAGGGCATCAGGATTATCAGGAGACATTTCCAGGATTTCCGTAAAAATCCGGTAAGCATTTGTATCGGCAGGAGTCATCAGATAGTTTTTTTCGATATACTCTTCGGCAAGTTCCAGCATATCGTTGATCCGTTTATCAGACGACGACATTTCCGTTTGTTTTATATCGGGTGAGGAGAGTTTCGTAGGGACCGGCAGGGATGTGGGAACAGGGCGCGGCGTTTTGGATTCCAGTGGTTGCGGCAAAGATGTCTGAATCGCCGGAACCGGAACCTGGGTGGCGGTATTGCCTTCGATAAAGGGTGAAGGCTTGACCGCTGCAGGAGGTGGGGAAGCGGATAGGATTTGATTTTCAGTGTTAATTTCGGGTGTCGGGGAGGCAGGAATGTCGATGGGTATGGCCGGCGAACCCTCTTTTGAAGGCTTTGAAATGATAAAAGCCGCTGCACTTGCTGCAAGAATTACAAAAACGACTATGATGCCTGAAAAGGTCCTTTTCCTGTTCAGTTTTTGACGAGCATCCCGCAGCAATTCCCTGATTTCCGTCTCTGCGGGACTCAATTGCAAGGCTTCAGACCAGAGCAAAACCGCCTTCTTCCATTCCTTTCTGCGGTAGTGCAACAGCGCCGCTTTTTTCAGGGCAGAGAGTCTTTTCTCCTGCGCTTCAGTGAAGGCGGGTTTTCGGAATTGAGGATCATCCTGTGGGACGTCGGTTCCGCCGTCTCCATTTTCTTCCGTGGGCCTTTGATCAGCCGCTCCGGATTCTTCCGTTTCCGCTCTATCTGTCTGTTCATAGGGCTCTTCCGACGTTTTTTTGGAATCATGAGGATGAATTTCCTCTTCCGCTACGGATGCGTTATCTTCATCCTTTACATCTTCGTATGATTCTGCTTTATCTTTTTGGAATTTTTTATCATCCGCATACGGTTTTTTCCTGAAAAAGACCGATTCGGGGGATTGCAGCGCTTTTTCAACGTCATCTCGGCTCATTCGCATCGTTTGCTCGTATTCTTCAAAATCGTCAAAACCGTCAAAATCATTTTGATCATTCCGCCCGGGATCACTGCGGTCTTCGTCAACCCGGCGGCCGCAATTTCGGCAAACCGCGTCTTCTTCGTTTAAAACGCTATGACAGAAGGGGCATAATCTGAGACTGTCGTCCGCCACAAGCTGATCCTTTCCGCCCGGTTTCACGAGCGAATGACGATAACAAAAGAGGAAGCAAAAAGTAAAAGTTCCGAAGACGTAAAAGATTCATAATCAGCATCCCGACAAAATCGATCAGGGAGATAATCCTGAGATAGTAACCTATTTTTTTAAAATTTTAATGTCAACCCTGTTAAGAGCTTTTTCCGCTGTGCAGGATTTTGGAGAAAAATTTTTCCAAGTATTCCAA
>CAZUFC010000084.1:0-38564 GCA_964619725.1 uncultured bacterium | reverse complement strand
AATTGGATTGTCCAAAAATTTGGGCTGATTTTGACCCTATTTTAACGATTTCTGAGAATATGAAAAAGCCGTTGAATTCAATAAATATGAAATACGTTCCTGGAAGAACCTGGCCGTCGTCCTGGAAGAACAGGAAAAATACGAAGAGGCGAAACGGGCCTGGCAGAGAGCCCTGGAACTTGACCCGCTGGACGGAAATATCGTTAGAAGGATAGACGAAATTGAGGCGCGAGAAGGCGGAAAATACGATGCTTTGATCAATGAAATGGAGCGGCATCTTGATGATGACAGGACTTCTTATGCGGCTCACAACAATCTTTCCGTTTATTATGTTAAAAAAGGCCGTTTTGATGACGCGATAAGGGAGGCCAGGGCGGCAGTCGAAGCGAATCCGGGGAAGCCGGAAGGATACTATAATC
This sequence comes from uncultured bacterium, assembly GCA_964619725.1. Classification (GTDB taxonomy): domain Bacteria; phylum CSSED10-310; class CAZUFC01; order CAZUFC01; family CAZUFC01; genus CAZUFC01. The sequence goes on along the minus strand of CAZUFC010000084.1, from coordinate 38,145 downwards.
TCGGGAATGCCTTTTATCATAAGGGTGAATGGCGAGAAGCCATCGGGCATTACGAGAAGGTCCTGGAAATCGACCGGTATTATTCACAGGCCCTCTACAATCTGGGCGTTATTTATCTTAACAGCGCCGGGGATGCGGCAAAAGCGGTTTATTATCTTGAAAAGTATGTCCAGAACAGTCCGGAAACGACAAAAACCGCAAAAGTGCGCCATTTGGTTGAAGCGTTGAAAAAGGAGCAGGATAAACAGTAACCTCGATCAATGCATAAAACCCGAAAAGGGCGTTGACATTTGCCCATGGATTAAATATTTCAATAATTAACTCGGCTTGCTCCGGGTATCGATAACAACATTTTCCTCTCTTTTTTCGACTGGGTAAAGCAGGCAATGAACGGCGACTTAAGTGTTTATGAATATTTTCTTCAGGCATTGGAAAGTATCCGCAATTACATTTTTGATTTTTCAGAAAACACCATAAGGCATCTGACTGTTTTTGTATTGCTGCTGGTGGGTTATTTTTTAATCAAGATGGCCGTGAGACAATACAGGGTAAATCGTGCGTCGAAAAAAATAGGTTTTAAAACAGGGATATGGGGGACCCGCGGCAAGTCGGGAACGACGAGAAAGCAGGCGGCGTTATTTAATGCGCTGGGATATGATGTTTTCGCCAAGACTACGGGCAGCGAGACGTGCATGCTGCATGCAGGCCCCGGACAGAATTTAGAGGAGATACTGCTGTACCGTCCGGGAGACAGGGCGACCATTTGGGAACAGCATAGAATGACTCAGACGGCTGCAGATTTGAACAGCGAGGTTATGGTTTGGGAATGTATGGCTTTGAATCCGGAATTCGCCGACATAATCCAGCATGACTGGGGTAAAGATGATGCAGCTTTATTGACCAATACTCATCCCGATCACGAGAACATACAGGGCCCGGCCGGCATCGATGTAGCCCGCGTCATGACCGAGTTCATCCCGCGCCGCTCAAAACTGTTCACTGCCGAGAACGTTATGCGGCCTATTCTGGAAGAGAGTTCCCGGCATAAAGGCACAGACTTTTACGATGTCGATTGGAAGGAATCGGATTTAATCCCCGACGACGTTCTGGCGAGGTTTCCCTACCGGGTCAATTCCAATAATGTTGCCCTGGCGCTTAAAACCTTGGATTATCTGGAAGCGGACAGAGCATTCGCCATGAAGGAAATAGCTGATAAAATCGTTCCTGATATAGGAGTATTGAAAAGTTATTTTGTGGAATACGCGGATCGCCGGCTTGAGTTCATCAACGGCATGGCGGCGAACGACCGTCTCAGTTGTCTGGCGAATCGACGGGCCGTGGGCATTGACAGGCATGATCCCGTCGAGAATCCCGGCACATGGATCGTAACCGTCATCAACAATCGTTATGACCGAATCGAACGCTCCAAAGACTTCGCAGAAATTATCGTCAATGATTTTCCGGCCCATAAACATTTTTTCATCGGTACGAACCTGAATGGAATGAAGGGGTATGTCGAGCTTGAATTGAAAAAAAGATTACGCCGGGAAAATCTCTTCGACGATTCCGATTACGCCGGACTCTCAAACAGGGAACTCCGGCAAAAAATTCACCAAAAGCTTGAAGAGAAGCCGGCAGAAATGAAAATCGATGGCAGAAGCCTCGATTCCGTTAAAATAAAACTTGAAAATATGCTGAAAGGCCTGAAAGTCCCCGAAACGGAAATTCCGGCGGTTTTAGCGTTCCTGGACTCTCCGGACTCTGTAATTTTGAATAAATCGCAATTCCTGTCCGCATTGCACGGCATCCCCGGATCATCAGAACATGCTGATAAAATCCATGAAACGATAACTCACGATCTGAAAATTTTTTCTCTGATCAACCGTTTCCGAAATGAAGCAGATGAAAAACTGCAACACAATGATGCTTCACAGAAAAGCGCCGGTTCCGTCCCTGAAAAATCACTCGATCAACTCAACGCCGGCTACAGGAAACTGCTCAAAACATTGTTTTTAGACACGCTTATTTTTATTTCAGATTTCGCCATTCCAGGAGATGCCGTCGTAAAAGAGATAGTCGAAAAGTCTCCTCCAGGGTTCCATATCAGGATCATGGGACTCCAGAACATTAAAAAAACCGGTTTTGATTTTGCCCTTCGCTGGATTTCCCTTGAAAAAGTGAAAAATATCACCAAACAGTTGAATGCAGAGGATGAAGAAATTCGCAGGAGCGCTGTCGAGAAGCTGAGCCGATATGAAGAATACGGCATTCTGGACGCGCCCTTGGCTTTGGCTGCTTTAAAAAAAGCTTTAAACGAACCCGAAAATGATTCTCCTGAAATGATTCAGCAAATCAGGGACGCCATTGCCCGCGTAAAATTGCAAAAACATCAGGCGGAAAAGAGAGCGACCGGAAAAGAACAAAAAGCTCTTCAAAATTTCATGACTTCCTTTTTCGGCAGGATCAACGAATTGGGCAAAGACAGAAAAAGAAAAAAAGAATCCTCCAGGATCATGTATAGATTAGTCTCCGGCGAAATTTCACATGAAAAAGCCGCATATCTGATGAAGAAATTGGTCTATAAAGTCAACCGCGAATCCGTAAAAGTCTGACGAGCTAAAAAAATTATCAGGCCAAAAGAAAAAGGCACAAAAAAGTTCAGAATCCTGCCGAAAAAAAAGCCGGAAGACATCCAGAACCCGAAATTCCCGTCTTCATTTCTTGTTTTCTCTTCTGAAATTTGCATTTGCTGTCCCGATTCTTAACATGGGGATTGGAGATAATCCGTGGATTGAACACGAAAAAGTTAATTTCAGCAAGGGGATGTGCAAATTTTGAACACAATGCGCCTGGTTTGTCTGTTGTACCTCTCAATGGGAGTCATTATTCTGATTCATCCGTCCATTTATGCGGGAAACGCCGGAATTGACCGTTTGATACTGGTTTACCCTTCGTCTCCTGAGACTTCTCGTGCATTCGTACGCCTGAATGACAGCGACGGAGATTTCATTTTTCCCGCCAACGGAAAATTTTATCTGGAAAATTCGGGAAATTTCTTTTTCATACGGGATGACGGGCGGACTTTTCTGATCGGACGCTCAGGCGATTCCCGGATCATCGAGTTGAAAAAAGGCGTACGGATAAGGCAAGAGAAGGACCGGTCGGCCTCGGAGACCGGGATTGCTCTGGGAAACAGCCATTTTGTTTCCATTAAGCGCTCCTTCAGGTCTGATTACCTGTATTCGGGTGAATTATCGGAAAGCGGAACCATCCTGTTGCGCTTCGCTTTTTAACAGCCTTTTATAAGCGTAGTTTTTCGATATTCTGATGACTGACGGTCGTCAGCCGTTCCATATCTTGCATTAGACTTTTTCCTGCATTAAACTTTTTCACAACGCCGGCGCATGCCCGCAAAGTCCTTTTAAACGATACATCCATTGGCGGACTTTAACCGGCGGAGCCCGCGCTCAATAAAATTCGGCAAACGCAAAAATATTTGAGTTCGCGGGCGGGAAAGTTTTATTATGGATGAGATTAAGCTTATCTTCTGTCAGCGGCAGTCGTTAAGCGTAGACTAAATTTTCATTCCATCATGTCGGGGGCACAGCGGTGAAAGCAGCAGGATATGTTTTATTAGGATTGTTATTGGCGGCATCTTTTTTATTTATTTTATTCAGACTGCATCCGGAAATAATTCCGACAGAGCAGTGGCTTTCTTTTCCTATTCCTGAGGGTCACACGATTTACGCATTGGAGGTATTTCCTGACGGCCGGATATTTGCCGGACTGCACCCGGAAAAATGCGGCATCGGGGGATTATTTTACATGGATTACGAGGAGCAGACGTGGAATAGAGTAGAGGGAGGAGCGCCGAAGGGTTATACATCCACAGCGATAGCCGTATGTCCTTCGGATGCTGATTGCGTAATGGCTTCTTTTTTCAAGGACCCCGAGACCGCGGACGGAGGCGTTTTCTACAGCGCGGACGGCGGCCGGACCTGGGAGCAGCGCAATAACGGGTTGCCTGAGCCTGACGTAAGGGATTTATGCATCACGAATGGGGAACCCGTCACGTATTACGCTGGTACGGTCGCGAACGGGGTTTATCGTTCGACTGATTCAGGAATGAGCTGGTCGGCGGTCAACGACGGACTGGAAAATTTAAGAATACAAAGCATCGAAGCGGTTCAGGGAAATCCTGAGACATTATATTGCACGACGCTCAAAGGAATGTATAAAACGACCGACGGCGGCGGGAGCTGGAAAAGAATTGAAAGCGGCATACCATTGGAGAATCCGTTTGTCCTTACCATAAAAGTCGATCCTTCAACCGCAGAACGCTTATACTGTCTGGTAAGAGGTTTCCAGCGGCGCACGGAACTTTTTCGAAGCACGGACGCCGGAGAAAGCTGGCATCTTGTCGGCGACGGCTTACCCGCCGAATCGCATCCCCGCTGCATAGCCATAATGGCAGAGAAGGGTCTGATGTTCATGGGGACGGTTTACGACGGCGTCTATTACAGCATCGATTCGGGCGTTACGTGGCGTCCCTTGAATAAAGGTATCCCAATTACCGCATCTTATATAATCATTCATGACATGGCTTTCATGAAACATCAGGGAAAAAGCTACCTCCTGGCAGGCAGCGATATGAATGCCTCGCTGTTTGTGAGATCGCTTGATTTCGGTTTCGCGCATCGTTTAAAATACTTTTTCCTTTACAGCTTTTAGCGCTCAGAGTATGGCGAATGGAATGAAGTATCGACTTAACGCTTTAAAAAAAAGCAATAAAGGCAGGCGGCCCGCCCTTTTATTCATAGTTGCGTTCGCTGCATTGCCGGTCTTTCTGTTTATGATCGCAGCGTGCGGAGTCCTGGGAAACGAGGATACGAAAGATCGGATAACCAAAGAAGAGGGAAGCCCGGGTCCGGCGGACGGCGAAGGCCAGGCCAGACTTATTTCTGGTGAACAGGATGTCTCGATTTCAGAACGCGGTACATGGCGGATTGAATTTACGACAGGAGAGGGAGGCATAATGACCGGCGGAGGGATCGTATTGCAGGTTTCTCCGTTCTGGGGCTGGTCTGCACCGCAGAACATTTATATGGAATATCCGGGATATACGACGATATCCTGTGACAGGGAAAATGTGAATTTTGACGTGCAAACCGGGCAGTTCAACTGGATAGCCTTTCGCTTGCAAGAGGGAACATTACATTCAGGAGACAAAGCCGTCATAGTATATGGAGACACGTCCGAGGGACGACATCCCAATGCTGCGGCAACTGCGGATAAATTCGCTGAACGGGAATCTGAATTCGTTATAAAAGTGGATGCCGACGGCGATGAGAAGTTCAAGGAGATAAAGGAACAGCCCAGCGTTAAAGTGGCGCCGGGTCCGCCGGCGTTTATTTATTCTGCCCTCCCCGTCATGGCATCCCCTGACCGACCGGTAAAACTTCATGTTTCTGCGCTGGACCGCAGACACAATTTGGCGGAAAACTTTGAAGGAAGAATAAATTTTACCTGGCAACCGCCGGAAAAATATTTGCCGGAAGGATGCATCCTAACTTCGGAAGACCGTGGTGCGACTGCCGTAAGCCTGAAGTTTAAGTCGCCCGGAATTTACAGAGTTGATATGAAATCGGAAAAGGGAGATTTAAAGGGAAGGTCCAATCCTGTTTTGATTACAAATGATTACGGGAATCGTCAAGTCCTCTGGGCGGATATTCATGGACATTCGAATTTCAGCGATGGAACGGGCATTCCTGAAGATTATTTCCGCTACGCGCGTGACGCAGCGGGACTGGACGTAACCGCTCTGACCGATCATGATGCTTTCGGAGTCAGACGGCTGGCTTCTTCTCCTAAATATTGGAACCGTATATTGGATACAGTAGAAAAATTTCATGAACCGGGCCGTTTCGTCTGTTTTCCCGCCTATGAATGGACAAGCTGGAAATACGGGCACAAACATGTCCTTTTTCTGTCTCGGCCCTCACGGATATTCTCTTCTGACGACCCAAAGTATGATTCTCCTGAAGAATTATGGGATGCCCTTCCTCAAGGAAAAGCGATAACGATATCTCATCATCCCGGAGGCGGGCCCATTGCCGCTGACTGGTCTTATCACGATCCGCAATACGAACCCCTGGTGGAAATTTCCTCTATACACGGCAATTCGGAATTTTACGGCTGCGAGGGCATGCTCCATAAACCCGTCCGGGGCTCCTTCGTCACCGATGCATTAAACAAAGGACGCAAAATGGGCATTTTGGCTTCAGGCGACACGCATAACGGGCATCCCGGTATGGGAGACCCTTTTTCTCCCTGGAACGGAACCGCCGGCATTTGGGCTGAATCGATCACGCGAGAGGGCGTCTGGTCTGCCTTGTTGAAAAAAAACGTCTACGGAACGAGCGGTCCGCGGGTTTTTTTATATGCTGAAGCCGAGGGTTTGCCTATGGGTTCCGAAATCAGTCTGGACGGCGAAAAACTGAATATTGCCGGCGCAGCGCTGGCGCCGGAACGCATCAGTTTCGTCAGATTGATAAAAAACGGAAAAGAATTTTTGTATGAACGAGGAAGCGAAGGATTAGTGCGATTTTCTTTTGTAACCGAAAAAGCAGGACCGGGAGATTATTTCTATATCAGATGTGAGCTTGCCGACGGAAACAGAGCCTGGTCGAGTCCTTTCTGGATTATGCAGCAGCTTTGATTCTTGCCGCTTCATATGCATAAGAAAGCGAGACTGATCAAACCGGGGTTACGCTTCTTTCAGAACTTTTGACGGTTTGTTTCAGTAATCGGGGTCTGTATCGCAATCGGGATCGAAATCGAAACAAAATGATGGGAGATTCTGTCGAGTTGCAAGCCCAAAAGACCCATTTTTGATCAATGCCGGGAAAGAATATCATGATATCCAATTCAGTCGTGAAAAGGCGTCGGGACTGTTTCCCCGGACAGCTCAGTCCTGCAACGTTTTGATATTTTGCAACGAACTTTTCAGGCGGGCATTACAATTCTTCAACAAAGGAGGGCCATGTCCGAAGTATATCACTTTTATGCTTCTTCTGGACAGTTTCTTCAATGCATCCACAAACGGCCGTTCGTAGGTCCCTCCGCAGGAATTGATTATTAAAGGAGTATCCCCGGCAAAAACCGCCCCATCTTCTTCGCAGTAAAGACAGATGGAATCGCAACTGTGACCGGGCGTATGAATGACTTCGAAGTTTCTGTCTCCGATTTTCAGATTATCTCCATCTTTAAGAATGTGGTCTACCCCATCCAGAGATTCGGAAAAAGCGTAAACAGCAGGCGAATATTCCTTTTTTATCAGCTTCAGCGCTCCGACATGATCGAAATGACTGTGAGTAAGGACGACCTGAGCCACTTTTTTTTTGGCGACCCCGGTGTTGATTTCCTTGATCCGTTCGATCACAGAGACGTCTCTGCCCACGTCAATAAGAGTATTCACGTCTGCCAAAGCATTCCAGGAACCGAGAATCAGATAAGCATTGGAGGTGTAGACTTTGCTGTTTGAGGTAAGATTAAAGATTTTCACATTTTCGGAGATATTCCTTCGCTTCGGCTTGAAAGGTCTTCCAATTTTTCAAGGCATCATGCTGCGGCGGTTTCTGTGCTGAGATAATCAATGACCGTCCCAGAAACATTCTGTAAAGGTACCACTTTATCGACGGCTTTTAGTTTTATCGCCTCTTTCGGCATACCGAAAACGACGCATGTCTGCTCATCCTGTGCAAGCGTATAAGCTCCCGTTTGTCGCATTTCCAGCAATCCCTTGGCGCCGTCGGCGCCCATACCGGTTAAAATTACGCCCACGGCATTACGTCCGGCATTTTTAGCCACGGATTGAAATAGAACGTCTACTGAAGGTTTCTGATGATGAACCGGCGGCCCGTCTTTTATTCGGATGTAGTACAGGGTCCCGCTTCTCTGCAACAACATATGTTTATTCCCCGGCGCCACAAGAGCTGTTCCCGGCACCACAGGCTCATTGTCCCGCGCCTCATGCACCTCCATTTGCGACCTTGCGTTTAAACGTTCCGCGAATGATTTGGTAAAATATTCCGGCATATGTTGAACGATCAGTATTCCCGGAAAATTTACGGGTAACTTGCACAGAACATGCTCTACAGCATTAGTTCCGCCGGTTGATGCCCCGATCGCTACTATTTTGTGTGTCGTTTTAATGTTTAAATCTGATCTTTGCATTATTGTTTGTCGGTCAATATCATCATTATCAGTTCTTTTTTTCACCTTGGATGCGGCTGCCGTTCGGATCACCCGAATCAGACGCTTATCGACATCAGGAGTCGAAAACGTTGAGCCGGGTTTACTGATTACATCGATTGCACCTAATTCCAACGCCCTAATCGCAGTTTCGCTGTTCTCTGGAGTCAGAGAACTGACGATCACGACCGGCAGCGGGTAATGCTTCATCAATTTCGTCAGGAAAGACAATCCGTCCATTCGCGGCATTTCGACATCCAAAGTTATTACGTCAGGTTTCAACCGCAGTATTTTGTCCCGCGCCACATAAGGGTCCACCGCGCTTCCGACTACTTCTATATCGGAATATTTCGAAAGTTTATCGGTCAGGACTTTTCGAACGATTGCGGAATCATCGACAATCAACACCTTTATCACTTTTCAGCCTCCTTCAAAAAAGAGGCGGCATTCTCGTCTATTCGGAGAAAAACCTCAGCCCTGCCGGACTCAATTCCCAAACTGACGAAAGCTGAAAAACCAGTATCCGTTTCCTTCCGGGCTTCACCGGCATCTATTATACGAGGAGCATCCACGTGGAAAACCTCTGTCGAACCCGCAATACCCGGCAGCATATTGCCGCAAATTATGTTGGCAACTTCCCCTAAAGCGTCCAGTTGCCGTTGTTTTACCGGCGGCTCCTCTTCACCCAGCATATTTGCCGCCAACTCAGGCAATACCCCGCCCATCACCGTGATCTGCAAATTGCCGCCGAACGGTCCATTAAAATCAACCTCCACTGCAGCGTCCGCTTTCGCAGGCTTTTCCTCGCCGTTCTCCTCAATATCCTGATTCACCAGCATAAATGCCACCTGCTCAAAAGTCAGGACCGATGCCCTCAAAAGCTCCCTCTTCAATTTGTTGTTCATCTTCAACCCCCGTGATTTCTATTATGGTTGATCGTACTATCTCGGGCGTGAAGGGTTTGTGGATAAATTCCGCCCCCTTCTTCTCCAACATCTGGATACGGGTTTCGCTGCTCTCAGTCGATACGACAATGATCGCCAGGTCCCTCAGTTCAGGGATTTCTCTGACCTTATCAATCATCACCTCGCCATTCATTATCGGCATATTGATGTCGATCATCGCCAGGTCTATCCAGTTTTCATTCAATACTTCCAAGCCTTCTGCGCCGTTGCTCGCTTCATGAATTTCCCCTATGGGTAATCCGCAAAGCTTGAGCGTCTTTTTAATGATCGACCGCATTACGGCGCTGTCATCAACAATCAACAGATTTAAAGACATCTTCACACTTCCTTGCTTTACCTCACAATTTTTTTACTTCGCCCTTAGCCTTTATAAGCACTTCGCCGGCACGCATATCCAACGACATCGTCCTGGATATATTGCCGCCGACGTCATGGTTCTTCATTACTACCCCGTTTTTCCAGAATAATTTCCTGAGTATAATAAAATTGCGTTTTCCGATCTGAAAATAATCGTTTTGAGTCCTGGCTTGCACGCAGGCGCCGCCCGCCACTTTTACCATCAACCTTTTTTTCTGAGCTCCCAGCTTGTAACATTCCATAAATAATTTCGGCACTCCTGTATCGACAAACATCGCCGGATTCTTCCCAGCTTTTTCCTGATCAATGGTCGACAACGGCAGCATGACATGAAGCAAACCGCCCACACATGCTTCGGGATCATAAACCGCAATACCCAGACAACTCCCCAGTGCATGTGTGATCAGTATATCGCTTCTCTCTCTCGTTACCTTCATTTGCGCTACTCCGACAGTGTGTATCATCTTTTCATCCTCATCACCTCGTCACTCTCTTGATTCGTCACCTCATTCCATCAATGCTTCCGGTACACAGCCGGCTGAACATACTTGAACGGCTGATTCAAACCCGCCATGCTTTCAGAATGTCCTATAAACAGATAACCTCCTTGCTCGAGTATTTCATAGTATTTGTTTACTAACTTCTCACGGGTCTGTTTATCAAAATATATCATGACGTTTCTGCAGAAAATCATATTAAACGGACCCTTCATCGGCCAATCAGACATAAGGTTCAGACGAGCGAAAGTAATCATCTTTTTGATGCTTTCGTTGATCTGTCGTAAACGAAAAGGTTTAACCCGAACGGTTTGGAAGTTTTTCATCAGCATTTGAGAGGGCACTGATTGCAGGGACTGATCGTTGTAAACGCCTTCACGCGCTTTTTCCAGCATTTTTAAAGAGATGTCGGTCGCCAGTATTTTAATGTCCTTCTGTTTGATCTGCGGCAGATGTTTATCCAGAAATAGAGCGATGGAGTAAGGTTCTTCGCCGGATGAGCAACCGGCGGACCAGATTCTTATTCTATGTTCATTAAGCTGAGGAATCGCTTTATCGCGCAGAAAATCGAAGTGATTGTATTCGCGGAAAAAACTGGTTTGATTGGTTGTAATTTCATCAATCATGCAGGAGAGTTCAACCGGCTCCTGTTCGTTTTTCATATAGGCGATATAATCATCGAAGTCCGACATTCCCAGGAATCTCAACCTTTTCGCCAACCTGGCTTTCACCAGATTCTCTTTCCCGGCCGCCAACTTTATCCCGCACAAATTGTAAATGAATTCGCTGATTTCCTGAAATTGAGCCTCGGACAGCGTAAACTCTTTCAATTCTTTATATTGCCTTACCGGTTCCATCTTCCCCCCTTCAAACAAGCTCTGTTTTTCCCCTGCTCCGGGCTCCCGTCGAAAAACGGGAGCCCGGCATTAACGCTTTCAATTAAGAACGTTCGCTATTGAAGAATCAAAAGTTCTGAAGCATCTCCTTTGCATCGTCGTCATCTCTGAACGGAATCACCTTTTCCGCATTTTGATCTGCACGGTTCGACGCCTCATGAGGTTGTCCAGGCCGGCGCCATGACCTGTTCTGAGATGTCTGAGTCTGCCCTCCCGTACCGTGCGCATTTGCTTCCTGGCGGTTGGAAAATTTAAATTGATTGATTCTATGAACGTTGTCCTGCTCCTTTGTGTATGCGCCGTACCGTTTTTTTACCGCTCCCGCTTGCATTCCCGTCAGGCGGAAAGTGTTTATCAGCGCCCTCATCTCTTCCGCCTGGCCTGACATTTCCTGGGCGGCGCTGGCGGATTCTTCCGAGTTGGCGGCATTCTGCTGAGTAACCTGGTTCATCTCATCTACGGCAGTGTTAATCTGTTCTATCCCTGAAGATTGCTGATCTGATGCCGCTGCTATTTCCGCCATTACTTCACCGACTTTATTGACTTGATCGTTAATTTCATCCAGATTCTTCAGCGCTTCCTGATTCAACTCAACTCCGTCGTCTGCATTCTTAACCGATCCTTCAATCAGGTTGGCCGTATTCTTGGCCGCTTCAGCCGAACGCATCGCCAGATTGCGCACTTCTTCCGCCACGACAGCGAATCCTTTACCCGCATCGCCGGCCCGGGCCGCTTCTACTGCAGCGTTCAAAGCCAGCAGATTCGTCTGAAATGCAATCTCGTCAATCGTTTTAACGATTTTAGCCGTATCATCAGAAGAACTTTTTATTCTGGTAATCGCCTCAGAAAGCCTGTTCATACTCTCCACACCTTTGGTCGCCGTGTTTTTCGCCCCGTCTGACAACCCCTTCGCTTCTTTCGCATTGGCCGTATTCTGTTTCGTCATGGAGGCCATCTCCTGAAGATTACCCGCTATTTCCTCAAGCGAACTAGCCTGTTCGGATGCCCCCTGGGCCACTGCCTGGCTGCCCGAACCTATTTGTCCCGATGCCGTAGCGACCTGATCGGAAGATGCCGCTATTTGCTCAAGCCCTTCATCCAAATTTTGTACCGCAGTATTCAACGCTTTCTTGATTTTCGCCAGATCACCCTTGTAATCGCCTTCCATGCGGACCGTCATGTCTTTATCCGCAACCTTTTCCAGAACGGCAGCAGCTTCATTTATCGGATTAATCACAGCATCCAGCGTAGCATTGATACCGTCTACCACTGCAGCGAAATCTCCCTGGAATTTCTGTGCATCGCCCCGCATTCCCAGTTTTCCTTCAACTGCAGAAGCTGCCAGCATTCCTACTTCATCCACTAAACCTTTAATGCTCTCCATCATCTTGATGTAAGTCGGAACAAGCTGATCGTTCTCGGACCGGCGGCCCGTCCCGTTGCCGATTTGCTTGTAATTTTCCAGGTCCTTCAAATCCCCTGCAGCAATGTTCTGTGCCGTACCCTGCAAATGAAGCAGTCGTCCCTGCACGTCATTGACCGCTTTTGCGATATCGGCGAATACTCCCTCATAATTACCCTTCACCTCTGAACTGTAATCGTTTACCGACATCTTCTGCAACACTTCATTGCTTTCCACTAATCCGCCTAACCCGTTGATGCATTGGTTCAGGTTATTTTTAATCTCGTTGAAATCGCCGTTGTAAACGTCTGTGATCTTCTCAGGAACGTCGCCCTTCGATATCCTGTCCACATACTCTGCCGCCATGTTCAGCGGCCTGATCACTGCATCGAGCGTATTGTTCATCCCCTTAATGATATTGCAATACTCGCCCTTGAACTTATCTGCATCGCCTCGGGCCGCCAGCTTACCCGCCGTCGCCGCCTCTGCCAGCATGTTAAGCTCATTGATTAATCCCAAAAGATTATCCCGAAGCATATCAAGCCTTTCGTTGGCGATTTTCTGCTTGCCCGGCAATTTCTCTAGCGTAGACTCAAAGTTACCTTCCGCATACTCTCCGATGATCGTCAGGATTTTCAGAATGTTGCTCACATGCAGGTGCACTGCTTCGTTATATCCATCCGCAACTTTCTGGTATACGCCGTCAAACTTCTCGCTTTCGATCTTTGCGTCTATATCGCCCGCCTTCTGAGCTTCATACATTCCGTTCATCTCTCCGACCAGAAGATTGAGCGCATCGATACACTGATTCAGGTTGTTCTTTATCTCGTTGAAATCGCCTTTGTAATCGTCAGTGATCTTCTCTGGAACATCGCCTTTCGATATCCTGTCCACATATTCTGCCGCTACGTTCAACGGCCCTATCACTGCGTCAAGAGTTGCATTAAAGCCGTTTAGAATATCAGCATAGTCGCCTTCAAATTTGGATGCTTCGCCTCGAACGTCCAATTTACCTTCACTTGCCGCATTCGTAAGAATATTCGCTTCGTTCACCAGGTCCCGTATTGCATGAACCGATTGATCCAGAGTTTCTTTTATCTTGAGGAAATTTTTTCTTACTTCTTCCGTATATTGATTCCCCTCACCAACAGTTGTATCGAAATTCAGGTCGCCTTTGGCCATTCTGGCCAGATTGTTCGCCAGATGAGATACTTCCTGCTCCTGATATTCCCTGACCCTGTTAGACTCCGTTATATCCTGGATCACTTCGATATGTCCGATCCGTTCCCCTTCCCTGTCGCGAATGTATTGGGTATCAACTCTGAAATCCATGTCCTGTCCGGGTTGCTTGAAGAAACTGGTCGGTTCGCCGTTGCCCAGCATCTGAATCCCGCATCTCTCCGTGTTGCAGATGTCAGCATTCCAGTGGCTGCAATGCTTGCCCAGCATCTCTTCGCGCTTCAATCCCGTCAACTCTTCAACGGCTTTATTAAAAAACAGCCAGTTCATGTCGTTGTCCGTTACCGAAACAGGAAAAGGTATGGCATCCAGAGATGACTCGTAAAGGTAAAGCTTCGAAGCCACTAAATCGAATGTCTGATTAACCCCTTCCACCACCTTTCGGTAGTCACCGTTATGTTTCTCTACATCGGCCCGAGTGTCGAACTCTTCTCGGGATGCCGCAGCAGCAAGCATCTGCGTATCTGACACCAAAGCGTTTACCGCATCTATGCATTGATTCAAATTATTCTTGATCTCATTGAAATCGCCCTTGAATTCGTCCGTGATCGTCTCAGGTATCTCGCCCGCCGCTATTCCATATACATACTCCGCCGCCACGTTCAACGGTCCGATAACTTCATCCAGCATCTCATTTATGCCCCCAAAGATTTCCCTAAAATCCCCGGCAGCCTTATCCATATCAGCTCTTTCGTCCAATATGCCTTCCTTGACCGCGCCGATCAACCGATTTAACTCATCCATGGCGCTTTGCTGATCGCTTCGGTCAAAAATCACTTCCATGCCGCCGACGGCTTTCCCTGCATTATCGAACAAAGCGCTGCAAAGAGCCGTTACGGGCCGTTTTTCTCCAGTGCTGCTTACCGCGAATGCATTGGTTTTTATTTTCTCTCCCGTTTCCATGCATTGCTTTATCGTGCATTTTTCGGTTCCGCACAATTCAGTTTTGCATAATTCCTCACAGGTCATCTTTCCGACGACCTGGGTTCTTTCATAACCCAGAAATTCCAGAGTTTCGTCGCTTATATGAGTGACTATAAGATTCTCGTCCACGGTAAACATAGTGGTTGGAATGGCTTTGAAAATCTCGTCGATTCCAAGCCCATCCTTTTTTTTGGTTTGTGTTTTAGTTTTGCTTTCAGCCATTTGTAACCCCTTTTATTTTTTCGACAAAATTATTGACTGTTCCAAATCTCCTTAGTTTCTTCAAAGAAGACCCTGGCGCTTAACCCCATAGCGTTACTTGTTCGTTCCGCATGCAACTCCTTTCTTTTTTAATCTGTTTGCTGATTTAAATCTCTATCTTCATATATTTTAACGGTTTGGATAAAAGTTTCGTCTTGTTGCGACGAACCACTTTTATTTTTGATGAATGCGTCATCCTTCATGCGCATCTTTCCAGCCTCGCCTCCTCTTGCTGCTCCAATTTTCGCAGTATCTGCCCTCCGGACGCAGCCGGCTCAAACATATTATTCAACTCATCCGGCAATTTTTGCGTTTGCTCCATAGCGAGCAATCCTCCCGGAGCTAGCGAATCATAGAACATTTTGATGACGTCTATCCGTTGCCGGGGACTGAAGTGGAGCAGGACGTTTTTGCACATGACGAGGCTGAATTCGCTGCCGATTGTCTGCAAAGAAAGCAGATCATGTTTTTTGAACTGAACCGCGTTTTTAATTTTATATTCTATTTTGTACCATCCTGTTTTGTCAGCGGTTGAGAAGTATTTGTTAAAGAGGTTTTTGGGAATTCTTTTAAGTTGCTCCTCGGGATAAACGCCTTTGGAAATGGTGGGACCGAAAGCGTCGTTCGTGTCCTTGTCGGTAGCGTAAATCTTTATATTTTTGAAAGAAAATTCGCCCATGTTTTCAGCAAGAATGATAGCCAGCGAATAGGGTTCCGGTCCCATGGCGCAACCGGCGTCCCATATTTTTATTCGGCTTCTTCCGACAACATGAGGGACTAAACTTTTCGCGATCAGTTCCAGCGTTTTTCTGTCTCGGAAAAAAAAGGTAAAAGCCATAAGTTAATCGATTCTCCTGTTCTGAAAGGGTGGAGTAAACACAGATGCATGTCGATAAAACGCAGATGTTTTCAGCAGCAAACGCGTGCGCTGAGAGAACCCCCGGCATCGACATTTATATCTGCGATGCCGCTCTATGCCGCCTTAGCGTTGTCGAGCTTTTCTTCTTTATTTCCTTCAGCGCCAGAGAGGACAGCGCTGTTCCGAATATCCAGAACCTCCTGATTCAAAACAACTTTGTCGATATCGAGCAGAAGCTTTACTTTGCCTTCGGATTTGCCTATGCCGAGGATGAAATCGGTATTGACCTCATCGCCGAAGGTCGGAGCATCTTCAATGTCTTCGCCCATGATATCCAGCACTTCAGAAACCTTATCGACGATGATGCCCATTTCCATTCCCTGAACGTCGACAACGATAATGCACGTTTCTTCCGTATGCTCCGTAGCCTGGAACCCGAATTTCAACCGGAGGTCTAAAGTGGGGATCACTTTTCCTCTCAGGTTCACTACGCCCTTGACGTAATCCGGCGTACGGGGAACTGCAGTTATGTCCATCATGCCTATAATCTCTCTGACTTTGAGTATTTCCAGTCCATATTCTTCGCCCGCCAGGAAGAAGGTCAGGAATTTCCCTCCTTCGGTCTTACTTTTTTTCTCTCCGTTAATTTCTTTGGTTCCCGATACTTGGCTCATTTTGCCCTTTCTCCTTTCATGATTTTTATATTGAGCGCCGGAGCTCAGAATGAGATGTCGATCTGTTCAACCGGCGGCATGATCCTCCAAGGCAACCGTCAAGCGGCCGCACGTATGTTTTCCAAATCAGATTTTTTTTCGCCGGATTTTTTGGCGATTGAGGCGATTTTAACCGGATCAAGTATCAATCCGACCCTTCCGTCGCCCAGAATGGCTCCTCCGGCAATACCTTCAATTTTATCGATCCCTTTGCCCAGAGACTTGGCCACAACCTGCTGTTGTCCCAGCAATTCATCCACCAACAAAGCGGATCGCTGATTTTTATCGCCGACTACGACGAGCAACCCCTTAGTAAGGTCCTCAATAGCGCTATCGATTTCGAAGAGCTTGTGCAGTCGTATAACCGGCAGGAGTTCTTTTCTGAACATAACCATTTCGCCGCGTCCGAAAACGGGTGAAATAGCTTCAGGTTCGGGCCTGAATGTCATGTGTATTCCGACGGTCGGCATGATATACCTCTGATCCCCCACTTTCACCAGCATTCCATCCGTTATGGCCAGCGTCAAAGGCAACCTCAGCGTGAAACGGGTGCCCTTTCCTTCATGGGAAGTTATATCTATTCTGCCTCGCAACTTCTCAATGTTCTTTTTCACAACATCCATTCCGACGCCGCGGCCCGATACGCCGGTAATTTTTTCTGCAGTGGAAAATCCGGGTTCAAAGATAAGATTGTAAATTTCGTTGTCGGTCAAGTTATGTTCCTTTTCGATAACTCCTTTGGAAAGCGCTTTTTCAAGAACACGTTTTTTGTTGATCCCGGCGCCGTCATCGGTCACTTCCACAACCACATTGCCTCCGGAATGATATGCGGAAAGTTTTATTAATCCCTCTTCAGGCTTGTTCGCCTCCTGACGTTCATCGGGACTCTCTATTCCATGGTCCACGGAATTCCGCATCATGTGAATCAGAGGATCATTGATTACATCGACCATGTTCCGGTCTATTTCCGTATCTACACCCTCTGTGATGAAATTAACTTTTTTGTTGCCCTTGCGCGCCAGGTCGCGAACCAGCCTCGTCATCTTCTGGAATGTACCTTTCAAAGGAACCATACGCATCGCCATACATAAGTCCTGCAGTTCTCTGACTATCTTACCCGTATGAGCCACCTTCCTCACCAGTTCATGTTCTTTACCTTCCTGTACGGTCTTATCCTGAGAAACCATGGAATGCGCTATCACCAGTTCGCCCACCATGTCGATCAAACTGTCCAGCCTGTCTGTCCGCACGCGAACAGAAGACTCCACCCTTGAACTTGAGTTCTGTAAGTTCCTTTGCGTTCGCAGGGCCTTACCTACATCAGAACTTTGCGACGTTTTCGACCTTATCAGCGATACGCCTATGGGCTCCTTCCCCTGAGAAAGAGCGGCGCTTTCTACTTCGTCACGCCTGGATTGCCCGCCGGCTACCAGAATATCGCCTACCCTCGGAGCGGCTTCCGGATTCGAAAGTATCCTTAACAGATCATCATATCCCTCCGGTTTTAACAAAGATTCCCCGCCCAGTGCATCCTCGACGTTCTGAATTAAATCAGTAAGCATATCGACAGCCCGAAGAGATAAATCAGCATGCCCCTGATTGTACTTCATCTCTCCGTCGCGTATTCGACTCATCAAATTTTCTGCACTGTGAGCCAATTCCGAAATGCCGTTCAATCCCAAAAAGGCAGAGGTTCCCTTGACTGTATGAAAAGCCCGGAATACTGTGTTTACCGCTTCCTGGTCTTCCGGGTCCGTCTCCAAAGTCAACAGGGCCGCCTCTGCGCCCTGAATCAATTCCCGACATTCCGTGATAAAATCATTCATCAAATCCGCATCAGTATCTTCCGGCAGCTTACCGAACGAATCCTCGCACTCTGATTCTTCCTCCATTGAATCCATTATCGTCTCAACTTCGTACTCTCTCTCAGACATGGAAATCGTCTCAACTTCTTCAACAGTATCCCTATGCAGAACCTCGGCATGGTCATCCGCTTCTTCCGTTTCCATGCGCTCTTCTTCCGGCAAAACAGCGGTATCTGCTTCGTCTAGCGTCTCAATTTCGTACAGAACTTTTTCCAGAAGCTTTCCGATTTCAGCATGAGCCCCAATTACCGATTCCTCATCGCCGAAATCTGAAGTCGCTACGATCTCTGTAACCTGATCGGCCAGAATGCCCGCTACTTCCTTAGAATCATCACGTGAAGCTATATGACTCAAGGCATCCCTGATTATTTCGAGTCCCCTTGCATCTGTTGTTTCAAATTGTATAAGCAAGGCGGCGACATCATTCAGGTTCATATCCGAATAATTAATATCTTCAAAAGCAGCATCTTCTTCCGTCTGTGATTCCGCAATAATTTCCTCTTCAACGCATTCACTATCGTCTTCAACCGTTGCAGCAGATTCAGCATCTTCATTCATGTCCTCTGCAGAAACTGTATTTTCTGACTGCTCTATCTCCTCTTCACAACCGGCATCATGGGCTGTTTCCTCATCCTGATTTCCGCATGCTGCCGCTTCATCGCATTCAGTATCCTCTCCCGCAGCTCCTTCAGATTCTAACTCCTCACCTTGCTCCGATCCCTCAATTTCCGCTTCAAGACGCTCCCCTGGCTCTTCCTCATCACTCTCATTTTCTGAAATACCCGAATTCTCCTCCGCAGCGCCGCAGCTCAAATTACTTTTTAATTCCGCTTTAATACGGTCTAACGGTTCCTGCTCCTTCTCCGTCAGAAATTTTTCCAAAGCTTCGGTCATTCGGGAAATTAAGATAACCAATTCCGCTGGATTTGAAATTTCCTTATTATAAATAGCCTGCAATCCTTCCAAACTAAGGCCGATGGCTTCCGCGGCAAGCTGTGAAGACTGCGGCAGTTCCTGGATCAGGCTCTCAAGACACGCTCCGATTTTAATCAAAGATTCCTGATCGTCAGGATTAAGGCAATTTATTTCACCTCTTATTTCTTTTATTTTTTTAATATAAATTAAATCAGCATCCTCCATATTGAACCTCCTCTAATGGTTTTCTTTCTCCCGAGTCGCCACTCTGATCCAAAAATCGCCTAACTCGCACGAATATTTCTGCGTAAAACTTGGAGGTTTTCCCGGCATTATCATTTCAACCCTGCTGCCTCTGGCTACCGAGGGTAACGACATTTGGACCTTTATTCCTTCCATTTCCATGCGAGCTACCAGGTCTCCCGCCATTATGTTCGCCAATTCGCCCACTATGTCGCCCATATCTTCGCCTTCGAAAGGAACCTCAAAACCCGCAAAATTCACTGCCACCGGTTCAGCCGTTTCCTTCGGCAAACCGATCATCAGCACCCATAAACCGTCTCCTATCAACGATATCACGCCGATTATTCCGTCAAAGGTTTGATTAACTTCACCAGGCCCTTCATAAGTTATCTCCGTATTGCAGGCCGTCGGTAATGTCGACAGGGCGGATTCTTTCACGCAGTTCTTTATCAGCGCAAACTCCCTTTCCAGCTCCTCGCATTGCTGTACTGTCATACTTCTTTGTCTCCTTGTTGACTTGTTGCCGGTTCTCCTCTATTCGGATCGATAATCCCCGATAAAACTTGTATCCCATTTCCCCCGACGGAGACTTGTTTGCGCATGTCATCAATACTTGAAAGCCTCTCCATTATTCCTCCTTGAGTAAAGCTCCGTCCTTCTATCGGCATTATTTCAAAAGCTTGCTGAAAAAACCCGATGACTTTTGCTTTTTCATCGAATCGGCACGTTTGCCGGCCTTGTAAATCAGCGTTTCCAGCTTCTTATTCAATTCATCCACTGTAAAAGGTTTCGTTATGTAAGAGTCTGCTCCCGCAGAATCCAGGGCTGCCTCCACCTTATCCATTGTCTTCTCGCTGGTTATCATAACGATGGGCAGCTCCTTCGCATCCTTTTGATCTCGCACTTTTCTGACCAGTTCTATCCCGTTCATCTTCGGCATATTAATATCTACAAACATTATGTCGATGCTGTGCGGATTGAACTTGGATAATGCATCCACCCCGTTCTCCGCCTCGGTGAATTCAAAACTCGTCAGCTCAGTTTTACTCAGCGCCTTCATGACCATGTTCCTCATGACCCGGGAATCATCAACAACCAGCGCTCTTAATCCCATAATTCTTTACCTCCAGTTATCCCTGCTCTCTGTCGTTCCCCCGAAATCGTTTCGAAAGGGACTTCAGATATCATGCAGTGAGACGATGTGTACTTTTCCTGTTTATTACGCATTTAATGTGTGCCTTCTGTGTGTCCGATTACGCACTATGACCGCACCACTTCCGGTCTCTCGCTTTTCTTCTATTTTTTGTTTTTGTTAGTTTTACAGATGTGACTCACGGTGTCCAAAATGGATCACACAAAACAGACAAGCTTGAGACGCTGCAACTCCTGTGCCGGCTACGGACTGAAACCTTCAAATCAAAAATGATGGGACATTCTGTCGAATTGTCACCTCAAAAGACGCATTTTTGATCAATGCTGAATTTTTTGATCGACTCTTGTCGTTTCGTCAAAAATTTCGCAATTTTTTATCAGTTAATGTCAGGAGATGTGAATTTTGGAGCGTCAAATACGTCTGCGTTTATTCCGCGTTGCGATGTGTAATCAGAATGACTATGTTTCCAAGGAATCCAGGACCTCTTTTATGAGATTACGCGAAATGCGTCGGCCTTCCTTCAGGGATTTCCGCTGTAAGGCTGAAAGAATCCTGCGCATAAAGTTCAAGTCTCTGGGGGCATGCAGGGAAAGGTATTTAATCGCAGGTTCCTTCAGCTTGAAACCATGGTCCCGGGCCATTTTTTTTATGATTTCTTTTTTAGCATCATTATCCAGACATGTTATTTCCGCTATAACCCCCCATCTCATTCTGGACCTGAGGTGGTCGTCCAGCGCCGGTATCAGCTCCGGTTTGACTCTTGAAGTGACGATTACGGGTTTGTTTTGATTGAAAAATGCATTCATAAGGTCCCAGAGGCTGGTTTTCAGGCTCCGGCTTTCATCGATTCGGTCTATATTTTCAATAATCAACGCCGGAACCTCGTCCCAATCAGGCGCTCCCTCTTCAGAATTTTGCACAGGTCTGGTTCTATCGAGAGATATCTTAGGAACGGATGACTTTTCAGATATTTTCAATTTTGCTCTCAGGGCTTCGACCAGATGCGTTTTGCCTACGCCTCCCGGTCCGTAAACATAAATGAGAGGGAATGCCTGGAGGTTTTCCGATATTCTTTTCATCAACCGGAAAGCTTCGGTATTACCCGGACATAAGATGAAATCCTCGAAACTGAAATTCTCCATAGTAAATTTTAAAGGCAGCAATCTTTGTATCCCGGCATTTATTCTGTTTCGCCGACTGTTTTCATCTTTATCGTTTCTCATTACTGTTCCCCTCCAATTCTCTTCGAACCTCCCTTAATCGCCGCTTAAGGTCCGGGTGTTCGGGATAAAACTGCAATGCCTTCAGAAGCATTTCTTCAGCCTCATTCCAATCTCCTGCAGCAGCAGCCAATTCCGACCTTCCGAGATAAAGCGCCATCTCGGACGCTTTTCCCGACGCTGAATCGGAAAGTGAATATAATTCGGCCTCTGCAGCGTATCGAGAAACGATTTTTTTACTTCTTAACCCGGCTGCAGCAACGAATATGTTCATTACGAAAAGCAGCGCGATCAGAGCGGCGGGAAGCAACCTGGAATTCCTTTTGAAAAAAGGATCACGTGATTTAACGCGTACCGTCCATAATCCCAGTGCACCCATAAGCGCGACAGGCGGCATTATATACTTTTTAGCATCAGCATTGTACATCTGCCGGGTAATCATCTCAGCCATCTGAGAGGGTAATGAAAAAAGGGTTTCTTTTTGAAGCAGGAAAAGTTCCCTGGGCGTTTCGTAATCGACAAGCCGTTCAACGCCCATATGGGACAGGAACAAAAGAATCGTCCATAATGCCGACAATCCCTGTATCGCATCGAATGCCTTCTTGTTTGTTTTATTTCGCAAATAAACAGCGCCCAATGCAAACAAGGGAAGACAATTCAAAAACCTTCGGCCGCCGAAGGAACCCGTTCCCCACCAGAGCGCATAAGCGGAATTGACGTAAAGCTGCATCAAAAAAACAAGCGCCATCGGTATTCCCAGTCCCGGCCTCTTGTATGCGAAAAAAGCGAGTCCCAGGAGTCCTGCAAAGAGCGCCGGGGACCAGAAAAACAGGCCATGATAAGCAGAAAACAATACACTGATGATGTTGGGTGAAGTCCATTCCATGAAACTCACCTGAGGGTTCTTAAAAAAAGATCCGTACAGCGTTTTCCACACGATAAGCTGAGGCGTCAGAATTGAAAGGAAACCGAAAACGAATGCCGCAGCGAAGAATAATTTTCGCTTCAGGCTGAAACTTCTGAATTTTTTATGGAAAATCAGGGACGCGGGTAAAACAAGGAAAAATATATTCTGCGTTCTGACGGCGACAGCCAATCCGGCCGACAGTCCGAGGTAAAAGACTATCCTTGGAATAGGAGGATTTTTCGTGATTTTCAGCCATAGCGACAGCAAAAGAGAAACAGCGAATACAGAGCATATATGAGGCATGGACGGGGATCGCAGCAGGTAAAAAATGAATGGACTGCCCAAAAAAACCGCGGTTATGGGAACGAGCGAGGTTTCTGTTCCTGAATTTTTGATCAGATAATAGACCATAATAAAAGCTGCCATACCGCAGAACCAGGTGCCGTAAAGGGTTGAATACTGATGGATAAAAGAGAATCCGTCATTCCGGACCGGAATGCCGGCTGAATTCAATAACCGCACTTCCAGATGACCCAGCGCAAACCAGGGAGCCCAAAGCATCGGCGTTCCCAGGGCCCAATGATTTGACGCGAACCCCTCTTCAGTGGAGCGTAAAAAATCGGGATTGATCCTCATAGCCCTGAACTCATTCCAGTAAACGAAATCTCCGTCGATAAAGAATGATCGCAAATGAGCATAATAACCTGTTCCGTCGGGATTAGCGACATGAGGAGCAGCCAGGTAAAAAAATAAAGTCGCCGGAATGCACCAAAGAAATAATTTAACGGCAATATTGATGATTATTCTTCGTATTTCGCGTTTGTCGGACACCGTGAAGATTCCCCTCTCTGCTCACCCCTGAAATTACCAATTCAGTCGCAAACAGATCAACACCAATTTTCAGCCGGCGTTATTTATTGGAGAGAGGAATTTTGGAAGGGCTGAAGGGCTGATGCTGGGAAGGTCTGCGCATGGGCAGGCGAAATGGGGTCAGCGAAATGGGGTCAGAGCCCTTCGCAAATCCCTGTAACTCCTAATCCCATATTCATACGGAGCATCCCTTGCCCAAATTTTGAATCGAAACATCACCCCGCCCGCTTTCCCTCATGTCAGGCTCGCTTCTTGTTCTGAGGATTTCTCCCTACTTGACGACCGACCCGAACCGACATATACTTCTGCTCCGAAATGATCCTCTATTGTTTATTGAAGGATTTTTTACATCGATTTTTTATACGGGCCGACGGGTTTTAAACAAACAGGCAAAATGGCAGAATCAAGCGACATAACGACAGCGGAAAGGACGATCCGCAGTAAAAACAGCAGAGAAAAACAGGGGCGATTCCCGGGTCTTGAAAAGATCAGGGAAATTTACCGGAGACGGGACCTGCTGATTTTTCTTACCAAGAAGGAGCTTAAAATAAAATATAAGTATGCCACATTGGGTTTCCTGTGGGCGCTGATTTATCCGCTGGCGCAAATGGTGATCTTCTTTTTTATTTTTTCGTTTGTGCTGCGTTTCGGGATCAAGAATTACCCGGCCTTTCTGCTGTGCGGGTTAATTCCCTGGACATTTTTTCTGTTCAGCATCGGCATGTCCACGACATGCATCAAGGATGATGCAGCGCTGATCAAGAAGATATATTTTCCGAGGGAGATAATTCCACTCTCAAAAATTTTCAACAATTTAACGGATTTCATTATATCCCTGGGCGTATTGCTTATATTTCTGTTGTTCAGCGGGATCGGAATATCGATCTGGGTATTGTTCCTTCCGGCGGCCATTTTGATTCTTTTTCTTTTTACGGTAGGGATGAGTTTATTATCGAGCGCGCTGACGGTAATTTATCAGGACACGCTCTACGTAAAGGATTTGCTGATAATGTTCTGGTTTTACGTTTCTCCTATTCTTTATCCTGCGTCGATGATCCCGGAGGAATTTCAGAAATATCTTCCTCTCTATTATTTGAATCCTGTGGCAGGAATAATACATCTGTTTCGTTCCGCGTTTTTTTATCATCAGCCGCCTTCATTATTGATCGCATCATATACGTTCATTTCATCCCTACTGATTTTCTGGATCGGTTTGAAAGTATTCCGGAATTTCGAGCCTTCATTTGCTGACCTGGTTTAGCGGGCAGGAGACCATGAAAGCGATAGAATTGCGAAATCTGGGCAAGCGATACATAATGAGGCGTTTTCGTCGCTATCTTTTTCGGGACATCATCAACAAGGCGCTGTTCAGATCGACGGAGCCGGACGAATTCTGGGCTTTGCGCGACCTCAACGTCTCGGTGGAGACGGGTGAAAGCGTGGGAATAATCGGCGAAAACGGCGCCGGCAAAACTACTTTGCTGAAATTACTGTCGAACGTCACGCAACCGACGGAAGGTGAAATTATCATAAGGGGGCGCACAGCGGCCTTGCTGGAACTCGGAGCAGGATTCCACCCTTTATTGACCGGTAGAGAAAATATTTACTTGAACGGAACTATTCTGGGTTTCGACAAGAAATACATTGACGGAAAATTTGATGAAATAGTGGATTTTTCCGGTATATCCAAATTTATCGATGAACCGGTAAAAAATTATTCCTCCGGTATGTATGTTCGATTAGGATTCGCCATCGCCAGTCAGCTAGATCCCGCCATTCTAATTGTGGATGAAGTATTGGCGGTCGGCGACGAAGAATTTCAAAGACATTGCAAAGAATGGATATATCAATACCTGAAAAGCGGAAGGACCCTCCTTCTTGTTTCCCACGACCTCGGCCTGATACGCGATCTTTGTAAAAGAGTCTACTGGTTGAGAAACGGCCTGATCCACCAGGAAGGCAGCATAGAAGAAATTACCACCAATTATCTGATGTACGTCGGACGTAAATTCGGACTCACTACTCTCTCACGGGGGCCGTTGTCCATCATATTCGAAAAGGGAAAGCTGATCATCTTCTACAACGGAATCGAATTGACTAAAAACCTCTGCGGTCATACATACCTCATGTCTTCCGCTTCCTGGCAAACATCGACGGATGCTCATTGGGAAATTCTGGATAGCAGCGAGGACTATTTGAAGGCGCATGGTTCCTGGAAGCTGCTCCCCGTCAAACAGACCTGGGAAGTCATCGTGGAGTCTGAAAAAAGCATCCGGTGGAATATTGAAATGAAGGTCGCTCATGACGTTATGATAAAAAACGATACCGTCAACCTGATGATCTCCGATAAATACCGTCAATGGTTCACTCCCGACGAACAAGGCGACTATCCTCCCGAATTCGATGAAAAATTCGGCACCCGCATCATCGGCATCGGGATGGAACACGGCCTGATCGGTGTCAAAGAAGTTAAATTAGCCAATTTGAAATTGCCCTCCGTTAGTTTTCAAATATTAAAAGATAAAAATGATTTTTTAACCCAGGCCACCAATACTGATAAACAGCTCAGCAGCCGAACGCTTCAATATTCCCGTATAAAAAACGATTCGCAATACCTGGCCGGCGAGACTTACCGATTTGAAGGACTCATTAGGATAGACCAGAAAAACGACACGACTTGAATTGCAAACAGCAAAAAGAATGACGGCGGCTTCAGGCGCTGCATCGTCAATCGGCTTGCTATTTGAAAAAAATGAATTATCATTATTAAGGGGAAAGGCTTTCGCCTTACGATTTTTGTTTACTCCTTTCCGGGTAACGTCACGTGAAAAAAAAGGAATTCATCTCTCTCGACAAATTACTGGAAAGTTGTGATCTCTCCGGCGTTTTGCACGAGGGAGGCATGTCTGTTATTCACTTGTATACGAACCGGGAAACGACAAAAACGTATGCGTTAAAAATGATGAAACCGGAGGGCGAAGGCAAGCCCGAAGCCGTTGACCGCTTTTTTCAGGAGATTAAAATAACTGCAGGACTGGATCATCCGAATATCGTCAACGTCGTGAGTTACGGTATTCTGGAGAGCGACTATTGTTTTGCGATGGAATACATTTCGGGCGGCAGTTTGAACGAACTGTTAAGGAAGCGGTACGTAACCCCGCCCGAATTCGCTTTATTCATATTGCTGGACATTTTGAAAGGAATTTCTCACGCTCACAGAGAAGGCGTCGTTCATCAGGATTTAAAACCGTCCAACATTCTGCTGGATGAATCCGGCTGGGCCAAAATAAGCGATTTCGGCATTTCTAATGTTTCCGATCTTTCACGGGATGGCCGCAGGAACGGAATTGCGGGAACTCCCGCCTACATGTCGCCGGAACAAACCATCGGCGGAGAAGTCGATCAACGCTCCGATCTTTTTTCTGCCGGCATTATTTTTTATGAGATGCTGTCCGGTCATAATCCATACCTGTCGGATAATCCCGGAAAAACAACCATCAATATCCTGAACAAACCGTATATCTCCCTGCTTAAATATAACCCGACACTCCCGGAATATCTGGACAATTTCGCTTATCGCGTTCTTAAAAAAGACCCGGATGAGCGTTTTCAATCTGCTGCCGAAATGATGCACGAGGCAAGGAAAATACTGCACAAGTTAGATAAAAACTTCGACAGAAAGAAATTTTCTCATTTTCTGACCGAACCCGGTCCGGCTGAGATAGAGTCCAGAAAACGCCGCACCAGGCGATGCCTGGCACGGTCTGCGGCATGTCTGAAAAAAAACAGAAAGGCGGAAGCAGTCATACATCTGTATCGGGCTTACCTTCTTTCGCCTAAAGATAAGGATATCATTAAAAAATTCGAGGAACTCTCGGAAACTCACAGGTTCTATCCGAACGTCAAGGACGTTCCGGAGATCGACGAACTTGAACAAAAATTATACGATGATCCTTTTAATCCGGACCATTTAAGTCGCATGGCGGAATTATCTAAAAAGCACAGAGACCCTTTCCGTTACAGGTTGTATTCGAGGAACCTGAAATTCCTGGGCGATGATCCTAATAATCTTCAGTTAATCTCAAGCTCCTATAAACGAGAATACGAAGGTCCGGTCGATGAGAATGCGGAAAACGAAAACAATCAGATGTCCACAGTCATTTTGACTCAGGACGATGAACAGCCGGAAAAGGAAAAAGAAAGCTTCGGACTCCGTAAAGACAGCCTGGCGACGATGATCCTGACCGAAGCCGAAAGCCGGGCTAAACCTGATGCTGAAAGGTCAAAGCTGCTCAAACAACAATTAAGAAGAAAGCTCATGGAGGAAAAAAAGCACAAAAAGCAGGACTTCAGACGCAAACAATTGCGGCCGGCCTTTGAAATCCTGTTAATGTTGCTGCCCGCCATGCCGGCTTTAATTCCTCTTTTCTACTTCGGATTTCCAAACAATCCGCAAACGCAGAACTTCCTGCTTCGCAGCATGGAACATTACAGCGCCTTCACAGAAGGCGTACTGTTCCCGCGCTGGTCGGCTCATACCGCAAGCGGTTACGGCATGCCGTTGTTCATTTATTTTGCCCCTTTGTTTTACTTTTGCGTCAGCATCCTTAAATTTCTAGGGTTCGGTTACATTCAAGCGATGCAATGGCTTGCAGGTGGTTGCACTCTGGCAGCTTCCATGGGCTGCGGTTTTATCGTCTGGAATCTGTTCGGTCTGGGCGCCGGCATTTTCGCCGCCTCCCTTTTCGTCTATTCTCCTTATTTCCTCTCTATTATCTATTCCCAGGGCAATTTCCAGGAACTTCCCGCCCTTACCTCCGGTATCTGGATGCTGGGCTTTATCGTTGCACTGATAAAAAATAACTCCTTCTGGTACATTGCCGGAGCCGTTCTGGCCCTTTCATGCATGATACTGTCCTGTATTCCCACAACCCTGGCTTTTCTTCCTTTTATTATCCTGATATCCCTGGCCGGAGGCAAAAATAAACTGAACAGCTTAAAACCCCGTTCAATCCAACTCAGCTTTATTCTTGTCCTGGCCTTCATCCTGACCGCCGTGTTCTGGATGCCGGCTTTACTTGAAAGAGATTCGGTTCATATTCCGCCTCTCCAGGCCGCTGTTCATCAATGGGGGAACGATTTCCTGGAATCATGCCGTAATTTCACGACTGTTTCTCCCCTGGTCCACCCGGATAATCCCAACGACGTCTTCAGAGTCTCCGGAGGCTTCCCTTATATCTATCCCATTCTTCTGCTGGCGTTTCCCGCTCTTTTCTTCCGGCTCATATTTCAAAAAAACAACCGTACCAATTTCCTTCTCGCGGTTCTCGTCATGATAGCGCTTTCCCTGATCCTGACCACTCAATTCAGCCGTTTTCTCTGGCAGAATCTGACCTATTTCAAAGTAATACGGCTGCCTTCAAATTTTTATCCTATTGCCGTGATCGGATTCAGCATCATCGGCGGGTCAATGATTTACCTGTTAGCGAAACTGAAAAACAAGTTCATCAGAATTTCCGGTTTAATTCTTCTTGTTCTGCTCTTTTTAAGCAGCGCCGGCATGAATTTTTACCATGTAATGACCTTGCCCAACAATTTTTCCATTTTTCATTCAGGTTTCCGAAAAATGCTTACCCCGAAAAAATTAGCCGAATCCGGTTCAACGCTCACCGAAAACGATAAATACATGCCCCTCGACGCTGTGCCGCTGGATTACAAGAAGTATGAATATACCATATTGAAAGGCGATTGCACATTTCAGGATGCGGCAGTCGAAACGCATAAAACAGCGGGTATCATAGAGGCTGAGAATTATTCGACCATACGTTTTGAAAGGTATCATTTTCCAGGCTGGAGCGCGACCATTGACGGTTATCCCATAAAGATCAATAAGGATGACGAGGGAAGAATATTATTGAAGATTTCACCGATCAATGAGAGTCGACTGGAAGTTTCATTCCGTAATACAGGGCTCCGAAGCCTATCAGCCGTTATATCCTTATTTGGGATATTGACGCTGGCTGCAGCATGCATGGTACGCAAAAAATACAGGAGTTATAATTGAAAAGCAAAATGAGAAAACATACAAAAATAAGACTTCCTGGAGGAAGATAATATGGCGCTTTATAAAGTGGAAACGAAGTTGTCTGCTGAGGATATACTTGAGAAGGCTTCCCGGTTTTTAGGCAAAGGCGGCGCGGGATTGAAACTGGTGGAAAAGAATCCATGCTGCGTATACTTTGAAGGCGGGGGCGGACATGTAACGGTAGCCGTAAAGGAATCGGATGAGAAAAAAAAGAACGTTGTAACGCTGGAAACCCGCGAATGGGACCATCACGTCAAAAAGTTCATGTCAAAATTGTAAATTTGCGCTTTTTGCTGTTGGAATGCACAATCATGTCTGTTCTGAGAATTCAGATGAATTATCAGGGCGAACGGGCTCCTAACAGAACCTTCAGGGGAAGGTAATCAGCGCCGGTACGCGGTCTTTCCGTTTTAGTCGGTTAAATGCAGGACTGGACATTTATTAAATTCTCTTTAAACAGAGGCGCCTGGAACATGGCGCTTGATGAAGCTTTGTTTCAGGGTGTCGCATCAGGCAGTTCGCAGCCTACAATCAGGTTTTACGGGTGGCGTCCGCCGGCCGTTTCAATCGGGTACGGTCAGGCCGCAGAAAAGACTGTCAATTTCAAAAAAATCGAGCAAAAGGGCTATGATTTCGTAAGACGCCCTTCGGGCGGCGGCGCGGTCCTGCACGACCGTGAGTTGACCTATTCAGTCGCTGCCGGGAAAAATTCAGGGTTTTTCCAGAAGGATTTGATGTCCTCTTATCTTATAATAGGAAAAGCGCTTTTGAAAGCCTGCAGACATTTCGGCATTCAGGCGGACTTTAAGCATCCGAAAAGTTATTCAAAAGAAAATTCATATTTCTCCTTTTTATCCTGCTTTGAAGTTTCTACGCCATATGAGATTATTTCAAATGAAAAAAAACTCATCGGCAGCGCCCAGAGACGCGGAAAAAACGCTGTAATCCAACACGGTTCGGTCCTTCTTGATTTCAATTTATCCGACTGGGAAGAAGTATTCTCAATCGACGAACGACAAGGCAGAATCAGCCTGAAAACTCGTATGACATCTCTTACGGAGGCTCTCCAGCGGGAAATCACCCCTGAAGAAGCGAGTCCCGTTTTCAAAAAAGCTTTTGAGGATATACTGAATCGTCGATTGATCGAAAGAGATTTTACTGAAGAAGAAAGAGAGAAGGCATTAAAAATAAAAGAAAAATACGATTCCGAAAGATGGCGTCATTTAAGGTGATCCGATTCTTCAACTGTCCTGTCGGCGGGCGGCAGTATGGATGCGCGAATATTGCCGGCTCTGGCCCGGGCTTGTTCTATTTTAACCTGGACCTTCTCTCCGGGATGAAGATTATTGATCCTGGAATCAAACACGTCGAATTCCAGAAGAAAAGCGGGAATGATTATCCGGTAACGGGATGCGGATTGATCCAGTATTACGGCATCGAAGATGTGACCTATACGTTTTTCCATGTATTTGATCAGCCAGTACCTTTCCCGGCGCCATTGCAGTCTCGATGCGTTCTTTTTTCGCTCCTCGCTTATCATAATGATTTTATTCAATTCTTCTTCGTCGTAAGGATGTATGTAATCATAAAACAGGCTGAGAATCTGTCGCTGGCAGGCCAGGTCAAAAAAACGCCGGATCGGGGAAGTGCATGTCATGTAAGGATTCACGCCCAGGCTGAAATGATGTTCGGGTTCGATGGTGATCTCAGCACGGTTCAACATCCTTCTCTGGCGATAAAAAAGAAGAGGATCGAATTCTTCATAGGAAATAAGCTTGTTTTCCGGTCCCCTCTGGCTGCGGAATATTGATTTGACATCATGATCGGCCAGAAAAACGCCCGCAAGATGATTGTAACGGATCATCAGCTCTGAAATCATAACTCGGCCCGGCGTATTATCGGGGAGCGCCCGAATTTCTATGTCGTCTTTGCCGGTAACCTTGATCTCAAGCTCCGGCTTGGATTGAATCAGGGCGCCTGCAGCCAGCCGTTTTTCCCGCAGCGCTTTGGTGAATTCCCATGTCCGTTTGAACAAAGGATCGCTTTCGATCTTCTGGTTGGCTTGATCGTAGGTCATGCGCTCCGATACTTTTATCAGAGCGGGATAGAATTCCCAATTTATTATTTCATTATTCTCGTCAATTTCCATCATAAGACTGACGACACGGCGGGGCACATTTTCCTTTAAACTGAGCAGGTCTTCCGAGAGCAGCGGGGGAAGCATGGGTATTCTCTGTTCCGGCAGATACACGGTAACGGAGCGTTCCCTGGCTTCCTCGCTCAATTCGCTCTCGACGGGAATAAGGGAAGCGACGTCGGTAATGTGTATCCCGATTTTCAATATGTTCGTATCGTCAATTTCCATGCTGACGGCATCGTCGAAATCCTCGGTATGTTCTCCATCTATAGTCACCGTAAAAAGATTCCTGAATTCTTGCCTCTGTCGATTCAATGGATCGGCATCAATCTCTTTGCAATCCTCATATATTCTCCGGGCTTCGGCCAGAGTCTTCTCGCTCCATTCCAAAGGTATATCCATCTGGTGAAGAAGAAGATTTTCGTTTTCGTCCCATATGCCCATTTTCACCAGCAGACGGAACGGTTTGTCGTCCGCTGCTATATCGACGCGTGAGAGCAACTCTTTTGTTTCCTTGAAGCGAGGGGCATCAGAACCGAAAAGAACGAATTGCTTCAACATCTCTATAATATCGCTCTTGTTGGACGGGGCTTCATGCAGTTGATCATTCCAGATGTCTTCCAGCCAGCGCGCGGATGCGCTCAGCATTCTTTCTCTCTCTGCTTCACGTTCAATCCGCATCCTGTTTTTTTCTACGGTTTCCCTGGAATTGACCATGAACTCAGCGCCTTTTGATTTGAAATACAACCTGTCCCGGAAAAGCTTGCGATGCACTGCAGCCTCATGATCCGATGTGTTTTCTCCTCCGAATGCCAGCTCAGAAATATATTTGCTGTCGAAGGGTCCTGTTTCTCCTTCCAGAACTTCCCAAATTTCTTTAACGCAAATTTCTTTCTCCAGCGCTTGCTGTTTTTCACCTATTTCTTTCAGTTTTTCCGCCAGTTCATGGCCCGATGAATCCGTGTCCAGACGATCCGAAGAAACAAACACTATGCGATTGGTATTGATTTTTTTCTCGACGTTCTTTTCCGTTATCAAATTGACCTTTGAATTCTGGACCCGTGAAACCACGGCAAGCGTGAATTTCTTCTCATCGTAATATGCTATGACAGCGCCTTGTTCCATCTTATCCCGGAGCAACCTTTTTCTGTTCTTTCATTTGACGCATCAGGGCTTTCAACAGCGCTTCCTCCACTTCCTCGTAAGTCCCCCGCATAACGCACCCTGCCGCCTTCGCATGACCGCCTCCATTAAAATTGCGCGCTGTTTCACCTACGTTAACCCAGTTATTCGAACGAAGACTTATTTTGAAATTTCCTCGCTCGGTTTCCTTAATAAAACCCGCCGCCTCAACTCCTTTTATCGAAACGGCATAATCCGTGAATCCCTCGATGTCCTCCCAGTTTCCCCCGAACTCCATGAAAGTATCAAAATCCAAATGAAGAAAGGATATTTTTCCCCCGGCTTTCATAGTCACGGTCTGCAGCACGCGGCTGAGCAATCGGACCGAAGTCAGCGATCTGTTGTAAAAAATTTCAGCCGCCATTTTGTCCGGTTCGATGCCGATTTCCCTTAGTCGGGCTGCAATTCTGAACGTTTTTGAACCTGTGTTGGAAAAACGAAAACGTCCCGTATCGAAAACGATCCCGGCATATATGCAGACAGCCAGGTCCTTCGTCCAGGGAACCTCCGTCGCTTCCACTAAATCATACAGCAACTCGCATGTACTGGAAGCGTGCTTGTCGACGACCTTGTACATCCCCATATCTTCGATGAACTCATGATGGTCCGTCACAAGACGGCGGGCGTAATCAGGCATGATCTCGCTCAATTCATCCAGCCTTTCCCGGCAAGGAGTGTCCAGAATATATGCCCATTCAACATTCAAGTCCCTTCTGTCGATTTTCTCGAATACTTCCAGTTTCTCAAAATTAGGTAAAAAACTGTAGCGCGCGTCCGGGACTTCATTCACCAGCAGTCGATAACGTTTCTGATAATGGTCCAGCAATAGCGATACGGCAAGAATGGATGCCAGGGCATCTCCGTCCGACCGCACATGCGAAACGACCACAAAATCGTTCTTATTTTTTATTATACCGGCAATTAAATTAAGCTGTTCTTCACGATCGTTCATCCCGCTCCTCCTGATGCTACGGGTAAACGGTAGGTTAAATGCACATCATGACCGTGTCAAGGAATATAAGGCATGCCGTAAAAGTATCGTTGAAAGAAGAACATTGAAAGACATAAGCCCGTATGCGTCAGAGATCATCAAGCATCCGGCCTCCGGACCAAAAAATCAATATGCTCTTGAAACGTCGCCGCTTTTCATTCTTGAACTTCACCTTCGGTGCATATATTATGACGATGGGGGTTCTTCCGATATGGCTTCCAAACAGATAAACATCGAAAAACGCACATTCTTCTGGGTCATCCTGTTCGTCATAATGCTGGCTCCAGTGGCTGTTCTGTATTTCCAGGCGAAGGAAATACAGGAAATGATCGCATCCAGACGAACGAATAAAATAATCCTGGTGACCATAGACACGCTCCGTGCCGACCGGGTGGGCGTTTACGGGCATGCTCGCGCTAAAACGCCGAATATGGATGCCCTGGCTAAAAAATCAACGCTTTTCTCATCGGCTTTTTGTCATACTCCCATCACCAATCCTTCTCATTGCAGTCTCATGACCGGTATGTATCCCGGTTCCCACGGCGTCAAGACAAATGGATATCCTCTGCCCGAAAAACACAGTGTGGTCGCAGAACTCCTTTCCAGAGGAGGATATAAAACGGCTGCATTCGTCAGCGGTTTCTCTCTTGTGGACCAGGTGTCGGGATTAGCCCGGGGATTTGACGTCTACGATGATGCGTGGTCTAAGACGCGAGTGGAAAGGAAAGCGCCTGAAGCCACCGAAGCGGCCCTGGATTGGCTTGAAAGCGCGGGTGACCGCTTTTTCCTGTGGATACATTACTTCGATCCTCACCATCCCTATGCTCCTCCTGCTCCCTACAATACCTTCTTCCGCAAGCCCGATCCGAAAGTACATGAGGAAGCTCCTGCAGAAGCCGTAGAAAAATGGAAAAAATATGCGGAAAAAGCCCGCGAAAACGATTTTTTCAATGTCATCGTAAAAGAGGAACGAACAGTCGAAACGACTCCGGAAAAGCTCAGGGACAACCTGGCGTTGTACGACGGCGAAATATCGCTTGTCGACAGTGAACTGGGTCGATTCATCAACGCTCTGAAAGACAAAGGCATTTACAACGATTCTCTTTTCATACTGACTTCCGACCACGGGGAAGGATTCGATCATAATTACTATTACGCGCATGGAGACCGTTTATACGATTCTTCGATTCATATTCCCATGATGATCAAATCTCAGAGAAAAGACATCACTCGTTTTTTGATCGAGGCTCCCGTGGGAACGATCGACCTGTTTTCGACAATACTCAATTTCGGCGGCGTCATTATTCCGAAACAGAATGAAGGAGCAAACCTGGTGGATTATATGCTCGGCGACAAGAATGACCCGTATAGAGACATCTACGGATACTGCCCGGAACTGAACCGCCCCAGGATGTCCCTTGGACAGTTGAGGTCGCTCAGGAATCAACAGTGGAAATTGATATATCGCGTTAAAACGAATGATTTCGAATTATACGACATGCTGCAGGACCCTGCAGAACTATATAATCTGGAAGGCTCCAGGGTGCGAATACAAAATACTCTCGCCTCCAAACTTCTGAACCGGCATGAACGAATGGCGCTGAAACCTGAATCGACGGAAATGGTCGTGGATGAAAGAATGATTGAAGGTTTAAAGAGTCTGGGTTATGTTGATTAATGACGGCTGGCGTTTAATGAAAAAACATACGGGGAAAACGGTGATGAATTACAATAGATCGTGCAGAGAGTCAGAACAGAGAACGGTAAAAACGAACGGTTGCTTCACCAAACGAAAAACCGCCGGCAGAACGATTTTATTTTTGTTTCTGACGGTTTTAGCAGCCTTGCTCTTCACCGGATACGGCTGCTCGAAAAAAGCGGCGGAAAGCCATGATAAAATAGAAAAACCTAAATTATTCATAGTCGGTCTTGATGCCGCTACATTTGAAGTTATAGATCCGCTTATACAGAAAAACGAACTGCCTAATTTCAAGAGGATTCTGGAAGAAGGAACGTCGGCTCCCCTGCAGACGCTTATTCCAACTGAATCGCCGATCGTCTGGTCCTCAATGGCCACGGGCGTCAATCCTACTAAACACGGCATCCAGACTTTTACCAGGAGAATTCCCGGCACGGACGATACCGTCCCACTGCACAGCGATTACAGAAAAAGCAGCGCCTTCTGGTCCATTTTTTCGGATTTCGGTTTCTCGGTAGTTCAGATCAAATGGTGGACCTCCTGGCCGGCTGACAGGGTGAAAGGTTTAAACATTTCCGCCCGGCTTCACCAGGAGCTTAAATTCGGTAAAACATTTCCCCGTAATATTTATCCATGGGTCGATCTTTACCGGGGCGATAATTTCGCGGCATTGAAACAACCCCCGGGAATGGTCAAACCGGTCCTAAGCAATGTGTCCGCTCCCGTGCTGAAACAGAACAAACCGCAAAAAAAGAAGCCCCAGGGACCGCCCATATTGAGCACCGCAATAGCCAAGTCTTTTAATGACGACAGCCTGATGGACCTGGCCCTTCCGGCGTATAAAAAATACGACCCTGACGTATTCACCATTTATTTTAAATCCATAGACAAAATCGAACATTTTCTGTGGGCCTCCTGGGCTAAACGGGGAAACGAGCCCTATTCCGAAAGGACTCAAAAGCTGATTTATTACTACACGAAGTTCGATCAATGGATCGGAGAAACAGGCGTTCTGGATGATCCCGAAACATATTTCTTCTTAATTTCAGATCACGGGATGGAACTATCCTCTGAAACGCCCAACATCAATTCGCCCTGGAGACTGGACGGGGACAGGGTATTGGAGCTGCTGGGGTATCTGGAAAAAAACGATAAGGATAAAACCGACTGGAATGAAACGGTGTTGTATACCAGGGAAAGACGGCCCTGCGATTACGCTTTTCGATTTAGTCTCAATAAAACAGGGCGCGAACCTTCCGGAACGGTTGAGGAAGATCAGGCGAACGAGATAGTGGAAAATGCCGTTAAAAAATTGCACTCCCTGAAAACGGCATCAGGCGAACCCTTTTTTACTCAGGTTCGCCCCGTCCGGCATTCCGTTTATGAAATCGAAGCCATCCTCAACAGCACATTGAAAGAAACAGACCGGCTCAAAATGAACGACCGCCTTATCCCCATGATTGACCTCATCTTCAAACCCTGGACGCCGGAAGGAGTTCACATCAACGCTCCGCCCGGCATCCTGCTCGCCAAAGGACCCGGGATCAGGCAGGGAGTCAGGATCAATTCCGCGCATATCTATGATTTTCTCCCCACTCTCCTTTATCTCGCCCGCATTCCGATAGGACGAGATATGGAAGGCGATGTGCTCAAATCAATCTTTGAAAAACAGTTCACGATGCACAGGCCCGTTTCCTACGTCGATACGCATACACATCAGGAACAGAAGGAAGAAACGTTTGCCGTGCAACCCGGCGACTCGCTCATCAAAGATGAACTCAAAGCCCTCGGATACATTGACGGCTAATCTCCGGAAACGATACTTTTCCCTTTAAAAAATCAAAAATGTCAGGAGGCTGTTTTCATGATCAGAGACCTAATACTGAAAAACAGGAGCTGCAGGCGCTTTGATGAGAATTTCTCCGTTGATCGTGCAACATTAAAAGAGCTGGTCGACCTGGCCAGATTCGCAGCATCGGGCGCCAATCTTCAGCCGCTGAAATATTTTTTGTCCGCTGATGAAGAAACAAACAAAATAATATTTTCGACACTGACCTGGGCCGGATACTTGAAAGACTGGTCAGGACCCGCTACGGGCGAAAGACCAGCAGCATATATCGTGATCCTCGGCGATAAGAACATTTCAGAAAATTTCGGAGTCGATCACGGCATAGCGGCCCAGAATATAATGCTGGGCGCGACGGAAAAAGGATTGGCCGGATGCATGATCGGGTCCGTAGACAGAAAAAAATTTCGCAACGCACTGGGCATCAACGGGCATCTCAAGATTCTCCTGGTCCTGGCTTTAGGCAAACCCGCTGAAGAAATCATTATTGAAAAAACTTCCAAGGACGGAAATATAAAATACTGGAGAGACGATCAGGGCCGGCATCACGTTCCCAAAAGAAATCTGCGGGACATCATTATTTAGTTTTTGTCCATAAACGGCGAATTTTACCCAGTACTGCGTCAGGCTGCGGATTTACTCAATCAACGTATAATAAATACCCCT
>CAZUFC010000083.1:0-38633 GCA_964619725.1 uncultured bacterium | reverse complement strand
TTGGAATACTTGGAAAAATTTTTCTCCAAAATCCTGCACAGCGGAAAAAGCTCATGATTACTGTTGACAATCGCTTCAGTTTTTTTTTTAATTCAAGAGAAAATTTTTTTTCTTGAGACAATCATGATCGTCATTGAAAATAAAGGAGGCAAAATGAATCGCATAAAGAATCGTTTTCTTTTCACGAGTGTCGCTGCTTGGGTAATTTTTTCACTAATCCTTTGTACAGAATCGTTTGCGGTAGGAGGAGAGAAAACCACGGGCGTCATTGAAGGAAGAGTGCGCGATGAAGAAGGTAAATCTCTGCCCGGCGTCCAGGTAACGCTCAAGAACCTGGAAACCAATTATACCCGGACAACGACGACGGACGAGAATGGATTTTATAGAGCCCGGTTGCTGCCGTTGGGAAAATATCAGGTTGAGGCGCAGTTGATGGGATTCTCGACGGTGATACGTCGAGGCATAGATTTGCGGATCGGTCAGGTTTTGAAGATCGACCTTAAGATGAACCTGGTGAGTATAGCGGAGACGATAACAGTGGTGGGCGAAGCGCCGATCATTGAGACTACCAAGACGGAAATTTCTACGATAATTAATGAAAAGGCGATAGAAACGTTGCCCATTAACGGAAGGAATTTCGCTGATCACCTGCGGTTGACTTCGGCGGCGACCAAGGATGACTATTACCGGGTTAACGTTGGCGGTCAAAGGTCCATTACGAACAGCATACTTATGGACGGAGTGGACACCAACAGCAATTTTTTCGGCGAGCAGCGCGGCGGGACCCGGCCCCCGTTTACTTTCAGCCAGGAGGCCGTTAAAGAATTCCGGGTAATCAACAACAGTTTTTCCGCTGAATACGGAAAGGCTATGGGAGCCGTGGTCAATGCTGTAACCAAATCGGGAACGAATGAATTTCACGGCAGCGCTTTTTACTATTTTCGGGATGAGAACCTGGTTTCCAGGGATGCTTATGGACGAGAATACGATACTTTCGAACAGCACCAATTCGGGGCTTCTCTGGGCGGGCCGCTGATCAAGGACCGCGCCTTTTTCTTTATGACATGGGATCAGCAGGAGTTGAACAAGCCCATGTATGTAGATATAGAATCTTACAAGGACATCCGTCCCGAAATTTATGAGATGCTCAATGATCGTTTGAATGAAGATTTCGGTGAAAGTTTCGACGAAATAAACGGAAGATTTACGGGAACCGAAGATGAAATAGCATTGCTTTTTAAGACAGACGTTCAGATTACGCCCAATCATCGTTTAACCCTGAGAGACAATTGGACCAATTACGAGTCGGTTAACGGAACGACGGGAGCCGGCGACAACAGCCTCATGCACAACGGGCTGGAGAAAACCAAGTCAAACTCATTTGTCGCTTCCCTTACGTCCATTCTAGGCCAAAGGTCTTTCAACGAATTCAGGCTGCAATATTCGACGGAAAACAGGCCTAGGGAGGCCAACACGACGGAGTATCCTGAAATAATCGTTGAAGGATGGGGAACGTTCGGCCAGATGAATTATCTGCCCAGCGGACTGGATGAAACGCGCCTGCAGATTCTGAATAATTTCAGTTATTCGACATTGAATCATGACATTCGAACAGGGATAGACCTGAATTTCCTGGAAATAGACAACCAATTTTGCCGGTATTGCGGCGGAAGTTATTATTTTTCGGGTTTCATGGATTACATCAACAAAAGACCCTCGGAATATGCTCAAGCCTGGGACCTTACGGGGAATAACGGTCGCGTGGAATATGAAACGGGTATGCATGCCGCCTATATCCAGGATGAATGGAACGTCAGAGAAGGTCTGACGGTTAATGCGGGGCTTCGATACGATTACCAGGACCAACCTGAACCGGAAGTCGCTAATGAGGACTTTCCACAAACAGGCCAGATACCGGAAGATAAAAACAATTTTGGTCCGCGGCTCGGTGTAGCCTGGGACGTTTTCAACGACGGAAAATCAGTCCTCCGGTTCGGCGCCGGCATGTATTATGCCCCCACTCCTTCCATTCTGGTCGCCAATGCCCTGTTAAACAACGGCGGAAGGGTCATATTGCTGACTTTTGAACCTGACAGCCCCTATTTTCCCGACTATCCCAACCGTATACCAGAGTTTCCGGAGGGCGGAGGAGTGGCGGAAAAACCAATTATTTACGTATTTGATGAGGATTTCGAAAATTCTCAAGCGTTGCGCTTCAACGTAGGTTTTGAAAGAGAAGTATACAAGGACCTGTCTCTGGCCCTGGAGTATAATTATACTCATACCACTAAACTCGAACGCAAAAGCGACATTAATCTGCCTGCTCCGGAAGATTGTCCTGATTGTTATCAGGATGAAGAGGGGCGGTGGCATTGGGGCGACACGAGGAATTACGAGGAGTTCGATAAAATAGTGCAGTTTGAAAGTTCTGCTGAGTCGCTTTACAACAGCGTTTCGATTAAGGCCGAAAAAAGATTCTCTAATAGATACCAGGTTCTGACTTCCTACACCTGGTCAAAAAGTTACGACAGCGATTCCAATGAAAGAAGCGTTGAGGCCGTCAACGGATGGGGGTATGCCGATAATCAGTACAGAATGGATTGGGAATGGGGACCGTCAGACTGGGACGTCAGGCACCGCTTCGTCGCCAGCGGTACAGTCGAATTCCCCTGGGACATAACCGGTTCGGGCATATTCGCTTATCAGAGCGGAAAACCTTTCAATCCCACCACGGGCACTTATTACGGTTCGGACGTCAACGGCGACGGTTACAAATCTGACAGACCATACGAAAACGGCAGGCCGGTCGAAAGAAACAGCGGAAGGCATCCCGCCTACAAAAAAGTGGATTTGAGGTTCGCCAGAAGCTTCAAGCTAGCCAGGGATGCCGAATTGGAAGTGCGCTTCGACATCTTTAATGTTTTCAATTGGGATAATTTCCGCATCAGCTATAATAATCAGGTCTACTATTCCACTTATGACCCGGCTCCTGAAAGAAGAGAGAAGAATCCATATTACGGAAGACCTAATTCGCCCGGAACACCCCGGCAATTTCAGCTTGGTATGAGATTAAAATTCTAAGTTTTTAATCCTGCTCGCACAAAAGGAAAACAAACGAAACCAGATTAATACCTTTTGAAAGACAAAACAGCAAATACCTTTCGAGTTTTTCTTGTCGTCCTGGTTCTTGCCGCCATCGCCTATGCCCCCGCAATCGATAACGATTTCGTCTTCGACGATGTTTATATCATCGCTCAAAACTCAACTGTCGAACCGCCCCTCGAACCGATAAAAATCCTCACCTCGAATTATTGGGGAAATTACACCAGGGCCGGACTCTACAGACCTCTCACGCTGTTTTCCTACGCCATGCAAAGAAGCCTTCATGGGTTGAAACCTGCAGCTTTTCACCTGGTCAATCTGGTTCTGCACCTCTTCTGTTCCCTATTATCGTTTTTCCTTATAAAAAAATTAACAAACTCCAGTCTCGCTGCTCTCTTTACTTCCCTCTTTTTCGCCCTGCATCCCGTTCATTCGGAGGCCGTAATCAATATTGTCGGACGAGCTGAATTATTGGCGGCCTTATTCGCCGCCGGGGCCTGGCTGCTTCACTTGAAACAGGATTATTCCAAAGCGATGCCTGATAAATGGAGATGCGCCGCTTTCATCGTTTTCACCCTGGGAATGTTCTGCAAAGAGGGGATCGTTTTCATTCCTTTAACGATTCTGATTACTGATTTAATCAGGCCCGGAACAAAAGTAAAATTGGGACGGAAAAACGTACTGTTGAAAATGACAGCGGTTTACGCTCCTTTGTTTTTAGCCCCGGTCGTCTATTTCTCGGTAAAATACGGGTTATTCGGTTTTCTGTTCCATCCCCAGGGATATGAAGTGAATTTCGTCAATAATCCTGCAGCATCTTTGTCCTTCTTCCGGCGAATTCCGGTTTTCTTCCGTATCCTTGGCCTGCATCAGCGACTGTTTCTCTGGCCTTTCATACTCTCCGCCGATTACTCCTTCAACGCCATTTCAATTTCCCCCTATCCCCTTGACGCCCTTTTCTGGGTCGGCGCACTCTTCACACCAGCAATGATCGGCTCAGCTTTAGTCCTGAGAAAAAAAAGCGACATTCCTATTCTCGGTTTCTCCATCTATTTCCTAACCGCTCTTCCTACCGCCAACCTGCTTTATCCCATCGGAACCATATTCGGTGAAAGGTTGCTCTATTTTCCCACACTCGGGTACTACCTCTTCCTCTTTGGGATATTATGCTTCATTATTGAAAAAACAATCAATTCCAAAAGAATGGTGAGAGGACTTTTCGCTTTTATGAGCCTTGTCGCTTTGCTTTTTACCTGGAGAATCATTGACCGGACGAAAGATTGGAGGAATAATGAAAGCCTCTGGATTGCCTCATTGAAAACACATCCCAATAGCCCCAAACTCCATTTCAATTTCGGAACGAGCCTGCAAAGAAAAGACCGAAAAGAAGAAGCCCTGTTCCATTACCGCAAAGCCGTTGAAATATATCCGGAATATGCTGATGCCCTCTTCAACCTGGCCTCTCTTTTGATGGAATCCAATGAAGACCGGCAAGCGCTTCGGTTTATCGAAAAATACAACAGGTTGAATCCGAACGATCCGGAAGGCTGGAATCTGAAAGGGCTGATACATGTTCGTCTCGAGGAATTGGAGGAGGCGAGGAGCTGCTTCCTCACGGCCATTCGTATCGATCACCAGTTCGCCAGAGGCTGGAACAATCTGGGATTGCTGTACCTTGAAGAAGGACGGCTGTATGAGGCTAAAGAGACATTCAATGCCGCATTGCTGCGATCAAAAATGATTACGGATATCATCTATATGCATCTGGGAACCACACATTATCGATTGAAAAATTTCGACCAGGCTGAAAATTTATATCGTCAGGCGTTGAAAATTAATCCGTCGCTCAAGAAAGCCCGGTTCCTGCTGGGCAAAATCTATGATGACGCAGCAAGGGATGAGGAGGCTTTCGAGTTATATCTCAAAGGAGCGGAACTTGATCCCGATGATTTCAGGTTCTACTATCAATTGGCGGAAACATCATTCAGAATGGGTCGTTTTGATCAGGCCGTCCGATATTATCGGGAAGCTCTGCTTTATTGTGAAGATGAAAGGATTATTTCTGAGATCGAATCGAAGATTAAAAGACTGAATCGATCACCGACAACAAACTAAAACCGGGAATGTTAAATGAGTAAAGCTGTTCAATGCCAATCCTGGGTCATATTATTTACGTTGGCGACTTGCGTGAATTTCCTTGCCGGTTGCCGATCACTTCATTTTAATGAACCGTCGGCTTCCCCGGTAAACAATGAAGCGAAAAACTGGGTGCACGCCCGAAAAATTGAAGAAAGAAAAG
Organism: uncultured bacterium; assembly: GCA_964619725.1. Taxonomy (GTDB): domain Bacteria; phylum CSSED10-310; class CAZUFC01; order CAZUFC01; family CAZUFC01; genus CAZUFC01. The sequence goes on along the minus strand of CAZUFC010000083.1, from coordinate 33,232 downwards.
ACATTTTTTCAGGCATTGCAGCCGCGGGAAAACCGGGAGATTTCCTGCTGATCAACGAAAGAGCGAAATTCGTAATAGCCGGAATAAAAAACAGGAAAACAGGCGTAGATTCAGCCGGCAGTCTGATAGATGCAGCGACGATTAACGGCGAAGATGTTTTTGGTTCTCTCGCTGTTGCGCTTTGCGAGGAGGGTGAAGTTGAATACAAGTCGATAAAGATCACGAATGAAGGAGAAGAAGGGGAGGCGACGATTGTCGTGACCGGCGAATGCAAGAGTAAAGAAAATTTTGAACTGAAAACATATTATCGGCTGAAGGCGGACTCGCAAGTTGTGCATATAGAAACCGAAATAAAAAACAGAGGTCCCCGCACAGAAATTATTTTAAGCGATCAGGCAGATTTTGGTTATGCGGAGCCTTATATGCCGGGATACGAAAAGAACAGCGGCAAAGACGCTGTTCCGTTTCCGGCAGGAGCGGCTTCCAATGTGTGTTATGCCGTATTGTCCGGCAGTTTTGAAACTTTTCATTTTGATCATTCCGCTTTCCGCATAAACTATGGAAAGATCATTCTCGATGAAAATGAACGATACGTTTTGAAGCGACGATTTGCCGTCAGCAGCGACGGGTTAATGTCTTTGAGAGCTTTGCATTATGAGATTGAAAAGAAAGGGACCGGAGCCGTTACGGGACTGATGGCGGATGAATTGGATGTTCCTCTGAGTAATGTCCGAGTAAAGATTTATGAGCTCATGAACGGTGAGAAGCATTTTTATGGCGATTTATACTCCGATATGAAAGGCGAATTTTATTGCAGGATCGAACCGGGGAAATATCTCCTGTCAGCGGAAAAGGCTGGTTATCGTGCATTTGAATCCGGCGAATTTATCATCCGTGAGGATCAGGAAGTCATTTGTGATTTTTACCTTGAACGGGCGGGTGTAGAAATCCTGTGGGGTCCTTTTTTGCAGAATATCGACAGGAATTCCGTATGGGTGTCCTGGAAAACGGATATGCCGACGGTGGGAAGAATAAAATACCGGCAAAAAGCGGAAGAAAAAGGTTGGTTCATTCGTGAGGACCCGGCATACCGGGAGACTCATCACGTCATATTGCAGGATTTGAAACCCGGATTCTATTATGAATATATGCTGGAGGCAAAAGACCGTTTTTCAGATGAATTCATTAATTCCAGGAAATATGTCTTTAAGACGGAACCTGCGCTTGATTTTCCATTTCGTTTCGTTGTTTATGCCGATACGGCTTACAATCCTGAGTTGCATGGAAGGCTGGCGGAGAAACTGGCGGCGCTTGAACCCGCGTTTGTATTATTTAACGGTTGTTTTATTCCTGACGGAAGGCATCTGCAGAAATGGGACGAATGGTTTCTGCAGGCACAGCATCTCGCAAGCCGTGCGCCGTTTTTTACCGTTTTAGGCAGTTGCGAAAATGACACGAAATTTTATTATCGCAATTTTCAGCTTCCCGCAGGCGGAGGTGAGGAAAACAGACAATGGTATTCTTTTGAATATTCCGCTGCTCATATGACGGTTCTGGACAGCAATTCGTTTTTTGACTCAGACCAGGAAGATGAATTGGCTATACAAACCGAGTGGCTGGAACGGGATTTAAAATCTTCTTTTCTTAAGCCGTGGCGTGTCGTCATTTTTCATCATCCTCTTTTTGATGATAAATTTTATGATGCCCCGACTGTCGATCGTTTTACGGAACTATGGGAAGTCATCTTTATTGAAAACGATGTTCAACTGGTTATTGCTTCTCATCCCCAAAAAAACAGGAGAATTGAAAAAAACGGGATCGTTTATCAGGCCGTTCGCTTCGGAAGTGCAAATGATCGCGGCATGGAGGAGAAGGAGGCCGGCGAGGATTTGATCGAGAGCGTTCAGCGGGACAACCCGCATTATTTAATAATCGACCTGAGCAAGGAGAGTCTGAAGAGTTATACATATGGAATGAATGCGGGCATTGAAGAGACAAAGAGTCGCCGTGGCCGCGAAATAAGACCGTCGAATATTTTCACCTTAACGCATGATCATAAGGAAAAACAAAAAGGCGATGCTTCAGCGGATTGAAACCGGGTGATTTCTTTTGAAAACAATAGGTATTATAGGGGCTGGTATTGCCGGAAATGTTGTCGCGTCCGTTCTGGCTGAGGCGAATTATCGAATAGTTTTATGGGACCCACTGCTTCGGATCGAAAAAGCGTGCGGTGGAGGCCTTACTGCAAAGTGCTGCCGGAGGTTGGGCAAGCTCGTTGGTCTCCTGGATAATTCCAGAGAAGCCGGCTCCGTCGTCCTGCAGGGCGCAGATGAGTCCTCTTTTCGGTTTAAACTGTCAGAGCCGATTAGAATTATACCTCGTCAAGTCCTTGATCACCGTTTGTTAAAACAATCCCTTCAAAAAGAGGTCATGTTTCGAAAAGAACGTGTCTTTTCGATAGAAAAAAACAGCAGCGGTTGGAGCATTAACGGCAGAAATACCAATGATAAAGTGGATTTCCTCGTTTTGGCGGACGGAGCAGGCGGAAAGATCGGGGCGCTGTTCAGACCTCATCCCGTATCAAGCGCCCCGTACCGCGGTTGGTCTCTTAATCTGCCTGTAGTCGGGCCGTCTGAGATTAGATTAAAATTCTGGACGGGATTCAACGGCTACCTTTGGGAGTTTCCTGGCGTTGATCGTCTCAATGTGGGCATAGCTTGTTCGGATAAGAACATATCCAATGCCTTAATCACGCAAAGAATGAAAAATTGGGTCTGTTCGCGCTACGGCGGCAAATTCAGGGACAATCTTGCTCTAAGGGGAAGATTGATCGCTGCCGAATTTCCCCGTGAGTGGGGGAACAAACGGTTTGGCGGAAAAGAATGGGCCGCAGTCGGCGAAGCTGCAGATTTGGTCGATCCTTTATCAGGCGAGGGCATCTATTACGCCGTCAGATCGGCAGAACTTCTATGTCGCTCCATAATTGAGGAGAATCCGCTTGCCTATGAATCGCTTTGTCGGCAAAAAATAGTCCCCGAACTAAGGATTTCCGGGAAAATAAAACATCTCTTCTACCGAATCAATTTCGTGGATATGATCATTAAGGCTGCCGGTTCTTCCAGGGAAATCAGGTGCATTCTCGATGATTACTTCTCCGATAAGTTATCCTACACTCACCTGAAAAAACGCATCATCAGAACATTCCCCTTTATTCTGAGCCCGCTTTTAAGGACTGCGCCTTGTAAATCGCTTGTGCTTTTTCAACAAATGCTCGAATCATTTTCCAGTCATCACGGATAGGGCTCGCACAGGGGTCCGCACAGGGGACCGCACAGGGGTCAGGGACCGCACAGGGGTAGGGACCGCACAGGGGGGACCGCACAGGGGTCAGAGCCCTCCGCAAAACCCCGGAATACCGATCCTGCTTCGGTGGTCCAAGGGCCCGCACGGGGGTCAGGGCCCTCCGCAAAACCCCGGAATACCGATCCCACTTCGGTGGTCCAAGGGCTCGCACGGGGGGGCAGAGCCCTACGCAAAACCCCGGAATACCGATCCCGCTTCGGTGGTCCAAGGGCTCGCACGGGGGTCAGAGCCCTCCGCAAAACCCCGGAATACCGATCCCACTTCGGTGGTCCAAGGTCTCGCACGGGGGGTCACGCACGGGGGGCACACGCACGGGGGTCAGAGCTCTCCGCAAAACCCCGGAATACCGATCCCGCTTCGGTGGTCCAAGGTCTCGCACGGGGGTCAGAGCTCTCCGCAAAACCCCGGAATACCGATCCTGCTTTGGTGGTCCAAGGGCTCGCACGGGGGTCCAGAGCCCTCCGCAGAGCCCTCCGCAGAACCCCGGAATACTGCTTTGGAGGTCCAGGGGCCGGCACGGGGGGCAGAGCCCTCCGCAAAACGATTTTTAAACTCGACTTACTCGCGTTTCCTCCCGATCCGGCAAATTTTTCCGAAAGATGCTCGTTCAATTCTATTATAGTGCTGTCCTGCAAATAGACATTTTTGAAAATCCTTTTATTTATAACATGTTATGCACCTATTTCAGTGAGTGGTTATCCTTAGCTTGATGCGTATGAGTATAACCCCTCCAGGAACTCAGAGGACTTGCTTCTGCGATTAAACGAGGTTATCCTTAGCTTGATGCGTATGAGTATAACCCCTGTTTGATCATGATCAGTCTTGCTTTTTCAATTAACCCATCGCTCTTAATGGCATCAACAAACGTAAAAATTTTTTTCTTCTTCTCTTTTCGTGTAAATTAGCGTGAATTCGCGGATGATAATTCTGTGGAAATATTTTAATCATTTACAAGTGCCGGGTTTGCTTTTTTTGTCGTTGCATGTTTTTTTCGTTAACCCGAATGCTCCGCTGAAAAAGCAATGAAATTCACATCTCCTGACATTCGCTAATAAAAAATTGTGAAATGTTTGACGAAAAAAACTTTAGACGTTCGAAAAAACTCTTGTAAATACAAAGTCCCCCCGCCTGCGGGGGGATATAGGGGGGCAAAAAACTTCACAATTATTATGCCGAGTTGAACTTCAAGAAAATCACACTTTTTCAATAGGTTCTGACATTCTTGTCAGGAGTTCAGAAATTAGTATAAATATTAAAAAATCATCATAGTCGTGATTGTGATCGTTGTCGAGTTAAAACTTGACTCCCATTCAGGCGAAAATGAATTTAGAAGTCATTGCACACAATACTCCGACAACGACAACCGCTTTGCAGGCAACGACAACGATTCATCAGACAACATATTGAAAAGTAATGGAGTAAAGCTTATCCTAATACGCATTGAATTACCGGTGACTATGGTCCATATCCCCATTCGACTATCGCCGCCTTACCGAGAAGCGAAGTCATATTTTCATTCAGCATTGCGCCGCAAAAAAACAGGCTTTGCATTGAATCATTACCCGTATCGGGCCATGGGAAAGGGGAGACAACGGATAATTGGGTCGTTCCGGGCGGAACAGTCATGATCCTGTAATCCACCTCCTCGGAATCAGGAGGACTGTAATAAGCCCACGAGTCCCAAAACCAGAATTCTCCGAATATATCCAGGAGAAAGAATACTGGGACCTGCTCCAATTGATTTCCGGGATTATCGAGATAGCCTGTTACGTAAAAATTTTCTCCCGGATGAATCATTTCCGGCATATCGATTCGGACGCCCAGAGGCACGGATTCCTGTAACTCGGGTAATATGATGGATGAAGGATAATCGGCGTTCATGAACAACTCCAAAGTTCCTGGCATCGCATGGGCATCTGGCTCGTCAGACAGAGACGAGCCGTCCTGCATGTTGACGTCAAAACGGTCATAATTGGAGGGAGCTGCGCTGATACGGAGAGCATGCCCAGTTGGAATGGATACTGCTAAAGGCGGCAGTTCGACGGGAACAAAATAAATTTGATCCGGTCCTGGGAATTCCGCGTCTTCAAATCCGTTTCTAAGCGATATTCTTCTGATACCGTCGACGAGAAGCATAGAACGTCCGTCAGGGTAAACTTGAGTGACTCTAACAGCTATATCGGCATCGATTGTACTGCATTTTACATAAAAATTCGCGGTGATGCTGCCTGCGATGTTCAGAGGTTGCTCCCGAACCGGCGTCGTAAAAGTGAGAACATCATTACGCTCCTCAATGGGACGTAAATCCCCGGGACCCTGCTGACCGTATTCCGTCGTCAGTATTGCTCCCCATAACGTCGGAACAGGATTCTCAGGGTCTGCCGTATATTCAAGAGAACCTGAAGTTGAAAAAGGCAGGGCAGTCGAAAGAGTCCCGTCGGCATATAAATAATAATGTTTTTCAATGACGCCTTGCGGAGGCCACGCTTCGCTCGATTTCCAGACATCATCGCCCAACCGGTAATATTTTATCCTAGGGCTTTGCTCGTAACCGTTATCTATGTCACGCAGATAATGATCGAAAAAAGACAAAACCTCAATCGATGATGCGTATTCCGCTTCAGGGTATTCCATCTGCCCCTGTTCGAGCTTGCCGATGGAGCTGTGAGCCCAGGGGCCGATTACTATTTTCTGTTTGCCGGCTGCACCGGGACCGCCCAGGCTATCTACCTCCTCCATTTCTTTCATCGATACGCCCGTTTGATGGTCATACCATCCTGTAATATGCAGCATCGGCACCTTTATTTCCTCAGGATTTGCAGAATAAGTCTCGGTGAAATGCCAGGTCGCATCATAGTAGGGATGATCACGCACCATTCCCGTAGAACCGTAGTAGTCGCCGATGAATTCATTTCTGTTGCGGGCGTAAACTCCGCCGGGATAATACAGCTCGTATCGCTCCCGATAATGCGATCCCAGTGGAGCGCAACATGTCAGGTGAGGCGGCGCCTCCGCAGCGGTTTTAAACTGAACTTTTCCCAGCGCCGAAACGCCCCATGTCCCTATTTTACCCGTACACCACTCCTGTGCGGACAACCATTCCACAGCATCATATCCATCTTCTCCCCAAGTCGGGCACCCTACATAATAATCTTCAACATTAGTGAAAAAACCTCGAATATCCATTACGGCATAAGCGTAATCCGGACTTTTGTATATCGGATCGTCGGTGATCTCTGTCGTAAAAAGCGGTGCAAGCAGGTCTTTACTATATGGGGTCTGAATGAAAATCACAGGCCATTCTCCGCTTTCAGCAGGAAAGAATGCATCGGCACACAGATAAGTCCTTCCATAAGGTTCTTCCCGTACATCACGCATGGGTATCTCCACTGGCTCGCGTATGTGGACGAAAGCTGCCGCCTCCGCTCCGGACTTCATAATAATCATTATTATAATCCATGCACTAACCAGCGATAATGTATGAATTCGTTGCAAGACCAAACTCCTTTGCCATGAAATCGATGCTTTTTTACGGTCCGTTTCAGATGACGCCGTATCAGGCATGCGACTGTCACGCTGAATAGTATCTCATAAGCGTTATGCCGAATCAAAGAAAGACGGATTCTATTTGAGGGTAAAGGATTGTACCGGTTCCGCTGTTTTTTTCCATCCGTACTCCCGTTTGCAGTATTCTGCCCTCTTCATCATTTCCGGAATTTTGCTCATTGCATTTGACTTTTTCAAATTCTTTAATAAAATTATAGTGAGTTTTCTGCGTAGGGAATAGAAAACAAAGAAAAAAGCAGTCCGAAATGAAAAACGCTCAGGGAAAGGGCAGTGACTCAGGGGAGTAAAGGGGCCCTGATTGTCGCTCACAGAATTCAACGTAGGACAGAACGAATCAGCTTAGAAACTCACGAGGGGAAATTTTTGCTTGTTATTTCGAAAAGAAATGCGAGGACAGGATGGCGTTGAAAGCCGAAATAGCTGATTTCGACATGACCGACATTTTTCCCATGATCGGTAAGGCGGGAAAAAACGGCGTGCTGATTCTGGAGCATGACGGCGACAAAATACTTGTTGAGTTCAATTCAGGTTTACTCAGAAAATTATCCCAACAAAGACAAAACAGGAGGATTACCTTCCTGGATCATCTGCTGAATAAGGGTTGTCTTGATCTTGAGTCGCTGGCGATGATCAGGCGTTCGTTAATGTTGAGACAGGGGGAGATTTCGGATTTAATCGTTGACGAAACGAGTTTATCGAAAGAGGAAGTGATACGGGAAGCTTTCGACTATGTCAAAATGAATTTGCTGGATGTATTGTGCTGGAGTCACGGCAGCTACGAATTTGCAGAAAATAAAACTATCGAATCCAGAGAAGAAATGGAACTTCAAATGGAAATCGACGGGCTGATACTCATGTGCGTGCATGAAATTGACGAGTTCAGGAGGATACACCCGGAAATAACTTCTTTGAATTTAGTAATCCGGAAAAACGGAAAGTCCGGTTTAGACGATTTGAACAGGGACGTAGAGAGTATTTTGAGAAATTCGGACGGCTTGAAACCACTCAATGAAATCGCCAGAAGTTTGGATATTCATCCCTACAAAGCTATGAAAATTACCGCGGAACTCATCAGTAAAAACGCAGTAAATGTTCTGGATGCAAAGGACAAGAAGACTCCGGGCAATGACAGGAATGCTTCTTCCCACATGGCTGCGGAACAGAGAGCTCCGGTGCCTGAAGTCTGGGTGGAATCATTCCTGAGTAATTTTAATACGGCTTTCAAGCATACCCTCACTTATCCTCCCGACCATCCCGTCTTAACCGGGATGCAAGCGAGAATGCTGAAATTGCTTCTGGATCGCCTCCAAATTGAACCTGACGTTACTTTCAGCATCAATGGAAAAAATATAAACGTCAACGGTCATGAACTGAGAATCTTCAGCTCCTCTTTGAAAAATTTCATTGCAGTTATGGTCAAGCAGGGCATTTTCAGCATTAACTTCCAAAGAGGAATCAAAAGAGAAGACATTGCAAAACTTCTGCAAAGACTGGCGAGCCGGACGAAAAAAATGCAATTTTCCAAAGCTCCCGGAACAGCGAATTACAGTAAGAATTTGAATAAAAAGAAATCGAAGGGCAAATCAGCCCAAACATATTCTCCCATAACGATAAAGCGTATAAAATACTATAAATCCGGAAAATCATCCGCCTAGCGCCTTTCCAGGAAGTCATTTTTAACCTGGTATGCCGGGTAATATAAACGCTTCGAGTTAAGTTGATGTTTCAGGACTGATCTGCTATAAAAAAAAGGATATCATTTCTTTTTACAGGGCAACTATGCATACATCCGGGTGAAACTCAATGAGAGAAGACTGGAAAGATAAGTTGACCGAAGACCTCGAGGAACTGTTTGCAGAGGGGAATGGAGCGAGGTCAGCCGGCAGTAGTGTGAAACTCGAACCTGGAGACCGGCGGTTTGTCACTGTTATGATATTGGATTTGAAGGGTTTTTCTGTTTTAACGGAAAATTTTGATTCTGAATTCGTATCAAAATTGATGAAGATATTGCTGACGAGATTCCGGAAAGTGTTAGAGCAACGTGAAGGGGTCGTGGAGAAGCTGGAAGGGGATTCTATACTGGTGGGATTCGGTACGGGACCCGCGCATGAGGATGATGCGCTCAGGGCTATCGATGCTGGATTAGAAATATTAAGCGCATTGAAGAAGGTTCAACCGGTATTGAAAAAGCGAGACATCAAGTTGCCCGGCAGGATAGGGGTTGATTCGGGTGAAGTTACGATTAGCGTCAGGGCGGGCGAGACAGTATTAACGGGGGATGCCGTTGTAACAGCAGCGAGGCTCGAGGAGAATGCTCCGTCCAATTGCCTGCTAGTCTCGGAAACAAGCCGGTTATTAGCCGGAGAAAATTTTAAGTATGTAAAACGTCCGCCGATAATCGCAAAGGGAAAATCCCATCCGATAGAGTCGTTTATTGTTGTCCGTAAATTATCGCGACCCGCGCGATGGATGCAGAATCAGAAGGTAGGCAAAACCCGTTTTGTTGGGAGAAATGAAGAGCTGGAGACATTGATGGGAATCTTCAGGGACTACTCATCGAAGACGGCAGTTATTGCTGAGCGGCCGCAGGCGGGAAAGAATAAACACTTTCTAATAGGGATTGAGGGAGAAGCCGGGATAGGCAAATCGAGGCTTGTAGACGAATTTTTGCATAGAACCATTGAAAATGAAGCGGGAGAAGTACCGGGCGTATTAACGGGATATGCTGCAGGGTTTGCGCCGCGTCCCTACGAGATGATCATATCTATCATGCTGGATTATTTCGGATTAACGACTTTTGGACCGGAAGTCCGGGTGAGACTGGACTCTTTGCCTGCAGCTTTGAGCGAATACGCAGAAGATGAGACGGAATTACAAAAGGCAGTGCCGGTAATGGGATTCCTTTTAGGGGAAAAATATCCGAATTATGATTTCAGCAATTATAATCCCTCACGCCTTCAGGTCGATATATTTATTGCGATAAGGACGTTTATTGAGGCTTTAGCGTCTCAAGCCTTTAGGCAATACGAAAGACCCTTGATCCTGGTATGGGATGATTTTCATTGGGCGGACAGACCTACATCAGATACGATGAAATATGTTTTAGAGAATGCAAAAACCCCTCTGCCGTTAATAAATTTGGTTTTATACCGCCCCGGCGCGGTCTTGCCTGAACCCTCCGCTTCAACCGTCGAACAGCTCCTGCTCGGCGTTCGATCCCTGAAGGCTTCGGATGAAACAGCGCTGATCAGAGGTCTTCTAGGCGAGGGCAATATCCCGGCGCCGGTCATCAGGATGATACAAAAGAAGGGGTCCGGGAATCCCTATTTTATTGAACAATTAGTTTTCCATTTAATGGAAAGAGAGGTCATCAAAAGAACGAACGGAGATTGGCGAATAACGGAGGACCTGGGTTCACTGGAAATACCGTCGACGCTGAAAAGTCTTCTTGTTTCTCGAATAGATGCGTTGGACAGGGAGTCACGCCGAATTATTCAACATGCTTCTGTGATAGGCGCTGAATTCCTTTATTCAACTTTGAAATACATGGAGGATCGACTCGAAGACGGCATTGATCCGTCTGAACCGCTGGAAAAACTGGTCGCAAACGATTATCTCCTTACCAGTCAAAACATTTATAAAGCCTCGCCCTCTTCAGACCTCATATCACCCGCGCAATACCTCACTGAATCCTGTTCAGACGGAGAAGGACACCTGGAGAAGACCTTTGGTGAAAAAATCGCTCTTAATCGGCCGAATGCCGCCTTCTTTTTCAGGCACGCTTTAATTCGGGACGCTGCCTATGACAACCTGCTTCACCAAAATCGAAAAGTCCTCCATTACCTTTGTGCGGAAGCGATAGAAGATATTCATTCCGATAATACCGATAATTTCGCTTTCCAACTGGGAGAACATTGGCTCAAAGCCGGCAGAAAAAGCCACGCTGTCGAATATTTTTACCGGGCGGGAGATTTGGCTGCTAATTCGGGCGATTGCCGGGCTGCCCTTACCGCGTTTTCAAAAGTTTTCGATCTGCTGTCCGAAGATGATCTCATGAAGGCGCAGGTTCTTCGAAGAAGAGGTGAAATATATCAAAGAATCGGAGAAATAGATAAAGCTGAGAGAGATTTTTATTCAAGCCTGCACATCGCTGAAGCGACAAATGACAAAAAAAATGCTGCATATGCCGTTCTGGCCGTCGGGAATCTTGAATTTTTCCAGGGTAAACGCGAAGAAGCGCTGCAAAGGTACCGATATTCCCTGGAAATTTTCAGGCAAATAAACGATAAGGAAGGGCAATGCCGATCCATAAACGGCATTGGAAGAATTCACAGGGTTCTGAATCAACCCGAAAAAGCCTTGGACTTTTTCCATCAGGCTTTAAAACTCAGCAGGATAATAAACGATAAACGACAGGAAGGCGCATTGCTTAATAATATCGGTGGAGTCTATTTCCTGACCAGGCAGATCGATGAAGCGCTGGAATATTCTCAGAAAGCCCTGAAAATACATGTCGAAATCGGATCACGATGGGGAGAAGCCCGTTCAATGAACAACATCGGAAATGTCTGCTTTATCAAAAGAAAATATAATTCCGCCCTTCATTGCTACCGGCAATATTACAAAATAAGCAGGGATATGGCTCATAAATTATGGCAGGGTGAAGCGCTTAATAATATGGGACTCATTATGCAGAAAACAGGCAACTATAAAAAAGCCCTGGAATTCAGCCTGCGCTCAAGGAACATTAGCCGCGAACTCGGCGCTAAATATGAGGAAGCCATGTCCGACCAATATATCGGTTCCATCCACATGATCAGGCATGAATTCGATCAGGCCCTGGCGCTTTTCCACCAGGCTTTGAAAATATTACGCAAGTTAAACAGACGCTTTGAAATCAGCGACGTCATCCTCTCTCTCGGCTCTCTTTATATCAGTCTCGGCCGCTTCGATACCGCCGAAAAGCACATCAGTAAAGGGTTGAAACTTTGTAAGGAAATCGGCAACAAATACGGTGAAAGTTTCGCGCTTTTACATCAAAGCATTATCGCTCGATCACGGGGCGATCGGCTGCGCTCCGCTGAACTTCTCCAGGAATACGGCGAATTATGCCGTTTAACGGGAAACAGGGAAGGAGATGCCAATTCCCTGTTTTACTCCGGATTGCTCCTGGCAGAACAAGGGAAATTCGAGGAATGCCTCCAGAACTACCAGGCGTATATGAACTTCATTCGCGAAAGCGGAGCCCTTTTGAAACAATCAACATGCCTTATTGAAATCGGAAATGTGCACTATCTTCGCTCCGATTATCAAACCGCTTTAACTAAATTTAAAGAATCCGCTGAAATAAGAGAAAAACTCGAATTGCCGCATCTTCTCATTTTACCCCTCTCTATGCATGCCAGATGCCTCTTCAAAACGCGACGTTTTTCAGAGGCTCTGGAATTGTCGGAAAAAGCTGCGACGGGGCTCGAAGAAAACGACAATAAATTGCTCATAAGAGAAACAGCGCCGGAACAGATATTATATACGCACTATTTAGCCCTGAATAATCAGGAGAATCCCGAATCTGAAAAACTTGCCCATAACTTTTTGAAACGCTCATATGAAATTCTTCAGTCATATTGCCGGGATATTGAAAACAGTGAGCATCGCTCCAATATTTTAAATGCTGCCATGAATCGCGAAATCGTGGAATCATGGAAAAAAAACCAGGAGCAAAATGCTCAATGATACTTGATAACATTCAGTTTTACTTAAAGAAAAATAATCAGAGGATATGAATTGAATATTCAGGAAAAAATTTTGTCTTCAGAATCGATTGTTGTCGATCTTCTGAAATTTCATGGTTGTAATGGAATGCTTCAAGAAAGGAGATGTCTTTTATGAATGCAAAGGGTGAGGATAAATTTAGTGTAGTTGATGGACAAGTCATTTTTAAAGGCCAGTCTATTCCGTTGCCCACCGCTTATGTCCAGGCACATCTTATGCCCTCTGGCATCCAGGATATAGGTGATTCGAGCGCAGCGCAGAATCCGAAAACCCTGGATACGGACGTCACCATAATTCTGCCGGAACCGGTCATGTATGACGGGTACCTCGTTTCATGCAAAGCGAATCTCAAAAATATGAACCGAACCGGTAATCCGGTAAAGTTTCAGCTTCAGGTATGGCGAAACACCGGGAATGAATTCACAAAAGTTTTAGGAATGGACCTGATGACTTATATTCAGGGACTTAATCAATTCACTAATTTCAGTTACGAAGTGAAAAGCGGCGATTTGATCGCTTTCTACATCACTAAAAAAACAGAAATTCAAGGGATAGATAACGGTTTATCGTACCTTTTTGACGGATATCATAACAAGATCAACAAAGCGCAGAACTATTGGCCCTGCATGATATGGACTCCGGCGCTCGAAGCGCGTATAACATTCGCTTTGCCGGGTTCTCCCTGATATTCGGGATACAATTTAGCCATAACTTGTTAATTATTCCAGCATCGTAAAAGAAGTCCCGGCCGGCTGCGTTCACTAATTTCGGGAATGATAGGACCGGCGTTACATTTTTCATAAATATCATCTTCTTATCCCTGTTTGCCGGAATCCGAAATATCTTTGCCGATATCCGTTTCTTTGGGACTGATCAAACCGTGGTTACACTTCTTTCAAAACGTTTGACAGTTTTTTTCAGTAATCGGTATCGGGGTCGGTATCGCCGCAATCGGGATTGAAATCGAAACGAAATGATGAGATATTCTGTCGAATTGTTTCCTCAAAAGACGCACTTTTGATCAATACCGTTTATTTCAATCATCGCTAAGGTTTCCGATCCGCAAACGGATGAAAAATCCTTTTGCGGATCGGAAACCATACTCCTGTGAATTCTTCTGGGTTAAATCAGAAGGCAAGTTTAAGACAAGCGCTGCCGATCAGTAATGTCTCCTTGTTTTTATCTTTGTAATGGTCAAAGCGAAGGAAACAATAATAATCAGAATAATTCCGCCGGTAGGATACATCGCCGGTATGGGAGCCGCAGTAGGAGTGGGCGTGACCGTCGGTGTATAAGTAGGCACGGGGGATTCTGTAGGAGTATCGGTCGGAGTATAAGTCGGGGTATCGGTCGGTATGAGAGTCGGCGTATGCGAGGGCGTAAGTGTCGGGGTATCGGTCGGTATGAGAGTCGGCGTATGCGAGGGCGTAAGTGTCGGGGTATCGGTCGGCACGAGAGTCGGCGTATGCGAGGGCGTAAGTGTCGGAGTATCGGTCGGCACGAGAGTGGGAGAATGTGTTGGAGTAGGAGTAAGCGTCGGCGTATCCGTCGGTACAAGTGTCGGCGTTAAGGTCGGAGTTGATGTCGGTTCTACGTTATCGACATTCACTTCTATCTGGTCGGCTGCATTAAGTCCGGCAAAATTATAAGCCATCGCTTTGATTTCATGGAGACCATCATTTACTCCGGTCGTATCCCATTCGCATGAGTAGGGCGACGAATCATCAGAGCATTCCAGGACATCGTCAATGAGAAATTCGACTCTGTCCAGCTCTGAATCGCCGTTCGACATCAATTTAACGGCGTCAAAATAGGAGCCGTTTCCGCCGCAATTTCCTGAGCCGCACCACAATTCAAGCCAACCGCTCGTTATACCCGTCAGTTCAGTAATATCGTTCAGCATGAATTCATCGTAATCCCAATCTTCCGAACTGCCGTGAGACTCAAAAGTATACAGAGTCGCTCCGTTCTGTTCAGTCAGAAGGCGAACGCCTGCCGTTCTTCCTCCGCAGGGCAACACATGTTTCGACCAGTAACTCAGTTTGGGGTCCGCCAAGTCGCTCCAATCTACAGCCTGTCCTATTTCATGCGTGGTGTTGGCCTGACTCCATAGGGCTATGACGACCGCATTGTTGCCTTCCATCTTCTCCGACTGCTGTACATAAATTCCCTGGCATCCGCTCCACCATCCATTGTTCGGCGTCCAACCGGGCATGTCGTAATTATCCCCTTCAAAACCGCCGTTCGTAACGGCATTCGAGCTGGGAAAAGCCTCGGCCGTTATATTTACCGTTTGATCAACTATAGCGCCGTCCGGCGGAGAGATAATTTCCACCAGCGGCGTAGTTACCGGCACCGGCGTAGGAACAGGCGTGGGATTGGCTACCGTCACATTGATTTGATCGCCGGCGTTGTTTCCTGCCATGTTGTAGGCGATTGCATCGATAGTATGGGGTCCGTTCTCACTTCCGGTCGTATCCCATTCGCATGAGTAGGGCGACGTATCATCAGAACATTCCAGGACATCATCAATGAGAAATTCGACCCTGTCCAGCTCTGAATCGCCGCTCGACATCAGTTTAACGGCGTCAAAATAGGAGCCGTTTCCGCCGCAATTTCCTGAGCCGCACCACAATTCAAGCCAACCGCTCGTTATTCCCGTCAGTTCCGGAATATCGTTCAGCATGAATTCATCGTAATCCCAATCTTCTGAACTGCCGTGAGACTCAAAAGTATACAGAGTCGCCCCTCCCTGTTCACTCAGAAGGCGAACTCCGGCAGTTCTTCCTCCGCAAGGCAACACATGTTTCGACCAGTAACTCAGTTTGGGGTCCGTCAGGTCGCTCCAGTCTATAGCCTGTCCGATTTCGTGCGTTGTATTGGCCTGACTCCATAGAGCTATGACGACAGCGTTGTTTCCTTCCATCTTCTCCGACTGTTGCACATAAATTCCCTGGCATCCGCTCCACCAGCCATTGCTCGGCGTCCAACCGGGCATGTCGTAATTATCCTCCTCAAAATCCCCGTTGCTTATAGCATCAGCGCCGGGAAAAGCTTCAGCAGTTATAGTCACTGTTTGATCGACCACGCCCCCGTCATTCGGGTTCGTTATTTCCACAACCGGAGTATCTACGTCATCCGTTAAAATAAAACCGTCGAAATAAGAGCCGTTGCCGCCGCAGTTCCCTGAACCGCACCATAATTCAAGCCATCCGCTCGTAATGCCTGATAGCTCCGGAATCTCGTTGAATGAAAATTCGTCATTGTCCCAATCCGCAGAGCTGGTGTGAGATTCAAACGTGTATATAATCGTACCGCCCTGTTCCGAACGCAGACGAACGCCTGCACTCCTTCCCCCGCAGGGAAGCACATGCTTGCTCCAGTAACTCAGCCTGGGATTCGATAATCCGCTCCAGTCTATCGACTGACCGATAACATGCGTTGTGTTGGCCTGATACCACAACGCTATCAATACCGCATTGTTGCCTTCGACTTTTTCGGATTGCTGCGTATATATCCCCTGGCAACCGCTCCACCATCCGGTATCTGGAGTCCATCCCGGCATATCATAATTGTCTTCCTCAAATCCGCCGTTGGTGATTACATTTGTCATGCGGCCATTTATCGGTTCACAACCTTTCGCTGACGGACTGACTCCCCTACCATCTGAAATTTCAATTGCTGCTGCTCCGCATTCCAGCCCTGAAAAAAATAAGGCCGATAAAATTATTGATGAAATCGCCGTGAAATTAATGAATCTGCTGTACATTAATCCTCCTTGTTCTGTAAGTAGTCCTCATTTTCTTTATAAAAAAACGATTCTTTCTCGAATCGCATACTTCGAAATTCAAAAAACTCGAAGCTCTTTATGATGAGTCATGCAAGCTTGCAAACGCATAACTCGTTTTGTGTATACTGGAAAATTCGTCCATGTCAAATCACTTCTTAAAAAAAAGACGGATCAACCAACGGTTATTATTTGACCTGACAAAAAAATCAACGTATTAAAATCAGGACCGATCAAACCAGGGTTACGCTTCTTTCAAAACTGGCATTGATCAAAAATGCGACCTTTGAGGTTACAATCTGACAGAATAATCCATCTTTTTGTTTCGATTTCGATTGCGATATCGACCCCGACCCCGATACCGACCCCGATACCGACCCCGACTAATGAAACAAATTGTCATAAGTTTCGAAAAAGTGTAGCCCCGGTTTGCTCAGCGCCGGATAATATTATCCTTACTTTACTGATCAAAACAAGATTACGCTTTTCATAAAATGTCTTATTTATTGAAATCACCATAAGAAAATGAATCTGATCCATATCTATCTGTGTGACGTCCTCACCGCTGTTTTTTCATCAAGGACCGCTTGGCTCGGAATCGGTATCGGTATCGGTGTCGCAATCGGGTTTGGAATCGCAATAAATAATTACGAGGAAATATTTTTTGCCTCTATCAGGTTTTCAAAGCTTCTCGATTCATCCAGGTTGCGAAAATTGTAAATTCGGAAGACGATTTTTTGATCAATGCTTTAAAATCTCCCTTAAAAAATTCACTTTATGCGCGCTTAACAGCATTCAGTGGGAATCTTTCACTGTATCGCAATCAAACTATTAATTACGGGGACCTTTCCGCAAAAAAACGTTTATGAGGATGATTTCAGACCAAATACAATTTAAATTGATAAAAAACATCGTTTTATGAATAATGGAAGCAGGAGACTTTCAGATGAAATCACCGGCGTTCTCTGTCATCATTCCCGTCTACAAAGAGTCCAGACATATAAATGAAGTTATCGAGCATGTCAGGCGGATCGGCGGGATGAGACGCATCGAATTGATCGTTGTGGATGGAGAAGACAACCCAAGCACATTAAGGAATATTGAGGACTATAGAGTAATAAAATTGAAAGCGGAAAAGGGCAGGGCGCTGCAGATGAACCGAGGCGCCCGGGAAGCGAACGGCGATATTCTGCTTTTTCTTCATGCAGACACCAGGTTACCGGAAAATGCATTCGACAAAATCGCCGGATGTATGGAGGATGATGAAATTGTAGGCGGTGCATTCACTCTCACAGCGGATACTGATGATAAGATTCTTCGCCGGCTGATCTTCACGAGCTCGATCCGTTCTCAGTTTACCCGCATTCCCTACGGAGACCAGGGCATATTCATTCGCACCAGTTATTTTCGGGAACTGAACGGCTTCAACGAAATTCCGCTCATGGAAGACGTCGACCTTATGAAAAGAATCAGAAAAAAGAGAAAGAGAATCCATATAATCGATTCCCCCGTAATTACTTCCGCTCGCCGCTGGCAAGAGGAAGGCGTGTTCTACGGCTGGCTCCGTAATCATTTCATACGATTCCTCTATATCCTCGGCGTTTCTCCAAACATCCTGATCAAATTCTACCCTGATACTAAAAAGGACCGGTGATTCGCCCCGATGAAAAAAGCCGCTCTCGCTCTTTTCATTAAATATCCGGAACCGGGAAAGGTGAAAACCCGGCTGGCGCGGGAACTCGGAGAAAATAATGCGGCCAAGTTATACCGGCGCTTCATTTCAGACATTTCAGACATGTTGCGGAAAATTGACGGTGATGTTTACCTCTTTTTCACACCTGCTGAAAAAGAAGAAAAATTAACTCGCCTCCTGAAGGTTGATTTTCCCCTGGTTCCGCAAATTGGGAAAAACCTGGGTGAAAAAATGTTCAATGCCTTCCGGTATCTGTTTATGAAGGGCTACGCACATGGCTTCCTCCTCGGCAGCGATGTTCCCCATATTTCCCAACAAACCGTTAAAGAAGCATTAAAAGCCTTGAAATCTTTTCAGGCTGTTCTGGGCCCGGCCTCCGACGGCGGTTACTATGCAATCGGATTCACCGAAGATTCTCTTCAAAAAAGCTTCTTCGAAGACATCCAGTGGGGAACGGACAGCGTTTTTTCCTCAACTATGAAAAAATTGAACCGGTTCAATCTTAAAATTCATCTCCTCAAGAAAATGACCGATGTGGACACGATGAATGATCTCCTGCATCTGTATCGGAACAGGCATGAGTGTTTTCCTGCGACTTCAATGACGTTCAAATATCTGGAAGAAAAAAAAATTTTTTCTGAAAATTCAGACGGATGATTCGATTACTTTTTATCTTTTTCAATAAATTGAAATATTCATCGCCGGAAAAGATTTTTGTTTATTTTGCATTTCTTTTAGACAAAACAGTCAAAATAGTGTAATATAGTATTCGGAAAGCCTGTTAAGCCATAAACAATCGGCTGTGGAGATTGAAAAATTGAAAAGTAATGAAGAGAAAACAAATGCCGGCGCTCAACTGAGTCTATTTCCCAATATTCCAGGTTCGCCGGCGCCGAAACTGAACAATACGCCTCCTGAGATACCTCAGGCTCCGAGACCTCAAGACCTGCCTTACAGAGACCCGCGGCAACCGGAACTGTTTAATCCTGAAGTATTGCTGCAAAGGGAATGGATAAGAAGCTTCATTAACCTCGATTTTAATCATTGCATTCCTGTATTAAGGGGAATCCGGGAACGAAGACCTTTTAATCGATTAGCCAGGAATGCCCTGGAGACGGCGGAATTCTGGGCGAAACTGCTCCAGGCCCCGGAACCAGGGACGGAAACTGAATGGCTCAATGGTTGTATAGAAGCAGACAAGTTTTTCAGCGCAACTTCCACTTTTCAGGACCTGGGTGAAATTGGCCAGGCATTTCGAAAAACTCTCCTGCTTTATGTCAGTGAAGCAGCGGAATTGCACTCAGATAAGCTGTTCATCCTGAGCTGGATGACCAGAATAGGATTATGGGACAAAGCGATAGAAAAGATCGAATCATTGCCGGAAGAAGAATTGAATGCAGATATGATGTCCGTATGGGGAGAAGCGCTGGTTCGTAAAGGAGACGTGGAAGAAGCGGCTTTTATCTACATAAAAGCTTTACTGCAGTATCCGGATGATCTGGAGCTTGAGATGATCGAGCATTCGGAGTTAAGGCAATGTTATCTTGATTCGCTGGATGACGGATTCGAAGAAGAAGATGCCCGAAACAGGGCGCCTGCACTGGCTTTGATTCGCAGGATCATTTCAATCGATCAGTCGGAAACATTGCTCAAAGGGCATAAATCGAAGAATCCGGATAAAAAATTAAATAAATCCGCCTTTTCTCTACTCCGACTGGTCATTGACTTAAAAAAATCGAGACGAGGCGGCAAGTCACCGAACGACCTGGAATTCCGCAGAAAACTGGCTAAAGCGGACAAGCTGCTTTTAAAAGAAATGCTTCACGGAAGGCAGGATTGATCGTCAACCACTCGAAGCGCATAGCCGCTCAGGCATGCCGGGTTAATAGGGCTTTGAGTATGAGCAGCGCTACTTGAAAAATTTTCCCGCCAGATAAAATATCAAAGAGAGTATTATGCTGATGATGATGCATGTTGTTATGGGAAAATAGAAGTAAAAATCCTTTTTTTCTATGGCGATGTCCCCGGGTAATTTATTCGGAATACCCCATTTGGAAGCCAGGATAAAAATCAATCCTGCCAGGATGAATATCCCGCCCACCAAAAGCAATATTTTACCGATATTTAGCATGATCCTGTCTTTTTTACCGTTCGATGTCGTTAAGCGATTTTATTCCAAATCAAACAGCTTCAACTGCCTGGACATTTTTATTTTTTTCATTTGAGCGGCTTTTTTTCGATATTGATGCCGCCTGACGTTTTTCAATTTCTGTTCAATGTCCTGGAGGAAAAAGGAGGGTTCTTTTTTTTCCGTTTTGCCGTAAAGCCGTCGCCTGGCGCTGGAGGAGAGAATAAGTTGATCTTCAGCCCTGGTCATACCTACATAGAACAACCTTCTTTCTTCATTCAGATCGCATTCATCGCTTTTTCCCGGCTTTTCATAAGGCATTAACCCCTTTTCGCAGCCTGTTATGAATACTACCGGAAACTCAAGCCCCTTGGAAGCATGCAATGTCATGATGCTTACTTTTTCGGCGTTTCGTTCATACGAGTCTATGTCGGAAGCGAGTGAAGCGGACTCCAGCAGTCCGTCAATTCTATCGAAAGAACGGGAATAATCGAGGAATGCTTCGATAGCCTCCTGATTTTCCGTATCCGGAAATATTATGGAGATCAGTTCGCTGATGAAGTTTTCAACCAGCAGAACAGGTTTTATATTTAATCCTGCTTTTGCCGCCTCTCCGATGATCGCCGATAAATGAAGCAGCAATTGAAACGAATGGTCGCTCAAGCCGAATTCTTTTTTTATTCCCAGCGGCAAATTCGTCAAAATACCTGGATTGCTTAACATGCATTCCTTCAGTTTGCTTATTCCGCTCTTTTGCTTTCCTTTGAAAAGGCCGTCCAGCAGGCGGGCGATGTCGTACCGGCTTTCCGGATTTATTGAAAGACGCAGGCACGATATCATAAACTTAATTTCTGTTTCCGCGAAAAGGGACTTTCCGCCGATCCTCTGATAAGGCATGCCGGACCTGATAAAGGCTTCTTCAAGACAATCGCCCAGCGAATGAATGCGGTAAAGGACTGCAAAATCAGCGAAGCTGCCGTACGTTTCCGTTTCGCCGGAAACGCGACCGCTGTCCAGGGAAAAATGACTGATGCCGCCCATGAGTTTTTCGATCGAATGAACGACAAATTCCGCTTCGCCTTTGTCCGTCGGCGAATGATGAACATCAATCCGGGTTCCTCCGGGACGCGTTGATTGAGGCGTAATCCTGTTTTTTCGGATATTCTTTTGTATAACCTGTCCCGAAGCCGACAAAATATTCTGCGATGAGCGGTACGTTTTCGTCAACACAATTACTTCAGCGGATTCGAAGTGATTCGTGAACGAATCGAAATAGCTCGAATCCGCCCCTCTGAAACCATAAATGGACTGATCGGGATCGCCTATTGCGCATAACGATTCTCCCTTGTCGGCGAGGAGTTTAACAAGTATGAATTGTAAGCGATTGATGTCCTGATACTCATCGACGCACAACATACTTATTTGGGAGCGATAGCGCCTGAGAAGGCTTTCGTCCTTTTTCAACAGCATTACGGTTTGAAATATCAAATCATCGAAATCCAGGACGCCGGCGCTTTGAAGCTCCTGTTGATACCGTTCATATATCTCCGCCAGCTCCGGGTTCTTTTCCTTGATATCTCCGGGCAGCTCCAGGTTTTGTTTCGCCCTCGATATTTCATTCATAATGCTTTGAAGCTTGCGGGCCGCGCTTTTTTTCTTCTGACCGGCCATGATTTCCTTAAAGATATGCCTTCTGTCCTCATCGTCATAAACGAGCAAATTTTTCGCCCTTCCCCCTGGTGCAGAGCATTCTTTCAGAATCTTCAAACATAGCGCATGAAAAGTTGATACCGTGATAATCTTCGCCTGATGACTCAACAGCGACGAAAGCCGCTCTCTCATTTCCTCTGCAGCCTTGTTCGTGAACGTCACCGCGATGACGTTTTTCGGACGGACATAGTTTTTCAAGACATGATAAGCGATACGGCGAGTCAACGTCCTTGTTTTACCCGCTCCCGGACCGGCAACGATCAGAATCGGCCCGCTTTTTTGCATTACCGCACGTTTCTGTTCCTCGTTGAGGTCATTCAACGTCATTTCAATTTTTCTCGAATCCGAAATAAATCCCAAGATAAGCTGCGTTCCTTTGGGCGCTTCTTCTGTAACTTCATTTACCTCCATATCTTTCGCCGCTTCCCGCTTGAAAGCCTTATATCCCGACATTTCATTTTTTTCGGAAACCTCTATCTCTCTTTTCTCCTCACTGCCGGCGAAAACGAATAATTGTTTTTGACGGCTGAATTCCTCCCTTTCCTGTTCCGTAAAAAGTTTTATGGTCCCGTATTCGCCGTCATACCCGGGCGCCAGATGAACGCGATTCGCCTGTATCCTCCTCATCGCCTCTATGAACAGACTCGATTCATTATTTTCCATAAAACGCTCAATGGGAGGATTCAGGAGCATCTTTAATTCCGAACCGTACTTTTCCAGCGCTCTTTCGAATTCACGACGGATTCTTTTGCTTTGAACGCCTGTCTGCAGAATTTCACTCAGTATTTCCGGCAACGGTATAAGCGATCTATAGGGAGATGCGTTTTTCGGGATATCCTTTTCCTCCCTGTCCGCAAGTTGTTCCACCCTGTGCATTACTCCGACGGTCACCTTTCGGCCGCATACCGGGCAGAATCCCCCTTTCCGCAATGTTTCTGCCGGCGACATCCTGCAGGAGCACTTTCTGTGTCCGTCATAATGATATTTGCCCTCTTCAGGAAAAAATTCTATGGTTCCGCCCCATCCTTTACGGGTCCTTAAAGTTTCCATCATCCCCGAATATGAAAGCTCTCCGTTGAAAATATTGCCTTCTCTTCCGATCTTCTGAGGGGAATGCGCATCGGAGTTGGAAACTAGCGTGAAACGGTCCAGGCAGGATAAACGCCTGTTCATGGGGGGATCGGATGACAGCCCGGTTTCGACGGCAAAAATGTTGTCGGTCAATTCTCCGTAACATTCCTCAATATCGTCGAAACCCGATTTGGACCCCATAACGGAAAACCAGGGCGTCCAGATATGAGCAGGAATCAATACGCTGCGATCAGAAGATTCCAGTACGATCTCGAACAGATCGCGACTGTCCAGTCCCAGTATGGGCCGGCCGTCTGATTTGATGTTCCCTAACCTGTCCAGCCGGCTCCTGATCTTTCCCGCACTTTCAAAATCAGGCGCTGTCACCACGTTATGAACCTTTCTTACCGCTCCGTTGCGCTTGTAAATGTTGCTGATCTCACCCTGAATAATAAACCTGACCGGGCCGCGGCAGGCTTGAGGAACTCGTTCGTCCCAAATGCCTTCCAGGTCAGGTTGCAGCCTGTACAAACCCTCTTCCGCAGGAACAAGTTTTTCCTGCAATTCCGCAAACCAGGCTGGATGCGTAAAATCACCCGTCCCTAAAACGGTTATTCCTTTTAGTTGCGCCCAATAATACAGATGCTCAATGTCTGACCTTTTGCTGGTCGCTCGCGAATATTTCGAATGAATATGAATGTCGGCTATAAAGTTCATTTCAATCCTTTTGTTTCAGGAAAAATTAAAATGAAAAACTGAAAGGTTCTCCATTTTTTTTCCCTGCAAATGTAACCTAAAGCCGGCAAAAAATCCAGAACACGCCGCGCCTGTACTGCATTAAAATTTTTTCCGTGAATCTGCTTTTTGGACTTCCGCTGATTATCTCCTTTGTTTCCGCATACCCGCAGAAATTTGCGGACGGAAACTCAGCAGGAATGACGGTATGGTTCTCAGCCGGAAATACAGCACGGACGTGGAGATCAGTATGCCGGTTGCTTTCTCTGCCAGGGTCCCGAAACACGTCGTATGAGAAAATAAAAGGTTCCAGGGCTTTATATTCACTTTTTCCCCTTCATAATGATAATTCTTTCCGCTGACTTCGAAATCGAACGTATATCTGATCGTGTGCGTTCCAAAATAATCGATTTCCAGTGTTCCGCTGCATGGGGTCCTCTCGCATAAACCCTCGACGGTTACATCTCCTTCCAGGTCGGCCTTTAAAAAATCTTTATGATGGGGATTGAAAAAATCAGTGACACACTCATGACCCCAAACCACGTCGAATTCCATTCTCTTTGACTCAGAATTAGTCTCTGGAGAATAAAACATGTGGCGTCCAGTCATCTTTTCCTGTATGCGAAAGCCTAAATTATTTTCTTTGATATGGTTCCCGAAACGCTTTAACATTTTTATACCGCCTCCTTTGCTTCCCTTAAAGAAGTTCTCTTAACGGGTATTTCATTTCCGCTCTTTTTGCCTTTTCCTTTGCTCGTGTCCAACAGAAAAAGTCGTCCCGCATGCGAAATCGCATCCTTTATCAGCGTCACCCCTTGCGTGCAGTATCCCAGTCGGTTCAATACGCTCACAAGCTCCACCTTCCGCTTCTTTTGCGCTGCTTTGAATATTATCTTCCCCACCTTTTCCGGTTTCATCGATACATACGGAATCAAGTTCATGAACAATTTGCCGAAAGCCGTATCGGAATTTATGTCCTTGTAAAATGCCGTGGCCGTCAGAAACGGATAGACGGTTGATACATGAATTCCGTAATGGCGGAGCTCAAAATGCAGTATTTCTGAAAAAACTCCGAGAGCAGACTTTATGGCGGCATAAGCGCCCCATGTCGGTAATCGAAAAAAAGACTGGCCCGACGATATGTTTACTATTTTCCCGGAACCTCGCGCTTTCATGGATGGAAGACACGCATAAATATGATACAACGGTCCCCAGAAATTTATATCCATTAATCGCTTCCAGGATTCTATGCTCATGGCATCCAATTCACCGCACACGCCGACGCCCGCATTGTTGATCAATATGTCGATACCTCCGCACTCCCCTAAAACGGTTTTTACCGCCTTCTCTACCAATAACCTGTCAGAAACGTCATACACTAACGGCAGCGTCTCAATATTATACTTCCTTAATCGTTCCGCTGCACCGAATACACCTTCCTCGTCTATGTCGTTTAAAACCAGATTATAACCCCCTCGCGCAAATTCCTCGGCTGTGAAATACCCTATGCCTCCCGCCGCTCCCGTGATCATTGCCCAGACTCCTGAATTATCCTTCATTTCTACTCCTCCTTTTTCCTCATTCAAAAAAATTACGAATGCTTCTCTATACTCTTTTTATTCGCTTTCTAAACGCTCTCCGCATATCCCTATCCCCGAAAATGCGAATTCTACCGTCTCCTCCAATATCATCTCCGTCTCATAATCGCCTAAACGACCCGTCAGCCATTTTTCCAGCAAATATATACCCATCCCCGTCAGTAAATTCGATACTACTTGTGAATTACAGGAGCGAGCAAATCCGTTCTCTATCGCATGGTCCAGGTAAAATTTCGCCAACTCCGCAAAACGGTCATAAGTGCTCTCAAGCAGCTCCTTGAATTCCCTGTCTACCGATGGCCCCTCATGTAAAAACATCAATACCGTCCTCTTGTTCTCCTTTATACGCTCCGCCATCTGAATCAATGCACGCTTCGATGCCTCCCTGTACTCCGACTCATTCGAAGGCATATGCATGCTCATAAAATCAAATTCACCCAGTAACTTTGCCAGAAGCCGCTCGAAAAGCGCCAGGAAAATGTCCCGCTTGCTCTCAAAATAACGGTAAAACGTGCCCTGTCCCTTTCCCGCCTTCTCTACGATATCCGAAATTAAAGCGGCATGATAACCCTTCGCAGTGAAAACTCTTTCTGCAGCATTCATCAGCCGCTTTCTGGTCTGCATCTTCCGTCTGTCATCCTTGATTTTCCGAAGTTCAGCACTCATTAGCCTCTCCCAATTCATTATGTTTGCTTCATAAGTATAATACATTCGGACGGATTAGTCAATCAAAAAATGTCCTGTTGCGGCAGAAAAATCCGGGACAATAGCATTAATCGCTCAGATTGCTTCCAGTCTGCTGAAAAAAGATGCGCCTCCCGTCAAAAGAGCAACGAACCGGTCATAACTTTACGGAGAGGAAAAAAAAGATTATAATAGAAAGTTGCGGGGTTCGCGTTCAGGATGCGGCGCGAAGAAGAATAAGTTTACGGGGAGAAAGCCTGTGACCGAAGAAAACAAAAATAACGCGGAACGTATGGATGCAAAATTGTCATTAGGGCATGCAAGTGAAGAGCGGACGGAGAAGAAGGAGAGCGATGAGAATGGGGAAGTGAGAGAGGATGCAATCGGAACGGAAGAGGCGATGGAGCAGGAGAGGGAAGAGGACGAATTGAGCGGTGAGGAGGTTGTTGAGTCGGGGGAAGAGGCGATGTCGTATGAAGATTCTGACGATGACTTGATGCTGGACGACACGGCGGACGATCAGTTGTATGACGAGGCGGAGAAATCGGGAGAGGAGGATGTGACGGAGGAGGAGATATTAAGGGGTTTAAAAGATTCCGATTGGCATGTGCGTCGAGATTATCTGGAGAAGTTGTCGAAGCGGGTTTCGCGTGACTGGATACCCATATTGACGGAATTGCTGGAGGACACGAGTTCCAAGGTAAGGCGTCGAGCAGGGGAGATACTGGCATCAGTAACGGATCAGGAGGCGGCGGAATATCTGCTGAGCAAGTATAATTCAGCGGGTTGGTTATTGCAGAGGGCAATAACGGACGTATTGAAGCAGAGTTCCTGGACGGAGAAGGGCAAGTATCTGCTGGATAATTTGGATTCGTTTTCCGGGGGTCGGGATGCATTAATTGAAATAATAGCTTCGGCGCCTGACCCGGAAATCACGGAAAGATTAAAGGAGTATCTGAAAGAGGGTAATACGGCACAGAAGAAGGCGATGTTGAAGGGGTGTCGGATGAGATGCGACGAGGATGCGTTGGAGCTGATAACGACGGCCCTGGATGATCCCGATCCCAACATACGGGAGATGCTGGCGTATTGTTTCGAGAGTTTCGACAATGAAACGGTATGGAAACACCTTCATCCTTACATAGCGCACGAGGACCCTGTGCGTCGAACAATGGTGCAGAACATCGTCCGCAGCAAATTAGGGGATGAATTAAGCCGCTATATAGACAAGACCTGGAATTACATCAACACGCAGGACCGTTTCGCATACCTGGAGTTTTTATCGGGCAACAAGGATTCCTTGTCGAAGACTATAGTATTTTCAGAGCTGAACTCAAAGTTCGATACGATTCGCCGGAAGGCCGCCGAGGTGTTGCATTTTACGGTGGATGACGAGCTTTTTACTGTGATCGGACGGGAGTTGTCGAAGTGCAAGGACGGCGATGAAGTTTTGGCGACGATTACTTATGCTATTTCAGAGGATTTTGAAGAACGGCTGGAGCAACTGTTTCCGGTTGAAGAGCATTCCTGGTCGTGGATGATGAATACTTTCAAGGATGTCGGAAAGGAGGAGATAGGGCAGTTGATCGATGGAGTTGGGCTGCCTGCCGACCATAATTCCATCCGGGCCTTGAAGTATCTTTACAAGCATGCGCATGAGGATTTCCGGGAAAAGGTGACTGAGACGCTCTTGAATCAGGACATTGGGCAGATTTTCAATTTTCTGATGGAAACTTACAGCAAGGGTGACGGGTCGCTTGAATCTCTCGATAAAATCGAGTCGGTGGATGACGATCAGCTTCTGGAAGCCGTTAAGAATCTCGATAGTGAAAAACTGAATGAACCTTTCATTAAGGTCCTGGTGAGAAAATCGGAAGACAGTCCATTTATCATGCGGCTTTTGAATCATTATGATCAGAATATGGAGAAAGTCGATTCCAATATATTGAAATTTGTTACGGACCTGGCGCCGAGTTCAGGCGTTTCTTATTTGAAGAAGCAGCTCAAGAAATTTTTGAAGGATGATCAACCTGCCTGGGAAATTCAATATGCGCTGGAATTTTGTCTGACGGCCAGGGAATGGGCTGAATTATGCGATCCAGAGTCGAAAAAACCTAAATTTCTGCCTGAAGATGAAGAATTACGTGAAAAAATTGCGGATTTGAACAAGGAACTCACCACCATTAAGCTCTCGAACAAGCAGAACCAGGAAATCAACGTTCAGACGGAAAAAATCAAAAACGAAATAAGGGAACTCAGAGAAAAACGGACCAAAATACAATTAAACATCAAGCGCATCAATGATTATTATACGACGAAACGAAGGTCCTCCATATTGGGAATAGGCGCTTCGATCGGCATAGCCGTCTCCATGTATTTTACCTGGCACGGTTATCCTTATTCCGGTTACATAGGGGTAATCATATTTCTGATAATTGCATCGGTCCATTTCAGGAAGCTGCACCGTATTACTTTCAATCCGCCGAGAGATACCTCGGATCAGTTGGAAGTAAAAAAGCGCGAAGCGGATGCCAGGATAAGCGAGTTGTCCAGGAAACTCGATTATCTCAAGAAGAAATCCGATGAAATAAACAAGACGAAAATCCCGAGGGAAGTCATGAATAGATTGAGGACCAGGCGGAAGGCGATTTTAAGAACAGCCTTGAAACAATACAAGGGCGGGGTTTTCGGCGATAACTCACTGACGTGAGACTTAAAACGGAACACCCGATGCCGTGTGAGGTTCTCCGGACGACTGGAATATTATTTCTGACTTTTCCTCTTGAAAGCAGCATTTCGATCCATTAAGATGATTTGCGGAAACGGAGGATTATTTGTTTTTCTCTTATAAATCGGGAGAATACAATGGATAGAGGAAAACTAGCGTTATTTTCATGCGCTTCCGGCCGTGAGTTTTGCGATCGGATTTATACTCATCTGGTCCAGAGGTTCAAAGAGGAAGACAAGCTGCGCAGCGAAGAAAATGAGCGCAAGCTGGTGTCGCCGGCGACGGAAGAGGTTGAATTTCCCAACAACGAAATTAAAACGGTCATTCACGACAACATTAGGGGCGATGACGTTTATGTGGTGCAGTGCATAGATGATCCGATTTCCGACAGGTCCGTAAACGATAATTTAATGGCTTTGATTACCGCTCTTGATGCTGCGAATCAATCGGATGCCGATGCCGTAACGGCAGTGATACCCCAATTTCCCTATGCCCGACAGGAACGTAAAAAGGGCCGTGAAGGCATTACGGCCAGAGTTATCGCTAGATTGCTGGAAATAATGTGCGTGCGGCGTGTCATCACCCTGGATATTCACGCTGAAGCCATAGGCGGATTCTTTACGAACGCTTTGATGGAGAACCTGCATGCTTCCACCGTCATGAGAAATTATTTCAACGATATCTATATCAAGCCGAACGGATTGGATAAGAAAAATGCAGAAAAAGGCAAAGACCATCCCTTGACGGTCGTGGCTCCGGATGTCGGCAGCGCGGACAGGGCCAGTTTTTTTTCCAAGCAGTTTGAAACCGAACTGGCCATCGTATACAAGGTCAGGGATTATTCCAGGCCGGGTACCGTCGCCAGCATGCAACTCGTCGGTAACGTCCAGGGTAAAGATGTTTTTATTCCCGACGACATGATATCTACCGGAGGCACATTATTGCGCGCCTGCCGCCATCTCAAGGACCGCGGCGCAAATGACATTTATCTGTGCGCAAGCCTGCCCTTCTTTAACGGCAACGCTGTCGAAGAATTCCATAAAGCTCACGAAGAAGGAGCCTTCAAACTCCTAATTGGGACCGATGCCGTCTTCTGGGGAGAGGATTTCCAGAAAAAATACCCCTGGTACCACGAAGTGTCGGTTGCGCAACTTTTCGCCAACGTCATTTTTAACATCAATCAGAAAAAATCCGTCTCCAAGCTCCTGAAATAACTCTTAACGTCTATGACACACAAAAAAACGAAGCCGGTTTTGAATTTTAGTCTCCGCCCTGCAGATTCCCGTAAAACTTTTCCACTATGCTTTTCACCCAGCCGTCCAGTTTCTCGCCCGTCACAATAACCACATTTCCCCGTGACCTCAGTACGGATATCGCTCCTTTATATTTCATCTCACCCTGGAATCCCGATGCCCGGTCGATGCTGAGCGGCTCCGTACCCTTTTCATACCTCTTTTCAAGAGAATCCCTGATTTTCGTGACGATTTCGCCCGCAACTTCCGGTTTATAACGGCGAATCAGATGCAGCGTTATTTCCTTGTCGTCCTCGCGGTAAAGCGCTGTGTAGGCGCCGTTGACCTCCTTTATTCCTAACGCGTTTTTCGGAATAAACTGGAAAGAATGCTCAACCAGATGCTTTTTAGGAAATTTTTTGAATGCTTCTGGAACCCCGCCGTATTTCGTGATTCTGGATGCCAGAAATCCGGCGAAATCACGAAGAACAGCCTCCAATTTATCGTCATCCGCAGGTCTGACCTGTAATTTTACATAAAAAGGTCCTTTAAAAAAATTCAAAACGCCGGCTTCGCCGTAACCCTGTACGCCGATGGGCAGAAAAGGTCCTTCCAGGGGCTTTTGCACTGAGTAGATGGCGAAAGCGGCACGATCATCCTTCATTCTGTATATTTCAATGCTTATCTCGGCGTCCGTTCCTTCCTGCTTCAAATACGCCGCCGTCAAACTTTCAGCACCGTAATCGGCAAATTGTTCTGCCGCTCCGTTGATGTGTTTCCACATTTCTTCCGTCGGATATTGAAGAATATTTTCTTCGAGTTTCCAGCCTGAAAATTCTTTTTTAAGGGGAAGGAGCGACCTGGATAGTCCGTCGGTAAATTCGGCTGCAGATGTAAAGCATATGAAAATAGTCATAAAAGCAATACTGACGGTTAATCTTTTGCGTATCATATTCATTCCGCCTTTCTATACCATTGAATAAAAGATGAGCATTTATTACTGAAAAATTATTGAAAGGAGCCTGAAACCTCGATGTATTCGTCTATTTGCTCCATAACGTTCATGCTCAGCAGCAACGAGTCCATATTCGATTCCTTGAGCGCCCACCGGAGAGCGGCCAGGTGGAAAGGATATTTGCCGCTTTTGAACTCCTCCAGTTCCACTTTTTGAGCTGAATTGAACACTTTCATGCCCACGATGCCGATCCCTTTTTGCTTGGCCGTTTCGATCATCTCCGCTAAGCCAGAATGGCCTTTGGGATCATAGCTGCATAATATCACATCAACCTTGTTTTCTGCGATGACGCTTTTTAATGAACCGGGAATATCGGGACCGTGATGCGATACGCCGCAGAAACGTATTTTCTTCTGTTTTTTTAATTCATCGAATGTTTCAAAAATCCGGGGGTTCGCCAGCGCATCCTGGTTTCCTCCATGGATCATCAGGATATCCGCATAATCCGTTTGAAGCCTCTTCAGGCTCTTCTCCAATCCGTTGACGATATCTTCTTTTTTCGTCTCTCCGTCCATTCCCAGTTTCGTGCAGATAATCATATCTTTACGATGTTCGGCCGCAACTTTTCCGATCGCTTCTTCGCTTTTTCCGCTGCAGTAATATTCCGACGTGTCGAAATAGTTTATTCCTCTTTTCAGTGCATACTCGACCACCTCCGGATCAACGGTCGCCCCTGCACCGAAACCTATATCGGATACTTTCAAACCCGTACGACCCAGGGTGTTGTAATGTTTAACCTTCAAAACGCCGTTACTGTTTTCTTCCGCTATCCCCGCATTGGAACACAGAATTACGGCGGCCGCTATTCCCGATAAAAACGCAAGAAACCCCAAACCGTAGTAAGTCGTGGGCCAGGGGCGGATCCTTCCTGAATAAAATTTACGAAGCTTTTTCATCTTTCACCTCTTCTTTTTGCGTCTCTTCCTTTTTTTCAACCGCATATATTTTGATCACGTCGCCCTTTTTTATTTCCATATCACTCGTCATCCCTACATATGCCTTTACAAGCCACATCAGGGGACTGTTATTGAAAATCGCCAGGTAATCGCCCGGTTTAATCTGATTTTCAGGTCCCAACTGCTCGAAAAATACATGTTCCGTCTCTTGACCTTTCAATTCAGCTTTCATTTTGTCGCCGTTCTCGATGTCCAATTTCTTCAACAATTCCTGAGTTACGTTCGTTATGACGCTTCCCCTCTCAGAAAAACCGATCGCTTCGGCTACGATTACGCCGTCCTCAAATTCAGCAGGCGCCTGGGTGGATATGGGCTTACCGAACATCGCAGCATCAATCTCATCGTTAATTCTTATTTTCTCATAACGCCAGGGCGGCTGGATCATCTGGCCGTTCGTTATGCAACGTGCCTCAGATCGGGTGAAAAAAGTTATCCCGTCGACCGTCGTATAATCCCTGTATTTATAAACGTTCTTAAGACTTTTTAATTCAGGGTCCTCCTGGAATTCGATGATCCGGTCGATCAGATGCGTTTCACGGTTGAAATAATACTGTCTTTCCAACGGAGAACCCGGTCCGGACTTCAAAACGTCATATTCTCGTTCGTATTTTTCCTCGAATCCCACATACTCTAAAGGCACAGGGTCCCAATTTTCATCGAATAGTCCATGGAAGAAGACGTTCCGAAGATTGACGTCATGAAATCGCTGTTCAACTTCCCAGGGAGCCCGTGAAACGAAACCATAGTATTCCTGCCAGTAATCATTACCGTCGTAAATGGTGGCGCTGTCGCTTTCCGTAACCCGGAAACGTCCGTTCCGCAAACCGCAGAAATCATATTCATAATCATATACTTCAAACTGAACATTAACCGCTATGCTGTCGATCTTTTGAAGTTTCTCCAGTCCCCCAAGCGCCTCATAATACTTCTGTAAAACCTCTTCGGCCTTATCATTGTTTTCTTCAGCCGCCGTGTGAAAAGGCGCAACAGCAATCAAAACCGTTAATATAACCAAAACGTATGATTTTCCTTTCATGTCAACTCCTTTCGCCGAAACTAAAAACCCGTTCAATTGTCACATACATTTCAGCGTAAAGCAATGTTCCCTCTCTTCTCATTCAAGAATGATAAAATCGAAGTTCACATCTCCTGACATTCGCTAATAAAAAATTGTGAAATGTTTGACAAAAAAA
>CAZUFC010000082.1:0-39381 GCA_964619725.1 uncultured bacterium | reverse complement strand
CTCCTCACGAGAAGCACACCATGCTTTTTACCCTATGTAAATAGTTGAAAACCATGAAGCCTGCGCTCCCAGTGACATATCGTCGGGCAACAATCGGATAATGCCGGTTGACGTGCTGATTGGTTGGATTGCAGCGGAAGGACTTCAGCATAACACGTGGAAAAATGGACGGATTTATATTCATCGAGATTCACCGAGTCATATTTTCGATATGGGTTATTGAAAGCGCTCTGGGAAAGCGGCCGGATGCCGTTTTTATTTAGTTCAGCTTTTTTGAATGTTTTCTAAAAGTAGACGCGGCATCCTGCCGCGTTCATGCCGGCTTTGTGCAGTCCCATAGGCAAGCGAAATGCCGATCTCTTGATACTTATGGACCCGCCGTCCCGCATCCGGTATTCGGCTTCCTTTTCTTTCCTTGGCGGATTTTGCGTGTTACATTACATTGGGTTTTTTTCAGGGAGTTGTTTTTATGAACGGTTCC
Organism: uncultured bacterium; assembly: GCA_964619725.1. GTDB lineage: Bacteria > CSSED10-310 > CAZUFC01 > CAZUFC01 > CAZUFC01 > CAZUFC01. The sequence goes on along the minus strand of CAZUFC010000082.1, from coordinate 38,900 downwards.
AGGCAGTCATTCAGATTTGTTATGTCCGCGGTTGGGTTTGTTTATTTTTTGTCCGGGTTTTGCGGGTTGGTTTATGAGACTGTCTGGGCGCGGTCGCTTACGCTCAGTTTTGGATCGGGAGTGGCGGCTCAGAGCGTTATTCTTGCTGCTTTCATGTGCGGGCTTGGCTTCGGGGGGATACTTGGCGGACGGTGGGCTCAGTCCGCTTCTTCTCCTCTTCGCTGGTACGGTTTTATTGAGATACTTCTGGGAGCGCTGGCCGGACTTACTACCTTTTTTATTTATGTTTTTCCCTCAGTCTGGTTTGGTTTTTTTGATTCTCAGTTTGTCGATTCCTTTTCTTTCCGTTTTTTCCGGTTTTTTCTTTCTTTTGTCCTGGTGATGATCCCTACATTTCTCATGGGGGCTTCGTTTCCTTTTATCGCTCGCTGGGCCGCCAGCTATTCCGGTCAGATACACCGACCCATATCGCTTTTTTATGCTCTGAACACTGCCGGCGCAGTTCTGGGAGCTCTGTCGGCAGGGCTTTTTCTTATCGGCGGCTGGGGCATGGTTTACTCTACGGCATTAGCCGTTACTCTCAATGTGCTGATCGGTCTGGTCAGTCTTGTTCTGGCTGAATCGGCCGGTCCTTCGACTCTGCATTACCCGGATGAAATTGCTCATCAGGAGCCTTCCACCCCGGCGACGTTATCCCCGTTCTACGGAGCAGCGCTTCTTTCGGCCCTGTTCTTTTCCGGCGCCGTCGTTCTGGCCCTGGAAACGCTCTGTAGCCGTATACTGGCCGTCTACCTGCGCAATTCCACGGCTTCTTTCGCTGTTATGCTGTCCCTGTTCCTTGCCGGATTGACCTTCGGCGCTCTGATATACTCTCATGTTTGGAAAAAAAGAAAATTCCCCGTTTATTACCTTGGATATTTCTTTGCTTTACCAGCTTTTTATATCTTCATCCTGGCTTCTACAGCTCATTTCATGCCTGCTGCGCTTTATTCGATACGCAGCCTTCTCCTCGATCCCTTCAACCGTTTTCTGCTTCCTCCGCTTGTCCTCTCCTTCATCGCTTTTTTTATACCCGTTACGCTTCTGGGCTTCATATTTCCCGCTGCCGTATCCGAATACGGAGCCTATACCCGAAAACTCGGCTGGGGAACAGGACTGGGTTACGGCGTGAATACCCTGGGTTCGGTCGTCGGGGCTTTGTCTGCCGGATTCCTGCTGATACCTGCCTTCGGACTGCGTAATTCTCTGGGCATTATCGTTCTGATATGCTCTGCAGCAGCTATCCTTATTACCTCTGCATTATCCCCTTCCCGAAAAAGACCAATATTGAGATTTGCCCCTGTTGCTCTGATACTTATGCAAATCTTTGCCTGGACGTTTTTCCGGCCCTCACATCCTTTTCCTGTTCCGCCTTCTATTTTCCGGACGGATGTGCGGGAGGATAAGATTCTTTTTCACGAAGAATCCTCCACAGGCATAGTGACCGTTGTGGAAGACATGTCCAATGACGTCCGTAACTGCTTTACCGACAACAGCTCTGTTTGCGGGACCTCTTATGATGCGCTGAAGACCGTAAAACTGCTCGGTCACCTCCCCGCTTTTCTGCATCCTGAACCGGTATCAGCCCTGGTTATAGGTTTCGGTATCGGCGTTACTACTTCGGCGCTGGCGAAGCATCCGCTCGCTGAAATAGATGCCGTGGAAATAGTCGAACCTATCATTGAAGCGGCAGCCTACTTCGAAGAGCATAATGATGCCGTGCTTACCGATCCGCGGCTTGACGTCACTATCGAAGACGGACGATTGTTCCTGGCTGCTTCCGATGAAACATACGATATCATAACCTGCGATCCTACCCATCCCAACCTGGGCTCCGGGGCCCTCTACACCATCGAATTCTACCGGCAGGCTTACCGGCGCCTTAATGACGACGGCGTTTTCGCCGAATACCTTCCTTTTCATAAATTGACGCCCCATCACCTGCAGTCCATATTGAAAACTTTCGGTGAAGTCTTTGAAGACCCCATGCTCTGGATCGGTTTCAGCCACGGCATTATGACCGGCCGTAAGAACTCTTCGGGCATCGACTTTCGCCGTATGCAGTCACTGCTTTTTAAGAGTGAAATCAACCAGGACCTGATCGACCAGAACCTTAATCGCGTTGAAAATATCCTGGCCTGTTTCGTGTTCGGAGAGAAATCGTGGGTGAAATTCGCCGAAGAGGGAAGCATCGTCTCCGACCTCCATCCCATACTGGATTACGCTGGACCCGGCAGCCTCAGCTACGGCAATTTTGCGCTTAATATGCAATCCCTTCTGCAATACAGGGAATTGCCCCTGCCATACCTGCACAATTTGCCCGATAATACGCGATTATACGAAATTACCGTCGATACCATCGAACAATATTCTCAGGATGCTCTTAAATTGTGGGAAGGGCAGATTCATCACTCTGCCGGACGGTATTCCGAAGAATTGGAAACCTATAAAACAGGACTGGAACAGAATCCCCGCAATCGCGAACTGCGGCAGATGCTCCAGGCAGCGCTTGAGATGATTAACCGGGCTGACGGGCTTTGATTTGTTGGGACTGATTAAACCGGGGTTACACTTTTTTCAAAACTTTCGACAGTTTGTTTCAGTTATCGGGGGTCGGTATCGCAATCGTAATCGCAATCGTAATCGCAATCGAAAAAAAAATGATGGGATATTCCGCAGAATTTTAACCTCAAAAGACGCATTTTTGATCAATGCCGATTTGTTTTTGCCGGCAAAGGGCTAACATATGAAGGGACAAAGGGACAAAGGGACGAAGGGACCTAAGGGACTTAAGGGACCTAAGGGACGGAAGGGACATTTTGTTTTTTTTTTCGGCCTGGATTTTGGATTTTGTCTTGACGGGTTATTTTCTGTTGTCTTCAGATGAATTTTCGTCCTTCAGTTCCTTTGGTTTGTCTTCGTCTTCTTCCTGTCCTACGGCTTTCTTGAAGTTTTTCAAGCCTTCGCCTAATGCCGATCCCAGTTGAGGCAATTTGCCTACTCCGAAAATGATCAATACTATTACTAAAATTATCAGGAGTTCTGTTACTCCTAGTCCGAACATTTTATTTTTCCCTGCCTTTTTTTGGAAAAGATTCTGTTTGGGGAGAGCTTTCGGTCATTCATTTCGGTTTTTTGGGACTATAAAAACTTCAAGAAAAAAAATGGCGGGGACGACGAGGCTCGAACTCGCGACCTCCGGCGTGACAGGCCGGCGTTCTATCCAAGCTGAACTACGCCCCCGCGTAACCTTTGAGTATTCTTTTTGTTGGGCGGAACAGGGTTTGAACCTGCGACCCCCGGCTTGTAAGGCCGGTGCTCTCCCGCTGAGCTATCCGCCCCAGATTCCATGAAGTTTAACAGAATCCGAGGGGCGTTGCAACGCTTCCTCAAAATAATTATTAAGAAACTTCATGTCAAGAGAAAACAGTAAAAAATCGATCATAAAATTACGACATTTCGTCTAAAGCCGGACCCTGGTCCAGTTCTTCCTTTTTCGCTTCAGCGGCATCGTAACGGAAAACCTCTTCACCTGTTTCCAGATGCATATCGACGGTAATGTCTTCCGGTTGAACAGCGAAGTGTGAAACCAGGAAAAGTTGCGGAAAATCTTCCGTGATGCTTCTTAATACTTCCATCAGCGAACTGCTGCGAATGACGTCCGAAGAATGAATCGGCTCGTCCAGAAACAGGAACTGACTGGGCGCTTCCTTGAACCTGGAGCGCATGCCTGCCTGGCAAAGCGCCAGCCTTAGTCCCAGCGAAATCTGGTCCCTGGTGCCTCCGCTTAATTCCCACGGTTCGACGAAATTGTTCTTTTCCCTGCTGAACACTTTAACGCTAAGGTCTTCCGCCACCTGGGCATCATGATACCTTTCGTCGGTAATCTGTCCTATCATCTGGCTCAAGATTCTCGATACGCCTTCGGAAAAGCGCAACCTGACTTTATCGATCGTCCGGCTGAAAAGTTCGGTCAGTTTATCTCTGACGTTTATGCCTTTTTCCGCTTCAGATATCTGGTTTTCGATATCCCTGTAGGTCGCTTCCTTTTCTTCCGCAGCTTTCCATTGTTCTCGCCAGTTTTCCAGCGATTCCCGCGTCATTTTCAAGTTCGATTCGATGCTTTCCGCTTTGGATTCCAATTCTTTTATCTGACCGTCGCGCTGCTGAATTTCCTTGACTATTTTTTCCCTTTGCTGATCGATGCTTTTCATCAGGTTGGACACCATTCTGGATACGTCAGGGGAATTGGGGTCCAGACTCTTGTGACTGCTGATGAAATCATTGTAAGCCTTGGACAATTTTTCCGAGTTCAATTCCGCTACTGCTGCCGACAAACTCTTCAGGTCAAAGACCGACAGGGCTTCGAGTTTTGCTTTGATGTCGCGGTTCTCGGATATTTTTTCTTCCACCCGCGTCATTTCCGACTGTATGTTGTTCAGGGATTTCTTTTTGCCTGAAGATGAAGCCTGGATTGAGACGGCAACGATAAGGAATATCAGCGCCAGGACGCCCAGGGCTATGTAGACGTGCACAAAATTGAGCTGTAATCCTGTAAATTGACCGGAAATCCAATTAGCGGTTTTTTCAGGACCGACGGCAAACTGCACTACAGCGCCGAGGCCTATGACTGCGGCCAGGAGAATCCAGAAGATCAGCGCCCAGACATTGCTGCCTTTCTTCTTTTTCTGCAGGGCGCTCATTTTTTTCTTGTGAGTCAGCACTATCGCTTCCAGGTCCTTGATTTCTTTATCAGCGTTCTGAACCAGGCTTTTGACGGTCGTTTTCAAATTCTGAAGCGTTCGGAAAACGGATTTGCTTTCTTTAACGGAATCCAGCAGTTTTTTTTCTTCATCAATCAGGGTTTTGGGAACAACGCCGTCATCCGGGGCCGGAACGGGAGCAGGGCGTTTTTCATATTGAATCGCCCTGTTTTCAAAGGATTCGGCATTTTCGGCTTTTTCCAGTTTTTGTATTTCGGCTCGCTCTTCCAGCCATTTCCGGTCATGAGCGTTCAATTTGTCAATATCAGATTTTATGGAAGCCTGTTTTTCTTCATGCTGCTTCAATTCTTCCTGCTGGTTGTTCTCCTGCTCCTCCAGCTTCTCTATTTTACCTTGCAGTTCCCGTTTTTCCTCTTCATCCACGACATTTTCTTCTAAACGGCCTTTTAAACTGATGATGTTGCGCTTCAACTCCTCCTTGGACTCCTGCACCTGTTCAATGGCTTTTTCAAAGATCACTATGCCTGAAAATGAACGGGAAAGCCTTTGCTGTTCAGAAGAAAACTTGATGAATGAGGGCGAATCCTGGGTTAAGAACAAAGTGTCCAGGAAGTCCTGCCGGTTGAAACGGATGCGCTCGGCTATCCATTTTTCGACTTCAGATTTTCCCCTGGCCACGGCTTCCCTGGAATCCGTTTCCAAAACAATAGTGTGATCCTCACCCGATCTGTCCATTTCCCGGACCACGGTATAATCATCATTACCGTCAATCGTGAAATCCACTTCAACCAGGCTCCGCTGCTCAAACCACTTTATCAGGCTCTTGTTGTCCTTGACCGAAGGGTCCAGCGGCATTCCGAAGAACGCGAAATGAACGGCCGCTCCGATAGTGGTTTTACCGGATTCGTTGGGGCCGAAAATTCCTATGATGCCCTCGGAGGGCAAATTATCGATTTCAAGATGCTTATACTTCATGAAGTTGTCGGCTTTGATCCTTTTTATTATCATGATTTCCCCTGCTTTTGCGTTACGATTTAAAATTTACGGCAGCGTCGTTGAATCATCAAACGCTTCCCGGTGTCAGGTCCCCGTTGATCTTTAAGCGATACGGACTTCGGCGCGGAAGGGCTATTTTTTCGATAAGGCAAGAAAGGTGATCTGAGTTTCAAGCTCTTCCAATATGCTCGTGCCGAGTTCTTCCGCTTCCTTTATGAAAGGAATATTGCCCGAATCGCCGAATTTCTGTCTGGCGGATATTTCTTCCTCGACAATTTCCTGGAAAGTCTGCACCGGTGAATAAAGCCGGAGCAATTTATTTTCGTCACGTTCGGGTTTCATAATTTCTCCTTGTAAAAGTGATGAAAATTTCCTCAGAAAAAGAAGTGCAACAGTTTCTTCGACACAAAGAAAAATCAGACTATTTTCGATTGTCGCCGTGCACAATCTCTCGCGTAAATATAACGATTCGGCGCCTCAGATGTCAAGCGCCGGAAACCGGCAGGTCGTATGACAGAATAATTAAAGTTATTGAATTCCTGTTGCTTAAACGGCGGCGGTCTGTTATATTCAGACTCCAGAACGTGAGCGAAGATTTTTTTTCGGGAGGGCAGACAGATGCGTTTTTCGCGATTATTCGGCAATACGTTGAGGCAGGTTCCGGCAGAGGTTCAATTACCGAGCCATGGGCTTTTACTACGAGCGGCGATGATACGTCAGGTATCGGCGGGGATATATGATTATCTTCCGTTGGGGCAGCGGGTGTTGTCTAAAATTGAAAATATCATACGGGAGGAGATGGACCGCATCGGCGGACAGGAGATATTGATGCCGGTGATGATTCCCGCGGTATTGTGGCAGGAGAGCGGCCGTTGGGATGCCGTCGGTTCGGAGCTGGTGCGTTTTCGAGACCGCAAGGGAGCGGACATGGTGCTGGGAATGACGCACGAGGAGGTCGTAACGGATTTAGCCCGGAAAGAATTGCGTTCTCATAAGCAGTTGCCTTTTATGCTTTATCAGATTCAGACGAAGATAAGAGACGAACCCCGTTCCCGCGGCGGGCTGATACGTGTGCGGGAATTCAGGATGAAGGATGCTTACAGTTTTCACACGGAGTGGAAGGACCTGGACGAATATTACCCGGAAGTTTACAGGGCTTATGACCGTATATTCAAGCGATGCGGATTGGATGCCGTGGTTGTGGAAGCCGATCCGGGCATGATGGGAGGTTCCAGTTCGCACGAATTCATGGCGGTATGCGACAGCGGCGAGGATACCATCATCAGGTGCGAGTCATGTGATTACAGGGCTAACCTGGAAAATGCGGGATTCGCTCCCCCGGAATTCAAAAAGGACGATCAGGAAGCGGCGATGGAAGAGGTTCATACTCCCGATAAAAGGACCATAGAAGAGGTGGCGGAGTTTGTGGGAGTTCCGGTTGAGCGGACTTTGAAAGCCGTGTTTTATAAGTCCGGTGATAAAGTCGTTTTTGCCGTGTTGCGGGGGGATCGTGAGGTTAACGAGGTCAAGCTGGCCAATTTTTTAAAGGAGCCCAACCTGGAAACGGCCAATGAGTATGACTTGGAAGAGGCCGGCATAGTGGCGGGTTTCGCTTCCCCTATCGATAAACCAAGGGATGTCGTTGTGATAGCGGACAGATCGATCGAATGGGGCGCCAATTTCGTCAGCGGCGCGAACAAGCCGGATTATCACATCAAAAACGTTAATTATCCCAGGGACTTCAAACCGGATCACATCGCGGATATCGCTCAGGCCGAACCCGGCGACCCCTGTCCGAAATGCGGGCAGCCGTTGAAAACGGCACGGGGAATAGAACTGGGTCATATTTTCAAGCTGGGGACCAAATACAGCGAATCAATGAAGCTCTATTACCAGGATGAAAAAGGCGGTCAGCAGGTCGTCATAATGGGATGCTACGGCATAGGCGTAGGCCGTCTGGCAGCCGCCGTGGTCGAACAGCACCACGACGATTACGGCATAATATGGCCGGCGTCCATCGCTCCGTACGATGTTTTTCTGGCTAGCCTGGGCGGGACCGAAACCGAAGAGTTTACAATCGCTTGTGATGTGTATGAAAAATTGAATAAGGCCGGAATTGAAGTCCTGTTCGACGACAGAGATGAAAAAGCCGGCGTAAAATTCAACGATGCCGATCTGATCGGATGCCCGATAAGACTGACGCTGAGCCAAAGAAGCATGAAAAAAGGCGGGGTCGAAATGAAGGGGCGCAACTCCCGTGACCTGGAATACATCCCTGTCGATAATATCGTGGAAACCGTCAAAGAACAGAAGAAAAAAATGGAAAAAGAGCTGCTGAAAAAAGCGGACGAAGCCACGTCAGGGGAATGATTTTTTTTATATTTCGAGCGACTGATCAAACCTGGGTTACCCTTCTGCTTCTTTAAAAAATTTTGACAGTTTATTTCAGAAATCGGGGTCAATACAGGTACCGCAATCGAAACAAAATGGTGTGATGTTCTGTAAAATTCTAAACTCCAAGGCGTATTTTTGATCAATGCCGATTTTTTATATTGTAGGTCGAAGTAAACCGGCATGACGATGGTGAAGGCAACCTCTCTGAATTCAACCAAGAATTACGCGAATCTCACGAATAAGAAAGAAGATATGAGAGTCGGCGTTTTCCGAAGGGCTCTGACCCCGTTCCGGATGCTTGATGCCGGCTGGTTGAGGTTGGATGGATGAAGTCGGTCCTTTTCTCGCAATAGTTTCCGACGGGCTCTGACCCCTTTCCGGATGCTTTAAACTCCAAGGCGTATTTTTGATCAATGCCGATTTTTTTATATTGTAGGTCGGAGTGAACCGGCATGACGATGGTGAAGGCAACCTTTCTGAATTCAACCACGAATTACGCGAATCTCACGAATAAGAAAGAAGATATGAGAGTCGGCGTTTTCCGACGGGCTCTGACCCCTTTCCGGATGCTTTAAACTCCAAGGTGTATTTTTGATCAGTGCCGATTTTTTTATATTGTAGGTCGGAGTAAACCGGCATGACGATGGTGAAGGCAACCTCTCTGAATTCAACCACGAATTACGCGAATCTCACGAATAAGAAAGAAGATAGAGGGTCGGCATTTTCCGAAGGGCTCTGACCCCGTTCCGGATGCTTGATGACGGCTGGTTGAGGTTGGATGGATGAAGTCGGTCCTTTTCTCGCAATAGTTTCCGACGGGCTTTGACCCCTTTCCGGATGCTTGATGCTGCATACTGCTGCATACGGGTCGGCGCGGCGGGCGGCTGCCTTTTAGTCTTTTACGGCTGCTTATGCCGGGCTCTTATTCTTTTTCTTTTTGGAGTTGAACAGGGCCTGGGTTATTTTCGTCAGACCCTGGATGTCTGATACTTCTTTTTCGAATAGGGGGATTGTTTTCAGGAAATACTTATCAGGCAGTTCTGAGCGGATATTTTTGATAACCATCTTATCTGATTCGGCTCTTTTCTGATGTCTCAGGAACATGTCGGCCAGGCTTTTCAGCGCCAGGGAGCAATCATTGCTGCAGGAGGTTTTCTTTTCGTAGCGTTTTACGAATTCATCCACATCTGTTTTGCCGGCCGTAAGATTTTCCAGTTCTTTTGAATGGCCGTTTATTCTGAAAAGGTCGGGGAGCATCCGGTTGACGATCAGGCCGCCGAAGGGATATCCGGATTGCGTCAGTTTATCCTTGAAGAAATTCATTTCCTTCAAGGAAGCCGCATCCGCTGTGGACACCAGTATAAAAGCGGTTTTTGAAGACTTCATTAATTGCTCTATTTCATCAGCCCGGGTGCCGAAACCTTCAATAAGTTCTTCAAAATTTTGAAAAAATTCAGCGATGTCTTTGATCAATTCAGCGCCGGTGGCTTTCTCCAGGACTTTCATGACCGAAGAACCGCCGAAAGACAATATTTTCAGTCCCCATCTTCCTGCCGACATGCCGGGTGAAAGGAAGATGCGGAAGAATTTATTGTTGGTCATGAATTGAGAGAGTCTGGCGGGGGCTTTCAGGAATTCCAGAGCGTTTCTGCTGGGCGGCGTATCCAATATGATGACGTCGAATTTTTTCTTTCCGGCCAGTTCATGCAGTTTTTCCAGCGCCATGTATTCCTGCGTTCCGGAGAGGGCATCGGTGAGTATCTTATAGATTTTATTTTCATATATGCGGTCTCTGATGCGATCTGAGGGAGAAAAATTGTCGATTATTTCATCGAATGTGCGTTTTGTGTCGAGAGTCAAAGCATAATATTTACCCTTAATGGAGAGATCGAATTCTTTAAACAGTTGAGGATTGATTTCCGTTTCTTTGTTTTTAAGTTTTTCCATGCCGAGGGCGTTGGCCAGGCGTTTGGCGGGATCGATGGTCAAGACGGCTGAGCGTTTTCCGGTCACAGCCGCCTGCAAGGCCAGAGCTGCCGATACGGTTGTCTTGCCTACGCCTCCGCTTCCGCAACATACGATGATTTTTTTGCTCTTCAAAAGTTCCAGAAGATCGCTCATGATATTTCCGTCAAGCCTCAATAATACATTGATATATAATGATTTGATTGACAATCCTGATTGTTTTCCGCGTATTCTTTAATTTGTTTTTCATCCCTCAATCAGAGTCCCGCCGGCAGACGGTTATTTTTTTTTGACTTGCGCTTCCATAAGCTCCGCAAAAACAGAAGACATGTAGGAAACGACGTTTTTTTCTTCGTCCAGATCGTTCCTCAGTTCAAGCTTGATGCCTTTAATGTCGTTTTGTTCCAGGGTTTTCAGATGAGAATGCTGCATTTGTTTTCTTTTAGAGTAGAAATCGAGAGCGGCAGCGAGCGTATCGGAAATTTTTTCTTCTTTGAGTGTTTTTTTCAAGGTCCTGGAATGCAGGAAGTATTTCATTTTTTCCCGCCATTTTTTCCAGGAGGGTTCGTTGTCCTTGCTTTCCAGTTCCTGATCATCTTCATCTTCAGGCGAGGATGAAGCGGCTCCCAGCAATTCCAGTCCCAGGGGATCGGTTACCGGTCTTCCGCCGATATAGTCCGGCAGGACCTGGTTGACGAAACAGGGGCCTACGGCGACCCTCAGTTCGTTTTCAAGCGTCTGCCGTAATTCTATTGTTTCGTTGACCGGCATTTGTTCGGGTATGACGACTGTTGCGACTGATGTAAGCATTGAATCATGGATGAGATTGAGCGTTTTTTTGAGGATAGTTTTAATGGGACCGACTCGCACGATGGTGTTCAGGAGCCTGGGGGCTTTCAGAAGCGACACGCAATGTCCGGTTGCAGGCGCGTCGAAAATGATATGATCGTATTTGTAGCTTTTTTTCTTTTTTTCCGATTCGAGAGAAGCGAGAGTATTCAAAAGGACGAGATCATTCAGTCCCGGAACGGCATCGAGAAAATATTTAAAAATGGAGCTCCTGTTTAATGTCGAATAAAGCAGCTTGACTTTAAGAACAGCCAGTCCGAATTCGGCCCGGCTCTTTTCCGGATCGGGACTCAGGGCAAAAAAATTGTTTTTTACTTCGACTATTTCCCCTTTTGAGGGTTCCGAACCGAAAATTTCCGAACATCGCTCCGCCTGTCCGCTTTCCACAAGCAGCGTATTTTTACCTGATTCCGAGGCGGCATTAGCCAGAGCGGCAGCCGTTATGGTTTTTCCGACGCCGCCCTTTCCTGTAATGATAAGCAAACGATGTCTGATGAATTCGCATAAATTCATGCGAGTTTTTCTTTCTTTTTAACCAGTGTGATGATGACTCCTTCATACTCGGATCGCAATTGTCGCTCATCTATAAGATTAGCAGAATAAGAATCGAAAGGCTTCTTTTTTTCTGAAAAAAATTCAGCTCTGTTTTTCCCGGTAGGAATGATCAAAGTTCCTTCGAGTTTAAGACACGGCCAGGCGGCTTTCATCGCGCTGAGAGGATCGCCGAAGGCCGAAGTAACGGCATAATCGAAAAACCGGTTTTCCGAATGACATTCTTCTATTCGCTTATGAATAATTTCGACATTATCCAGGTCGAGATTTCGTTTGATGTGCTGCAGGAACTCCGTTCGTTTAAAATCGGCATCAACAAGAATGAATTCTGCAGTCGGCAGGGCCAAGGCAAGAATAATGCCGATTCTGCCGCAACCCGCTCCTACATCGATGATCGATGTATCAGAGCGGACATCGATCAATGGAACTATCGTCAGGGACCTCAGGAGCATTCGCCGCATCCTTTGATCGTCGAGTTTTCTGGAAACGAGGTTATAGGCGCGGTTCCATTTTTTCAATTCAGTCACAAAGGAGTTGAACTTTGCATTAAACGCGGGGTACTGTTTTTCAAACAAGGAATGCATAAGTTCAAGTTTTTCAGGATTAAGAATCATTTTCAGAAAAACAGGTCTATTCCAATGGAAGTCAGAAACTGATCAACCGGTTGATTATAGATTATTTGAGTGAATTCGAGCCGGTTTTTTCAGCAGAAATTCGGATGATGAACAAACTATGGGGGTTTTGGGAAACAATTGAACATCCAGCGGGAACAGCGGATAACAGGGAGCATCCTGGATAAGAGAAGAAGCGATTCGTGAAAATTGTAATCCCATTTAATCAGTCCGGGTTTTTAAAGAGAGAAACAGTTTTATCCTGGATGTTCGATATAGTCAGGCAGCGTTCGTTTTATATATCGCACTCATTGTTCTTATTGTTGAAGTATTCGGAGATGAGTTTGACGGCGCAATAGTCTCCGCACATGGAGCAGACATTGGTTTCATTTTTTTCATAGACTTCGCGATATTCTTTGACTTTTTGCGGATTAATCGCCAATTTCATTTGAGTATCCCAGTCCAGTTCTTTTCTGGCGCGTGCCATTTTCGTATCCCATTCGGCTGCGCCGGGAATTCCTTTAGCGATGTCGGCGGCGTGAGCTGCTATTCTTGAGGCGATAACGCCTTCTTTAACGTCTTGAGGTTCCGGCAATCCCAGGTGTTCCGAGGGTGTAACGTAGCAGAGGTAGTCTGCACCGGCGACTGCCGCCAGGGTGCCTCCGATGGCGGAAGTCATATGATCGTATCCCGGCGCAATATCGGTGACTATGGGACCGAGGACGTAGAATGGAGCTTTTCTGCACAGCGACTGCTGAATTTTCATGTTGGTTTCAATTTCATGAAAAGGCACATGCCCGGGACCTTCCACCATGGCCTGCACGCCGGCTTCATGAGCACGGTCGACAAGTTCACCGAGCGTAATCAGTTCCTGTATTTGGGAACGGTCGGTCGAGTCGGCCAGGCATCCCGGTCTGAAGCCGTCTCCAAGACTCAGCGTCATTTCGTATTCAGCCGCTATTTCGAGCAGGCGATCATACTGCTCATAGAGGGGATTCTCTTTCTGATTGAAGATCATCCAACCGACCAGAAAAGAGCCGCCTCTGCTGACGACATCCATGATGCGCGGGTGTCTCCTCAGCCGTTCGAGCGATTCCTGTGTAACGCCGCAATGAACAGTAATAAAATCAACGCCCTGACGGCCCTGCCGTTCTATTACTTCAAAGATGTCATCAGCGGTCATTTTTACAATGCCGTCTCTTTTGATCCTGGCTTCAATGCCGGCCTGGTAAATGGGCACCGTACCCAACGGAACGGTGGACTCCTTGAGTAAAACCGACCGAATATGATTCAGGTCCCCGCCGGTGCTCAAATCCATCACGGTATCCGTACGGGCGTCCAGTGCAGCCTGAAGCTTTTTCAATTCATTTTCCGCATGCGGACAGTCCGGCGATGTGCCTAAGTTGGCATTTACCTTTACTCGCAGGCCCTTGCCTATGCCAATAGGGTCCAGATTCCCATGGTTGGGATTCGCCGGCACAACTATGCTTCCTTTCAGCAAACCTTCCACTAAAAAATCTACTGATACATTCTCATTTTTTGCAGCCGCCTTTACTGCCGACGGTAATTGTCCGCTCTGCAAACGTCGTATCAGTGACTTCATTTGCAACACTTCCTTTCATTCCCTCCTGTCGGGAATTTTTTTTTACTTTCGGCTATGAAGCCGAGGATGAATTCATAACACTACAAGGCAAAAAGGTCAACTTCCGGTCCTCTTGTATTGTATCTGTTACGGACGAGTCCGGCCTTTTTATTGAAAAATCAAGTAAAATGAATTAAAAAAATAAAAGCGGTCCTTCGGCAGGACGCAGAACGGGAGTCCTGGATAATGAACTTCTCAAACAACAGAGAAGAGAAAAGAGAACTTCAAAGACAAATCGCTGAACTTAAAGATAGAGTAGCTCAGCTTGAAAAAAAAGAAAACGAACTCAACAGAACCATAGATATCCTGAGAAAGAGTCGTTTGAGGTTCAAAAAGATGGCGGACAACATACAGGCCGGCGTGATAATCATTGAAAACGGAAAGCCTGTTTACGCCAATAAAAGAGCCTGCGAAATTCTGGGATATCCCCGTAAAGAGCTGATGCGCATGACCGGCATTGATCTGGCCATTCCTGAAGATAAACAGAAATTGCTTGAGCTGTGGAAAAAAGTCAAAGAGGGTGGTATTTCGCCCAGAAAAATATCATTCTGGATAAGCCGTAAAGACGGAACGAAACGTTTTGTGGTAAACCATTATTCTATTGACGAAGTAAAAGGTCAGGCCGTTTTTCGGTACGTGATTATTCATGATATGACCGCTAACAAAATCGCGGAACAAGCGCTTCAGGACCGCAAAAGCCTTCTGGAAGAAATGGTGGAAGAGCGTACGGAGGAGCTGAAGTCTTTTGTCTATTCGGTTTCACACGAGCTGCAGGCTCCTTTGAGAGCTTTACGGGGGTTCTGTTATTTTCTAATGGAGGAGCATGCGGATCGATTGACGGAAGAAGGGCAGCAATTGGTCAGGAAAATAGACCGTTCGGGAAAATGGATGGGGGAGCTTATAAAGGATTTGCTCAGTTACAGTCGTGTGAGTCATACAGAGATAAACCTTAAGCCTGTGAATTTGGAGCAGATTACGGATAAAGCCATAAAACAGACAGAGGAAAACTATGACTGGAGAAATCCGGAGATCACCGTTAAGAGTCCTCTGCATGAAGTTATCGGCCATAACGGACTTATTGAAAGAATATTAGTCAATCTCCTGTCGAATGCGGTCAAATTTGTGCCTGAGGGGGCAATACCCAGAGTTGAAATATGGTCCGAGCAGAAGGACAGGCAGATAAGGGTTAATATTCGTGACAATGGAATAGGATTTGATGAGGTTTATGCTGATAAAATTTTTAAGATATTTCACCGGTTGGAGCTTTCAGAGAGTTATTCCGGAACAGGAATAGGACTGGCGATTGTGAAGAAGTGCATGGAAAAAATAAAAGGACGGCTGGGAGTCGAGTCGAAGAAAGGGAAGGGCAGCGTATTCTGGTTTGAACTTCCAGCGGCGGACCAGGAAGCGCTGAACGAATTGATGGAATATTACCGAGCAAGGTACAACAGAGAAATTTAATTTCTGCACGGCGTTCAGGAAATTGAAACTGAGAGCGAACCTTTTCATGAAGATCAAGAGATTCGGCACAGCAAAAATATTGTTTTTTATATCAATAATGCCGTTACTGACGATTTCCTGCGGTCCCGGTCACGATATAATTTTGATTTCCGTGGATACATTACGCTCCGATCAGTTGGGTTGCTATGGCAATTCCTCTGTTTATTCGCCGGCCCTGGATGAATTTTCACGTAACGCAGTACTTTTTCAGACGACTATCGTTCAGGCTCCCTGGACTCTGGCATCGCATGCCGGAATGCTGACTTCCCAATATCCCATTACCCATAAGGCAAATATAACGGATTCACGATTAAGCGAAGATGCGTTGACTCTCGCAGAGCACTTGAAATCTCACGGTTATACGACTATCGCAGTAGTGAGCAATCCTTATCTGAATCCGCGCTTCGGATTCAATCAGGGGTTCGATTACTATGCCGATATGGGTAAGCTGGATGGAAGTCATGCTTTTGAAAGAGTAATAAGCGTCATCAAAGAAAAAAAAGAGGCCGGCGCCCTTTTTGTCTTCTTTCATTTGAATGATCCTCACATGCCGTACAGCGCACCGAGCCCTTATGCAAAAGCTCATGACCCGCAATACGACGGCAATATTGACGGGTCCGTCGAGACTATCATCAGATACATGTCGACGCCTATGGAACATCGCGATTTAAACCATCTGCTGAACCTCTATAGAGATGAAATAACCTTCTCCGATGCTCAAATTTCACGATTCCTTTACGCCCTGAATAATTTCAATATTTTGAAAGACGCTCTCATCGTCATCACGTCAGACCACGGAGAGGAATTCAAAGAACACGGTCTCCTCGAACACAATCAGAAACTCTATGATGAATCTCTCCTGGCTCCGCTTATCGTCAAATTCCCGGATTCCCTCCCCAGGGAAAGTAAAAGCAAAATTTTTGAGGCTCAGGTGAAAAGCATCGATATCTTTCCCACTGTCCTCGATGCGTTGAACATACCCTGGCCTGATGAGGCGGAGATACAAGGCATCAGTTTATTTCCTTATATACAGAAGGCGGGACGGGTTAAGGTCATTCCTGAAAATGAATACGTCATTTCGGAATCTGCCAACAGCGAATGCATCTCCTTTCGATCAAAAGACTTGAAGTTCATCTTCGACAGAAGATCGGGAAAGAAAGAATTATACGATTTAAGGAACGACCCGCTCGAAACAATAAACATCGCTGATGACAGAGGTGATATAGTAAACGAACTGCAGAGACGGGCGGAACAGTATTTTCTTAAAAACAGCAGCGGCTGGCATATCAGAAACAGATTTCCTTTCGAATGTTCATTGGAGATAACGACTGATGGCAGATTCGTTGAAATTTCCGCCTACTCGCTCGAAAGTAAAGACTCCATGACCGTTTCCAGGGATAAAAGGCGCATAAACTGTTCTTTCCGCAACCTCAGCAGAAGATATGATTTGTTTGACGGAGCGGATTTCAAGACGGAACCGGAGGATGCGAGCATACGAATTGATTTGAAAACCGAACGCGAAAATGCAGAGAAGAGCATTTTCATAGGAAAGGAATACATTTCGCCCACTGACGTCGTTTTCGAAGTATCCCCTTCCGGTTCTCCCGATCCGAAGACGTCGGTAAACGACCGGATAATGATCAACGATGATAAAAGATCAAAAAAAGGGGGCGTTTATATCTGGCGTACCCTATCCGAGAAACAATATGAACGGGCTGATATAGACGTGGGATTGCAGGAAAGGCTGAAAGCTTTGGGATATTTTTCGCGAAGGAATGAGGATTAACCCGCATTTCTGATACAAAAGATGTTCCGAGCGTCAATATCACGGCGCCTTCAAGCGCTGATCCCTACGGAATTGTTCAACATGGCGCTGCTATGTTTCAGCAGTCCTCCACTCCGCCGCGCTTGAATTTGCGGGAATCTGAACGCTGTCACTACGATTTTGCAGGAGAAGTCCGGGCTAATCGACGGAGGGTCTGGGGTGCAGACCTGTATCCTGCATTATTTCCCGTATTTTTGATTCCCAGCCGACGGTCATCAGGTGTATGCCGTGAACTCCCGGTTCATCTTTCAATACTTTTATTTGCTCACTGGCTATTTTTATGCCTTCATTTCCCTGTTCCGGTTTCGGCTTTGACCTTATCCGGTCTTGCAGATCGTCGGAAATATCCGTTCCAGGCACCTTTTTAAGAAGATAATCGATCATTTTGGCCGATTTCAGCGGCATGACTCCGACAATGATGTGAACCTGCTCATGCAATCCCCGTTTTCTGACTTTTTCCATCCACTCCTGAAAGGCATCCATGTTGAAAACGGGTTGAGTCTGAATAAAATCAGCGCCGGCTTTAATTTTTTTGCCGAGTCTTAAGACTCTGACGTCCAGCGAACCTGAAAAAGGATTGGAAGCTGCGCCGATAAACAATTGCGGGCGGACTTTAATTTTGCTTCCAGAGGCGTATCGTCCTTCATCGCGCATTGTTTTAACGACATGCACCAGTTGGATGGAATCTATGTCGAAGACGTTTTTGGCTCCAGGATGATTCCCGAATATCTGATGGTCGCCCGACAGACAGAGTATATTTTTAATGCCCAACATGGCGGCGCCCGCGATATCGCTCTGCAGGGCTATTCTGTTTCTGTCGCGTGTGGTGATCTGATAAATCGGTTCAATGCCGCTGTCCTTCAGTACCAGGCATGAAGCCAGGCTTGAGACGTGCACTACGGCCGTTTGATTATCCGTTACATTAACGGCATCCATGCTGTTTTCGAGATATTTCGTTTTATTGTGAAGTTTCTTGATGTTCGGGCCTTTCGGAGGACCGCATTCTCCCGTTACGACGAAAGTTTTCTGTTCCAGCAGTTTTTCTAATCGGCTATTGCTTTTCATTGACTTCTTTCAATTCTTCTCGTTCCAGGTTTCTCGGTCCTGAGTGACCGGCAGAGTTCCATTTTCTCGGAGGTATTATGTGACCGAAAAATCGTTCTAATTCGCCTTTCTCATCCAGGCGTTCAATAATAAGTTCCCAGGCACAGTCCAATTCGGAATCAATTTCGCACTTTCCATTGACGGAGCCTCCGCATGGACCGTTCAGGAGGCCTTTCGAGCATCGCGTCAACGGGCAGATGCCGGCGGTTATATGCAACATGCAATCCCCGCAGCTTCGGCACCTTTCCGTCCAGATACCCTGCTCTTTCGTGCCTCCGACGAACATCGTATTGACGCCGGGAAAAACCGGTATTTTCCGGTAGCGTTCCGAAAGAAATTGAGTTCCGACTCCGCAACCTAGCGTCAATACCGCATCGACACGCTTTATTTCCTCGGCCAGCTCATCGACGAATTCCGGCTCGCATTGACGCTCGATCGTTTTCTCAATAACTTCAATTCTTCTCTTCGCCGCTTTTCGCTGCATTCTGATCAATAATGCCGTCTCAGCAACCTCTCGTTCGCCGCCGGTAGAACAAACGGCCATGCAGGACTTGCAGCCCGCAACCAGCAGCCTCTCATACGGCTCGATCATTTCCATAATTTCTTTTATAGGTTTCCGTTCTCCAACAAGCATTCGTAAAATAACTCCTTTCGCGTCTGATTGCCGCAATTGAAGTATAATCATAAAAAGGTCATTACTGCAAGTTGCCTCGTTTGCGGCCTGAATGACGCCCGCCCGGCAGATGTTTGATCAGAAACGGGAAAAAGAATTCTTCAGAACGGCCTCAGCCAGCATTCGCGCGATAAATTGATGCCCCGCGTAATTCGGATGGATCGGATCGACCAATCTGTCGTCGAAAAATTCATCTTCACGGCCTTTAAAAGCTTTTGCCGGATCGACCAATAAAACACCGTTTTCCCGCGCTGTTTTGCGTACGACGTTGTTATAGGTTTCGTGAAGAGCGGGAAGCGTTTCGAGGTTGTTTATCACGCCTAATTTGAGGAGGTAGGCCGGTTCATGCCCCGGCATGATGCCCGAAGGCGAAGTCATAAGGATGACGTCGGCCCCGCCCGACTTTACCATTGAGCGCATGCCGCTCAAGTTGGTCTGATATTCATGAGGAAGTACTTCAAAACGAGAATTTTCAAATTCGATCATGAGTCGTTCCTGATGACTTTTCCATCGCAGTCTGTAGATCATCCGGGATAACAACCGGTATATGTTCAGCTTATGAAGAATATCATGCAGCCTGACAACCCGGGAATTTTTTGCGGCTTCCTCGTAGGGCGGGCGATCCGTAAGCCAGTGATCGTTCCAACCGAAAAGGATAGTGACAAGATCGGGCGAAAGCGTCATCAATTCATCCCGAATCCAATAGAAACCGTCGATGGTGTTATATCCCGGAACGCCTGCGTTAACGACTTCAAAACGAACTCCCCTGGCCGATTCGTTCAATATGTTTTCTAAAATACGCGGGTAAGGAACCGTGTCGCCGCCCAATCCTTCTCCGAATGTGCATGAATCGCCGAGGCAGATAATTCTGTATACGTTTTCCGGTTTCTCCCCGGATATATCCGGTCCCCGGAATCCCAGATTGTTGATGCGATAAGGGTTGCTTTCGCCCAACCTGTTTTTGTATTGTCCCTGTGAATCGGGCAGGAGCTTATAAAGTCGATTCTCAGCGGGTTGGTAAAATGACGGATCGGAAGGCCCGCCTTCAGGAACGACTTGAAGATAAACGCCTGATCCTAATCCCGAAATTCTCAGGAATAATTCAAGAAAAAGAAAAAACAATAAGGTCGCGAACGCGGAAAAAATCACTTTTTTACCTGCAGACAATGACTTTTCTGAATTCATGTTCCGCGTAAGACCTCCCTCGACGGTTTTTAAGTCGATTCATTATAACATAGTTCGTTTAAATTACGTATGAGCATCACTCCACAAAATCCGTTTGCGAAGGAATCTGCCCCCTTTTTGGATGGACCCCTTCCTGGATGCTTGCAGCTTAATGGCGGAAGCAGGATGGGGAGTAATGAACTATTGTTGATGAAGCGTTTGCGAAGGGCTCTGACCCCTTTCCGGATGCTTGATGCTTCATGCCGGAGCCGGGCCGGCGGATGGTTCGATCGGCATCAGGGTCTGCGTTTATAAAGATTCAACAAGGGAACGCCTCTGCGTCGAAAAGATTTTACGAGTTCGTATTCCGGCGATCTGTCGAAATAGAGGTCCCACCATGGTTCCCAGTCGGACCAGCTCTGGTTTATTTCCAGCAGCAGGTAATCGGCGCGGACTGATGTGAAGCGTATGTCTTTCCTTAGCATGCCGAAGATGTGATAGTTCCTTAAAGGCTCATAAGCGCCTGTATTGTTGTAGACGGAGGAGTTTGGGGGTAGGGTTCGGTTGAGATAATGAACGGCTTCGGGAGGAACGTTGCCCCAGTCGTTCGATTCCAGCCCGGCCTTCTGGGCGCCTTTTAACCCGCCGATCAGTCTGCTCCAGAATGAAAACGGCTCGTAGGGATGCAGGGTTATGATATCGTAAAACGGCAGCGCGTATACGACAACGGCGAGGAGCGCAAGTATCAGATTCGGACGGATGGGCTTTTTCGTTTTGGCGATTGCCTTTAGTATGTTACGGTAAAACCAGGATAAACCCAAACCCGCCAGGCATCCCGCATACAAAAAAGAGGAAAGAAACAACCTGGGTCCGTCATACTTGGGGATGGACCTTGGAGTAAGCACCAGCATCGGAATCAGGAAGTTGAAGAATAACAGGAGATGGAGTGAGCTTCTGAGATGAATTTTATGATTTTTTATTTTGAGAATGGAGAAGATACCCAGGATCAAGGACGCCAGAATGGTCAAAGGCGTCTTCAAAGCGAACATAACGAAGGGATAATGCCAGGGGGCCGAAGGATCATTGTATATTCGACCGAAATAATATTCCGGCAGCATTTCGTGATGCAGATGATAGGTCAGATAATCTAAAATTCGGGCGAATGTATTGTGGTATAGCCACGGCCAGGAGAGAATAAAAACGATAGGAGCGAGGAGCAGCAGGGCAAACAGATTGTCGGCAGATTTTTTTCTTGTAAAGAGCAAAGACCAGACTATAAGGGGAGGAATAAAGAAAAAAGCGTTTATTTTTGAAGCTAAAGCCAACCCGATAAACAGACCGCTCAGAATACTCCATTTTCGGCTGTTCGTTCCCCAGTACCAACTGAAAGCAGCCATAATACCGAAAGCAGCGACGACAAAATCCATCACTACCAAATGCGAGTATCCGAAAATACAAGGAATGAACAAAACAGACAAGGCGCTGAATAAGCCGGCTTCAAAAGAAAACTCCCGGGACATGAAGCGATAAATGAAATATAACGTCGCCATAAATAAAAGGACGAATCCCAGCCTGTACGAGGCCGGCGCGTCCATAAAAGGTGAAAACATCAAATAGGAAAAACCGCCGATCCATTTCATTATGGACGGGTGCTCCTTATTGGCTGCCCAGTATTCAAAGAGGGCGGAACGGCCCAAAGCGCGTCCCGGTTCTCCTTGAACTATGCCTTGAATGAATTCTATCAGCCATTCGACCGCGTCACGGCTGAAACTTATGTATACGCCTTCGTCAACCGTAATGCCGATGCCGTAAGTTGCTGCCAAAAGAAAAACAAGAATTGCCGCCGCCGGCGTCCATAAGGCTATTTTATGAGACAATGCTTTTCCTTTTGATTCGACTCGTTTTTTCGCGACCAGAGATGCTCTGGAAGAACCGTCATTGCTTTTTTTTTCAGCATTTGCTGCTGCGTTTTCCATTTTTTGAGTTTCCGGTGTATTCCCAGGGAATATACGGCCCATGTTCATTCATTTGCGATCATATCCTATCCTGAGTTTTTATTCAAAGCGCTTTTTCTGATGAGCGCTTCTCCAATAACTCATTTTTTAGCTCTGCGAGCTTTTTACTCTCAGGAATGAAATTTCTTGATTTTTATAGTTAAAACAGTAAATACACAAAGGGGAGGGTTCTTAGAAAAGGGAATGGGAAAAGAAGTAATGTTTCGCTGGGAGGGTTGATTGAAGCTTAATGCGACAAGATTATTAATTATAGGAGTGATTTTTTGTTCGGCTCGTGCGTCATCATACGTCGAGAGCAAAATAAATGCCTTTGACGGAGCTGCGGGAGATTCATTCGGCTATGCGTGCGATATGGACGGCGACGTGATTATTGTCGGAGCGCCGTTTGACGACGACAATGCCGCTAATTCCGGATCGGCTTATATTTACCGTTATAGCGGATCAGTATGGCTATTGGAAGAAAAGCTGACGGCGGACGAGAAGTCTTACGAGGACAGATTCGGTTCAGCGGTTGGAGTTGACGGGGATTGGGCGATGGCAGGAGCGCATCAAAAAAATTCTTTCCAGGGGGCGGTTTATATCTTCCGTAAAATGTCGGGCGATTGGGTCCAGCAGCAGGTTCTGACTGCTTCCGACGGAGACGCGGACGATTTTTTCGGGGAGGCGCTGGATATCGATGGAAACAGGGCGGCCATATCAGCCTCCAATCATGACGACAAAGGAGCGGTATATATTTTTCAATTTGACGGAAACGCCTGGAATGAAGAGCAGAAATTAACCGCTCCAGATGGAAACTCAGGAGATCATTTCGGCAAAAAAGGCCTTTGTTTGGAAGGAGATTTGCTCATAATAGGCGCTCCCAACGATTCGGAACCTTTTTCATCATCAGGATCAGCTTATGTCTTTGTTTATGACGGCGGTTCCTGGAGCCTGCAGCAAAAGCTGACGGCTTCCGATCCGGGAACGAACGATTTTTTTGGTTTTTCAGCGAGTGCCGAAGGTGATGCGATCTTTATCGGCGCTTACGGAGTCGATGATCATACCGGTGCAGTCTATGTATTTGAACAACAAGGCGGCTTGTGGACCGAACAACAAAAAATCTACGCCGGCGATTATGCTTTTTACGATTTTTTCGGTTACGCTTGCGATATCCATGAGGGATACTTGTGCGTCTCCTCGCCTCAAAATTTCTCACGACGGGGCGCTTTGTATACATTTATTTTTCAGGCAGGTTCATGGGTCCAGCAAAAGAAAATAACGGCATCTGATGCTGCCGCAGACGATTCCCTGGGACTCGGCGCTTTTTCTATCCAGAACGATCGCATCGTTGCCGGAGCTCCCGAAAATGACGACAACGGCCCTGAATCAGGCTCAGCCTACGTCTTCAGCGGCTTCGTCTATACCCCTACACCAACGCTGACGCCCACTCATACTCTTACGCCTACATTTACCCCAACATCCTCTCCCACATCGACCCCCTCTCCCACATCGACAGCCTCTCCTACAATTACTAACTCTCCTACCTTGACTCCCACGGCGCCCTCCACCGCCACCCCAACTTCGACTCCGACATTCTTCACCTTTACGCCTACTCCCAAACCCATTCCTTCGCTGAATAAAACGGGACTGACGATCATCCTGCTCTTTTTCTGTTTAATAATGTCTGCTGAACTCTTTCCCAGTAAAAACTGAGCGTAGACAATAGAATAGTTTGAAAAGCGCTCATAACGGCTGCTTCTTTATCGGAATGGAGTAATCTCAGGCTGAAGCAAAAATCGTTCCCTGAGCTATGGACCCATAAACATAAAAAAGGTATAACGCAGCCCGGACATAAACTCAATATTACGAAAGGCTTCAGATTTAGAAGGCCGCAGCAAGGAGATAAACTTGAACTTGACAGGGGGAAAAGCCGCTTTAAAATGATTTGCGACGGATGTTCACTCGCTCTGAGGTCAAGGAGAAGCATTTAATGCGCATTCTGCTGCTTTCCCTGGAAAATACGCTGGTTTGTTTCGGAACAAGGCAAATCGGCGCTGCTTTGAAAAAGGAGGGGCACGAAGTTGAGACTCTTTTTTTGCCGAGGGAATATCTTGATTTTGAGACGGAAGAGGATTTAAAAAGAATAGAAGAATTCGTCCGCCGCCGGAATCCCGAACTGATCGGAATGAGTCTGATGTCGAGCCATATACCTCGATCCAAGCCGGTGTTGAAAGCATTGCGAAAGGGAACGCCGGCGCCGGTCATGTCGGGGGGGATTCATCCCATCCTGAAACCGGAAGAATGCATTGAATGGTCGGATTACGTTTGCCTGACCGAGGGTGAAGATATCGTACCGCAGTTTGTCGAAAAATTGGAGTCTGACGGTGATGTGTCCGCTGTTCCAGGTTTTTTCGTGAAAAGCAATCGAGGGATATACCGTAATGCTGCGCCGGACCGTAATCCCGACATAAATCGTTTCCCCCTGCCGGATTTCGGACTTGAAACGCAATGGATAATGCATCAGGGTAAAGTGGTCG
Organism: uncultured bacterium; assembly: GCA_964619725.1. Classification (GTDB taxonomy): domain Bacteria; phylum CSSED10-310; class CAZUFC01; order CAZUFC01; family CAZUFC01; genus CAZUFC01. The sequence goes on along the minus strand of CAZUFC010000082.1, from coordinate 14,331 downwards.
CTTTAACTCCGGACATCATGCGCAATTACGTACCGGGAATAATGGATGCTCATTATGTTATCAGCAGCCGCGGTTGTCCCTATGCTTGCACCTACTGCTGCAATAATGCTCTGCGTAAAAGAGCGGGCGGTCCTTATCTGCGGAGACGATCCCCTGAACATTTCGTTCGGGAAATGACGTTGGCGATGGAGAGGTTCGATTATATCAAAGGATTCGTTTTTATGGATGATTCGTTTCTCTCCGGTTCAGACCGATGGTTCGACGCTTTCTGCGAATTGTATCAAGAAAAAATCGACTTGCCCTTTTTCTGCTGGGCGAATCCCGCTGCGGTCAAAGAATCGGTTATAGAGAAACTCGTACCCGCAGGCCTGGTGGGCGTTCACGTCGGTTTGCAGTCGGGAAGCCGCCGAATCGCTTATGATGTGTTTAACCGCAAAATAAGCGTCGATCAGTTTTTGAAAAGCATGGAAATACTGGCGAAATACAAAGATAAAATCGTCGATCAGCGAGTGGATGTTATTACCGATAACCCCTATGAAACCGAAGATGATACGATGGAAACCATCCGGGTCCTGTCCAGAATAAAACAGAAAATATTCGTCGGCATAGTTTCTCTTATTTTCTACCCGGAAACCGATCTGGCCGAGCGTGCCGTAAAAGAAGGAAAAATTACCGACGACGGCGCTCATGTCTATAACCGGGAATTTTTCTACTATGAACCGACCTACCTCAATCGCATAATGAGAACCATACCAGTCACTCCTTCCGCATGGATTCTGTTCTTCGCTGAAAACAGAAAAAAGTCCTACGCCAGAGCGCTCTTCTACCTCTACTACTTCGGCTGGTTCGTCCCCTTCAGAGTGCGCACCAAAAGAATTAAGCGTCGAATCCTCTACCGTTTGTTTAAAAAACTGGAAAAATACCTGCCCCCGCATTACATAGTAAAAAAACGAGTTGAACTGATCGATTTCTGAAGGGGAAGAGGCAGCGAAGGAGCCGATGTCCTTCTGTAAAGGACTGGCGAAGGGGTCAGAGCCCTGCGCAGACCCTTGAAATTAAAGCATGGCTGCTTCAGAACAGCTCTTGATGCCGGCGGGCAGGCTTTTTACAACTTGCGAAATTTGTAATATTTCTAAAAGGCGTTTCGCAATATTTCTAAATTATTAAATTTTTCGACAGGAATAACCTTATGGATTCGTCGTAAATGATTGAAAAAAATCAGTTGCTTTTCCGGTATGAATTTTGCTGAGGTGAACGGAGAGGGTCTTGAACAAGACTCGCATCACTATTTCACTTTTTTTCTTTCGGAAGAATCCGAGAGGGACGACAGAAATGTTTAGAAAAGAAGTAATGCGAATTCTGTTAAATTTAGTTATGCAGAAGAAGGTGAATTTATGTTTGAGGACAGAAAAGACGCAGGCGTTCAACTGGCTTATGCCTTAGAGAAATTTAAAGATAAAGATTGCCTGGTTTTGGGCGTTCCACGGGGCTGCGCTGAGATCGGTTATGAAGTTGCCCGTTATCTTAATGCGGATTTTTCGTTGATCGTAGCGCGAAAACTGCCTTTTCCTTACAATCCGGAGGCCGGCTTCGGCGCGCTGTCGGAAGGCGAAGGCCGGTATATCTTTCAGGATGCATCCTCATGGATTCCGGATAGATTAATAAAAGAAATAATTGAAAATCAGAAGCAGGAGATCAAGCGTCGCATTCAGGAACTGAGAAACGGCGAGCCTTTACCGGAAATGGAAGGAAAAACGGTCATCCTTGTTGATGACGGGATCGCCATGGGTTCGACTGTACGAGCCGCTATAGAAACTTGTAAAAACATGAATCCCGGTAAAATAGTCGTCGGAGCTCCCGTCACCAGCAAGCGTGTAGCCGATGAAATAGGAATGCTGGTCGATGAAGTCGTGGTACTGTACACGCCGCCCTTCTTTCAGGCAGTCGCACAGGTTTACCGGCATTGGCATGATGTGTCGGACGAAGAAGTCAATGAAATAATGCGTAAATGGAATAACCGTTGAACTTTGGGCGATGAACAAAATATCATGATTTTTGAAAACAATTTTAAAGACCTCGCAACCGCATATTTCGGACCATCAGGGATAAGAGAAGGAGTGATTCGCAGCATTTATCAAAAATAAGTCTTTTGAGGTTACAATTGGACAGATTTTCCCATCTTTTTTTGTTTCGATTGCGATTGCGAACCCGATTGAGATACCGACCCCGATACCGATTACTGATACTGATACTGACCTCGATCCTGATACCGACCCCGATACCGCTTACTGAAAGAAACTGTCATAAATTTTGGGAGAAGCGTAATCCCGATTTGATCAGTCCCCGATTCCCAAAAATCGTCATCCCTTTTTGATCAGCCTGTAAAGCGCCGAATCCCGGTCTTATTCGGCATACATATCTTCCAGGCTGTGAAAACGGCAGTTGAACTTGTTTTTCTTTTTCATAGGATTGAGAGTGAAAACTCTTCGGCATATCGTCGCATTTCTCTCATTCGGATATGATTTGACCTTCTCTTCCAGTTGATCGAGGGGCGCTGTCGTTGATTTTAACTTTCCCCACTTGCATTCCCCCAGATCAGTCCAGCCGTCGTCCCGCAGCCCAACTATATCTATTTGTGTTCTCCTGTCCCAATACTCGCCTATCTTGTATGATGTCTTCACACCCTCCCTTTCGTAAATGACAGGTAGAGCTTCCCTGCAGAGTCTCTCAAAACATAATCCGAAATATGAAGCCAGGTGCGGTCCTATTCTATCTTTAAAAGCCCGTTCCGTACTCATCTGCAATACATAGCTCATGTTGGGGAAAATGAAGTGGAACCAAAAACGTAAAATCGGATCGTCTAATACCCATCGAACGTGCCTCTGTACTGGAGATTTTTCAGTCAGCGGATAACGTCGACTGAGCCAACCGAGCTCCGAAAGCTGAGTTAAATAATAATGAATGCTTTGCCTTTTTATTCCTGAACTGGCCGATATTTCGTTATGCGTATTGTATCCCTGCGCAACGGTCATTAATAAGGCATAATAGTTCCCCAGGTCTCGCAACTCCTCCCGTAATAAAAAATCCGACTCCCGGAACAATGGTGCAAACTCATTCATAAAATTATCCATAATATTCATCTCAATTGATCGATCAGAGGAGAAATATCGCAGATACAAAGGAATCCCGCCGCAAATAAAATAGGTCTCTGCTACAGCCTTTAATGAGAAAGAAGGATGAAATTCGGCAGCTTCTTTGTAGTTGAACGGCTTCAAAAATATTTGACCCGTTCGTCTGCCGAATAGAGGACTTTTCTTTCCCAGTATCGCGCGCTCCATAAAACCGATGTACGAACCGCAAAGTATCAGCATTATGTTTCCGGCATCCCTCCACTTACGGTCCCAGAGCTCCTGAATTACTGACGGCAGTTCCGGCGATGAGGCTGCCGTCCATTGAAATTCGTCGAATACAAGTATCAATTTTTCAGACGTCTTCCATCTGCCGGTCGTCGACTCAATCGCTTCCTTCCAATTAGCGGTCGAATAGGATGCCAGTAACGGCTCCTGCAGAGCCGCCGCCGCTTCCTGTAAAAATTCTTTTATCTGTAATTCCGCAGGCGCCTGCTTTCCCAGAAAATACAAACCGGGTTTATCATTTAAAAATTTAATGATTAATTCGCTTTTTCCGACCCTTCGCCTTCCATAAACTGGGATAAAAACACTGTCGGGAGAATCGTATGCCTGTTTCAGCATCTTTAGCTCCTTTTGTCTGCCGATGAATTTTTTCATTTTTTCTTCTCTCCCTAATTTTTAAGTTAATTGAAAACCCAGTAAATGTCAAATCATAACTAGAATAGTTTAAACTAGTCTAGTTAAGACCAGGCAATAATGACGAATTCATGAATATTTAATCAAAAAAGGGTATTGATTAAAAATGCGTCTTTTGAGGTTACAATCCTACAGAATATCTGCTCATTTTGTTGCGATTGCGATTTCGATTGCGAACCCGACATCGATACCGATACCGACCCCGATATCGATTACTGAAACAAACTTTCAAAAGTTTTGAAAGGAGTGTAACCGTGTTTTGATCAGTCCTCAAAAAAGTATGAAAAAAATTTGAACTTTCTCCAGGGGCGTTCGTCGAACGAATGATGGGCAGGAGGGTCGGATGGCTTGCGTTTCTTCATTGAACATATGTATTGACAAAATGGGAGCGAGGGACAAGACTTTTACCGGTTCCGACTTTTTTAGCGGTTCAGGGTTGAGTATTGCCTTTGAGAAGCTGTTAGAGGCAGTCGGATTATTGGAAGCGGTTGAAAGGACTCGAGGGGCCGGTGGAGATATGGATGAGAGATTTTTAGAGAAGTTAAAGAAGCGCGAGCATGGGGCGGTGGTAGAATTTGTAGAGAGCAATCAGGAGAGGCTGTTGCGTTCGGCGCTGTTATTGTGCCGAGACAGGGCGTTAGCGGAAGATTTGACGCAGGAGACTTTTCTAAAGGCTTTAGGATCGCTGGATAGATTCGAGGGCAGATCGGACCTTTTCACCTGGTTGTACAGGATACTTTACAACAAGTTCAAGGACTATAAGAGGAGAGAAGTTTTATTCAGGAGATACCGTGAGCGGAAGAAGTCTAACGCGGCAGGGACAGGTGAAGCCTGTGAACCGGAAGGCAGGTTGGGTGTTGATGAGGAGGCGATTCGCAAGGAAAGGCTGCGTGCGGCGGTTGACCGGTTGTCTGAAAAGCACAGAAGGGTATTGATTTTAAGATATTATGAGCGGATGAGCTACGAAAAAATAGCATGGATAACCGGCACAGGAATAGGGACTGTCCGCTCTCGACTCCATTATGCTCACAAGAAACTGAGAAAACTCCTGGAAAGGGGTGAAGAACATGAACTGTAGGAAATGTCGCCGCCTGTCATCGGATTATATTAACGGCGCTCTCAACGAGGGGTATAAGAGCGGAATAACGGAGCATATAAATGATTGTACGGATTGCCGAATTTATATGGAGCGTTTGAGGAGCGACCGGGCGTCGCTTGAGGAATATTATAATCAACGGACGACTGGTGTGAAAGCGGAAGCGGATTTTGCTGAAGAGACCTACAGGCGACTTTCTGCGAGCGAGCGAGGGAAAGGGGTCGGAGCGGGCCAGGCGGTCTGGAGCTATTATTTTTCGTTTTTCAGGATGTTAAGGCCGATATTGGTCGGGGCTGCGGGCTTGGTTATGGGTATTTTTGTGACATTCGGCTTGTTCAGGGCGCCGGGACCTGCCACAAAGATAGTTAAAACGCCGGAAGTGAAACAGATAGAGCATGCGCCGTTTGAATTCGATTTAATCAAGGTGGAGGCGGCATTGAGTAATCTGGTAAGTCAGGATTCATATTTAATACACTCAGAGGGATGCGATGTCGGATTCAGGCAGGTTTTTGAGAAAGACGGACAGATATGCATTTTCGATCAGTGCTTTTCGGGCGCGGGGGAGGGGTTGACCTGTCCCTGCGTAAAATCGGCATTGCCGGTTCTAGACGGGTGTTTTATTGCGGAGGGCAGGCAGTCGCTAAAAGTATTCGTATGGTGTTGCGGCGACAGGCATTTTCGTATTCACAGCGATTTGCAGGAAGATGAAATATTGAGTATGGCTCAAACGATCAATAAAACTCTTCAACCCTGTATTTAACGTTTTAAAAGAGACCGAGAGCATGAAAATTCAGGAAACGAGGTAAAGATAAGGAGATGAGGGAATGAAGCAGATTTTAAAATTATTGAAACTGAGATTCGTTAAAGAATCAGTCATCATATCAGTTTTTGCTTTGATTGCGGCGATGACGGCCAACATCGTTTCGCCTGCCCGCATAGATTGGGTCGGTTCCTGGGAACAGGAAACTGGCGGTAAAGCGGAAGAAACGGAAATAATCGGAATGGATGAAGCGTTAAGGCTTTTCCGGAATGAGAGTGCGGTTTTTGTAGATGCGAGAAGCATCGAATGGTATGAGGAAGGCAGAATTCCGGGGGCTGTTTCTTTTCCTGCAAGGGAATCAGAGGAGAAATTTTTCCATATCATGGATAGTATTTCTCCCGAAAAAACGATCATTACATACTGCACCGGGCCGGGCTGCTCTGACTCTCATACAGTTGCGGATATTTTTAGGATGTTCGGTTATGAGAAGGTAAAAATATTTGAAGACGGCTATCCGGCGTGGGAAGAGTCTGGAAAACCTGTAGAGAGGGGATAAGGAGAAGATGAACGGGAAAAGAGGCATATTGGGATCGAGATGGATTGAATTAGCGTGCAGGATTTTTCTCGGCGGATTGTTTATTTATGCCGCTGTTCATAAGATAGCGAATCCCGCCGAGTTTGCCGAAGATATTTATAATTACCATTTGGTTCCCGGCGCTTTCGTCAATTTTTTAGCCATTGTTCTGCCCTGGTTCGAGTTAATTGCCGGCGGTTTGCTGATATTGGGGATTTTCGTATCCGGAGCGACCTTCATGCTGTTGATCATGTTGGCGGTATTTACTGCAGCCATAGGGATCAATATTGTCAGGGGAATTGATTTCGATTGCGGTTGTTTCGGCAGCGGCGAGGGGCTGTGCGCAAAAATTGTCCGCTTTGCCGATACACACTTGACGGAACTGTCAGCGCCTCAATCCATTCGAGGCAAATCATCGTGCGAGTTCATCAGGGACATTTTTTTCTTGCTGATAGGAGGTTTTATATTTTTCTTCAAGGGAGAAAGATTAACCGTAAAACCTCTTGTAAAATCAGTATATCCTGTAAAACATAGACAATCCTTTCATATCTCCCCTTCCTGACATTTCCTCAAAACACGTTAATGGTATGCGAAGCGAGTTTCCGAAAAGGGAACTCGCTTCAGTTTTTTGGGAACCGATAAAATGGGGAATTACAATGGCTGCGAATCTCTTTTCTCTTATCTGCGATAATCCGTTATAACCCTGGCTGCCGAAGCTCTATAAAATTAATACCAAAAGCCCGGGGATTTTGATCATCGCATTTTTGATTCGTCGAACGTGAACGGCGACTCCCTATTTTACAATTCCACAATGTCTCCGGTTCTCAGGAATATCAGTTGAAAGACTGGAGAGTAAGGCAGCGAGAGGGCATTTTTTACGGCCTGAGCGTAATATTTTTTCTGGTAAGCGTACTTTTGTTTGAGTGATTCCAGGTTACCGGGGCCTGAGATTTTGTCGGTTTTATAATCTGCGATAAAGTAACGGTCCTTTTTTTTGTATAATAAATCGATTATGCCGTGACAGGCTGTGGGATCATGAAATGAGCTTCGTGTTTCCGTTTCATTTTGCAGGGGCATGAGGAAAGGTATTTCTTTACCCGTAATATCAATTTTTTGCAGCATCTTGAAGCATTCCGTTTGAAAAAAATTAAGCATAATGTCGCGTGATTCGGATATAATCCGTTCTGCGGCAGCGATATCAGCGCTTTCCGACAGCGAAGGTTCTTCTTCTTTAAGAATACGTTCCAGATCGGCTTCAGGATTCGTCATGTCCAATTTTTCCATCACTTCGTGGCATAAGGTTCCTATGAGCATAGCTTCCTGACGGCTCGTCCGGGAATAAACTGAAGCGACGAATTCTTCTTCGGCTTCCATTTTCCGGTCTTTGAGTTCGCGTTCGCGATCCTGGAGTTGTGAAGGGCTGACGATTACGGAGCTCTGACTGGCTTTTTCATAAAAAGCATAATTTTTTTCCCAATATTCCACGTATTTTTTCAAAGGAGCCTGATGGGGAACGGAGCGTTTTCGTTCTTTTTTTATTCTCTGTTTTTCTTCAAAAGGGATCAATTTAATGCGTAAAAAGGGAAATTTTAAATTCAGCGATTCCGCTGCTTCCCTTTTATTATTTTGAGGGATTTCGTCTCCGACAAGTTCCAGGACATTGTTGACGGGCGGGAAGGGCGGCAGCGGCTGTTTTTTCGGTAAGCCTGAAGGCGCTGTCCCGCTCAATATCAGTTTCTTTTCGGCTCTGGTGCACGCAACGTAGTGAAGACGAATTGATTCTGTTTCTTCCCGAAGCATTTCGTGTTTTTTATGGTTAATGAAGTCGATGGTTTCGAATTCGTTGAATCTGAGCGAATAATTCGTTCTGTCCGGATGCCAGCGATATTTTATTTCAAAGGGGGTTCGCCCCGGCGCTCCATGCCCGGAATGCAGATGGGGTATAAGGACCACAGGGAACTGCAAACCTTTTGATTTGTGGATGGTGAGTATGCGCACGGCATCAAGATTCTCATCGGCCAGCAGCGCTTCGCCTTCTTCTTTGGTTTGACGGTGAGACAGCCGCTGATCACGAAGCCAGGCAAATAATCCGGCATCGCTGTTTCTGGCTGCTTTTCGCGCTGAGCTTATGAACTTGAGAACATTGGCGGCTCTGCGATCTCCCAGGTATCTGCCGGAGTATATTTCCGGCAGGGGAAACCGTTTGATGATTTCATCGATCCACTCATGAGCCGGCATGGAGTGAAATAAACGTCTCAACTCGATAAGCGATTCGGAAGCGACGGAAGTCGCTTTTTTCCACAACGTGCCGGATTCGGCTAATTTTTGTCGGAAGTAATCCTGCTTCCGGGGTTTCCACCACTGGGTGAGGAAATTAATTTTCGAGAGGTAGAGCATGCCGTGCAGGGGGACTCCAATGAGCGATGAACGCAATAATCCGGCGAAAGGCACGACATCCAGGGGATGGAGCAGAACCCAGAGCAAATTGATGCAATCCGTTATTTCCTGTTTCTGGTAGAATTCCTTGTCGCCTTCAACCACGAAGGGAATATCTTCGTTTTCAAACGCTTCCATAAAACCGCCTGCTCGCGTCATAGCTCTGAGCAGGACAGCAAAATCGCCGTATTTAATACCGGCATTTTTGTCTACCTCGTTTTTGATGTATTGAGAAATAGAGCGTGCTTCCTGATCGTATGAATCGGTTTTGTTTATTTTAAAATTTATTTCGTCCGGCTCGTTTCGCTGAACAATGAGCCACAGCTCACTCGCTTCTCCGCTTTCCTCCCCGCAACTCCAGATAGGAATATACTCCGGTTGATAGCCGCTTTGCTTTTTCATCCTCAGATCATGTATCGCGTTTACGGTATTTATTATTTTATCCGTAGACCGAAAATTGGTTTGAAGTTTAAGGATGTTGTTCGACGAAGGGTCTATTTTTTTCTGCATCCACTCGAATGATCCGAGGTCTGCGTGTCGAAAACCGTATATCGATTGCTTCGGGTCGCCGACTACGAATAATTTGCCGGGTTCCAACCTTACGTCGGATGATCTTTCCGCCAAGTCTCCCGAAAATTCGCTTAAATATGTGATTATTTCCGATTGAATGGGGTCCGTATCCTGGCTTTCGTCGACAAGTACCTGACGGAATCTTGATTTTAAAACTTTTCGCACGGAGACGCTTTTCCGAAGTAAGCCGCGTGTTTTTATCAAAAGGTCCCGGAATCCGATCAAGCCTTCACTGCGCCACCTTTCAGCAACTTTTTTCTGAAAAGGATAAAATATACGGAAAAATGCTTCCCAGAATTCTTGGTTTTTCTTGTACCGGATTAAATATAGAATCCGGGAAAACAAGATATCCGCTTTTTGAGTCGTTTTCTTTAATTCTTCCAGGAACTCCTCATCGCTGTTTTCTTGAACGGTCTTTTTGTCCGGGAGTTCTTGTATGTTTGCTGCCTTAGACTTTAAAAAATTTATAATCGAATCGTCATTGTTTAATTCATCGGTTTTTTTCAAAAATTCAGGGTTTTTCAATGCTGCCGATACAGCATAGAGAGTTTCAAGAGCCGTTTTTATCGTCTTGACTCTTTTGCACGATTCGGCCAGAAGATTGAGTTGAGCAATAAGTTTTTCAAGCTCCTGGGAGAGTTGGTTTTTGATGACCGCCGGATCGCCCGTGAGGAGCTGCAATTCTTTATCGTCTTTGGGATTGATAAAGATATCATTCATCAACAATAGATAAACAAAATCCTTGAGATCATTCAGGTTGCCGGTTCTAAGCAGCGTTTCCCAGGAATGAGCTGTCGTTTCGTTACTTGCGAATTCGGATTTGGCGAACTTTTCCCATTCTCTGTCGAACAGCAGTTTACGGTCGTTTTCATCTTCATCAATAGTAAAACCCGGATTAAGACCCGCTTCATCCGTAAAGTTTCTAAGAATAGCGGCGCAGAATCCGTGTATGGTGGAGATTTCGATACGATCTATGAATTCCAGCAGCAAAAGGGCTCGTTTGCGGATACTTATCGCATCCAGATTATATCGGTTCGTGACGGAATCCATGACCTGAGAGTAAAACTTATCAGTATTGGAAGCAGAGACGGGAATTGCAGGACTAACCAGTTCAGTCAGGACCCTGGTCAATCGTTCGCTTATTTCTGCGGCCGCTTTTTCCGTAAATGTTACTGCGGCGACAGAGCTGATGATTTCTCTGGCCGCTTCCGGACCTGTAGTATTCGTTCTGCGCCAGGCTTCGCCCAGCAACCAGTGAAGCAGGCGGCCAATCAGCAATGAGGTTTTACCTGTGCCGGCGCCGGCTATTACTACCAGATTTTGGTTGAATTCTGTCATCGCCCGAATTCTGTTGTCCTGATCTTCCAATTTTTTGTCATTCATTGAAACATATCCTGTAAAGTTCGTCTTGTTCATTCTTCTTCTTGATGTATTTCGTTTTTGCCGTCGATACCAGCTCATGGAAAAGTTTAACCAGGCAATCGTCTGAATTTTGTACCCGGAATTTGGCGGAGAATTCTCTGTAGGGGCAGGCTGAAGAGACTCCGCAATAACTGCAATGGGCTCCTGTCCTCAAAACGAATTTGCCTTCGATGATCAGTTGAGCCAGCACTCGAAGAAGTCTCACAATGTGAGGCATAAGGAGATAGCCTTTTTCATCGTAATTCAGATCATAAAAATTTTCTTGATCCAGGCTTTCTTCCGGGCGCTGGACGTAAAAATAAGCGGCGCTGATTTCTGAAGGTTGTTCCGAAAGTCGTTCCTGTTTTATGTCGTCGGGTTCATCAGCGTCCGGTAAGCCTTGCTCATGCGGTTCTTGGGAGATGAGGAGATAAAGCGGAATCTGGAGTTTCAATCCATGGAAAAACTGGTTTGTCAGGTTCGGGAATCTTTTTCCGGTTTTGTAATCGATAAAAACTACGTCGTCGAAGTCTTTACGAACATCCTTGCGGTCTACTTTAGCGGCTAGATTAATCTTCTGATCGTTGTTTAATACGAGACGACGTTTTATGGGGAATTCGAAATTTTCAGGTTTGTAGTCTGTTTCTTCCAATCTTCGCAGATCCCCTTCGACGAAGGTCGTCAGGTATTCTTTTATCCTTCGTTTGTCGAAGTCCCATAATCCGGCCAAACCTATATGATTATATATTTCATGATTGCTGAATCTTTCTTCACAGATGTCATGCAAAGCATTTAACTGTTCTTTATCAAAGAGGGGCTTTTTTGCCGTGGGGAATCCCGCTGATGAGGTTAAATTTTCAAAAAATTCTTCCAGGATAACGTGAACCAGGCTGCCTTCGTCCACGGGGGGAAGTTTCCAGAGTTCCGGTTCGTCATAGTCGACCAGGTTAAGCGCCCGGGTGAGGAAGAACTGATGGGGGCAACGGGAAAGCATCTCTAATGAAGTGGCGTAAAAATCCGAGTCCAGAAGTTCTGCCGACAGTTCTTTTAGTGAACCTGTTTTCCTTACGAAAATATCGAATTCGTTCAATTCTTCGATTTCATCAATTTTACGAGCCGCGTAGAATGCGTTTCTCAGTAAAGCTTGAGGATTATCAGTTTTATACCGTAATTTAAGGGCAGCTTCATCTTCAATCGGCGGTTCGGCCGTTAATCCGGCGAATAAAAAATAATCAGAAGGGACAAGTATGGATGTATCTCCGTATTCCGCTGCTTCTTCCTTCAAACGTTTTTTTGTGTTTCTGTTGATGCTGATTTTTTCGACAGGACTATTGCGATCCTGAACATAACGTTGAAGATACAGGGAAGGGCTGAGAGGTTTTCCCTCATCGTCCGCGCGGGCATAGGAGAGGTATAAATGTTCAACGGCTGAATCTTTCAACATACGAAACAAAAGCCGATCATATTCGTATTCTTCCATTTTTACCGGTACGTATGCCAGAGGTCCTGCCCGTAATCTTTTGCGTATATCGTCGGGAAGAATGGGAGATTCCAGATTCTTTTGAGGGAATTTATTGCGCGAAAGTCCCAGCACGAAAAGAAGGTCAAACGTCATTCCGCAAGCGTTTTCTGCGCTGAGGATTCTGATGCCGCCCCTATTCACGGTTTTAGTAATACGGCTTTTTTTAATCAGGCGTTTAAGCGTTTCCAGGAACTGCTTTCGGGAAACGGGAAGTTCATAACGGTCCCGGGTTTTGAGCCGTTCGATTATATCCAGCAATGAATTCCGTTCGGTAGAACTTGTCTCTTCCTGCGTATAGTTCAGAAGAATGTTCAGAATATAAAGAAAATGATCAGCATGTTGAGTCCAGCCGGCTTCACTCGGCCATTCCTTCATCGACTTGTCTCTTATGCTGTTAATCCATTCTCCGAATTCGAATATCTCGGCTGCTGAAATTCGTCCCCGGTCATCCCTTTTGATGTAAAATTGAGGATCGGTCTCAGCCGTTTCCTCACCATTTTCGTCTACCGCCTCTCCGGCATCAGAAATCTTCAGGTTCAGTTCATAACCTTTTATTAAAAAATTGCGATTAAGGAGAATGCGCCAGTCGTCTCCGGATATGATTCCCATCTGGCGTGTCATCAGTTCAAGCCGTTCAAGATTATCCTGCAGGCCGGGCGGCACGTGGATCGAGCCTGAGATCAGCAGGTCTGAAAATATGGATCGCGGAAAGTCATTATCCAGGCATTCAAGAAAACGAAGCGCCGTTCGGAATATGGGATGTACTGAAGCCGGCGTTGAACGGTCAGCAGAATAAGGTATGCCGTATTCAGGAAATATCCTTCGAATATAGTCAAGATATTCTTCGATCTTTCTTGCTGAAATAGCTGTGCGGGAAAGGAATGCGGCGCTTCTCTCACCGTCCAGTTTCTTTCTTAGTATCCTCGCTGCTTCCCTTACTTCACCTTCGACATTATAAGCGTCGATTACCGTGCAGTCCGGCTCTTGTTTTGGATGAGAAAAGGTCCTTATGTTGACGACATACGGTTTGACGGTCTCATCCGCCATTCGTCCCGTAACCTTGAAGTCCTGATGCCGGTTTTTTAACTCGTCGAGTAAATAAATGCAGGAACAATCGTCCGTTTGTAAAAATTTTTTCAGTAATTCCCGGGAAAGACCCGAAATGGTAGTGAATCCGTAAAAGTGACAGGAGTAACCGGCATTATAATTTTCATCATGGAGCAGTAAATTCGATCCTAACTCACGCTCAAGATCGTGCCTCATGTAAAAACCCAGACGCTTGCGTTCGCCCCACCATATCTTCATGAAAAACAACAGTCGTTTCCAGCGATTGATTGCGGGCTTGCTGAGCGAATTACAAAACTCATCGGCTTCCTCAATAAACAGGTCCGTCAGTTCCTCGTCCATTCCCGCATTGATCAAATCCATCATTGCCTCATAAACCGGTTCATCCGATCTGCTATACTCCCGCCAGGCATTCCAATACTCCGGCAAATCACTCCTGGTCGCCGCAAAATCAGTCAAACGCTCGATGATGTCGCTCACCAACCATAGCTCCAGGTCGGAATCTCCTACCATTTCCCGTATTTCCGATTGTTTGGCAGCTTCTCTTATGAATCCGTTAAACGTCATCAAGTCCAGATTCAAAAAAGTCGTCTCTGTAACTTCGGGAATCCTCTGCAGTAAATAACGACGCAACATAACCGTCGGCGTAACGACTAATTGCCGCAAAAATGGAGCTTCCTGTTTCTCTGCTTTCAATTTTTCCATTAATGCTATTTCTAATTCCCGGAATGATGTCGAAATTATCAGCTCGTTTCCCCTCATCTTAAAATTTTACTCCTTCATTGTGCTGTTTTTATTAGAACATCACGCCCTGATTCATTGCAAGTAATTTTCCTTATGAACGCGGACAGAAAGTTTTATTTGTGAAAAATGGACTGATCAAACCTGGTTACACTTTTTGAAAATTTTTGACAATTTGTTTCAGTAATCGGTATCGCAATCGTAATCGCAATCGAAACGAAATGGGAAAATTCGGAATAATTGTAAGCTCTAAAGGCTCCTTTTTGATCAATGCCGTGAAAAAATTGAGCTTTTTCCGCTGTGTGTGGATCCAAGTAAAACCAATTAAAAATGAAGGTC
>CAZUFC010000081.1:0-39867 GCA_964619725.1 uncultured bacterium | reverse complement strand
ATCTGCGGGAATCTGAACGCTCTCACTACGATTTTGTATGAGAAATCCGGGCTAAGCCTTTTAAGCATCTATCCGCCCGGTTTGGTTTCCACAGTCGGATTATCCGCTAACATCAGTGAATTATCATTCAGGACTTTCACTAGATGAGCAAGCGTCCAGTTTCCCTGGTGCTTTCCAATATGGTGCATGAAATCAGGAAAATGGGCAAAAACGATTGTTTTACCGTCGATCCTGGCGCTTGTTTTCTGATCGATCGCCAGGGCGAAGGGAAAATGTTCCGTCGGCAATCCCAGTGATTTGATTAAACTCTCGTTTTCCGGGTCGGTTATCCGAATGTATTGAATGTCGTACCTGCCTTGATATTCTTCCAGGAACGCTTTGACCTTTTCCAATGTCTTCATGGACGGTTGTTTTTCCTTGTAGAAAACCTGGATTACAGGTTTGCTGTCAGCAGGTTCCGGCGACATTGTTTCCGCGTTATGATCATCGGCATGACCGATTGCCGTAAACATCACTACGCCAAAGATAACGAATGCAATGACGAACCTTTTATTATCGAATGGCCGCATCATTTTTCTCCCTCCTTATGATCACTAGATCAGTTGGTTATAAGGAATCAAGCGATCCATCTTTTCTTGATATTGCGCAGACTCAACACAAACAGTCCGAAGCAGAAAAGACCCAGCAGAATAAAGTCCAGTATATAGGGCATGATATGGTCGCCATGCACTGTTCCATGCAGAATATCGACGCCATACGTCAAAGGCAGAACATACGAGAGCGGTTTGAGAAAGAACGGCAGCTTTTCAATGGGAAAGAACAAGCCGCAGAGGAATATCATGGGGAAACGAAAAAAATTGGAAAAGGTCTGCGCTTCGAATACCTCGCTGACGGCAACGGCAATAAAAAGCCCCAGGAATGTCGATGTTACGGCGATCATAAAAACCGCTGGAATGAACAACCCCCAGGAAATACCGGACAGGTCGGAGACAAACAACGCGATGATGACAGGAACGAACGCGTTCGCCATGCCGAACAAGATGGCGCCGCCGGTCTTGGCGAACATCAGCATCTCCAGTGGTACGGGAGCGAGAAGCAGCCTTTCAAACGAGCGCTGCTTCTTCTCAAATGTTACCGTGACCGCGAGCATGGAGGTTGTTCCAAAAAGAATAGAGACGGCAACGACTCCCGGCAGGATTGACGGTATCGCGCCCAGTCCGGCGCCGGATTTTATGAAGAACATCGATGTCCATGCCAGGGGAAATACAAGACCCCAACTGATGTTCGGCGGTTTCAGGTAATAGGTCCTCATGTCCTTGCTAATGATATTCCAGAACGCGATCCACTCTTTCATTTTCGGCCTCCTCCCTTCTCTTTTTCTTTACGCATGGCATCCGCTTCGATGCCTGTGATCCGCAAGAAGATGTCTTCGAGCGAAGGCCGTAACCTGCGCGCCTCCTGAACTTCCATTCCCTGATCTTCCAGGTACCGAACTAAGGGTCCGACGCTTATGGATTCATCCGACTCAACGCGAATCGTACCTGGACCTGGAGAGCTAAAATCCAGGCCCGGAAATGTTTCGTTCAGTCGCTCTTTATTATCGCTTACCTTGTTTGCGAAAGAAAAAAGGACCACATGTTTCGCCTGCACCGGCTGGATCAGATTGGAAACATAGTCTGTTTTTGCGATCCGGCCGGAAACTATAAACGCGATCCTGTCGCATAGCCGTTCCGCTTCTTCGATATAGTGAGTGGTCAGGAATATGGTTGTGCCGTTGCCGTGCATATCGGCGATGAGTTGTCTTATTTGACGAGCGCTTGCCACATCGATGCCCGTAGTGGGTTCATCCAGAAACAAAATTTCCGGTTCGTGGATGATTCCGGCCGCGATGGTGAGTTTGCGCTTCATGCCCTTCGAGTAACCTCCAAATTTGCGATCAGCGGCTTTACACAATCCGAAGGACTTCAGCAGTCGTCGGGCTCCTTCCACTCGCCGGGATTTGTCAATGCCGTATAACGCCGCGCAGAAACACAGATTCTCAAAGCCGGTTAACTCAGGATAGAGATTGCTTTCATCCGGAACAACACCGATGAGACGCTGCGCAACGTTCGGCCGTTTTATGCAATCAATATTGCTGATCCGTATTGTCCCTGTGTCAGGCCGTGTAAGCCCCGTCAACATGTTGATGGTCGTCGTTTTCCCCGCGCCGTTCGGCCCCAGAAATCCGAACAACTCGCCACGGAACACGTCGAAATCCACTGCCTTAACCGCAAGAACTTCTTCAAACCGCTTCGTCAGATTATTTACTTGTATTATTAATTCATTATTATTTTTCATGCTGTTTCTCCGGGACTCTCACTTTCCGAAACCGTATGCGTTCATTTATATGTTTCCCAAACCCTTTCAATTAAACTCTTGATTTTCAGTTACCGATGCATGGCATAAACCTTCCGGCAACTTACTTTCCTCTCGAAATTGCGGAAGCGTTAATTTTTTCGGTTCCATCGCTTATCCTTCTTAGCTGTTGGAACCCATGGCTATTATAAATAAAAAACGATATATTTCAAGACATTCTGTTATTTACTCATGTTTCCTTTGATTTTCAATTAAGAAAATGGGCATTGATCTAAAATGCGTCTATTGAGGTTACAATTTTTGCGAATATCCCCTCATTTTGTTTCTAGTTCGATTTGGATTTCGATCCCGATACCAGTCCCGATCCCGATTACAGAAACAAACTGTCAAAAACTCTGAAAGAAGCGTAACCCCGGTATGATCAGACCCGACTTTTTTATCAAGTTATCCCCGTGTCTTTTTTGCGGAGGCGTATCGGGCATACGCCGCACAGCCAAATCCTTATGAACGACGCAGAAAAACGGGAGAATCGCCATTTTAGACAAAAAGCAGTTAAACCGCATCGAATTGATCTTTCAAAAATAATCCGTTATGAAAGGGATGAGTCAACGGAAAGAAACCATGTTTCCAGTGTTTTTTTAAACGGATTATGGAGGAAGAGCGATGAAGAGACGAAATTTTGTAATTTCTGAGCTCCTGACAATGTGCCTGAAAAGAATTGTGAATTTTTTTGATGAAAACGGATCACGGTTCAAATCATATCAATATTGCTTGTCGTGAAATCCAAAAATATTTCAAATAATTTTGCCGATTTAGTGAGAGTAAAAATCTATTAAAATCAATTGTTTGACTAGGGTATGTCAAGAGTTCTGAATTTACAGCCTTATTTTGCCTTTTGACGAATTTTTCAAGCGTTCACGCCTTTTTGACGCCGACGCCGGTCGCCGAACACCAGGTATTGATGATCAATGTTCACGGAACTTCTTACGACGCGGACGGTTACAGCGTTTATGAGACGCTGGTAAATGCCGGAGCGGTTGCAGACTGGGTGAATCTTTCCGCTGACGGACAGGCTGCGCAGTTAATAAACGAGACCACATACGACCAGATATGGATATTCGATCTTTCACATTCCACCGACAATTATCCCACGGACTGGCAGGCCGTCGCGGACTGGTTCAATGACGATCCGAGTCGCGCCATTATCTGCGACGCCCGAATAATCTCATCTTACTGGAACGGCCGTCATACTTCTGAAGGGCAGAACTTGACGGAGAATTATTATGAAAATATGAAGCTGCACGGCGGTGGACTGATGCTGGGGACGGATCATTCATCTTATGTATCGGGAATCAACACGGTCAATTCATTGATCGGAATCAACATGTTTTTCGGCGATTTCAACCTGATCTTTATTCCCGCACTGATGACGATTCAATCAACATCACCGTCTCAGCCCCCACAGCAACGCCGACAATGAGCCCCACTCCCACCGAACCGCAACCTGTTCCTGCCGTGAACACCGCCGGCGCAGCCGTTCTGATGCTCCTGGTCGGCTCGCTTATCGCTTCAAAATCATTCGGTCGCTCTGAAAAATAACAGCAACGATAATGCGTTCTTTATCTTTTAATGTCTGATTTTGCCATGCGGAAACAGCGGACTTGGCGGACCCGGAGGACCGACGCTGCGAATTTTTGTTCATAGCTGGGGATTTTTTCGTTTCTCTGCTCGTTCAACCCGGGAACTTCAATAATACTACCGCCTGCTCTTCATCGACAGACAATCCTCCCTGAATAAACATCCGTATTGATCGCAGTATCCGTCGACAGCCGTACCGAAACAGTCGAAACTCCCTTCACTCCTCTGAATCGCTTTAACCAGTTGAACCTTTCGCAAATTTCGGGTTTTAACGCCGCGCTCCTTCGCTATTTTTCTTAAATCTTTAACCGTCATCATAAAATCTCCTTCGTCCTTTTTTTCATTTTGTTCCTGCGTTGACAACGCAAACAGACGGGGATTATAATGATAGTCAGTTAAAGGTCAAGATTTATTTCCGTGAATTTACTGTTTGCTCTGGAAAAAAAAATGAAAAAGGGTAATCGAAAAGTTAATTCTTCATGGCTGCTTATGCTCCTAATTTTTAGTTGCATTTTTATCATCCTGACGGAGACCTCACCGGTTCGCGCCGTCAATATCGGAATGGGATATTACACCTCCTCGCAACTGGATTTCTCAGAGTTTTCCTATTGCAACGAGGATAATCCCGTTTTCCTTTTTTTACTGGGATCGACGCGGCAGAGTGTATTGAATTTTCAACTGACTTATGATCATGAGAGGGTGCATTCGCCGCACAATTACTCCCCAAAAGAAAAATTTCAGAATACTGCTGTATCCGTACTTCTAAAAATCAGCGACCTGCACCGAGCGCCGTTTTCACCTTATTTCCTGATCGGACCAAGCATAAACTTTTCCAGTTGGGAATCGTCAGGCTGGTGGTCGTCAAAACACACCGATCTCGGCGTTGCAGCCGGCTTCGGTATAGAATTTAAAATCAAAAATCATTTCACCGTTTTCGCGGATGCAAGAGTAAACTGGTTCGATTTTAAAAGCTCTTTAACGACAAGAAACTATGCTTCGTCAAAATGGGGCTTCGGAATAAGTTATGTATTCTAAAAAAATGAACGGGCGCGATGAGCACATAAGCCGGGTAATTCAGAACTCCTGATAAGGACAACCTAACATATTGAAATCAATTGATGGAAGGTTCTGTATAATTGTAATCTCAAAAGCCGATTTTTTGATCAATGCCGAATTTTTTGATCATTGCTGAATTTTCGTCAAACAGTTCACAATTTTTTATCAGTCAATGTCAGGAGATGTGAAATTCAATCACATTCGATCAGGGCCCAAACCAGGACATGACCCAGCATTGTAATTTATTGACTTGCTTTAATTTTTCTCGTACGATCAAACAAGCGTTTTTATCAAAATCAGAAAAAAGGAATAACGCTTTTGAAGGGAGTATTATGATTGTTCAACGGTTCTTCATGGCTGCTGCATTCATAGTTTTATTCCTTTGCCCCCTGCCGCTTTTCGCCGGTTGGGAGTGGATGAATCCGCTTCCGCAGGGCAATGATCTCAAGGGAGTCTGGGGGATCACGGAAGGTGATGTCTTCATGGTCGGAGATTACGGGACAATATTGCATTGGGACGGAACCTCGTTGATGCTGATGGAGAGCGGAACATCAAAGGACCTGGTTGACGTTCACGGAAATTCTTCCGCGAATGTGTATGCTGTGGGCGGAAACTGGAATTATGATGAGGGCGGTGTTCTGCTTCATTGGGACGGCGCAGCATGGTCTGATATAGATGTCGGCGGCGAGTTAAAGTTCAACGCTGTCTGGTGTGCGCAAACGGGAGAAGTTTTCGTTATCGACGATACTACATTATTTCAATGGGACGGAGAATCCCGGGTAAACCTGAAAACTTTTTCTGGAAGCTCTCTTAAGGATATCTGGGGATTTTCCTCGAATAATCTTTTTATCGTAAGCAGTCAAAACGTCTTCCATTGGAACGGCGAGTTTTGGAGGACTATATTGGAGGGAGCGGAAGGATATCTGACCTGCGTTTGGGGAAGCGATACGGAAGAAGTCTTCGTCGCGGGATACGGCGGCCTGGTTCTGCGATGGGACGGAACCGGATGGACTTCGATGAACGGCGCAAGCGCGGCGAATTTGAACAGTATAGGAGGAACAACATCGAATGATGTTTACGTATGCGGTTATACCGGCGTAATTGAGCGCTGGGACGGCGATTCTTGGACTGAGATAAACATAGAAATCGATTATATAGTCTATGACATATGGGCTGTCAGCGCGGCATCGGCTTTCGCTGTAGCCGAACATGGTCTGCTCTATCGAAAAGAGGTCGATGCCTGGCAAAAAATGAGCGAAGGACCGACCGGAAATTTGAGAAGTATATGGGGATTCGCTCCTGATGATGTATTTGCGGTCGGAGGAGAAACCGTTTATGAAGAACCGATGATTCTTCGCTGGGACGGCGTTTCGTGGAATCAACTTCATTGTGATACGGAATGCGTGCTCAATTGCGTTTGGGGAATATCGCCGGACAATTTATTTGCCGGGGGCGCAATGCAAAGTGAAGCCGGCATCCTTCACTGGGACGGCGAAAGCTGGACTGACGTATTCAGATACTCATACGGATGGGCCGATTTTCAGGATATTTGGGGCGCCTCTTCTGATGATGTTTTCGCGGTGGGTAGTGAATTCTTAACGATGTCTTACTATATAGCTCATTGGGACGGCGAATATTGGGAAATCGTGAAAGAAGGATCGGGTATGCTCCTGAAAGGCGTCTGGGGATACTCATCTCATGATGTATACGCGGTCGGATCAAGCGGTTCTCAAGGTCTTCACTGGGACGGCGAAAGCTGGACTGAAGTATTCTATGGAACAAGGAACGGACTATCGGATATATGGGGCCAAGACCCTGACGACATTTTTGCCGTCGGAACTTTCGGCACGATCGTCCGCGGACGCGATGACTCCTGGGCAAGAATTCCCAGCGGGAACAGAAATTCATTAAGCAGTATTTGGGGAACGTCATCCGATAATGCTTACATCACAGCAACAAGCACCGATCGAACATCACCCGTCCTTCATTGGGACGGCTTCAACTGGAACCCCATGCCCTGTCCGACGCTCAATTTCCTTTACGGGATACATGGAACATCCCCTGATGATATCTTTGCGATAGGCAGCTTCGGGACAATTCTGCGCTGGAACGGCAGCTATCCGCTCGGAGTGCGCCTTTCCATGCCTTCCATTATTCATCCGGGAGATGAATTCTCCGTCACGGGATATCTGGATAATCCGGGCGAACCGATGGAGAATATCCCCGTTTTCTTTGTCTTAGAAGTATACGGACAGTATTGGTTTTGGGATGATTGGACCCATTTCGTTCCTCCTTGTACGGGCGGGATGGACTTTCGTTTAATGACCGTTCCCACAGGCGAAACGCAAATTGAAGTGATCTCCCCCTTTAAATGGCCCGACGCCGGCCTGGGCTGCATGCACGGCCTGCGCTTTTACGGCGCCATGTTGAACACGGACATGAACGCCGCTCTGGGCAGAATCGCCATGGTCGAATGGTCTTTCTGGCCGTAGTTCATGGGCGGCCTGAGTTCTGAGCGCTGCCAATATGGAGTTCCACATAACAGGAGCTCCGGAGTTGAAGGTTTACAAGGCGGCTGAATACAGGAGAAACAAGAATGATAAAACAAGCCATTTTTATTACGGTTCTCATATTCTTCCCTGTTTTTTTTAATTTCGTTTCTCACGCTGGATGGGAATGGATGAACCCTGCTCCCCAGGGCAATCATTTGAAACAAACCTGGGGAGCATCGCCGGATAATGTTTACGCTGTCGGGAAGAGCGGGACGATCCTTTATTGGAATGGGAGCAGATGGAGTATAATGCAAAGCTGGACTGAAACGACTTTTAACGGCGTGTGGGGTACTTCGCAGGACAATGTATTCGTTGTAGGGGGAGATATCTGGGAGCAAGAGGAACCCGTGATCCTTCATTGGAACGGAGACTGCTGGACCCGCATGCATACGTCCGTAACCGAAGGACTTTCATCCGTCTGGGGTTCTTCAGAAAAGGATATTTTTGCAGTCGGAGGAAACGGAACAATTCTTCACTGTGACGGCGAGCAATGGGAAATCATGGAGAGTCCTTCGAACCAGAACCTGTACGGCGTTTGGGGAACGGCAGCCGATAATGTCTTTGCTGTAGGATCATACGGCACTATCCTTCACTGGAATGGAAGCAGTTGGACGGAGATGAACAGCGGGACGGAGAAATGGCTCGGCGCAATCTGGGGGACGTCGCCCGGCAATGTTTTTGCATCCGGATACTACAGTACGATCCTCCATTGGGACGGACACTCCTGGTGTGAAATGGATTGTCCAGGATTATTTGGAATTCAGGATATATGGGGCGCTTCTTCCAACGACGTATTCGCAGTCGGAGACCAGGGCGTCGTCCTCCATTGGAACGGCTACTCCTGGACGGAGATGCAAACTTTCACAACAGAAAGCCTGGAGGGAATATGGGGCATTTCTTCCGACAATCTCTTCGTAGTAGGTTCAAACGGATTGATCCTCCGCTGGAACGGAAACGGCTGGGCAGAGGCCTCAAGCGGAACAAAGCATGACTTTTACGGACTTTGGGAAGCAACTTCCGACGATATTTTCGCAGTCGGAGCATACGGGACAATCATGCATTGGGATGGTTCAACCTGGTCTGACATGGACAGCGGAACCGACATCCATCATCTGCAGGCGATATGGGGAACAGCTCCTGATGATCTTTTCGCCGTGGGCGGATATGAATATTACCATGAATACGGAGATATCGTTCTGCACTGGGATGGATACTCCTGGACGGAAACAGCGCTGACCGCCATGCACTACAATCCATTATACGGCGTATGGGGAACCGCATCCGACAACGTCTATGCCGTAGGCGGAATACGCGATCTGGAAATGGGCGCTGTTCTTCAATGGGATGGAGATAACTGGACCGAAATAAACCGGGGTGACTACATTCTGAACGATATATGGGGAACCGCGTCAGACGACATCTTTGTTGTAGGCGAAGCATACTTTGGGGAAATCCCCATCATACAACGCTGGGACGGCGATGAATGGGCGGAAATGGAATGCGAAGCCGATGCAGGACTACGCGCTGTTTGGGGGTACGGCCATGAGGAAGTCTATGCCGTCGGTTACAGGGGAACAATACAACATTGGGACGGAACTTCCTGGAAAAGCATGGACAGCGGCAGCAGCCTGGACTTCCATGATGTCTGGGGAAACTCACCCGACGAAGTATACGCCGTAAGCAGATACCCGGTAGGAACTATCATTCGCTGGGATGGAAAAACCTGGAGCAAAATGACGATAGGAACGGACAAACCCTTATTCGGTATACGGACCGCCGGGGTTGATAATGTGCTGGCTGTCGGAGACGGTGGAACCATACTCCGGTGGGACGGCATTTATCCTCTCGGCGTCCGTATATCAATGCCCAACAACGCTCACCCCGGAGAAAATTTCTGGGTGACCGGATACCTGGACAACCCGGATGAACCGATACTTGACGTCCCCGTATTTTTCGTTCTTGAAATGTTCGGACAATACTGGTTTTCTCCCGGATGGAAGCGCTTTAATCCCCCGGATTCAACAGAAATCGACTTCAGCTTCTTTGACGTCCCAACCGGCACGACAGAAATACAAGTCCTGAACGAATTTACCTGGCCCGATACAGCCAACCAGTCCGTTACGGGAATTTTTTTCTACGGCGCTATGCTGAACCAGAACATGGATGCACTGATGGGAAACTGGGCCGTCGTCGAATGGAGTTACGGTCCTTGAATTGACGGACCTGATCCAACACATGCTGCAATTCGGCGCATCAAAAAACCGGGACTGATCAAGCAAATTAACAATTTGTGCCGGCAAAAAAAATGACTGAGTAACTTCCCCGTTTGAAAAGGGTCAAAGGGACATAAGGGGACTGATCAAACCGGGGTTACACTTCTTTCAAAACTTTTGACGGTTTGTTTCAGTAATCGGGGTCGGTATCGGGATCGGGTTTGCAATCGCAATCGAAATCTAAACAAAATAATGGGAGATTTTTTCGAATTGTAACAACAACAGACCTATTTTTGCTCAATACCGAATTTTTCATCCCGGAATCCCTCAACAACCTCAAGCCATAGTAATTACAACTCTCTTTTCCTTCTTCGACGGCATTGAGTCGTTACGCGGCGTTCCAGATCAATCCCCCCATCCGAATCGCCAGGAATCGAATTCACCTAACAGCGTCGTAACGCCGGGATCGGTCAAAGCGGCATGGAAAAATATATCTGATGCAGAGCCGGCGCCCTGGGGCCAGGGGAATTCCTGTATAGCCATGATCCAGTTTGCGCCCGGTGCAAAGTTTCTCATGTAGTAGTCGGCTCCGTCTTCAACGTATATCCAGGAGGGAGCGAACCAGTATTCGCCGTAAACGTCCAGCAACAGGAACAGGGGGTTATCGGTAAGCATGGCTTCCTCAGCGTTGCATATCATAACGGCCAGGTATACGGGGTCTCCCGCCTGGAAGTAATCCGAGGGCATGAAGAGAGTCACCCCTGTTTGGCTGCATGGTTGTGTCGGTATGGCGGTGGGGTGAGTTGTCGGCGATGCAGTGGGGCACATTGTGGGAGTCAGCGGAGTCGGCGTATTTGTTGGCGGAACGTGCGTAAAAGTGAATACCGGTTCCGTGGGCGACGGAGCGATAGTGGGTATGAAAGTGGGCGTAGGCATGAACCTTGGGAAATGTCGTCCCAGGTCCACTATGCCTTCATCCGGCCATAAATCGGGAAATACGCTTCCGTGACTCATGCAGAATTGACCTTCGGATGTGGGGTAACAGATATTTGCGGCTCTATCGTTTCCGGTATCGATGCAGGGCGAGCCGAAATCCAGGTGATAGCTGCCGAAAGGTCCGGCGCTGAATTCGGGATAGCTGTTTATGTTGTCTGAACCCGGTCCGGTCCATCCGCCCTGGATATCAGTAAAGGATACAGTAACCAGTCCGTCTGCGACATATATCTCATCTCCTGTGGAGCTGTCGTTCCATAAAATTGAGTTCTGAATTGTAAGAACAGCTCCGTCGTCACAGTATATTCCT
The DNA here is from genome assembly GCA_964619725.1 of uncultured bacterium. Taxonomy (GTDB): domain Bacteria; phylum CSSED10-310; class CAZUFC01; order CAZUFC01; family CAZUFC01; genus CAZUFC01. Next base: position 28,750 of record CAZUFC010000081.1, on the reverse strand, counting down.
GCGCCCAGTCCGGTATCGCCGGCCTTGTTTGCCGCCAGAGTGGAATTGTTGATTTCACTGTCGCCCGAGGAAGCGTAAACCGCGCCTCCGTGCAGGAAAGTGTAATTCTCTGCAATAAGGCAGTTATTCACAACAGTGTCGTTAAACAGGCACAAAGCGCCTCCGCTGGGACCGAATTCAGGATCGCACGTTCCCCGGTTTCCGATGAACGTGCAGTGCGTTATCGTCATCTGCGCCCGGTTGCATATAGCGCCGCAACCGCCGATATAAGTCGCTTCATTGTCGACAAAGCAGCATGATTCGATTACGGCGGACGAATCCACCCAATTCATGACCGCGCCTCCGTCACTGTCCGCAATATTGGAATTGAAGGTGCAATTCCGTATCAGTGCGTTCGACTGTTCGTAGATGTATACCGCTCCTCCGTCGCTTGCGCTGCTGTTGCCCGTGAACGAACAACCGTTGATGACCGGTTCGCTGCCGTATTCGCATGCGAAAGCGCCGCCGCCCCGATGCGACATGTTGTTCACGAAGCGCGAATTCGTTATGACGGGCGCTGACCCTTCCATGGCGAAAACGGCCCCTCCGTTGCCGCCTTCGTTGTTGTTGAAAACGCAGCCGTCGATGACCGGATCGGAATCTGATGAACAAATTATTGCGCCTCCGCCGTCCGTGAAAAGGTTATACCCGAAATTTTCTCTGAAAACGCAGTTCAGTATCTGCGGATGCGCCTGATCGTCGCATGCAATGCCGCCTCCGCCGATGGCAGCGTTCCCTTTAAGGAAGCTGCAATCCTGGATCAAAGGAGAAGCCGTCAGGCACATGATGCCGGCTCCGTTGTAACATTGATGCCACAGTTCCATAGTATTCTCGATATCGCAGTCGATTATCGACGGCGATGAATTTTCTATCAGTATGCACGCTCCGTTTTCCAGCGGCATGTAACCGTTCCTGATACTGATGCCCATCAGTATGGAGTCAAGTCCTTCACCGCTGTGGAAATGCACGGCCCTTCCTTCGCCCTCGCAGTCGATCACTGCCGTTCCTTTTCCTTCGTCTGCAGTAATTGTGATCGCTTTTCCCAGGAAGTCTATGAATTTATTGCCGACGCCTGTATAAGTTCCCGGCGCCAGCAAAATCCTGTCGCCGTCATTGCAGGCATCCACGGCAGCCTGAACATTCGGATAACCGCCGGGAACATGCCTGTCGATTCCGCCGGTGGGCGTGACCGTCGGCCAAGGCGTCGGACTGGGTTCAGGCATCGCGGTCGGGACCTCGGTCGGCGTAAACGCATCCGTAACCCTGTTCAGAAGGTTGCCTGCAGGATCGTATTCATAAATGGTGTTCATGCCGTTGCCGTAATCCACTTTGGTCAGCCTTCCCGCATCATCGTAAAAATAACGGGTCAGATCAGCGCTAACCCTTACCGAACAACAGATTATCAATACTGCAATCATGAAAACCGCTGCTGTCCGGCTCCATTCCTGTCCAAGAATCCTGTCAGATATTCCGTCTCTATTCTTGCTTGCTCGTGTTAAATGGTTCATGTCATCACCTCCTACCTGTACCTTGAATGGAGCATTTTGTTTATGAATTCCAGCGCTTGTCGATCTGACCAAGTTTCCATCTCCTCAAGGAACGCCTGCCTTTCCTTGTAATAGTTTAATCCCATTCCCGTTTCGTACGCCTTCCACAACTCTTTTTCCGCGTTCAGCAACGGTATATTCTTGACATAGAGTCCGATGTAATCGCTAATAACTTCCTCAAGCGCATCATTGTAATTCTGTTGTTGGAGCCTGGCCGTCAAATCCTGGACCTGCCTGGCGGCATCCTCCGTCTGGGCTACTGTCGGAGTTAAGGTTCGCAAATTATAATAATGGTATTTTCCCAGGAATACATCTTTAATAACCTGGGGTCCGTAGCTGAGTCTTTCAGCATAATCCGCCGGGACTTCACCCTTGCGAAGCTCAGGATAATATCCACCGGTTTGTTTATACATCTCAACAGCATAATCGAGTTTCTCGAGCGCATCCGTTATTGATCTATGATATTTATCTCGATTTCTGTCTGCATCGCTTCTTTCACTGCCCACGCCCAGCTCTGCATCGCTTGTGAGGATAATGCTTATTGGACCGGCAATATAGCGGCCGGTAGCTCCGATGGCTTTTTCAGCGATAGTCGTAAGGGTTGTGTCGACCACCTGGTCAGCAGCGAATTTTTTACCCTGGTCGATCGCTTTATCGATAAGAGTTTTCTTTTTCTTGCTCTCTGTGGGATCGGTTCCCAGGGGATCGGAGTAAGTAACAGGATTCAGTTTGGCGTATTGATAGGGATTTATCTTGAGCGGTTGGTGGATATCGGGCCAGACAGGTTCCCGGGAGAGGAACCGCTGCGTGACGGCATCATAATACCGCATTCCCATATGATAAAGCGTTCCGTCGTTCTCCTCATTTCTGACGCCGAATTCGCCTGCAAAAGTAAACGGTTGGTCGTTCGTGCCGATGTGTTCCAGAAGGCTTCCATAAGGCGAATAGGCGTAGGAATCGGTAACCATGCCCTGGGTATCGGTCAGAAAAAGCGTATTGCCTGATTCGTCGAAATGAAAGAAGGATACGGTATCGGTCGTCGTTGATTCTATGAGGTAGACCAGTCTTCCGCTCGGCAAAGCAACGTAATACCTCATCATTTCTCCGGAACCCGTCTTCTGCTCCGTTATTATCGGAAATTGCACAATCGCCCTGTTATAATAATAATTACTCGTATCGCCGCCCGTCATTTCCCTGGAGCTGAGCGCATTCAAGCCGTTATAACTCAGCAAGGTATCGCCGATTGCGGTCAAACGTCCGGCGGCATCCCATTCAAAAGTCGTTTCCGGCATAGTCGTCAACCTTCCCCTGGCATCATATTCGAATCCCGTCGTAATGAGTTGACATGCTGCATCATAGAGGTATCCGATATTCTCTGATGCAACGAGATCGGCTGGTTCCAAGGGCAGATCGGTATTCCGGCTTACGGTCAGTCCGGCAGGATTAAGCGTCATATCGATACTCCCGAGCGAACCATGTTGAATGCTCGTCAATCGCCCGGCATCATCCCATTCATATGAGGTGTTAACTCCGTTGCTGCGATTAATGCGGGTTATTCTGAAATCGCCGTCGTATTGGAATTGCATGTTCGCTCCGGTCAGGCTGTCGCTTAATCCCGTGAGGTACCCCTTGTTCGGATCGTACGAATATTGAACGTAAAAAAGTTCATCGTCGTAGGTCAATCTCGTCAGGCGACCGGCAGCATCGTATTCCGCACCGAAAGCTTTTCCATCTGCGTTGTATGTCTGGGTCACATTTCCTTCCTGATCATATTCGAATGATATTCCGTCTGTGGAGGTAAGCCGGTTCAACTCATCATAGGCATAGTTCAAATCAAAAGCGCCGGCGAAGGATCTTTTCGTCAGGTTGCCCGCATCGTCGTAAGTTATATCCAGGACCGCCGAATCGGGGAAAACGACATTGGATTGACGTCCTCGCGAATCATACTCCATCAGCCAGGATGAGCCGTTCGGGTCCGACATGACGGTTTTCCTGCCCATAGCGCTGTATTCGAATTGCCATATTTCCCCATTCAGATCGGTTAAATCGGACAACTGACCGAGCAGGTTATACTCATAGCCTGTCGCAGGCAATCCCTGGACGATTATCGAGATGATATCGGTCGAATCGTTGAACTGGAATTGGGAGCTTTTCTGATCAGGATCGATGACTTTCGTCGTACGACCCAATTCATCTCGTTCGAAAATCGTACTGTTCAACAACGGGTCCCGGGCTTCCGTCACATGACCGAGCGCATCCGTCAGGTAGGAAAAATTGCGCCCTTCAGGAGAAGTTTCAGCGACAGCGACTCCCTCTGCATCAAAGCCGGTGATCCATTCCTGACCGTCTATGCCCAGGGAATTCCGCAGTCCCCTGTCATTGAATCCGAACGTCGTCGTAAAGCCGGTCGCATCCGTTGATGAGGTCATACGTCCCATCAAATCGTACCCGTAATGAGTCGGACTCCCTCTTTTATCAAACAACGTCGTCAAACGATTCATCTGGTCGTATCTGTATTCTATGCTCTGAAGAGCGGGGTCTATGACCCTGGTTTTATTTCCCGCAGAATCGAATTCATAAATGTAAGTATTCCCTCTTTCGTCCGTTTCTTCAGTCAGCCTGCCGAAAACGTCATATTCAGCCAGGTAATTGGAATTGTCCGGAAAGCGTATTCTTGTGCGTCGTCCCAGTTGATCGTAACTGTATTGAATAGCGCCCAGTTCCGGATCATGAACCTGTATCAAAGCGCCGTCAATATTATATAAATTGGTTATGACGCCGTTTTTGGGATTCGTGGAGGTTGCGAGTCTTCCCTGCCCATTGTAGGTATAGGTCCAGGTATCGCCCAACCGTGTAATGCGGGTTAGTATGTTTCCATTGTCGTCATAAATGTATTGTTCGCTGCTGCCGTCGGGAAATTCGACTGACGCCAGATCGTAGAACCCGTTATCGCGTCCGGAAAGTTTTGAAGCCGCCGACCTGGGTTGATAATCATAAGTCGTGGTATGTCCCTGGGGATTGGTTTTCTCCGTAATTTCGCCGGTAACCGGATGATAAGCAAACCTGCTTTCGCCCCCCAGCCGGTCAGTCTGCAGGGTCATACGACCATGCCCGTCATACTCGTAATAAATTGAATTGCCGACCGGGTCGATCGTGCGGATCAGGTTCCCTTGAGGACCATAAACGTATGTCGTCGATTCTCCGTAAGCATTTTCCTGCTCATTTCTGAATCCGCTGAGGTAAAAAGTATCGAAAGCCGTTCCGAAGACATCTTCCTGGTATTCAACCCTGTCGGCGAAATCGTAGTGATTGACGACCAGCGTATTGGACAGAGGATTAGCCATGCTGCTCATCCTGTTTTCGGCATCATATCCGTATGTCCAGGTATTGCCGCCCGGATCGACTATCCCGGTCAACAGGTCATCCGTATATACATAAGAGACCGAACGTCCGGCATTGTCGACGATCCTCTCTATGAAACCTTCCTCGTATTCGAAAGTCAGCGTGCGGTTGTGCGAATCGGTGACGGTATCCAGGTCGCCGTCGACATTGTAAGTAAAATTCATGGTGTTCTGATTATTATCAGCCCAACTTTCGATTCTACCCTCGGCATCGAATTGAAATATTGAGCCGCTGTAATCTGCGACCGCCCAGCCGCCGCCCTGGTTATGAAGAGTAAAACCGATACCCGGAGGGGCCCAGTAACTGCCGTCAGCGAGTTGAGAGAACAGAAAATTCCTGTCGCCGAGACTTATGGATACCGCATTGTCGAGTAACTGATCGGCACACCATTTTGCCGTGCATGAAGCGATCATCCATGCCTGCAGCTCCGCCTGATCATCCAGAAGGCTTTTCAATACGTAGGCGGCAGTAACTGCAGAAGAAGCATCGACAGGAGACCTGGAGCCCAGGACAGGATTGGGATTAGTCACTGTCTGAGCGCTCATTTCGTAGCGATGCGACCATCCGAGTCCCAGCAGTCCAGGAGAATAATTTCGGCCGCTGTTGTAGTAGCGGGTGAAGCCCCATCCATCCGGGTCCATCTTTGGCACAGCCAGGTCGGTCGCATCCATGACGTATGCTCCTGTAGTCATATCAACCGGCTCGTTGCTGAGAAGATCAAGCCAGGTATAACATGCATCATATGTTAAACGATAAAGGAATCTCGAGAGCAGCGAATTCATCTGACCCCGCTCAACCGACCATCCGCCGAAATAGTGACCTCCCACCAGCGTCCGTATTGAAACGCCGTCTCCGGATAAGCGGTAAAGAATGAATCCTGCTCCAGTCCATTCGATGTATTCAATATTTCCGTTTTCCGGCAATACGGCCTTGTAACCGGCATCAATGTAAGCATCGATAAGATCCAAAACAGGCTCCTCGTAATCGTGTATCTGCTCCTGGACCTCGGCCCAATTGTCCTGATCGGCCAGGTAAGTCCTGGACCCCGCTTCATTATTCATCTGAAGCAACCTCACCGAAGAGACCGCAGGATGCTCGCTTCCCTGCCTCTGCTCAAGTATGCTGTGCTCCAGTGCGCTGCCCATAACCATCATCGCCCGGTAAGCGTCTCGCGACGCTTGCTGATCGTCCTCAATCGAGGTGACGCTCATCATTTCCATCGGGATGCTGATGAAATAACCTTCCTGTTGCCCGACTATCCCTGCCTGATGGTGCTGCACAGAAACGACTCCGGAAAGTTTCCCCGTTATTTTGTTGAATCTCCGGCATTGCAGGCTCCAGTTTAATCCCACAACATTCATGGTCTCACCAAGAACAGGCTCAGAATCCTCCTCTTCGGAATAATACGCGCTGCGATTGAGCGCCTTCTCTCTCCTGGAAATCAACTTCTCAGACGCGGATTCGAACGACGTGATGACGGCATACGACGAACCGCTGACCAGGGTGATGTCCGCCTCCTGGTCCCCGTATTCGCCTTCCATTGCCGCATAAGGATGATCTATCGCCAGCGTCATATCGTACAGCTCCCCGGGTGTAGTAGGATTCCCTGTATCAATGACTTCCCCTTCAATAAACAACTGCGGCGCATTGTCCGATTCCCGGTAAAAAATTGTGACTCTCTTTCCGGTCAACTCATACGTATTGAATTCAATATCGATACCGTGATGCTCTATGCTTATCGTATGACGCATCGACTGCGGCAATTCGGCATAGATGGTCTGACTGTCTACGGCATAAGCCGACGGAAGCGTCGTCGGCAGACTCTCCGTATCGGACATTATTATGCTTCTGCAGCCTAACAGGTCTTGCATGCCCCCTTCCGGCATCTGCTGTTCGATGTGGTCCGCCAGGTTCATGCTGTAAGCGCTGACAGCAGACCTTATATTATTTTCATTTATGTCCTGAATATAATAATCGCCTGTCGAAGCGCCTTCCATGGCCTGATCGATAAAGGCCGTATAATCGAATCCGGTCGCCGAACCCACATCTATTCCCTGTGTGACGTCATATTGCTTCATGGCCGGATCGAACACGTAGTCCGTTCCCTCAATCGCCGCTGTCGCCCATACGCGGGTAATCAGGACCGGATGAGGCCACGGATAGGGCAAAACAGGTATTCCGCCCCGGGCCAGGACATTGATCACCGCGTATATGTTCTCTTCTACCCCCAGCCAGTTCGCTAAAACGTCCGGTTCATACCAGACGTCTCCAATGACGTAATTTGCGTCGAAGCCGGATTCGCGCATGAGGCCTATGAACAGGGAAGCCAGGTCGCAATCATTGCCGCGCCCGGCATAATAAGCTCCCGTCGCGCCATTGACCGAACCGAACGTCGGGACATAATCGAAATTATTTCTTATGTAATCGTAAATCATTATCGGATCATAATGTAAAGCACGCGCCAGTTCCTCAATCTCTGGCGTTGCATCCGTTTCCGATATTAAGCCCTGACGCCCCGAAAACATTGGCCGTTGTTCTGCTTCCACCACACGCGCTCTTTTGGCTGCGGCGGGTTCCACAGGCTCCGCTGAAACGCACTCCCATCCGTTCCTGCCGTCAAAAGCTACTCCTCCGCTGTTTACAATATTCCAACCGCCTGGACCCCCCGGAAACAAAATAAGGATAATGAACAACACAAAAGCGATTAAAAAAATCCTTGATGATATACCATTCCCCTTCAAAAAAATCATGATCCTTTCCTCCCGATGTTGCCGATCTCCTTCATTTTTCTAATGCCTTCCGCCCTTTCTCCTTACCGCCTTTCCCCTGCTGACTCATATATCGGTTTTTCAGCAGAGGACAAAACGCACGTTTCCCGCTTTTTACACCTATAGCCGCTTTCGTCTGGATATTACGTATGAAAACTGATAAGTATAGTTCGATCCGGGCGCTCAGACAAAGAACATTAATGAGTTTAACCCATACTTCGATAAAAATCAAAAACATGGCGCTGATCAGATCATACGGATTCTTGGAAACAATTGTTAAGTCTAAGGCTGCAGCGGATAGCTCGGATCATCACGGATAAGGGAGCAAAAGGATCGGCAAAGATTGCAATCCCCTTCTGATCAGTCTTGAAAACAAATTTGATGCTGAAATTTAATCAGAAACATCCATCAGCATCCTGGAAAACGAAAAGTGACGACGCAATGGCAAAATGAAGCCGCACAATACCCCAGGCCGGACGTTGTGATGGAAAGCGCCACAGCGAGAGATTCAAAAAATCAATGATGCGGAATGAAAAGGAGAAGGGATGGAAGAGCGGATGGACGGTAGAGCGGATGGCTGAAAGAGCGGAGGATTTGGAAAATTGATGCATTTGGAAATTGTTTGGGGACAGCCTGGACGGGGGGCAGCCATGGACTCTGCTTACCTCTTGCATCCCCGCTTCTGATGCGTTCTCCCGGCTTTTCACTTGAGAATGGTTATGCTTAAGCGCTAGTATTTCTCTGCAGTTGGTCGATTCATTATCGGCTTTCTTCGATCATAGGTTCTTAATCACTCTGTCGGATACTGCAACTGGTTTTATTATGTTTAAAGCTGAAAAAAAAATTGTTTCGCGTCCCTGGATATTCATCAGTTTTTTCATCTTCATCGGTCTTGAAATACTCCTCGGAGGCGTCGCGGGAAGAATACTGGCCGGAAAATTCGTTTCTCATGTCCTTCATTTTAAAATCGAACTCATTCTGATCCTCGTAAGCTATTTCCTGGGAGGTTTAATCATCGGATTCGCTTCCCCCAATATTCGCATCCTGGAACCGGCGCTGGGCGCTTTTTTCGCTGTTTTTTTCACTTTTCTTTATTCCTTCTTCACCCCTTTGAGATTCTTCGGTTTTTCACTGTCCAGGATTTTAATCGGAGGCGTCATTGCTTTTCTTCTGGCTCTTTTCGGAGCGGACCTGGGTGAAAGAGCAGCCGCTAGAATCGGCAATTCGAAATCGAAACGCTATATCAGCATGTAAAACGTACGAGCCGGCAGAATGTTTCATCGGTTTATAAATTTACAAGGTAAGACAGGTCAGCATCTGGAAAATAAAACATGAATTCGCTTCCCGATGAATTTGAACAGATAGCTAAAAAGGTCAATGAAGGCATTACGGACGAGAGCCTTTCGGGATATGCCCTGATGACTTTCGAGGAATACGTTCCGCAAATACTGAAGGCTGATCTTCCTTCTGATCTTCATTTCAAATATATTCGTAAGGGAGCTCCTGAATCGGAGAACAGAATTCATGATAAATTTTGCCTGGAGATAGTAAACGACAGCGGCTCCGGGCGGTTTACCGTGGGAACGCTGGATGCATCCCGTGATGAAGCTTTCAAGGAGCTTTATGCCGAATTCGGTTGGCGCACGGTAATTTATACGTTGGCGAACCTTCAATACAAGGGGATACCGACGGACAAACCGATCTTTCAGCATACGGCGGCAAATGTGCTTCCCCTGGTGATTTTCTCTGAAAAAGCCCATGCCGTTAATGCAGAAGAATACCGGCGGATTCTGTCCAAAATCATATTGACGTCGGCGGCACAACTGCTGCGTCTGGGAATGACCTGGTATGCAACCCGATCTTTCACCTTCTGGCAGGCTGTTCCGGGAGCTGTAATGATTATATCCCGCAAGAATTTATATGAGCGTAATGCAGAGAGTACAGAATGGTTTGATCTTGAATTGAATCCTGATTCCGTGACCCCTTTAAATCAATTTCTTCCGGAAAAAATGTATCAATGGATTCAACATACGCAGGAAAACTTTCCTCGAACGGCCGGGACGGAACGTTCCGAGACATTTTGGATAAAAAACAGGCAGGGCGTTAAACGGAGGGTAGAAGCCATATTGAGTCCCTTCAACCCCTTTAAATTCATCGAGACTCGTGAGGGAATGAGTTCGGGATACAGCGGAGTTGAAGTGAAGGATATGGACAGGCAGCTTTATCTTTTGTCCTTGAGGGATATAACCGCTTTATGGGAAGCCGACAAGCTGCAGCAGGAAATGGAAATGGCCCGTAATATGCAAAAAGCGCTCTTGCCGTCGCAACTGCCCGTTTCAGATATGTTCGATATGGCGGCCTTCTGCCTGCCGGCGAATAATATCGGAGGCGACGTCTATGATGCTGCGGAGCTTGCGAACGGCAAACTGGCGCTGATCCTGGGCGATGCATCCGGTCATGGAGCCGACAGCGCTCTTCTCGCCGCCATGGTCACCGGAGCTTTCCGGGCCGTCGTGCATGAAGACCCGTCGCCTTCCAACGTCTTAAAGGCTATCGATACGGCCCTCAGAAAATCTTCCCGGCCCGGATTCGTCACAGCCGCTTATCTCCTGTTTAAAGTCGACGGCGGCATACTTGAATACGGGCTTGCCGGACACTATCCCCCATTTATTTATAGAGCGAAATCCGGATCAGTTGAACATGATATCGCCTCTTCTCTGCCCTTAGGCGTCGATCTCAGAAAAACCAGCGTCGTGCGTTCCGAACGCATATATCCCGGTGACATCGTTTCCGTTTTTTCAGACGGAATCCTCGAAACCCGTAACGTGAAAAACCATATGTTTGAAACTAACATCATCCCCCTTATCAAGCAAAATGCCCATAAAACAGCCGGCGATATCCTCAACTTCCTGGATCAAACCTTGACGAAATTTCGAGGCGCCGTTGATCAGGAAGATGACCTGACGGCTCTAATCATTAAAAGACAAAATCGTATCGGAGGACGAATCAGTTGAAGAAGCGGCAAAAAAGGCTGTTTCTCAGTTGTCATTCATTAGAATTCAACTAGAAAAAAAGCGATTCTTTTCTTATAATTCTTTATTGTGAAACGAATCATGAAAAAAAAATCTTATAACAAAACTCATAGGGGCAACTGCTCAGTTTAATGAATAAGGACCTTAAGAACTCATTAACAAATTGGTTTAAAAAACAAAGAGTATCTTAAATTCAACGCTATATGGAGATTTTTTATGGAATCAGTTGAAGAATTGGCAAAAAAGGCTGTTTCTCTGCTGCCTGTCGATAGAATTCGACTCGTTGAAGCGATTCTTTACAGTCTTGACAGACCTTCTAAAGATATTGAAAAGAGCTGGATAGCCGAATCCAAAGCTCGTTACGAAGCATATAAAAGAGGCGAACTCAAGGCAGTTGAATGGAAAGATGTCAGAAAGAGGTATGAGTCTTGAAAATAAAGCTCCTGTCTCCTGCTGATATCGAATTGAATGAGGCGATAAAGTTTTATGACCATCAATTACCCGGTTTGGGTTTTCGATTTTTCCAGGAAATCAGTGACGCAGTTGATCGAATTAACCTTATGCCGGATGCCTGGCCGAAAATCGGTGAAAGAACTAGACGTTGCATTATTAAGAGCTTTCCCTACGCAATTTTTTATATTGCAGAGGAAGATGAAATATTAATAACAGCTGTAGCGCATCTGCATAGAGACCCTGATCACTATGACGGCAGGATTACTTGAGGACGGCTGAAGTTCAGCATCCATAAAGTAAACAGATTTTATTCGACTTCGAAGTGATTCCTGCAGAAAAATTCAACGGCCGAATGCAGCGTCAACGTGTTTTCAATCTCTGGACATGAATAAACGGAGCACGTACCAGAACATGAGTGCGACAGAGGCGAACAGTTCCAGAGAAGCGGCAACGTAGCGGTCTTCCGGATAATGATGGAGGACAGCGGATGTTTTATAAAGAATGGCGCCTCCGGCCAGGGCTATCATAGCCACGGAGAAGAAGGTTCCCAGTTCGAAACCGAAAATCAGAGCGGCTGCGATCAGGACGAGAGCCATAATGAAACCCCACTTTAACAATGAACCGAGGAACGAAAAATCTTTTCGGGAAATAAACGCGACAGCCGTCAAACCTCCGAATCCGAGAAGGGTGACTGTCGCAGCGCTTTGAATGACTCCTCCGGCATAAGCCTCGGCCAGAACCAGAAGCGGAACGAATATGATCGCTTCTGCAACAATGTAAATCGCCAAAGCCGCATATTGGGCGCTCAGGGAGCGGGCTTTATGAGCCATGCCGCTCGCCAGCCATCCGACTATCATAAAGCCGCCCAGAACAAGCAGCCAGGATACGCTCAGCATGCTTTTCGCCAGCGGCACGGCCAGTCCTGCCTTGAACAGGTAAATCTCTATTCCGGCGAAGGCCAGGATCGAAATCAGAAGGTGAAAATAGGTCCTGCTGATGAAAGTCGCCCTGACGTCTTCTCCTAGAGCGATTACCGGTTGCGTCCCGGCTCCGGCGTATGTTTCATTCATTTTTTTCTCCTTTATTCATTTGTTTTATTTTCTAAATAAACCCCAGCTTTTACCGTCCATAATAAATATGATGAAAACGTTGAAAATTGTCAAGCTCCCTCCGACACCATTAAACATCCGGACCGATTGGCCGCTTCCATCTGATCACACGCCTTAACTCTAAATAAAAACAGCGGGATTGATCAAACGGGAGGTGCACTTCTTTAAAAACCTGAAAGTGTGTTTCAGTAACCGCTATCGGAATCGGTATCGGGGTCGAAATCGGGGTCGGGGTCGGGGTCGGGGTCGAAACAAAATGATGGCATATTCTGTCGAATTGTCACCTCAAAAGACGCTATTTTGATCAATGCCAAAGGGACAAAGCCGTCCGGGGCGGCCCAGTTTTGGAGCCACTCTCTAGCTCTCCAGCCGTCAAACTTCGATCATACAGGACAAACGCTTCCGGGGGGCTAACCTTGTGGAGCAATGGTTTGCGAAGGGCTCTGACCCCCTCGCAAAGTATTGAATCATCGAAATGTGAATGGATTGCTTCAGCTCACCTCTGAGTCGGGCGCTTTGGGTTCGGTTAATAAAGCGATATTGCCTGGTATGCGGTAAAAGCTTCAATGCAGAAGGAAAAAACATTTCACCATTTTTTATTAGTGCCTGTCCATAAACTCGATTGTCGATTCAAAATTTAATGCTGGACAGTCACTAGATAACGTCAGGAAGATGTGAATTTAAACACCGACCCTGGCTTGGCATTAAATACATAATATGTACAATTGAAATTGCGGGACGGGTTAATTTTCCTGGTCCGAATTGATGAAAGAGAGGGTCTGATCAAACGGGTTTAAACATGCGCCTACAGAAAAATTTACTGATCGGAATCTACACTAACAAAGGGAGAATATATGCTTATGGCGTGGGAACCGCCTGCGGCAAAGCATCGACATCAGCGTATCCGTGGGTTGTTTCTGTTGTTACGGAAACAAAATTCATACTAACCATATCGATTTTCAAAGTCTACCAGGTTCAACGGCGTTAAAATTTTGATCTCAAAATAGGGATACCGGATCAATAGTGAAAAAAGAGGTTAAACAGAATTTTTTCCGCAGAAAGCAGACTCTCCTCATTGCATCGCTTGTCTTGCTCGTTGCGGCAAGTTATTTGCCTGCTTTTCAGGCCGGTTACGTCTGGGACGATAAAGCGGTTTACGAGAACCCGGCGCTTCATGACCTGGATGGCTTAAAAAGGATATGGCTCGCTCCTTCCACTCTGGTCCCCTACGAAGTGCATTACTGGCCGGTCGTACATACGACGTTCTGGATAGAGCATCAGTTATGGGGGACAGAGCCTTTCGGATATCACGCCGTCAATATTCTCCTTCATGCGGCAAACTGTCTTCTGCTGTTTTACGTTCTGAGACGATTGAAAATAAAAGGGGCCTGGGTCGCCGCCGCTTTGTTCGCCGTGCATCCGGTTCATGTCGCGTCCACAGCCTGGATCGTCGAACGAAAGGACCTGCTTTCTTTTATTTTTTATATCGGCGCATTTTATAAATTTCACAGATTCACGCAAAATCAAAAAAGGATCGATTATTTCATTTCATTTCTGCTTTTCGTCCCGGCGTTATTATCCAAATCGGTATCGGTCGCTTTTCCGGCTGCTTTGCTCATCTGGCTTTGGCTGTTGAATAAAAAATTAACGCTAAAACGTTTCGGGCATCTCCTTCCCTTTTTCTCTGCAGCGATCATGTACGCTTTCTTTGACATTAGACTCGCCGGGCAGGCCGAACCGCTGCATTTCTCCTATTCCATGCCGGAAAAATTCATAATTGCGGGCAAGGCTTTCTGGTTCTATTTATCCAAATTGGTATGGCCTGCGAAAATCAGAGCGGTCTATCCGCATTGGACGATCAATCCTGAGAAATTGCATCAGTTTCTGTTCCCGCTGGCCGCTATAGCGCTTTATCTCGCCCTTTTCATAAGTTCTCGTAAAACCGGAAAAGGCCCTTCAGCCGCCTTCCTTTTCTTCGGAATCAATCTCGCTCCCGTGCTGGGTTTCATCGAGTTCGGATATATGAGATACTCTTTTGCGGCAGACAGGTTTCAATACCTGGCGAGCGCCGGTCCTATCGTTCTGTTTTCCTGCCTTTTTCACAGCTTCTATGAACGCGCCTCCCTTCCCGTCAAAAAAATCAGCTTTATCTCACTATCCGTCCTCATTTTAATTCTGGGTTACTTATCCTATCAACAGGCTTCCACGTATGAAAATAAACTCACCCTCTTCCAGCATGCTCTGAAATACAGGCCGGCCTCATATATCGCCCATTACAACGTCGCCGCAGAACTTGAAAAACTCGGTCAAATCGAACAGGCGGTCGAACATTATAAAAAAGTCGTCCGGATCAAACCCGACCACGGGGATACCAATTTCCAACTGGGCAGCCTGCTGTCGCGCCTCGGCAGACTCGAAGAAGCTCAAAAATACCTGAGCATCGACATCAAACTGCGCCCCGGCAACGTGAATTCATTTATCAACCTGGGAAACGCTCTACTGAGGCAAAGAAAAACCGAACAGGCGATCGAATGTTATCAATACGCTCTCAAACTGGAACCCGAAAATTCCCTCGCTCATAATAACCTGGGTTTCTGCTTCGCAAAACAAAACGAACATGAAACTGCCGTCGCCCATTTCCGAAAAGCCCTCGATTCAAATCCTGATTCATTGGAAGCCCACGTCAATATCGCCCGCTCCCTCTCACAAATGAATCGGAAAAAACAGGCCGCCCGTCATTATCGGGAAACTCTGCGGCTCGATCCCGATCATATCGAAGCCCTGAATAATCTGGCCTGGATTGCAGCTACATCAGAAAACGCCAGCCTGCGGAACGTCCCAGAAGCCATAAGGCTCGCTGAAAAAAGCTGCGGATTGACCGGTTACCGGAATATCTCCTGCCTCGATACTTTGGCTGCAGCTTATGCTGCAGCCGGAAATTTTCAAAAAGCCGCTGATATATTGCAGACCGGCCTCAATGCAGCTCAATCGAAATCAGACCCCAGGCTCCTTGAAAATATGAAATCCAAACTCGATGACTATCGTAAAAAACAAAACCTCACTGAAGATTAATATCACCGGACCTGTTGATTCTCACCTTACGATTTCCTCAGGCCTTCGGTTGGAGCGGGATGTCCGCCTTCTTTAACTCCTCAACCATCCTTTCGTGAATAACTTCCGGCTTTTCAGTTCCCCTCAGCTCTATAACGTTCTCTCCAGCTCTTCTCATCTCTTTGGCCTTGTCGAGATATCGATTCCTGACATCCTTTAAATAATCTTCATCGAACGGCCTCGTTTCAGCATCGCCCCCTGTCCCCTCAGATAATTCAGAAGGCTTTACGTCCAAAACAAATGTTACCTTCGGCCTCGGTAAAAGCTGCTCATAAGTCCGTATGTAATGAAGCAGCAAATCCTCAGAACTCGCAAATGCATGACCCGCCATCGTAAAATATGCCGCAATCACCGTATTGCCCTTCCTTATTCCCTTGTTAATGTCCTTCGCATAACGGTATAATCTCAACGCTCCGAAAATAAGGTCTCGCAGCATCCTCCGCTCTGAAGTCTTTTCCCGCAAATGCAACATCTCCTGGAAAAAATACTCCCTGACGGCATTGGCCAATGAGGAATCATCCTTTATCTCCAATGGACTTACATCTATTCCCTTATACCGGGACTCAAATATTTCCAACTGCTCCCTTATCCTATGACGGTCAATTCCTTCCAATACTACCAATCCTATGTCTTCCGGATAATTCTGAATCTTGTAAAAATCCGAAACGGTTCGCGCTATGGACACTATTGCATCCTGTACCGGCTTGGTCGATGAACGAAATATGTTGAGCATGCTGCTCTCCATGTCACGCACCTTCTCCGTCGGCAACGGCACAAACAAATCCTGATGCTTGACGCCCAGAACTTCGCATATCCGGTCTAAATTTCGCTCCGTATATTGCGTGTTGCCCCGTATTATGTTCGATATCGTGTTCTGACTGTATCCCGCTCTCTCCGCCAGGTTCTTTCGCGTCATGCCTTTTTCCCGGAGCAAACGATCAATGTTGGCGCCCACTATCGTTTTGAACTTTTTCTTCCTTCTGTCGTTTTTTCTCAAAACAAGTCCCCTCCTGTCACGATGATAAAATGAACAATCAAACGATACATGTAAAGCGAATCGAAAAGTCTATCGCTTATCAGACTTTCTTTTTTTATTATCGGCATAAAGCAATCCCAATGTCAATAGATTTATTTCACAGTTGAGTTGGGATGCAGGTTGTTCGGAGTTTTTTTATTTTCCTGTAAGCATCGGGAAACTTTTTTCGTATGATGTTCAACCCAGGGCGACGTCGAGCGTCATCATGACGGCGAAACCAGACATAGCGCCCATAGTGGCGGCATCTGTGTTTTTCCGAAGCTGCGATTCGGGGATGAGTTCTTCGACGACGACATAGATCATGGCGCCGGCGGCGAAGGCGAGGGCATAAGGAAGGATGGGTTTCACCATAATGACTGCAGCCGCGCCGACAACGCCGGCGAGAGGTTCTACTATTCCTGATAACTGCCCGAAAAAGAAGCTTTTCAGACGGGAAAACCCTTCTCTGCGCAAGGGGACCGAGACGGCTGTACCCTCCGGAAAGTTCTGGATGCCTATACCGAGCGCCAGAGCGACCGCGGCGCCGAAAGATGCTGCAGGCAAATCCGCGCCAAGAGCTCCAAACGCTACCCCCACGGCCAAACCCTCCGGGATGTTATGCAGCGTGATGGCCAGAACCAAGAGGATACTCCTGTGCCAGCTCGTTTCAATCCCTTCAGCCTCCTCTCGGGGGAATCCCAGATGCAAATGAGGCAATATTTTATCAATCACCCACAGAAAAACTCCGCCCAGCAGAAAACCCACTACGGCGGGCAGCCAGGGTGGAATGCCCTGGGATTCAGCCATCTCAATCGCCGGCGCCAGCAACGACCAGAAACTGGCGGCTATCATAACACCTGCCGCAAATCCCAGCATGCTGTCCAGCAGTTTGCGGTTGATCGACTTGAACAAAAAAACCGCAGCCGCTCCCAGAGCGGTTAAAAACCAGGTGAAACAAGTCGCTAAAAAAGCCTGTAAGACGGGATTCAGCGTTTTAAACCATTCCATTTTGACCTTCCTTCCTCCTTATCAAGTTTTTGTCCATAACAGCGAATTTCCCCCAATGCTCCGTCAGGCTGCGGATTTGCTCAGTCAACGTACAATAAATACGACTCCTTTGCAAATGCTTGCCTTCCTTGCCTTAAGGAAAATTCGTTCGTTTATGGATCAAAAACCGCAGTGACTGTCCTGCATTAAATTTTGAATCGAGATTCGAGTTTGCGGACAGTCATTATCTAATATTCCTTTCATCTGTATATTTCAAGCAAAAAGAAGCTCCTATCCTGAAAAAAACCGCCCTGGCTTCACCTCCTCCCACTGTCCCTCCACGGCTGCCGCCCAAACGGCTCCAGGGGCCTTCCTGGAAAGGGTACCCCATTCAGAACAGCTCCTTACCCGCATACTCCAACAAAAAAGCCCTGCATCCTTCCATGGACTCTTGCGTTTTTTCCCTGCATCCTTCAGGTTGTTTGCCTAGCCTCTAAGGCATATTTTGCCGTTTTTCCCTAAATTTCGCTTTTTGACGGCGGGATTCCTTCCCTTCTACAAAATTGCAAGCTATTAACAACAAAGATTTTTCAGAAATTTCATAATTTTTTACGCTTTTTTTTTGACTTTCTGTTTTAAAATCCGTTTTAAATTAAGGACATGCAATTCTGCATTGGCGACAAATCTTTCAAATAAAACTTTTTGTAGGAGGAGAGAATATGGAACGTGAACATCAGCCTATAGCCATAAGTATTTTCATTTTTTTGTTTATGGTATCAGGAATTTTCGGCGTATCACATGCGCAAAGCGACTATTATGTTGATGCTGTTTATGGAGACGACGGCAATGCGGGAACGAGCTGGGCAGCGGCCAAAGCAACGATTCAGGCTGGTTTGGATTTAGTAACGGGAGCGGACGCGTTGCATGTGGCCGAGGGGATTTATGCGGAGCAACTTACTTTAGGCCATAACGGATTAGAATTATTAGGGGGATATCCGTCCCAGGGAGGCGCACGAAATCCTGATGTTTACGAATCGGTTATAGATGGAGGCGGTTCAGGAGTTCCCATAACGATAAACGGGGTTTCGGCAGTTGTAGTAGACGGCTTTATCATAACGAACGGAACGGGAGCGAACGGCGGCGGAATAGTGTGTGTGGACACGACGGCGGCGCTTCAGAATAATAGGATCAGCGCCTGCACGTGCACGGGTTCTCAGGGTGGTGCAGCGATAAGCATAACGAATTCGGACGTTGATGTTTTAGCGAATTACATCACCTCGAATATTTCGGAGTCGAGCACGGTTATCGGCGGAGCGGTAAGCATAGATGCGACGAGTGTAGTCGATATGATCAGCAACGAGTTGACCGGCAACCTGGCTCATTCAACGGGCGGTCATTCCGAGTATACGGGCGGAGGGGCTGTCAGCAACCTGGGAAACCTGACGGCTGCCGGCAACATATTTTCAGGAAATGAGGCGAGATCGACCTATTCAGGCGGATACAACGGCAATTTACAGAAGTATGCATACGGAGGGGCGATATATTGTGGAGACGGGAGCATAACGACACTATCAGGAAACACATACAGCGAGAATCTGGCTAATTCGAATCTAGTCAACACTAATTCATCCCGAAGGGCTTACAGCTACGCGTACGGCGGCGCCATATATTGCGGAACGGGTTCGGATGTGGAAATAACGAACGACGTGATTGAGTTGAACACGGCTTCGGCGTATGGTCAGGACACCTCTTCCAGCGGCAGGGGATACGCCTGGACTTACGGCGGCGGAATTTTCTGCGAAGATTTGTCTGTCGTCGGCATAGGAACGGGAGTGAAGGTCCTGGAGAATTACTGCGACTCAGAAGGCGTGGGATCAGGTTCATATGATTATGCTTATACTTACGGGGGCGGGATATCGCTGCGAGGAGCGGATGCAACGGTTGTCGTTGACGGGGTTTTAGTTCAGGACAATCACATGAATGCGACGCCTGACAGGGGCACATACGGCGGCGGAGTGTACATCAGCAGCGGAACGGCAGAAATCGTCAATTGCATGATAGTTGAAAACCTTGACGACGGGGCTTATTTCACCAGCGGATACGTCGATTTTTTTAATAATACGGTAGCGTATAATTCCGGTTACGGCGTGTATGTGAACAGCGGCACGGCGAACATAAAAAATTGTATTCTCTGGGGACATGTGGACGACCTGTATGGAGCGGGATTGACGTACAGCAACATCCAGGAAGGATTACCGGGTGAGGGCAATCTCGATCCGCCCTGCGATCCCCTTTTCTTCGGTTCCGGCAACTATCATATAAGACCGAACTCATGCTGTATCGACAGGGGGACTGTTGTCGATGCTCCGGATCATGATTATGACGGCGAAGCGAGACCTTTCGGGGGAGGATACGACATAGGAGCAGACGAAGCATCATCAACGAATCCGACGGCAACGCCTTATTCGACTCCTTCCGGGACATATACGCCGGTTCCCACTCCTTCGGCGAATTATTATGTCGACGGGGATTTCGGGGACGATGGCAATGACGGATTAAGCTGGGCTACGGCGAAAGCGAGTATCCAGGAGGCCTTGGATGCTGCCGGAGGAGTCGGCGGCGGAGTAGTGCACGTAGCGATTTCCATATATTATGAGAATATTGTAATACCTGACAACATCAGGCTTTTAGGGGGTTATGCGCATGGCGGCGGCGTGCGCAACCCCGATTCATTCATAACGATTATAGACGGATACGATATGGATTCCGCGGTAAAGATCAGCGGCGTGTCCAATGTTTTCGTCGAAGGTTTCGTCATACGAAACGGACACGGCGGATACGGCGGCGGCATTTACGTCAGTCATGCTTCCGGGGTGGAGATAACCGGGAATAAGATACGCGAAAACGAGTGCGCGTCTCAGCCGGCGCTGCCCAATCTTGCCCTGGGCGGCGGTTTATACCTTCACGGACATGATATTCTGATCCACGACAATTTAATCACGGAAAACCTGGCTGACGGCGGCGACGGATACGGCGGCGGCATCTATTGTGCCGGCGGAGGCAGCGTTCACATCACGAATAACCTCCTGACTTACAACACGGCCCAGGTCGCCGGCGGAGCCATATTCATCAATCATCCCGATGCGGCATTACTGATCGACGACAACACGATCCAGTGGAACATGACGGACGGTCCGAACAGCAGCGGCGGAGCGCTTTACATTTCAAACGGAAGTTCCGTAACGGTCAGCGAAAACGTGATTACGGACAACCAGGCATATCGTTCCAATACTGCAGACAACGAGGCGAAAGGCGGCGGCATTTACTGCGCAGGCGAATTGACGCTGACGGAGAATGAAATAAAGCGCAATGAAGCTTATTCATATTACGATTCAGGGTACGGCGACCGACTGTATCTTTATGCCTACGGCGGGGCGCTTTACTGCGCTGACGGTTCCGTTGTTAACGCATCTTTAAACGACATGACTGAAAACGTCGCGCGAACCTATGCGAAGAACAACAGCAGCGGTCAGAGAGGTTACGGATACAGTTACGGCGGAGCTTTTTACTGCGACGGAGGTTCAACTCTTGTCCTATCCGCGCAGCCGCTTTACAACAATACCTCTTACGCTTACGGACAGGATACGGCGAGCAGCGGTCGCGGTTATGCGAACGCATACGGCGGCGGAATTCACCTGGCTGATAATTCCAACGTCACGCTGGGGTTGGGTTGCCCGATCATCGAGAATAAATCTAACGCGGAAGCCAGCGGGTCCGGTTCTTATGATTACGCCTATTCTTACGGCGGCGGCATTTCCATTGAAGGACCGAACACTCAGACACTACTTGACCGCCTTATCATAAGGGGCAACGAGACGAACTCATCTCCCGATTATGTAAGGCGAGGCGGCGGAATATACGTCAATGAAACGCCTGTAGAGATCATCAACAATTTCATTGTTCAGAACGTCGGCGACGGCGCATATCTTACCAATACTTCGTTATCCTTCCAGCACAATACGGTAGCGGACAATACGGTGTACGGACTGTACGTCAACAGCGGCAGCCCCACGGTCAAAAACTGCATTTTATGGAACAACGGCGACGATCTTTACGGCGTGACGGCAACTTATTGCGACATCCTGGATGCCGATGCGGGCGAAGGCAACCTTGATCCTCCGTGTGATCCTTTGTTCATAGGCGGAGACGATTATCATTTAATGTCAAATTCATGCTGCATCGACAGAGGCAGTCCCTATGAAGTCCCGACGCATGACTGCGACGGAGAAGTTCGACCTTACTCTTTTACGTTTCCCGACATAGGCGCGGACGAAACTACGTCAACCAATCCGTCCCCAACGCCTTACAGCACTCCTTCAGGAACGATTACGCCTATTCCCACGCCTTCGAATAACTTCTATGTGGACGGTCAGACCGGCGACGATTCCAACGACGGATTAAGCTGGGCCACGGCCAGGAAATCGATCAACGGAGCCATGCAGCTTGCTGAGGCGGCAGGCGGAGGAAACGTACATGTTGCGATGTGGACCTATTATGAGAGAGTAATATGCCCCAACAACGTTCGAGTATACGGCGGATATTCACACGACGGCGGGATACGGAACCCGACGGCATATCCCACCATCATAGACGGCAGCGGTGAGCGCATCGGAATCATGATCAGCGGCGTAGAGAGCGTTTTTGTCGACGGATTCATCATCAGGAACTGCAGAGGCGGCTACGGCGGCGGAATTTACGTGAACGATTCGGCTCATATTTACATCACCGGCAATACGATCCAGGAGAATCACGTCAGCGATGCGGGTTCAAAAAGCGTGTCGCTGGGCGCGGGCATTTATGTGAACGCCCACGACGTGAACATCATCAACAACCTGATTACCGACAATTATGCGGAAGGCGGGACAGGCTACGGCGGCGGGATATATTGCGCCGACGGCGGCAGCGTCTATATTGCGGAAAATACCATCAAAAGCAATACGGCCGGGTCTGTCGGCGGCGGCATCGCTCTGGACAGTCCAACCTGGAAATTGCTTGCGGAGAACAACCTTTTCGACGGCAACATCGCCCGTTCAAAGGGCGGGGCCATCCACATCGAATCAATGAGTTCCGCTGATGTTCTCAACAACACATTCCTGAATAACTCGACTGAAAGGATTAATTCAGCGGACGCCGAGGTTTTCGGCGGAGCGATACACTGTTCGGGCGATCTGACGGTCACGGGAAATACTTTCACGGGAAACCAGGCGTATGCCTATTACGATTCAGGTTATGGAAACAACCTTTACGAATACGCTTACGGCGGCGCCATATCATGCGGGGACGGCTCAGTAGTACTCACTTTTGATAACGTCTACCAGGGCAATCGGAGCTATGCTTATGCAAAAAACAACAGCAGCGGCAGACGAGGTTACGCGTACAGTTACGGCGGGGCTATTTACTGCGCGGGCGGTTCTCACATAACCATTACCAGTGAAACGATTGAAGACAACACTGCGTTTTCTCACGGAATAGACACCGCTTCCAGCGGCAGAGGATACGGTTATTCTTACGGCGGCGGACTAGTTTGCGACGACAACGCCACCGTCGATTTCGGCCTCAACGTCGTCATAACCGGCAATACCGCTGATGCAAACGGCGACGGCTCTTCCAGCGACGCCGCTTACGCTTATGGAGGCGGCATGGCGGTCCTGGGACTTGATGCCGAAGTTGAATTCGACCGCATGATCATCAAGTCGAACATAGCGACGGCATCGCCGAACAATATCCAGGTAGGCGGCGTTTACGTAAACCAGACCCCAGTAGTGATCTACAATACATTCATCATCGAGCACACCGGGGACGGCCTATACCTGAACAACAGCGATGCTGTAGTCATCAATAATACGATAGCTTACAACTTCGATTACGGCATACGGGCTAACGGAGGCTCTCCAACGGTTAAAAATTGCATATTGTGGGGCAACTTCGATGACTTGAACGGCGTCAGCGCCACTTATTCCAACATTCAATCCGGCGATCCGGGCGAAGGAAACCTGGACCCGCCATGCGATCCCCTGTTCATCAGCGGCAGCGATTATCACATCCATCCCTATTCCTGCTGTGTGGACAGAGGAACCTACTACGATATCCCGGACCATGATTTTGACGGCGACGCCCGGCCATTCGGCGCTGCCAGGCCGGACATTGGAGCGGATGAGACGACAGGAGCGAATCCTACACCGTCGCCTTACATTACGCCGGCAGGAACTCCCACGGCGGGTCCCAGCCCTACTCCCGGAACGGACTTCTACGTTGACGGACTTGCGGGGGACGATGCCGATGACGGATTAACCTGGTCGACTGCACGCGCTTCCATAAATTCGGCCATGGAACTTGTAGAAGATGCCGGAGGCGGCGTCATTCACGTAGCTGGACACATCTACAACGAATGCGTCATCTGCGCTTCCAACCTGACCCTCCTGGGCGGCTATCCGCATGGAGGAGGCGTCAGAAATCCTGCAGGATTCCCCACTTACATCGATCCGAACGGCATCGGAACAGCCGTTATTATTTCCAACGTCGCCAACGTAAACATCGACGGATTCATCGTCCGCGACGGACACGGAGGTCTCGGCGGCGGATTCCATGTCTCCAGGGCTCACAACATCCTGATTAACAACAACAAAATCAGGGAAAACTACTGCAACACGATCCCCGGCGGCAGAAACGTCGCTCACGGCGCAGGTCTTTATCTTGAGGGGACCGCCATTACCGTTTGCAATAACGAGATCACAAACAACTATGTCGAACCGAACACAGGATACGGCGGCGGCATATATTGCGGACCGGGGCAAGATTACGCAATCCATGACAATACAATCGGATACAACACGTCCAGGCTGGCCGGCGGAGGGATAGCGCTGATTTCGGTAGGTTCGACAGTTGATATTCACGACAACCTCATCGAGGCAAACCAGGCAAGAAATTCCCAGGCCAAGGGCGGCGGAATTTACATCGATGCGAATTCATCCGCACTGGTTACCTACAACACCATTACAGAAAACAGCTCTTATTGTTATAACAACAGCGATTCCCATTCAATGGGCGGAGGAATCTATACCGAAAGCGAATTGCTTATCACTCAAAACGACTTCATAGGTAATGAGGCTCATAATTACTACAGCAGCGGTTACGGAAACCGCCTTTACAATTATGCTTATGGAGGAGCTGTTTATTGCGGTCCGGGCAGTACGGTTGTTTCCTATGACAATAATTATACATCTAATGCAAGCTATTGCTACGCTCAAAACAACAGCAGCGGTCAACGAGGATACGCATACAGTTACGGCGGAGTTTTCTATTGCTCCGGCGGCGGCGAGTTGACTTTGTCAAATGAAACTTACATTGAGAACACGGCATATTCCTACGGAATCGATACTGCTAGCAGCGGCCGGGGATTCGGTTATTCCTATGGCGGAGCGGTAGCTGCAGGCGACGAATCGACTGTGCATATCGGAACCGGTATCGTAATAGTCAACAACTATGCCGATGCGAACGGGAGCGGATCAGGTTCCTATGATTACGCGTACGCTTACGGAGCCGGACTGGCTTTCCTGGGTTCAAACGCGGTTATTGATGTGCAGAGAGTGGAAATAAAGGAAAACTATGCTTCAGCTTCGCCCAACAATGCATTGGTCGGAGGCGTATACATCAATGATGCACCGGTGGAATTCTACAACAACTTCGTGGTGGACAATACGGGCGACGGAATGTATCTGAATACGACGACGGCCCGGGTCATCAACAATACCATTGCATACAACACTGTTCAAGGCATATACGTTAACGGCGGCGATCCTGTCATCAAAAATTGTATTCTCTGGGGCCATACGGACGATCTGGTCGGCGGATCAGCGACTTACTGCGATATAGAAAACGGCGATGCAGGCGAAGGCAACATGGACCCGCCCTGCAATCCAGTGTTTGTCGGAAACGGCGATTATCACCTGCATCCGGGTTCCTGCTGCATCGACAGGGGAACCAGCATCGATGTGCCGGCTGTGGACTTTGACGGTGACACGAGACCCTACAATTTTATAGCGGACATCGGAGCCGATGAAACTCAGATCATGAATCCCACACCCGATCCCAGCATAACGCCGAATACGCCGACGCCGACAGGTTCTCCGACGCCGACGCCTGCTGCGGAATATTACGTCGATAAATACCTCGGCGACGACGCAGACGACGGTTTAAGCTGGGGAAGCGCCAAAGCCAGTATCCGAGGCGCGCTGGATGCAGCGACGGCCGGCGGCTTGATACACATCACGAGAGGAACTTACTACGAACGCCTGCCGCTGCATGACGGCATCACGTTGATGGGAGGATATCCTGTCGGCGGCGGAACCAGGGACCCCGAAACTTACATTACGATATTGAAAGGAACAGTCGGCGGCAGCCCCATAATGATAACCAACTCGGAAAACATTGCGATGACCGGCCTGACCATTACCGGCGGAAACGAAGGCAACGGAGGCGGATTCTTCTGCTACGGAGGAAGTCACATACAGGTCTACGATTGTATCTTCGACGCCAATGAAGCCGGCGGCGACGGCAATCTCGCACGCGGAGGAGCCGTCTACATCGCTTCGAGTTTCGACGTCTGGATACATGACTGTCTTTTCATCAACAATAGTGTTGCAGGAACCAACGACGCTCTCGGCGGCGCAATGTACATCTTCGATTCAGGATTGATCGATATCGAAAACAATATCTTCCAGGATAATACCTCGCCGCATGCCGGCGGAGCGATCTATTGCACGGACGTCGATTCCTCGGTCGTCTTTACTGAGAATCTCTTCCAGGACAATATGGCGAAAAATTCAGGAACCGGATATACGGTATACGGCGGCGCCATATATTGCGATGCAGCGGCGTCACCGTTGATAACGAACAACACCTTCCTGGAAAATACGGCTTACGGAACGGGACGGGAATCAACCCCCAAAGGCGGAGCGATCTATTCCGAAGGTTCCTCTACCATCATCGACAACATATTCGACTCCAACGAAGCAAGGTCATACTATTCCAGCGGTTACGGCAACTACTTGTACGAGTATGCCTACGGCGGCGCCGTTTATGCCGGCGAATCAAGTTCTCTGACGCTCGAATCCAATCACTTCACCGGCAACAAAGCTTACGTATACGCTCAGAACAACTCAAGCAGCGAGCGCTCATACGGCTATTCATATGGAGGCGCCATCTACTGCACGGCGTCGTCAACGACATCTATTGATCACTGTACAATCGTCGACAATACGGCTTACACTTTTGCCGGGGAACCGGCCAGCAGCGGCCGGGGGTACGCTTATTCTTACGGCGGCGGTCTTTATGCGGATACTGGGGCGACGATTGTTGTTAATCAACAGAGCGCATTCTGGAACAATAAAGCTCATTCCTACGCGGATGCAAATTACCGGGAGTATGGCTATTCTTACGGCGGCGGTATTTACATTTATGAAGGCGTCGCTTCGATACAACTGGACAGAATAGAAGTCAAGGGCAATGATTCGATCTCCCAACCTGATAATACTTCGGTCGGCGACGGCATTTATATCCAGGACGATGATCCTATTTCAATAACCAACTGTTTTCTGACGGACAACGGCGGATATGGAATGTTCTGCGCGACAGCGGGAACGAACATCGAATTCATCCACAACACCGTAGGCGGCAACGGCAGTTACGGCATATACGTCAATGCAGGATCATTGGACATTCTCAATAGCGTCGTCTGGGACAACGGAGACGACCTTTACGGCGTCAGCGCCGAATATTCCGACATAGAAGACGGCGACGCCGGATTGGGCAATATCTCTGCAGACCCCGTATTCGTGGGAGCCGGAGATTATCACATCACGGAAACCTCTCCCTGCATCAATACGGCGTTGACTCTTGCCGGCCCGAGTCTTATTGAGGTTGATTACGATGCCAACGACCGTCCGCAGGAAGATGACTTCGACATGGGAGCGGACGAATACGCTGGACTGCCAGAGTTCAACCTTACGGTATTGCTTGACGGTTACTATGCCGGCGGCAGTCAGCCCGCGACGACAGTCGACCTGGAATTCCGCAGCGGCAGTTCTCCTCAGACCGCGGACACCGTTATGGCCGTCATGGAAGACGTGCCGATCGATTCCTCAGGACAAACCGGCGATATCGACCTGGTAGGCATTCCCGGCGGCGACCTCTACCTGGTGATTAATCACTTGAACCATCTTGACGTCATCACAAGCGAACGTATATCCGTGAATTATCTCACCAAAACTACAGTGAACCTGGCTGACGATACTGACGGCGATTATGCGGCGTGTTACGGCTCAGACCCGCAGCAGGAGGAACCTGACGGGCTGTATTCCCTGAGAGGGGGCAACGCCAACGGCGACGGTTACGTTAATGCTGCGGGAGATTTCGTCGTATGGCTGGCGGCCAACGGCAGTTCCCAGGGCGGTCCCGGATGGGATGCCCGGGCGGACTTCAACGGCGATACCGTCGTCAATTCATCGGATTATTCCGTCTGGTTGAACCAGAACGGCCGCATAACCTACGTCCCCGAAGCTTCGACGAAAAACGACCTGCTCGGCAATTTCAAATCCGGCCGACTGGAATTGAGATACTCCGAACATTCCGAATCTGCCGACGCGTTCTATATCGTGATGGAACTCCTCTGCACGACTGAATCGATCTCAGAGCTCATCGCAGTCGATGCCGCAATTATTTACGATCCGATCTTCCTGGGCCGACCTCAACTCACGGCAGATTACCTGCGACAAGGAACCACGGACGTTTCCCTCGGACTGGAAGCCCCGGACTGGAAAAACGGCTATCACTACAGCAGAATCGCTCTGCCGGACCAGGCGGGCGTCAAACTGCAGCCCGGCGAAAACATACTCCTGAAATTGAAATTCCCGGTACGGCTTCACATGATGCATTCGTTGCCGGAAGACCACATGCCCGTCGGACTGGCTTCCGGATTCAGCGGCGTCTTTTTCCGTGAAGAATTCAAAAACGACTCCATCATTGATGCCGAAGGAAGCGACCGGACTGAAAAGAAAAAAGCATTCAAGGAAAATTTGGATTCCGGGAAAACTCATAACGGCTTATCCAATTAATGCGGGAGCGTGATAATCATGAAAATGCTCAAATACATGCTCCCGGGAGCAAACATTTCGGGCCGGAGAAACGGATATTATCTCCGGCATGTGGAAAGACTCTGGAAAGCCGGCGC
>CAZUFC010000080.1:0-40120 GCA_964619725.1 uncultured bacterium | reverse complement strand
GGAATACTTGGAAAAATTTTTCTCCAAAATCCTGCACAGCGGAAAAAGCTCAGAAACCTGATATGCTTGGACAAAACGGTAAAACTGGAATAAAATAGAACGGCTTTAGACGATGACTTTTTTCCGGGATACGTCAGGACGTGACGAAACGCATTAAGATTAAATACTCCATCCTTCTTGTTGTCCATGTTTTTCTGGTCGCTCTCTTTTTCTTTTTCCGTTCAGCCGGCCGTTATCATCTTGCGATTGAAGTAAACCCTCATGAAATAAGCGTTGTCTTCGATGGAACCGAAGCCGTCAAAATCGAAGCTCCCCCGTGGCGGGAAGGACATATCGGCCTGGAATTAATTACGCTGGGCGAAAGCAACTGGTGGGCTGAAAAAACGGGCGTATTCCAGGAATGGGACTATATCAGGGTCTTTGACGGCAAAACGGACGAGCTTCTTTTTGAAGATAATTTCAGCAACGGTATTCTGCAGGATTGGAAAACGGTCCAGGGCAGTCCGCAGATTCGCTGGGGCGCCGTTACTGCCGATGACCTTGCCGTCATCGAAACGGTCAGAAACTTCGGGACCAATTATCGCATTGAAGCGGATATTCTGGGAGGCTGGTCTGCAGGAATGCGTCTTCTGGCGACAGATGATGAGAATTATGTGCATCTTGAATTTCGTCCTTTCCTGCATCGCAATATTAATTTATCTATTGTGGAAAAAGGAAATACCGTCGGAATGCAAAAAGCAAAAACAATTCCTGCTCCTTTCTCCAGAATGGCCGTCTTTCTTACTAAAATTCTGTTGATTTATGGGTGCGCCGTCCTGCTTGCCGTTGTTATTTCATTTATTTTCTGCGCGTTGTTGCTCCTGTGCATTCGCCTGAAAAAAATAATTTCATTTTGCCTGAGATTGAAAAAGGCGGTTAATAAAACAAAGGCAGCCGTAATTATACCTTTCGGGGCTGCGATTGCTGCAGTCATCATAAGCAGTTACATCAATTTATTCATACTGGAGGGACGGTCTCACGTACAGGATTCAGGAGCTTACATTTTTCAAGCAAAAATTTTCGCAGCGGGAAGGCTATGGGCGCCTGTTCCGGAATGCCCTCAGTTCTTCATCCATACATTTTTGACCGCAAAAAAGGATAAAATGTTCACTCATTACCCCTACGGCTATCCCATGTTGCTCGCGCCGGGCATAAAACTGGGATTGGGGTGGTTGGTGAACCCTGTTCTGGGAGGCCTGAGTCTTCTTCTGCTGTCCCGGTTGGGCCTGATTCTTTACAATAGGGAAACAGCCAATATAGCCGTCCTGCTGGGGCTGGTTTCTCCCTTTTTCCTTTTAATGCATGGGACTTTTATGTCGCACGGCGCCGGACTGTTTTATACATTGGCATTCCTGTATTGTCTTTTCAGCGGCGACAAAAGACATAAGTTTCTCCGGGGATTCGGAGCGGGCGTTTTTCTGGGTATGCTGGCGGCCACGCGGCCTTTGACTTCATTTGCCGGCGGCCTGTTGATGTTTGTCTTCACAATATGGGATGCCGTGCAGTCCCGTTTAAAAAACCGCGATCATATGCTGGGTATGCTTACAGGCTTAATTCTGAGCGGATTCGTTTTTTTGGGATATAACGCTCTCCTGACCGGCGATCCTCTTCTGACGACATACGAAGCATACGCCGGCAGGACAATGGTCGCAAACACCCTCTCTTTCGGCGCTCAGAAAAAATTTAAAATTCTCTATCGTATCGCCAAGAGTTTCCACAATATAGACAATCAGTTCAGCAGCATGATGGCGTTTTTATTTCGATGGCCTGTTTTCCTGGTTTTGGCTCCCCTGTTCATACCTGCGCTTAAACCGGCAGGTTCGGCATCCGACAGGTTTATGGCATCCGGTTTTATTTTCATCATCGGCGCCTATTTTCTATTTTACAGCGATGGATTGTGTTACGGACCCCGTTATTATTTTGAAGCGCTGCCTTTTATACTGCTTCTGACGGCGCGGGGGCTTATTCTGCCCATGAATGCAGCCGGCCGGCTTACCGAACGCGTTAAATCCGCTGCCGGTAAAAGCATTTCACACGCAGCGACGCCGCTTCGATGGACGCTTTTATCGTTAATCCTGATTTTTTCTGTGAGGAATCCTGCCGGGTACGGATCGATCATTAAAGATATGCGCGATCAGAATATAGTAAGCGGAGAAATACTGAAAACCGCGAAAAAAAAGAAAATCGACGATGCGGTCGTATTCGTCGTCCCTAAAGTCCTGGAGGATAATTGGCGGGAATTCGGAGCGCAGATTGATCACAGGATAGTCAGAAGAATAACTTATGCCGGTCATACCAGGCCGGATGAAAAAATCCTGGACGCTCACTGGATGGATTACGGCTCCGTATGGCCACAGAATACTCCCGACTTCGACGGCCCCATCGTTTATGCTCATTATCTCGGTTTCTACCTGGACACAATGCTCATGGACATGTATCCAGGCCGTGATTTTTATCTGGGTTTCTATCCTTCCGGACGCCTGATTCCGTACGAGTTTCCAAAATATCTGACGCCCGCGAAACGAGAGAAAGCAGATGAATTCGAAAAAGAAAGCCCGTCACGTATAGTATGGCTCTCCGCCCCCGCGAAGAGCGCCGGGGAAACGACTTTTTTCTTCAACGGCGCAATGGATGACAAAACGGGAAAAATAAATCTCTACGTCAACAATGAATACGCGCTTACGGTTGAGCCTTCGCCGGCAAGAAAACAGCAATGGAAGAGCGACGACTACGAACTGAGGTTTGCACAGAAAAAAATGATAAGAAAACCGAAAGCTGCAGGCGTAGCCCGTGCGGGACTTTTTCGCCTTACCGTGCCTGCAGCGCGCATCTGCAAAGGGCAGCCCGTCGGAATCGCCGCAGTCCCAGTCAGGAACGATGCGCAAGGTCCCTTTTTCGCTGTTTACGACGACCCCTATGCCTTGAGGAATGAAAAATGGAAAAATACACTGGACACAGGCAGGAACGATCGAATGAACTTCAATGAGGGATTCTCACACACCATATACGCTCTCGGCATGAAAAAAGGATTATTGCCCGGCGTTTATACCCGACAGAGAATCTCAGTTTGGTTTTATGATGAATAATGACTATATTCGCATCTCATGATATCACGACTGATAAAAAATTGTGAACTTTTTGTCGAAAATACAACAGGCGATCAAAAAATTTCAAGTAAAACAAAATCCCCCTCCTTGCGGGGGATTTAGGGTGGGCTAAAACCGCACAATTATTATGTCGATTGGCAATGCAATAAAATCAAATTATTTCAATATGTTAAATTGTCCATGTCAAGAGATATGAAATTAAGAAAAATAGCGGCCAGGGGCGGACAGTATACCGCCGTTTCAGCTTTTCTGGTCGTGCTCATTCATTTGGCGGTTCTCGCAGGGCTGGCACGGTTGCTGTCGCCTTCTCATTTCGGCATATTCGCCGTAGCGCTTGTTTTCGTTGATTTTATGCTGCTGTTGAGTCGGCTGGGACTGAATGAGGCTATTATACAAAGGAAAAATCCATCCGATAATGAACTGTGCAGTTTATTCTGGTTCAGTTTATCGGCAGGCTTCCTGTTTTACGCACTTCTATGGTTGGTTGCTCCGTTTATTGCCGCTCGTTTTCAATTGTCTGAACTGAGTCAGGTTTTACAAGTTCTGGGATTGATATTTATAGTATCTCCTGTCGGCATGCCCTATATGGCTTTATTTCATAAGAAACTCGAATTCAAGGTCATCGCGTGGTTCGACGTGATAGCGGCGTTGATTAACGCTGCTGTTGCGATATTTTGCGCCTGGAAACTGAACATGAACTTCTGGGCCCTGGTATGGGGCCGTCTGGCGCAGGCTGCAGCTCAAGCCGCTCTTTATGCCTCCTGGGGCATGCAAAGGTTCTATAAACCGAAATTGCGGCTTCGATTTCACGAAATCAGGGAATACCTGGGATTCGGAGCGTACCGTGTCGGGGCACGCCTGACGAACGCTTTATCCAATCGGCTGGACCAGTTGTTCGTCGGCGGCATATTGGGTTCCACGGTTCTGGGATACTACAATATGGCCGTCAGGATAGCCTGGCAGCCGGTTCAGCGATTAAATCCCATCTTCAATCATGTGGCGTTCCCCGTATTCGTCAGAGTGGAACAGGACAGGCCGAGGGCAAAGAGGGGCTTTTTGCAGATGATCCGATTTTCAACCATGCTCAGCGCTCCCATATTGTTCGGCATAGCGGGAACAGCGCCGGCAGCATTACCTTATTTTCTGGGAGACGCCTGGAGGGAGACCGTTCCCCTTGTTCAGGCATTCGCTTTTTATGCTCTTATAAGTTCAATAATGAACTTTTCCGCAGGAATTATCCTGGCCGCAGGTTGGTCGGCCCGGTTGTTTCTCTGGCGAGCCGGAATTCTGTCGATCGTTGCCCCGCTCGTTCTCGCCGGTTGTCTTACCGGTCGAGTCATCAACATCGTTTATCTCCTCCTGGCTTTTCATGTCCCTTTAATAGGCCTTCATTATATCCTGTTCCTGAAAAAATTGATGGGGCCGTGTTTTAAAGAATATTTTCAGGCCGCGTTTGTTCCAATAATGAGCGGCGCGGTCATGGGACTTTCGGTTTATCTTGTGCCGGATATCGCAGGTGAGATGTCTGCGTTGAGCACGCTTTCGCTGCAGGCGGCTTCCGGCGCCCTGGTTTATGGCTTCTTTACGTTGATTTTTATGAGAAAAGATTTATATTCTGCCTGGAAATCCCTCACAGGTTAAAAGCTGATGGGAGTATTCCCGGAGTCTTCATTAGAATCAAATTAGAATCCCGAAGAGGAAAGTATCAGCGCCTCTCAACGGAGTTAGATTTCAGTCGGCATGGCTGGGCGCCCAGACGCTTCGAGTTTTTGATCCATAAAGGTATTAGCAATTTCAATAAAAAAAGAGTATGCTCGATGAAGGAGGTTGAAAGAGAGCAATGGAGCAACCGAAAAAGGCATCTCAGCGCACATGCGTTATAGGACTGGACGGCGCGACGTTTGATATTCTCGATCAATGGATAGAATCAGGCGCTATGCCGCATCTGGAGAGTTTAATAAACAGGGGCAGCCGCGGTATTCTGACGTCTACCATGCCCCCGGTTACGGGACCAGCCTGGACGTCCATATCAACGGGAGTCAATCCGGCCATGCATGGCGTGTTCGATTTTTTCAAATGGTCTTCTGACGGAATGAAGGCTCGTTTCGTACGTTCCTATGACGTCAAAACACCCCGGATTTGGGACATTGCCGGTCAATACAATCGGAGCGTATGCATCACGAATTTTCCCCTGGCTTATCCCGCGGCAAAACTGAACGGCATAATGCTTACGGGTATGCTTACTCCTGCTCCAGGCCCGCAAATGACTTATCCGCCGGAACTGTTCCAGGAATTAAAGGAAAACAAGCTGCTGCCTGCGGATGTCCTGGTCAGAGACGGTTCGGACCGCAGGGTGATCGAAAGAGCCGTACGATATCATCAACGAACCAGGAACATCATGCGATTCCTGTTGAAAAAAGGGCTTCCCGACCTGTTTTTCGGCGTCATCATGGAATTGGACCGGGTTCAGCACAGATTATGGCCCCATTGCGACCTTGAACAGAACCCCTCGAATCCCGGCATGAAACGCCTTATGGAAAAATTTTTCCGGGAAATAGATGAAACGATCGGAATGCTCCTGGATTCTTTCGGCGCCGAAACCGATTTTTTCATCATATCCGACCACGGTTTCGGTCCAGTTCACTATAAGTTAAGAGTAAACAAGTTTCTGGCTGATCAGGGCTTTCTTCATTACGACACCAAAAGGATCGACAGACGTTATCCCCTGGCTAAAATCGATTCCATAGCCGTCAGAATAGCCGGGGCTATGGGAGTGAGAAAATACATCCGTCAGTTAAAGCAGAAACTCTTGTCTGGAAACGCCAGACCTACCGGCTGGGGCGCCAATGACATGACGGTCATGGCAGAAAGCATTGATTGGAATCGAACCAGGGCCTGCCTGAAATCGCATTCCGATTGCGGCATATACGTCAACGCGCCGGGGGATGAAGA
Source organism: uncultured bacterium (assembly GCA_964619725.1). Taxonomy (GTDB): domain Bacteria; phylum CSSED10-310; class CAZUFC01; order CAZUFC01; family CAZUFC01; genus CAZUFC01. The sequence continues at coordinate 34,022 of CAZUFC010000080.1, read as the reverse complement.
TGGAGAAGAGGCGAATGAGGTCGCCCGACGTGAAATAATTGAAGAAGTTATCAGGGCGATTAAAGGTTTAAAGCATCCCGAAACAGGAGAATGTCTGGCAACAAGGATTGAGCGTAAAGAAAACATAATGCAGGGCGATTATATCAAGGATGCCCCGGATATATATGTAACGTTCGGCGAAGGAACAATCGAACCCTCACCGGCGTTCAAAGGTCCATTAATAGAAAAAAACTGGAAAACAGGAACTCATCGCATGGAAGGCATATTCATAGCCGCCGGTCCGGGCATTCAAAGCGGAAAAAACGCGGAGTCCGGAGTCCTCGATATGGCGCCGACGATCCTCTATTCCATGAACATACCCATCCCACTGCACATGGAAGGAAGAATACCCGCCGAAATATTCACCATGAAACGCCTGGAAAAACAACCCATAAGATACGGAGAACAGGAGAAAATCCAAAAAGAAGCTGATTCCGGAAAAACGTCCTATACTGAACAGGAAGAACAGATGGTGCAGGAAAGGCTGAAGGACCTGGGTTACCTCTGAGACAATTGCCGGAATTCGGAGATGGATGATGGTTTTGGTTTATAAAAATGATTTTATACTCCAAACGTCCCTTCTGTCCTTTAGGTCCCTTAGGTCCCTTTGTCCCTTTGTCTCTTCGTCCCTTCGTCCCTTCGTCCTTTTTTATCAATATCCATACCCGAATTCAATCAAGGTGTAATAGCCCCTGATATCGTTCACTTTATGGTTCCACGACGCCCCATAATTTCAGTCCCAGGATTTCGTTTTAGCCTGTATCGCAATCGCAATCGAAACAAAACGGTGCGAAATTTTTAAGAATTGTGCCTTAAAAGAGGCCTTTTTGATCATTGTCATTTTGCGGTATATAATGACGCCATGATGAAGAGCGGTCAAACCAATGCAATCAGATTCGAAAAATTGAATAAAGACAACCTGGATTCTCTGGCAGATGGTCTCAGTCGGCTCTACAGGGAAGTCAGGGGCCAGGAGCGGAGCCGGGAATTCTGGCGATGGTGTTACCTGGAGAATCCTGAACGCGATTCGGCATCGGTTGCGGCGATCCATAACGATACGGTCATCGGTAAAATCGGCGGAATATTTTATCGTATGTCCGTTATGGGATATCCTCTTTTGGCATGCCTGTTTGAAGGCCTGGCGGTTTTGCCTTCGTTCAGACGCTGGTCCTGTTATTCCGGACTGCTTCAGATGAATTATGTATTATGCGTGGAGAAGGGCGTTTCTTTCGGGTTTTCATTGGCCGATTCAAAATCGGTTGATATGAATGTCCGCCTGGGGTGGTCGCTTATAGGCAAACCCAAAATATTCTTCGTTATGCTCGATGCGTTTCAGGCTCTTCGTAATCGCTCACTGCCGGCTTCCCTGGCGCTGCCGGGGAGCTTCTTTCTGCAGAAAGTCGCAGGCGTGAAAAAGAGAAGTTTTTCAAATTCCGGCAGGATCACTGTGGAACCTTTGCATGAATTCAACAGCGGATATGACGAATTCTGGATGAGTCTGAAAGCGGACCGCGTGATCAGCATAGAGAAAAATTCAAAATATATGAACTGGCGGTATATTGCTCGTCCCGACCGTCGGCATGAATGTCTGGGGGCTTATCTTGACGGACGGCTGGTGGGAGTCATCGTCTGTTCGGTCTGGAAAGAACGGCGTGAAGGTTACATCCTGGAGCTTCTGATGAAGGACCGGCAGGAAGATGTTTCCCATATTTTACTTGGAACTGCTCTCCACAGATTGCATAAGCAGGGAATAGGCATGGCCGGCGCTTCTTTTCCGCAAGGTTCCTTGCAGGAGAAGGCATTGAAACGCATCGGCTTTCGATCCTGGGCCGGCGCTTTATGGAGAATGAAACTGATCGTCGCCACGGAGCGCAGCGGGGAAGAGGCGCCTGAGCTGAAGCCGGAAAACTGGCGTTTTTCTCTGGGCGACTGGCTTTATTATTGATTTTATTTGGGAATATCAGTTATTTGTATATCAGGGAAGTATGCGGAGCATTTCGACGCATGAAGTATGAAACAGGAATTCCCTTGAACATGCAAACGGAGTCGACCGTTATATTGCTTCGATTGAACAAGAGGAGAGATGATCGACTGTCGGCGGAAGGGATGCGAAGGATTCATGATTAAAGGAATAAAAGACTATCATTTCTGGGTAACCTCTCCGCCGGGCGCAGCATCGCTTGATATGCTGAAAAAATGCTCCGGAAGGGCTTCCCCCTTGCTGGACCTGCGTTACGGAGAAACGACTTTCAAAAAGTCACTGCTGGAAAAAGCCGTCGTGCAGGAACGGTTGAACGATCTGATGATAACAATTGACGCATGCGATGATGAGTTGTTTGAATGGCTGGTATCCAGACGCCCGGCCGATTTAACGGTAAATTTATGTTTTCCCGGCGGCATCTCGCAGCAAGCGGCCTCAGCAATATCAAAATTAAAAGCAATGGGTTGCATTGCAGGTATGGAAGTCCAGTCCAGCGCCGAATCTCGTTTAGCTCTTCAACTGGGCGCTGAATTTTTGACGGCTTCGGGGAATGAGGCTGCCGGACCGGTAAATCGCAAATCCTCACTGACGTTGATCCAGGAAATTCTTCCGGGACTGGACATACCCTTCTTCATTCGCGGGAGTTCAGGACCTCTCGGCGCCGCAGCCGCAATCGCAGCGGGTTGCGCAGGATATATTTTAGATACGCAAATGCTTCTGTCCCCGGAATCTCCCATCTCCACGGAATGGAAAAACAATTTGACTTCAGGCTCGGTTTTGGATGCATCCGTAATAGGGCAATCGATGGGGAGCCGTTACCGCTTTTTCGTTCGTGGAGTTAATGAACGCTATAATCGCCTGATGAAACTTGAAAGCGCCGTGATCAAAGACGAGCCGGAAGCAGAAGCGAAGAGACAGGAGCTTGATGATCAAATCAAAGCGCTTATGATCCAGGGTTTCTCTGATGATGCGAATTTGCCGCCCGTTGGGCACGGTTTGATTTTTGCTCAAAAGTTCGCCCAGGAAGGTTTAGATGTATGCGAGATTCTGGATTTATATGAGAAGGCAGCAAAGGAAGCTCTGGAGAAGCCCATAAAAAACTACGCTTTTAATGAGGATTCTCCGTTTGCTGAATATCATCACGTAAAATTTCCGATCGTCCAGGGACCCATGGCGGGGATTACCAACAAGCCGGATGCAATCGCTCCGGTTTCAAAGAACGGGGCCCTGGGATGCATTGCTTTGACCGGGATTAGGGCTGAAGAATGCCGGAACATTTTGAAAGCAACGAGGGAGAAGTCAGGCGAATATCCTTTCGGAGCCGGACTGACGCTGTTTGATGAATCAGAGGACGTTGAAACAAGGATTGAGGTTGTTTTAACAGAAAAGCCTGATTTCGTCATCCTGGCGGGCGGGACGCCGGCTTCAGTTAAGCAATTACGGGACGGCGGCATACCTGCATATATCCACGCACCGTCGCCGGTTCATATACAGGCATTCCTGGATGAGGGCGCCGACGGTTTGATATGGGAAGGCCGGGAAGCCGGCGGTCATATCGGTTCTTTTTTTTCCATGGAATTATGGGAATTGGGAGTTCAGGAACTGCTGAGCCGGCATGACGATGAAATCCGCCACCTGAGAGTCATTATCGCCGGTGGTCTGATAAACGAAATGGGAGCGGCGCTGGCGGCAGCCATGCTGCATCCCTTGACGGAAAAAGGCATAAAAGTAGGACTGCAGATGGGCACAGCCTATCTGATGACATGCGAGGCGATTGAATCAAAAATGATTCCAGTCTCCTTCCAGAAAGCTCTGCTGAAAGCAACCGAAACGATAACGGGCGGTGAAACGGTCAACCAAACGACTCGTTTTTTATCCTCGTCGGGCAGCAAAGAACTCCTTAAACGCGAGTTATGCCTCAAGGACGACGGCATGGCATTGAAAGAGCGGAAAAAGGTTATCGAAGAACTGACAGAACAAGCCTGGAATGCAGCCGTGGAGGAAGAAAAAACTTCAGGCAACGGGGAAGAGCCGCTTTTGGAAAACGCCGGCGACGCTGAATCGGATAGTCTGACGGTTATCAGTTGCGGTGAGGTTATTGCCGCATGTGATGAGAGTTTTTCCATCGCTGACCTGCACGAGAGGATGACATCGGGCGGAAAAGAAGTCCTTGATAGAGGAAAAAAGCAGCGAATTGAAGTCTCGGACGGTTTCTATGGTGATGCTGCTGCCGTCATCGGAATGGGATGCGTATTTCCCGGCGCGGACTCTATAGCTCAATTCTGGGACAACATTTTACGGAAGAAGTGTTTTGTGAAGGAGGTCCCGCCTGAAGTATGGGATGCGAATGTATATTATGATCCTGAGATGAAGTCGTCCGACAAGAGCGCTTCCCGGATGGGCGCTTTCGTCGAGGGATTCGAGAAGGACCCGATCAAGTTTCGCGTTGCTCCGATAGCAGCGCCTTCCATAGATATAGTTCAGTTTATGGCTCTGGAAGCGGCTTATCAGGCAATGGAGGATGCGGGTTATGCGAGCGGTCATGAGTTCAACCGGACTCGCACGGGGGTTGTGCTGGGAAGTTGCATGGGCGGAGGAATATGGGAGAGATATACTTTAAGAGCCTACTGGGAGCGTTATGCTCTAACCATGCTTTCTCATCCTCGTATTGAGGGGATGAAGCCGGAAGAGAGGGAAGAGCTGTTTCAGGAGACGGAAAAGCGTTTTAAGGAGAGTCTGCCGGAATTCACAGAGGAGTCCTGTCCGGGAGCATTGGGTTGCATATTATCGGCGAGGATAGGCCGATGTTTTGATTTGCGAGGCGCATCGTATACTATAGACGGGGCATGCGCTTCAGCCATGGCGGCCTTACAAACCGCACTGGACGGCCTGAGAAACGGCCGTTACGACATGGTTCTTGCCGGCGCAGCCGATGCCGCCGTCACTCCCACAACCTTCATCTTATTGTCGAATATCGATGCCTTGTCCGATACCGGTTCTTTCCCTTTCGATCAGCGAGCCGACGGATTTGTAGTGGGGGAAGGCGCAGGAGTGGTGATTTTAAGGCGATGGAAGGATGCTGTGAAAGACGGCGACAAGATATATGCGCTGATACGCGATATCGGCGGTTCCAACGACGGCAGGATGCGGGGCGTCACAGCTCCTGATTTCAAGGGTCAGGCGCGCGCCATAGAAAGCGCCTACAAAAATATACCTGTCACTCCCGCCGACATCTCACTCGTTGAAGCACACGGCACGGCCACGCCGCTGGGCGACGTCACTGAAATGCGTTCGCTGACCCGGGCTTTTTCTCCTTATACGAAAAATAAAGGATCAGTCGCCCTGGGTTCCGTAAAATCAATGATCGGTCATTTGAAAACTGCCGCAGGAATAGCAGGATTCATTAAAACCGTGCTGGCGTTGCACCACAGGATACTCCCGCCGACCATCAATTGCGAGAAGCCCCGCAAAGACATCGACTGGGAAAACAGCCAGTTTTACATCAACCGGGAACCGCTCCCCTGGAACACTGCCGGCAGACCCAGGCGTGCAGGAGTCAATGCATTCGGATTCGGAGGAATAAATTTTCACGCGGTACTGGAAGAAGCGCCCGGCAGCCGTAAACCGGCTTTCGTTGCTGACCTCCTCCCGACTGCTGCCGAAATGAAAAAGAAATGGCCCGCTCATGTACTGATTTTCAAGGCAAAAACGCGCCGTGACATGATTGACGAATTAAAATCGGCGCAACTTACATTCACAGGTATAGATACGCCGGTACTATCTGTAATGTCACAAAGCGCGTCCGGTTATCCGAGTAAACTAAATGTTGTAACGGCAATAGTCGCAGAGGACGAACAGCATTTTCGTCAACTGACGCAAACAGCCGCAGCCTTGCTTGAAAATGATTCCCGTCAAGACATATCACTTGCACAAGGCATTTATTTCAGCGAAAAAACCCTGCAGGAAGGAGAAAAAACGGCTTTTCTGTTTCCCGGCCAGGGTGCGCAATATCCAAATATGGGCGGCGACCTCACTGAATTTTTTCCGGAAGCAAATGAAATATTTGACCGTGTCGATTCTCTGGCTCAGACGTGGACCGGTCATTCGATCAAAAGCATACTCGCAACCGGCATCGATATGACTCCCGCCGAAAAAGAAAAGCTCCAGGAATTACTTGTCAGGACGGATTACAATCATCCCGCCCTTTTCGCCATATGCTCTGCAGTTAACGCTGTGTTGAATTCTTTCGGAATAAAACCGGATATGACCGCCGGTCACAGCCTGGGTGAATACCTGGCTTTGTATTCTGCAGGAGTCTTCGACATGGAGACCGCTGTCAAATTGATCAGCCTCAGAGGTTCCCGCATATACGAAAACTGCTTCCATAAGGGAACGATGGCGGTGGTGCGGGCGCCGGCCGAAGAAACCGGTTATATATTGGACAGAGTTACAGGTTACGTCAGAATCGCCAACATCAATTGCCCCTCACAGACCGTGATCGCCGGAGAAGAAGAAGCCGTATCAAGAGTTCATTCCATATGCGATGATATGAATATTGACTGCATTCCATTGAATGTGTCCAGCGCTTTTCATACATCGCTGCTTTCTACAGCCGTCGAACCTTTTCGATGGCTCCTCAATCAAATCGACGTGCAACCTCCGAAAATAAAGGTCCAGAGCAATACTCTCGGAAAAGCCTATCCAACGGATGGAAACTTCAGTGAATCATTACGGGAAATTCTGGCGATGCACCTGGTCAGTCCGGTACAATTCATTAACAACATTGAATCAATGTATCATGCCGGCGCCAGGCTGTTCGTTGAAATAGGTCCTGGCGCAGCGCTTTGTTCCTTTGTCGACGATACGCTTGGAGACAGACCGCACTTCACTTTTCCCTCAAACCAGGCCCGCCGCTCTCCCACCATACAATTGCTTCATACTCTGGCTTTCTGCGCGGCAAGAGGACTTCCTGTTAAATCAAAGCCTTTGAAGAAGAAAACGCAATCCCTGGTGGAACAAAGGGGCGATGAATACAGAAAACTAAAACGGTCTGAGTCTGCCGTCGCCAGAAAACAATCGCTTCCGGCCGTCGTCCGGGAAGACCTTTTTGCATCAGCTCTGACCGGTAAGAATGATGAGGAAATTGAAGAATATATTCAGTCGCGACGGGAATATATCAAAGAAATGATCCGGTTGGACTTCGAGCATTTTCAGGATTTCAAGCCTGAACGACAGGCTGTATCGAAAAAAGCATCAAAAAAGGATGTCGAAACGCAGGTGATTGCCCTGATTTCTGAAAAGACGGGTTATCCGGCGGAGCTGATCGATCTGAATGTGGATGTTGAAGCTGAGCTGGCGGTCGATTCCATAAAGCAGATGGAAATAGTCAGAAAACTGGAGCAAATGTACAACGTCGACATGTCGTCCGCTTCTCCTGCTGGACGTTATGAAATTACGACGCTTGAAGAACTGATAAGAAAAATAGTCTCTCTTGTGCCGGACGAGTCACCCGGCGGTGAAGTCGAAACGCGTCCGGAAGAGCAGGACCAACAAAAGGGCGCTGTGAAAAAGAGTGATAAATACAACACGAACACATATCGTTTCGTCAGTTTCCTGAAGAAAGCATCTCGTGAAGAATCCGGGAATGGGTCGAACCTTTCAGGAAAAAGCGTCATCATCATAAGCGACGGAAAAGGCGTTTATAAATACCTCTCCGATCTGATAAGCAATGCCGGCGCAACGACTATAATTTGCGAAGCGGGTAAGATACCAGAGATCACAAAACAATCAGCGGATATAATCATTGACCTGTCATGTCTGGACGAAGCGTTTTCAATGTCTGATGAAGGCAGCGATTCAGCCTGGGAGGAATGGCGAACCAGGGCGGGCATTTTGCTTGAAACAGCGAAACGCTTCATCGCCGTCGCTGAACGCCAAAATGAAAATCAGAAACTGTGGGTGAGCGTTACGTCCATGGGCGGCGATTTCGGCGCTGAAAAGAGATGCCGGTTTGCTCCCTTGTCCGCTGTCGGATTAGGTCTGATAAGGAGTCTGGCATCGGAGCATCCCGATATTCTTGAAGCTCTGTACATTGATTTTGATGAAATGGATGATGCGCAGGAAACTGCGGAATTCATTTTCCGGGAAACAGTTCGGCGAGAAGGCCATTCGGAAATAGGCCGGATAAAGGGTGAAAGATATGAAATTCACTGGGCGGCGGAACAGGAACCGGAAACGGTAAACGAATTCGAATTGAACGCGGAAAGTATCATTCTTGTTACGGGAGGAGCTCGAGGCATTACGGCGAGCCTCTGTCTTGAATTAGCGCAAAAATACCAGTGCAGGATGGTCATAATCGGAAGAAGTCGGTTTAAGGAGCAGTATCCTGCGAGCGCTCCGCTGGAGTATGAAGAGGCTTTCAAACAGGCGTTAAAAGTAAACGAAGAAACCTGTTCCGGTTCGACTCCTTTTGAACTGGAAAAACAAGCCTGGCGAAAGGTATGGGAATCCGAACGCAACTATAATATAAACAGGATGAAGGAAGCCGGGAGCGAAGTTGAATATTACGCCTGCGATTTGACGGATATGCCGGATGTAAAAGAGACGCTGGGCCGCATTACGGCGAAATACGGACGAATTGACGTCGTGGTTCACGGCGCCGGCGGACTGTTTGAAAAAAGCGTCTTGAATACAACCGGCGATGAATTTGAAGAAGGTTTCAAACCCAAAGGCCTGGGAACCTTAAACCTTGTCGCTGCATTGAAAGAGGTAAAATTAAAAGCCTTCGTAAATCTGTCCAGTATAGTCGGAAGATGGGGATACATGGGATTGAGTTCTTATGCTGCGGGGCACGAGATTTCATGCTCTGCCGTGGCCGCTGCACGCAACGAAAGAAAGAGGTCCGGCATCTGGATCAATCTCCTTTATGGACCCTGGCTGAAGAAAGGAATGACCAGGCAGGGCAGTACCATGGAGCGCCTTCATCAGAAAGGAGCCGCCTTCATTACCGAATCGGACGGCTTCATGTTTTTCCACCGTGAGATACTGGCGGGCAAAAATTCTACGGCGGCATTGAGGGGAAAAGAACCTGCAGGCCTTTTCCAACCCGTTGAATCGGGCGAAACGCCGCTGCCTCAGAAAGAAAAGAAGTCATTAGTCGAAATCGAAAGAAAACGTCCCGGAGAGGCTCTGGGAAGGATAGACCTTAATCCTGAGGAAAATGAATTCTTGAATGCGCATCTTACCGATGGGGCATTTCATATGCCTGTCTCATACGGCCTGGAGATGCTGGCTCAGACGGCTGAAGCATTGCTTGATTCAAAAGTTGTCATAAAGCGAATCGTTAATCTGGAGGTTCAGAGCAATATCGTTATGACGGAAAACAATTCCCTTAAGTTATATGCGGAAGTCCGGCGGATCAAAGATGCAAATGAACCGGATGCCTTTAAGGCCAGACTTTACTCTCCTGGAGATACGCCGGGCAGCATGAATGCCGGGGAAATGACTCATATTTCATGCAGCCTTGTTTTTAGCGAAAATTCTACGTCTGAAGTCTCCCGGATCATTCTTCCGGAAAACTCAATTGCAACGGAACGCATCGATATTTCAGACATATGGAATACAAAACTTATGAGCCGGTATAAAGGTATTTACAATAATATCGATGCGGTCGCTTCCATATCGCCGGACGGCTTTTCCGCAGAAGTCCATCCGACAGCGAATCGTCCTGAATATGCAACGAAATCTCTGGGTGATCTGATTCGTCTTGAAAGCCTTTTTTTCGCTTCCGATATTTATGCCGCCTGTATGTTCAGCGCAGCCGGTTACTCCGTTAAAAAAGTCGATGTTATCGAATTTATTCAGCCGAATAATAAAAGAGATGCTCAAACATGCCGCATTTTCATACGGCAATCGGATGTTTCGGAACAAACGTGCCGCATCGAAGCCGCTGATGAAATGGGCAGAACGTCCCTGAGAATTTACGGACTGGTTAAAACGAATGATATGCAAAAATCGGAAGAGAAAACTGATGAAAGAATCTGGGATGAGCTGAGAACAAATCGAAAAGATGACCGGATGAGACGCATATTGGGGCTTGATGAAATAAATGCTGCCCATGTCAGGATTGCTTCTGTAGGAGAGGCCGTTAACGGAGGAAGGCAACGGGAGGTTTTAAAATTTTACCTTTCTGAAGAGGAGCTGAAACGTCTGGATATGATCCGCCATCCTAAGAGACGCGCCGAATGGACAGCCGGAAGAATAGCCGCCAAAACGGCAATAAGACAGTTGTTAAATATTCGGAAAATCATGCCTTCAGACATCTCCATAGGGAATGGTCCGAACGGTGCGCCTTTTGCGCAAGGTTCCTGTTTTGAGGAAACCCGGCCTCCGTTCATATCCATTTCACACAGCGCCGACGTTGCAGTTGCGGCAACAAGCTATTCGCCTGTAGGCATCGACGTTGAACTTATGACGATATCTCTCGATTCTCATTTCGACGATTTTTGCGACGCGAAAGAATTAAAAACAGTGCGACAGGCAGCGGAGTTCACCGAAAAGTACGCTTTGACGCTGTTGTGGACAGCAAAAGAATCCGCTGTTAAACTGCCTGCCCGGGGAAAACGCTTATTGAAGGAGATTGAACTGCTCACTGTGAAACCGGATGGAGAATATATGATTTTTGAATTTGATCATCCTGATCAGGGGACTGTCAAATCAGTCGCTTTGCAGAAATGGCAGTACGCCTATGCCGTCAGCAGAATCACTGAAACTTTTGAGAAATCGGACGAGGCGGTATGATGCATGTCGATGCTGATGAATTGTTGCACATTATGGCTGAATTCGTTGATCTCAGTCGAAGCAGTATTGATGAAAATTCAACCTTCGGAGACGATATTCCGCTTGATTCAAGAGATATGCTCCGGCTTCTCGCCAGAATACATTCACGGTACAATATTAAAATTAAACCGCGGGACATATTTCAGATTAAAAATTTCGGCGACCTCAAAAGAACAATCAGTCGATACGGCAAAAGTGAAACCTGAAATGACGGACTCGCATGCGATCATCAAAAGTAAACGTCTTTTGATCACTTCCATTTTGTTTCTCGAATCGAAGAATTATGGCTATTGACTTCTCTCCTTCAGATTTTTTCTACCCGCTGGGAATTGTTAAACTCACGCGAATACTCGATAAAAACCAATGGGCGCCGCATGATGAGCTTGTGGAATATCAGATAATGCGGTTGAAGACGATACTGGATCAGGCTTATCGAAACGTGCCTTATTACAGAAATCTTTTTCTCGAAAAAGGCATAACGCCGGAAAAAATCGTGACGCCGGAGGATTTGAGAATAGTTCCCTTGCTGAACAAGCGAATCATAAAAAACAATTTTCATTCAATGACCGCTGAAAACGCACGCCGTTACAGTCCCAAAAGATATACGACAAGCGGCACCACAGGGGAACCGCTCACTTTTTATCTGGATAAGCAATCCAATATCCTTGAATTCTGTTATTACTGGCGTTACTGGGGATGGGCCGGCTACAGGCTTGGCGACCGTTTTGCGGAATTCGGAAGCGAATATTTTTTAAGAAGGTCTCATTTGAGTGAGAAACCTTTCGTGTGGCAGAGAACATTGCGGCGATTAATGCTGAACAGCGGACAATTGTCTGCGGAGCAGGCGAAAAAAATGATTGGGGCTGTTCGTCGGTATAAACCGCAATTCTTGAAGGGATTAGCATCGACTTTATACTTTTTCGCAATGCTGACAAAAGAATCAGGAGTGAGTGATGTAGGCTTCAAAGCGGCCTTTTCGACCGGCGAGGTCCTGTCAGCGCCTTACCGCCGCATGATAGAATCGGTTTTTCACTGTCCGGTAATGGACTCATACGGCCATATGGAGCGAACGGCGGCGATTTGTCAATGTCCCCAGGGCGGGTATCACGTCAACATGGACTATGGACTCCTGCAGATCGAAAATAAATCAGAATTATCAGGACAAAATACTTCCATAGGAAAAGCCGTAGGCACTTCTCTCTATAACATGGCGATGCCTCTTGTTCGCTATGAACTGGGGGATGAGATCGAAACGTTCAATCAGCCCGTTCAATGCTCGTGCGGCAGAACTCTCCCCCTGATCAAAGCGATACACGGCAGAAAGGAAGACGTCATCATAACCCCTGACGGCCGCTACATCACATCGCTTTTTATCGTCCCGGAGTTTATCGAAGGGATAAAGTTCGTTCAATTCATACAGGAAAACCGGATGAATCTGCGCATATTGGCGGTGCCGGGAAAAGGCTGGAACCGTCAAAAAAGGGAAAGACTGAAAAGCTATACACGTAAAATGATCGGTCCGGAAATGAAAATAACCCTCACGGAAATTAAGCGGCAGCATATTGTATCGGATAACTCCGGTAAAAAACGTATCGTGATATCCAGGCTGGAGCAGTGACATTATAACGGACAGGCCTGCTCAGATGGAAGTAATACATCGGACTGATCAAACCGCAGTCACGCTTCCTTGAAAACTTTTGACAGTTTGTTGAAGTAATCGGTATCCCAATCGGTATCGGGGTCGGAATAGCAATCCCAATCACAATAGAAACAAAATGAAGGAATACTCTTTCGTATTGTAACTTCAGAAGAGGTACTTTGATCATTACCGGAATTTCGATCACTATATGTTATGCGTTTCGACTGTGATCCATTGAAGGAAATTTGACAAAGGCATTCGAAATTCTGAATCATATATCTGGCGTTTGGTAAAGGAGAGATTCATGAAAAGAAAGGCGTTCAATAAACTGTTAAGCATTTGGATCATAGCGTTAACTATTCCTGCCGGCGCGGCAGGTTTGGGAAGCGGAGTCAAGGTCGGCGAGATCAGTAATTTTCAATTGCCGGAGGCTCCGGGGCATGAAGGATTGGAACGAAAAGCATCGCAGTCTGATTCAGAAGGCGTTGGTAATGCTTTAATTAATTTGCGGACGGCCGGCGATTTTTTTGAATGCTCTTCAGATCGCGGGATATGGACGGAGTTGAACGTTCAGAGTATTCCGGGGTCAAGCCAGGGATTAATTGACGTTGTTGTCGCTGAGGACGGCTATGTTTACCTTGCTTATTTCGACGATAACCAGCCTCAGCCGGGACATTATTGCGTTTTCGTGAAACGATCGGGAGACGGCGGATTTACCTGGGAGAATCCAGATGGCGGCGCCAACGGTTTTGCGTTATACAATTTATTTATGTTCAGACCTTCAATCGCTGTTTTTCAAACTACTCCGGGTACATACCGTCTGACAGTCGCTGTATCTGCTCCCTGGCCCTATATCTCATCCCCTAATGACATTATCGTCTGCTGGAAAGCTATCGGCTCCGGAGACGATTTTACGGCTGTTTCCGTGCAGAATGATACGAACGAAAATTATGTGGCGCCTCGATTGAAATCTGTCCGGCGTCCTTCCAATCCTTCATTAAAAAGAGTCCTCTGTGCGAGTTACGGTTATTCGGACGGTCGACTCTGGTGTGATTACTCCGATACCAATTGCACGTCCTGGAACGGATATTCGGCGATAAATCCTGCAACGGACCAGGTGGAAATATGGCGTGCCGACTTTATTGAAGATGTTATTAATAATCGTCTGTATTGCGTCTGGTCAGCGGCATTCAGCTCTGCTCCGGGCAATCCCGATGTTCTGACGGCTCTTTCTGTGAACCGCGGAAACAGTTGGTTCAGCGACCTTTACCGTATGGCGCCGAATGACTGGCATACCTGTGCAGAATCTGACGCCGCCATTGCATCCAATCCGTTTCAGAATAATAAAACATTGATGCTGGTCTGGACGGGAATAGAACAAATCACATCGGTCGCCAAAATCTGTTATACCTATCAATATGCAGACAGTATACAGGTTGGTCCCGGCGACTTCTGGGACCCTTCGCCTGACGGATTTCCGGTTCATGTGGGTGAAATTTATCAAGATGCCGATTACGACAACACCATGCCCGCTGTTTTTGAAGATTCCCGCTTAAACGGCGGCGGATATCGCGTCGCTTTCATCGATCAGCATCAGTCTGACAGCGCAAGAGTCCGCTATTCCGAATGCGCTTTCACTATGCCGCCGACATGGCTGCAGGCCGAAATCGTTTCCGGAGGTTCCGCTGACCCGGCCTATGGCAGCAGCAACGCACTCTCATCAGGCGTTGGATTCAACAACACAGCCTTTCCATACAGGCGCTGCGCTTTATGGCCGGACTTTCGCTCAGGCGCCACATGCGACGTCTGGGCCGCCTGGTCGGATATCGCTCCGTCGCCTACGCCCACATTACCGGTTATACCCTCTGCAAAACCGTCGGGACTGGCCGTTTTATGTACGCTTTTAGCGGCTATGTTGATCTTTGCGGAGAGAAAGCGTCGGACGCGGATTATCTTACAATTCAAGCAAGCGGATATTTTCCGTGAGTCTGAAGCAACCGGTATCCAGAAACAACCCCCCGATCCGCTGAGGTCGTTGCATAAAAATTAACGCCGGCATAGGAATCAGCGTATCGGGGAGCCGTTTAGCGCTTTTAGACGCTTATATCAGGGAACGTCGTTCGATAATCGACGGTCCTTGATCTTCAGCTTTTTCTGCCTTCTACGATAACGATGGGCGTCAGGCCTCCGCCGGCTGAGATGTTTATCACTGCGGCTTCAGACGTTCTTATCATTCCGCCGGCATGATGGCCGCCGAATGCGTAGAAATTCTGGTTCATTTTCTTTGCCTGCCATTCCACGCCTTCCTGACCGATGACGGGAAGCTCATCTTCGGGAATCGGTACATATTCCTGAACCACGAATTTTTGATCGCCCGTGGTGTTTTCGATGGTTTTTTCCCATTCGGCCTGGTCGACCGCAGGTCCGACGCACACCATTTTTCCGCCGTAAAGGTCCATGGGTTTCAATACCAGCGTTTCACGGTTCTTTCTTACATAATCATACAGATCGACCGTATTGCCTTCCGGATCATAAGTTTTCTTTTCAACCATCAGTTTCGTCCACGGCACGTGCTTCCTTATCGTATCTTTTTCCTCTTCCGTATACATCTTCATTATCTCCGGGTCCTGTATCACTTCGATAAGGCTCTTGATCGCCGCCAGTATGGACCTGATGGAATTCACAACGCAGATCGCTCCGTCCGCATAAGCCCTGCGCAACGGTTTGATCTCATCGTAAACGTCCGTCCAGTTTCTTATCCAACCCCGTCTGTAAAATACGTCAATAGGCATCTTGTTGGCATAAGCCTTCTTTCCGTCGTATTCGATCTCTTCGGGGGTTGAAAATTCGCAGTTATAGCCCTTTCTTCTGAAGTCTTCAACGATCATCAGAAATTCAGGATATGTTACGCCTTTGTCCGATACGATGGCGATATTGGGATGCTCCTTCTTGCCGCCCCATTCGCGATAAGCCTGGAGCAGGTTGTATAAAATCACAGGCACAAAACGATCGGATGAAAAATAATATTTTTTTCGCAATTCATCCATGACAGTAGTCTGCTCTATCAGCATGGTCTGAACGTCGGAATACATCGGTCCGCCGGGCGAGTCCGTATTAAATTCGATGAATTTAAGCCAATCCTCCGTCATGAATGCATCATTGCGAGTGATCCAGACGTTTCTTTTCGTTCCCGGCTCAACTTTTACCAGCTCCGTTTCTTTATCCGTAAGATTGAACATGGGTTTATACTTGTCGTCCACGAAATAAAGATTACTCACCTTTTCCAACACGTCCATAATGACGTTCGAAACGCGGCGAACATATTCCATGCGCTGCCTGGTTATGAAATAAGGCTTGATGAATATCGGAAACGGCTTGTTGCCTTCAGGCGTGTTGATCACCGCTCCACGCTTATGAAATTCATTGTTCACCTCTTTTACGATCTCAATCGCAGGATGTTCCGGAGTGTCGATTCTGGTCAGCGTTTCCCGGAAATCCTGGTTTACTTCTCTGATGATGTCCGACATTTGCTCCTCCTTAATGATATTTTGTTCGGCAGTCAAACGATTTTTCGTCGACAGAAAAACGAGAAAACTAGTTGTGAATATCAAAAAAGCGCCGCAACTTCAAGTAAAAAAAGAACAGCTTCCCGCCGGCCGGAAGAGTGGAAGATTGGAAGGGATGGAAGGATGGACGATTGGATGGTTGAATAGATGTGTTTTTTATTCATTCTGTCAGCCCAGTCCGCTTTGTCCGCTTCTTCCGCCTTTTCAACTGCTGTGATCATACTCAGTGCCTTGTTTACTGTTCATTGCCGCATCTTCTGGACATTTACAATCGACAAATATAATCTTTAATTGGGTAGGGGAAGCTTATGAAAGCTGATTACTCAGATGAAATCGACCGGAATTTGAGGCGCTTGCGGGATTCTTTAAGCGAGGACGATCTGGCGTCTGCGGAAAAAGCGCTGTCCGGGATAAATGAGAATCCGATATATCGTGAAAGCGTCGGATATCTGACTGCATTGGCTTCTTATAAATTGCTCAGGGGAGAACGGAGTGATTTAAAGAAAAAGCTGGAGCGGCCGGCTTCGGGGTTATCCGAGGTTGAAAGGCTTCATTTGCTGGCTTTTTTGGAATATGAAAAAGGAGGGACGGACAAGGCTGTGTCGTTGTGGAAGCAGGCGGAGGAGTATGCTGAGCGTTTAGGGGATAGACGAAAGCAGGCATTAATATTGAACAACCTGCTCACGGCAGGGATGCGTTCCGGCTTTACTGAATCTTTAACCGACCGATTTCTCAAGCTGTTGCGGATTAATCAGGAAATAGGAAAATCAGGCGACTTGTGGCTTACGGATGAAACCCTGGCAAGGTTCTATTTTCTGCAGGGCAGTTTGGAGAAATCATCGCAAATGCTGAAAAGCTGCAGAAGCCAGGCGGAGAACTTATCGGCCTGGGACCATGCCGACCGCCTGTCATTGTATTCCGCTTTGTTGAATATCCTGATAGGAAAGCCGGCGACGTCATCGGAGACGATAGAGAGACATCTGCAGGAGGCAAGGGAGGAACAATCTCCGTTAAAATTATTCCGTGCTTTGACGGCTTTGTCCATATACCGTTTATGGCTGGGAGATGCAGAAAACGCTCGTAAATTGACTGATGAAGCTCATCTGCATCTCCAGACCGTAAATACGCCGGGTCGGGAATTTCGACTGGCTTTATTGAAGTTCGTTATCGCCATTCTGAGCGATTCTAACGAAGGAGAGACCGTTGACGAAACCAGGTATTTTCTTGATTACGCAGTATCCAGGTTGAACCAGGATGCTTATAGAAACTTGTATTTTAAAATAATTACGGCTGCCTGCGGGAACGGATACGGTATTGACAAAAAGGTTTCTTCCTCCGAAACGAATCCTGCCGTTTATCGCCTCTTTCTGAACTGGAAGCCCTTTATTGATTTTCTAAGTCTAATGGAGGCTTATCAAACTGATAAGACGTACGATAAAAACGAACGAAGAAGATACCTGAAAAAAATCGAAAAAATACAAACTCAGATGCAGCATTTTGAAAGCCCCGAATTTTTTGCGTTTATTCACGATATGAAATCAAAAATATTCAGCGATCTGGACAGGGGACTCGATGCGAACAGGGAACGGCAAAAGGCAATCGAAATTTTCGAGCGAATCGGGAATGAACTGCCCCAAAAGGAAAGGAATATTTTTTTCGATTCCAGAAGGATCAGCCATATTTCGTCCGGGGACGAGCGGGCGGAAAGCGCTGATAGCTCTTCAGAAAATAGTTTTTCGTCGTATGGTTATGAAGAAAGGGTCGCAGCAGGTTCAAGCCGGAAGAATATCGAAAAGATCAGTGAAAGCGCTGAATTTAAGGACCGCGGGCACGACCCTGATTGGCTTTTTTTGGCTAAATCCATAGGACGGTTGACGGCGGCGCGCACTGAAGAACAATTATTCAATGAAGTATGCGATCTGGTTATTTCTTTATCAAAAGCCGAAAGATGTTTCGCTTTTTTGATGACGTCCGGCGGTCTGCCCCGACGCATCGGTTTCAAACGTAAACCCGGAATGAATGATCCTCTTTCCGAGAGGTATTTCAGCCGGAGTGTGGTTGATGAAGTATTTAAAAGCGGTGAGCCGATCGTTTCAACGGATTTGGTTTCTGAAGATCAGTTCAGGATAACGGAAAGCATTCAAGAGATGAGGTTGAGGAGCATTTTTTGTATGCCGGTGATACTTGCTCATGAGAAGGATGCAACAGGAATGGAGCGCACCGGCGAAACAGCGGCGATCATTTATGCAGACAGCCGCTATGCTGAGCAGGGATGGACTTCTGCTGAAATGGAATTTTTACAGGCCATAGCGGACCATTGCGCCGTTATTTTAATGAATTTGCGGTTTCAGGAAAAAATCCAGGAAGAAACTCGAGTCATTAAACGTCAGACGGATAAAGCCTGGGATGAGATGGTGGGCGAAACAAGCCGCATGAAGGAGATTTTCCATATCATGGAGAGGATCATCGATATTGATATTCCTGTTTTGATAGAAGGGGAAACCGGCACGGGAAAGGACCTGACGGCAGAGGTGATCCACAAATACAGCAGCAGAAATCAAAAAGAGTTCGTGTATCTCAATTGCTCGGCTATTCCAGCATCCTTGATCGAAAGCGAACTGTTCGGAATTGAAAAGGGCGTAGCAACGGGAGTCGCTGAACGCAAAGGACTGATTGAAACGGCTGACGGTGGGACGCTTTATCTGGACGAAGTTATTGAAATCCCGTCATCCGTGCAGGCCAAACTCCTTCGTTTCCTCCAGGAATTCGATTTTACCAGAGTCGGCGGAAAGAAGTCCATAAGCGTGGATGTCAGAGTCGTATCCTCTTCCAGCTATCCCCTCGAAAAAGCCGTCGCTGAGAAAAGAATCCGCGAAGACCTCTATTATCGGCTTAACGGCGTAAAAATCGTCCTTCCTCCGCTCCGAGAACGTCGAGAGGATATTTTACCTCTAACGCGATTTTTTATGGACAGGTATAATCGTGAATTTAAAAAGCAAGTCACACGGTTGAGCAGAGAATCGATCAAGAAACTTTTCTCGTATGAATGGCCCGGCAATGTCCGGGAGCTGGAAAGCGTCGTTCGCAAGGGCATACTTCTCGCCGAAACCGATGAACCTATGTTGAGCATTCCTGAAAGAGAAAGCGCTGCCGGAGCCGAAGGAGAAACATTGCAATCCGTTGTGGATGATTTTGAAAAATCGACGGCTGCTGAAGCTTTAAAGCGCTCCCACGGACACGTCGCTAAAGCTGCCGCTTCATTGAATGTATCAAGGATGGCCATGCACAGACTGATCAAAAAACATGGACTGTCGCCCATTGACTTTAAACGCCGGAATCACGGAGAAACATGACTGAACCGATATCGTCAAAAAAAAGAATGAAAACCCTGCTGCGTATTATTCAATATCTGAACTCCGTACGCAGCGAACAGGAGTTATACGACTATCTGACCGGTAAGGCTCTTGAATTAACCGGCGCAGAAAAAGCGATACTGTTTCTCCTTGATGCCGACAGCAATCTGGAGATGACATCCTCGAAATCTAAGGAAATAAATACATCCGGCCTACGATTCTCAAGGTCTGTCATTTTCGACGCCATTAATAATCGTAATTCAATCAAAATCATTATAGACGACAAAGATGAACCCGCGGACATCTCCGGCAGCATTGAAGAATTGAACCTGAAAACCGTGATGTGCGCCCCCCTCATGAAAAGTCTGGCTTCAGAAGAAGCTGCTGATCGAGATACAATAATTCACGGAGTTCTTTACGTAGACGGTCCTACAGCCGTTAAGGATTTCGGCGATGAAGACCAGGCGTTGTTGAACCTTATGGCCGGCCATGCAGCGGCCGCTCTTGAAAATATCCTCTATATGAAAAAAATAGAGCAGGAAAAGGATGCCGTGCTGCACAGAGAGAGAGCGAGATTTCATTTTCAGGGCATCATCGGGGAGTGTTCTCAGATTAAATCCATATATGAGAAACTGGAGAAATTTAAAGAGGTCGATGTTGAAGTTCTGATCACCGGAGAAACGGGAACCGGAAAGGAACTGATCGCTAAAACGCTTCATTACAACAGTCCGCGGAACGATAAACCATTCATAAAATTAAACTGCGCGGCCCTGCCGTCCGAAATCGTCGAGGCGGAATTGTTCGGCATTGAAAAAGCGATAGCCACCGGGGTGACGGCAAGAAAAGGGAAACTTGAAGCCGCTGACGGCGGCACTCTTTTTCTGGATGAAATAGCGGATATGTCTCTGGAAGTTCAGGGAAAACTTCTGCATTTTCTTCAATCCAAAAGAATCAGGCGCGTCGGCGCATCACAGTTTATCAGCCTGGACGTGAAAATCGTTGCAGCAACCAACAAAAACATTCAAAGGGAAATTGAAAAACGCGCTTTTCGGAAAGACCTTTTTTACCGTATCAACACCGTTACGCTGGATTTGCCGCCCCTGAGAGAAAGAGGAGACGACGTTTTCCTGCTGGCCGGTCATTTCCTTGTCGAATATTGCAATCGATTCGATCTGCCGCTTAAAAGGTTTTCTGAAAAAGCCCGGGAATCTATTAAAAATCATCAATGGCCCGGCAATATCAGGGAACTGATGCAGTCGATTCAGAGAGCCGTCGTTCTTTCAGAAGGCAATGTGATTCATGATCATGACTTGCAGTTGCTTGAATCAACAAAGTCTGCATATGTTCGCATGCCGGCGACAATCGACTTTTACGAAATGAAAAATAATCTGGAAAGAACCACCATCGAAAATATGCTTACTCTGACCGAAGGAAACATTTCCAGAGCCGCGGAGATACTGAGCATTACCAGAAGAACCTTATATAATAAGATCGAAAAGTACGGCATAAAAACTAATGAGCGTCTGTCCGCAAACTAATGGGCGCCTGTCTGTAAACTCAATCCCGATTCAAATTTTAATGCTGGACAAACGCTGATTAGAAGCAGCCGAGCTGACAGGATACGATTTTGATCTTCAGTGTATTCATCAGTTGTCCTGCCTTTTTCTTGGATATCTGAAGAGTATCCGCAATGTCGAATATTTTCGCGCAGGGTAACTTGCCGCCCGCCGCGATGGCGCCGACAAATGACTCGCGGCCGCAATTAAAGGTAATGTCGGCATTTTGGGGCGTATCGGCCCAGACGACCTGAACGTGAGTTCCGTTGAAAAGCGCCGATACTTTTTCTTTAATGTCGGCATCTGGATTTAAAAGCAAAAGTTTCATCTAGCTCCTCCTGCACCGCTGAATTTACTGGAAAAAACCGGTTTCTGCATGTGAGTCTTCCATAATCTTCTTTTCTAAGCGAATGAATGATAATAACGGAGAATAAAATCAGTTTTGAAAACGTGATTCGTTCGCCTGTTAGAATTTAATCAAACAAAAGCGGATTTTCAAGCTGAAATGAGTTTGTTTTCTGTCAGGTGTGACGGTCGATTTCAGCCGAACGAAAAGCATTATTGGCTTGTTTTTTTCATTCTTTGCTTTAAAATGAACGTGATTTTTTTCTTTTAATGGAGAAATCTGAATGGAGGATGAATAATGAAAAAGTGTTGTTTGATTCTCATGATTCTTTTGCTTGCTTCAAATTTGGGAATTCTGTCTGCCGAAGAAGAAGCCGCAAATTCAATTGAAAAGTCCGACGCCGATAAGGAATGCTTCGGAAAAGAAATTACGTTGGAGCAATCGACTCCCCTGAAAGAGATAACCATGAACCCAAAAGAATTCGAGGATAAAACAGTGTTGGTGGAAGGAGAAATAACCGGCACATGTCCCCGTTCAGGATGCTGGGTGTCCCTTAAAGTGGATGAAGATAACGTCTTTATATGCCGGTCCATCGATCATTCTGTTTCTTTTCCCAAAGACTGCATCGGCCGTCATGCATGGATACAGGGTAGAATACTTGTTGTCGAGCAGGAAAGCGAAGAAGGGCCTAAATCAGAAAAGCAGGAAGTTGAAAAAGAAAAAGAAGCAGGAGAAAAGGACCCCCCTGAAGCAAAGGAAGAAACTGACCACAGCGAAGAATGCGAATGTCCTGCTCCCAGCGTTATGCTGTGGGTAAAAGGCGCCTGCCTGGAAGCTGATTAATACGTTTCTGTTTTCTTGCGACCGCAAAGGCGATGATATGAATATGTTTGGGACTGATCAAACAGGGTTAAACTTTTTTCAAAACTTTCGACATTTTATTTCAGTAATTGGAGTCGCTATCGCTCTCGAAATTGAAACAAAATGATGGGTGGTTCTGTGGTATAACCTCAAACGACGCTTTTTTGATCAAGGCCATAGGTTTATATCGCCATCGCCTTCAATCGCTTCTTTCATCCTTTTCAGTCTCTGTCGGCTTCCCTTCCCGGTAAACGATTCTCGTTATTTTGGGAACGTATTTGCTTTTATGGGAAAGCGAATTGCAAAGCGGAACAGTTATCGACAAAGAGGCGATAAAAAACGCAAGCGCTGAAATAATGGAAACAAGATTACTGTCCATTTTGAGAATTTCGGCAATGTAAGGCCCTGACAGAGCGCCCAGCAGAACAGCGAAAACAGGAATCATGTAAATAAGAAATGATGCCGTCATTATGGTCCCCCTGTCCATCGCTAACTGAACATGGTCTCCCACATCTGCTCCGACAGGATCAATCACCTCTATTTCAACGGACTTCGATTCGCTCTCCAGTGCGGCACAGACGTCGCGGGTCGAGCAATGCGAACACATCTCTCCTCTCGTGGATCGAATTGTCGCATAACCTTCTCTCGTTGCCGTAACGACTCCCTGTTCGCATTCCGTGCTCATCATTCCTCCTTCGTTTCTCAAATATATTATAGCGGCATCTTGAAAGAGTTAAAAGTCGAAAAGTGAAATCGACTTCAGGCAGATATTTTTGTGGAAAGCGCATGTCCATAAACTCGAACCCCGTATCAAATTCTAATGCCATGCAAACTCCTTCAATTGAGTGGTCAGGCGCCAAAAAGGAGTCAATCTCTTGACTATTGACGTTTTTTAATTGCATTATATAGAGGAGGAATGAGTCGATTCCTCGTTCGTTGGATGATGCCATAGAAGTTTTATTCAGCAGAATCCATCGTGCAGGATTTACGCAGGTTATGAAATTTGGGTATCGGATAAGGCGAGTAAGGATGGTATTAAGTTGACTGTAAAGGTATGTACGAGTGTCATTTGCTATTCCTTGCAATACAAAAAGTGATCATCGGGCGGCAGCCTGAAGAGAGCGAGAGCGCCTGATGCTTTCATCAAGAAGGAGAGTTTAAAAGATGACCTGGGCCGAGATAGTCCGGGAGGCTTTGGCCCATGCCAAAGAAGGGCTTCCCACTGACGGCGATCCTCAGAATCCCCTGGCCAAATTGATGAGAGGCATAATCGTCAAAGCGGTAAAAAACAAATGCGTCGAAATATTGCTTGTACCCCGTCCCAGGATGCTTCAAATCCGGTATTTTGCCGAGAATCGTCTGAAAAAGGAACTGGCTTTGCCCATAGAGCTGGCGGCTCCTATTTTCAGTCAAATGCGATACGCTTCAGGGCTGGAGAAAAAACGAAGGTGGGACTGGCAGAAAGGCCGTTTTCAATTGAATCTGGGCAAAAAGGACGTCAAGGTCGAGATATTCATCAGGGCGATTGAAGATGCATTTGGAGGCGTTTCCGACGAAATATTGCTTAATCTCAACGGGAACTGAGAAGCACGGCTCAATATTTCCCGGAAATGGGACGAAGTTTTTTGGGCTTTGCTGCCGCTTGTTGTTTTCTGTTTTCATTTTCCGTATTCATTAATGATCGTCTGTTCTCAAATCAAGGCATTGATCAAACAAAAGTCTTTTGAGGTTACTATTTGACGGCGCTTCCCATCATTTTGTTTCAATTTCGATCCCGATTGCGATCCCGATCCCGGCAACGATCCTGACCCCGATTACTGAAACAAATCGTCAAAAGTTTTGAAAGAAGTGTAACCCCGGTTTGATCAGTCCCCAAATTAGAATTCAATCCGGCATGCCGGGGGTCGGACAGGCGCTTCGAGTTTATGGACAAAAAGTGATCAGCCATTGTTGCAGTTTGTCAGCGAGCGCAGCCGCTGAATCGCATCTGGCCTCAGGTGATTTGGCCAGGGCGCCGGCGAGAATATCCGCCATTGGTTCAGCGCCCTTGTTCATGAATTCCGAGGCGTGCCTGGGTTCTTTGTTAAGAACGGCATCGATGATGAGAGGAGGAGACGCGCCTTTGAAGGCTTTTTCGCCTGAGAGAAATTCAAACAGGACGCAGCCCAGGGAGAAGATATCTGATTTAGCATCGCTTTCGCTGCCGGCTAGGGTTTCCGGGGCGATATAGGAATAAGTTCCGGGTATGAAACCGCTGGGTGTGGGATCGCAAGCATCGCCGGACAGGTTTTTCAAAAGATGCGGGCGTATGATCTTCGCCAGTCCGAAATCCGTGACTTTTATTCGCCCGTCGGGAAGCATCATGATGTTTTCGGGTTTGATATCCCGGTGTATGACTCCTTTTTGATGGGCATAGTGCAAGGCATCGCAGATTTTTATTATTGATTCGACTGCCGCTGCCGGATCGAATTTATTATTGTCGTTCAAGTAGCGGCGGGCGTCTATTCCATCCACATATTCCATCGTCAGATATATCCGTGAGGCATCTTTTTCCAGATCGTAAATCGTCACGATATTCGGATGGTCCAATTGAGCCAGCGTTCGCGCTTCCCGCAGCAGCCTTTCGATAAGCAATTCGGAATTTTCATCGTCGACGATGTTTTCAGCCACGGCCTTCAAAGCCACTATTCGGCATAACCTTTTATCGAACGCCTTCCATACTATGCCCATTCCTCCACGTGCCCGTTCAGTCAATATCCTGTACCTGGTCGATATTTCCTGATTTTTTTCCGGCTTATCTTCCTCCGTATCCGCACCGGATAACAGGTTCTCCTGGAGGATTCTTTCGTAAAGTGGATTCCTGAACTGCAACCACCCCATGTCGTCCATCTTGATCACTCCGAGCAATTCAAGTTTCCTCATATGCGAATTGAAACGCGAAAACCGGACTTTTTTCCTCTGAAGCATCTGCCGCAAAAATTTCTTAAGATAAGAACGCTCTGCTATTTCATTAATAATATGTTCAAACATGGGGTCGCCTTCCGTCTGCAGTGAGTCGACGGCTTTGAGAACGCAACTGGAACCGATCACGCTCTCCTGGGAGGCTGCGGCTTCCCCTGCGGCCAGACAAACGAGCAGGCAACTGAGATAAGGATGCCCGTGAGTCTGCTGATAGAGGGCAGCGATAAAGCGCTCGTCAGTTTTAAGACTGGAATCTTGCAACATATTATTAATCATATGCAAGGTTTGTTCTTTACTGAAATCGCTCAAATATATCTGATTGGCGATATTGAAAGGCGAGGTACGCGTTTTCGTCAATCTCATCAGATCGCCGCTGCTTCCGACGACGAAATTCAAACGGTAAAGAGGCGGAAATTGGAGCCGCTCATTAAAAAGCGCCCTGACGACGTTCAGCAGAAGAGTAGCCGAATTTTCATGCGTTTTATAAACGTCGTCGAATATGATGACTATTTCTTGCCGGCTCTTTTCCATTGTTTCTGTCAGATAATTTTGAAGGTCCAGGGGTTCTGCATTCAAATCCGGTTGCAAGGCTCCTGCAGCTTGAGTCAAAGAAAGCGACCTGCCGATCTTTTTAATCATATCGTAAAAAAAGGTCTCTTCATTCATGAATTCAGACATATCGATAATGCAGCATTGCAGGCTCGCATCCCCTGTCCGATTCAGCAGCTCTTCCTTAACGCTGTGCAAAAAAGTGGTCAGCCCTGATTTGGGCGGACACAGAACCGCACTTAATTTCTGATGCTTTATGAATCTTAGTATTCTCTCCAGTTCCTCCGGCCGGTCTATCTTCAGATTTCCCTCGCATGCTTCCGATATGATCGGTCCGTCCGGAAAAGGCGGCAAGTCCCATTCTTTCATTCCAGGCCCCTTTGTCTTTCATGCAGTATTTTTTCAACGTCTCCGATCATCCAGTCCATTTCTTCTTCTTTTACCACCACGGGCAGGTAAGGATAAGCAAAATAATAATATTTGTCCTTCTTTTCCAGTACCGAGGTTAAAAGGAAATGATCGAGCATATCCTGCACTTCCTCAGGTTTTACGGGAGTATCCCATTCATCCAGGACGCCGGTTATGTCTTCCGGTCTTATCCTGTGGCGGTCCACCAGCATCAGCAGCACGAATTTTTCAAAATCGGTCAGATTCTGCGAAAAAGTATTTAAAATGCCGGTTCTAAAGGCGTGTCCCCCGGCAATTTCATCAATGTCCTCGTTGTTGATCGTTCTTTTGTTCAGTTGATTCAGCGTGTTCACCAACTCAGAACAGAATATTTGTATGAAATTAGGATGCGTTGACGTTATGCCCAGTAATTTACTGATTTGCATGTGCTCGTCATCAAAGCCGATACCCACTTCGGCCAGGGGCTCCTTGACGAGCCTGTAGGCGCTTTTGTGGTCTAAATTACCCAGTTTTTGGACTTCCAGAAAATTCTGAAAAGGCGACTTGCTGTCATGCACCTGAAGATACAACTCACGACAACCCGTAACGAACAAACGCAGGTATCCTTCGTTCGACAATGTCCGGAAAGATACGAAAATATTTTCCGTTCCCTTTTCTTCAGCGGCCAGATGATCAATTTCATCGAGAAACAGGATAATTCTTTTCCTGTTTTTCTTGTAATACTCCACCACCGATTGTTCAAAATCCTGATAATCGCCCGGATTTGTGGAGTTTAAATCAAGTTTTTTGTTGATTCGGCGACACAAGTCCATTCCGTTCCGGCAGGTGCTGCAATCGAAATAAGCCTTGATCGTGCCGTGCGTCTGCAGTTCATTTTTCAGTTTATAAAGTAATGAAGTTTTGCCCAGGCGCCTTCCTCCGACGATGGCATATCCTTTTTCCGTCTGAAGGACTCGTTTTCTGAACGAAAGGCGGCCGTAAAACATGTTTTCGGTTACAGGGGAATGAACTTCATAAGGAGAAACGATGGATATGTCTATCTGATCGATTATTTTGTCCACGAAAGCTTTCTGAATATTTTCAGCCAGAAGCGCATCGAAAAGGTCACCCTCTTCGAATACGATCAGGTCTATCTCTGAACGGGCTGCCAGTTGCTTGAATTCGGTGGCGTTGCCGAAAGTGAGTATCATGACGACTTTTTTGGTGAAATGCATTTCAGTGATGAATTGTTCGACCATATTAAATTCGTTTTCCAAGGGGTCCAGTGTCGCAAGAATAAGGAAACCGGCCTGGTTGAAACTCGGCGCCCTCAATTTATGATACCGTATCCTCGTTCCGGAAATGACTCCTTTGGAGTAAGGTTTGGACAACTGCTGCAATCCCATCGCTTCCACTACATCGCTTAAAACCTGGTTTTTCAAATTCTTGAACTGAGCATAATACCCGGTTTTTAATTTAACCTTCAATTCAGCCAATTCGGAAAAGACTTTTTCCAGAGGTTTCCATTCCACTGCAGGCAGTCGCATCATATCCAGGAATATGCTTCTGTGAACCGGGTGCTTCGAAAGCTCCTTCCGAAAATCAATGAAATTATCATATCCTATTTCTCTGAAGAGCTTGGCTCGACATTTTTTCATCAATACGGGAAAAGGTTGATGGTCTCTTATCCATTTACCGAACGAGCCGTGTATGGAAGAGAGAGTGTGCTTCTGAAGCCAGTCTCGAGTCGTCGGCTTGATGATTCTGCCTTTCTTGGTCACCGCGACGGTCGCGCCGGAAAGAAAAAGTCCCTCAACGATTTCAATCAGCCTTTCAGCGCTGAAAATACCCTTGAATATCAGCAGTTGGTCACGTAATTCCGGCCAGGAAAGTCCTTTTGGATTCTCCGCCAGAAGACTGAGCGTCATCTGCTCAAGCAAAGAATAGGAATTCCAGGCTTCCGCAAGATGATCGTATTTACGGGTTCCTGAAGATTTTTTCAGTTCGCTCCATAAATCGACATACTGAGATAACCTTTCATATATCATACTCTTGTACTGAGGATGACGCCTTTTGAGGAGCAGCAGCAACTCCTCAACCCGCTTCTGAAGAAAATCATCCGCTATCACGGCAATCTGATCGATAACCTCCAGTATCCGCTCCAACTCAAAACCCGTTATCTCCTCCAGAAAATCCAGACACTCACGATTAACTGTAGGGTCCCCCAGGCGGGCCGATTCAAGCAGACTATTCCACATCAGAGAATAATGTCCCTGAGCTTTAAAACGTTTGGCTTTTTCAAGTTCAACTCGACTCATGTCCTGACCCCGCCTGAATCTGCTGAAAATGTAATAAAATTATAACCGAATATCAATAACTTTTAAAATAATCAGCGCCTTTACATAACTCTTTCAGCGCACAATATCCTGCAAGAGACACGCACTCGGAATTTCGTTTTTTATCCGGAGAGCATCTGATATGGACAAAATCATTTCGCGGAAGAATAAGCCGATTCTTTTTCGTCGTCCTTCTGTTCGTCAAGCGATTTCAGGTTGCGGTTTTTATTTTTCGGATGCATGGCCCATACTTTGTCGGCTATGGCGCACCAGCAGTTTGAATATTCGTCGATCAGTCCCGCATAGTCCTCCCATAATTTGGTCGCCTCAGGATGAGACGGCTTCGCTCCGCAACAGGCGATGGCCGAGCGCGAAATTTCCGGTTTATCAATCAGCGTGCAGGGAGTGAGCAGGTTCGGATTATTTCTTTGACCCTCTCTTATTTTCTGGAAGAAGGGCGAATTGAGCGCTGTTTTAAGAGTTGAATCTTTTATGTTGTGTGTGGAATATTGGAAGAAAACGCAGGGTTCCACGTCGCCGCGTGAATTGATGTGGAAATATTTTCTTCCCCCGGCTATACAACCGCCGACGACCGGGCCGTCATTCCAGAAATCGCCGAAAAGCAGCGGCTTGGTGTCTCTGAAATACTGTATCCGTTCTCTCAGGTGATCACGCTGTTCAGGAGTCGGCATAAGGTCGGGATCGGGTTGTTTACCTACGGGGACGTAACAGAAATACCAGCCCAGTATGCAGCCCTGGTTCACCAGAAAATCAACGAAATCGTCCGATGTCGTCGTCTGGGCGTTTTCCCGCGTGTATGTCACGGAAAAACCGAAAAGGAACCCGGCTTCACGGCACAATCGCATGGCCTTCATGACTCTTTTGTAATGACCCTTGCCGCGGCGCTTATCCGTAAAATCCTCATACCCTTCGATGCTTATCGCAGGCAGCACGTTGCCGACCTTCACCAGCCTCTCCAGAGTCCTCTCATCAAGCAGCGTTCCGTTTGTAAATACGTGAAACGCTACGTCATTGTGCTTCTCGAAAATATCCGTCAGATGAGGATTCAAAAACGGCTCGCCTCCCGATACCACGCAAAAATACATCCCCATTTCCTTGGCCTGAGTCAGAACGTCATCCATAACTTCAAACGACAATCCCTTGTCCTTCTTGTAACCGCTGGAATAACATCCCACACAGTGAAGATTGCAATTCATGGTCGGAGAAAGAACAAAAAAACCGGGCGGATAAAAACCGCCGGGCGTCTCCGAAAAATCCTTCCGCTTGTTCGTTCCGATCAGAAGCTGGTTTATGATGAAGCAATCTATCAGCTTCTTGCGCTGACGGGGATTCGTTTTTCTTAGTATATTTCGAGCTATGGTCATAGTCGGATGGTTCGATTCGAACATCCGCCTTATGCGTTGTATCTCCCTTACATAGTAATCCTTGCCGACCAATTTTTCCGCCATCCGCGTTATCCTTATCAGCGTCTTGTCCGAACGGACAGCCAGAAGATTGGACCCGTAATAAATGGAGCGGGAAAGGATATGCTTTTTAACTTTATCGATTGACTGACTGAGACTTTTTTCTTTCATTTTAAAACGAACCTCACCTTCTCAGGTATCTATGCCGGGGAAAAGTATAAACCTTATTATGACTCAAGGCAATATTTTGTTTCAAATCTACAGGCGG
This sequence comes from uncultured bacterium, assembly GCA_964619725.1. GTDB lineage: Bacteria > CSSED10-310 > CAZUFC01 > CAZUFC01 > CAZUFC01 > CAZUFC01. The sequence goes on along the minus strand of CAZUFC010000080.1, from coordinate 3,918 downwards.
CTTCATTCAGTCCCGTATTGCCTCCAAAGAAACAAAACGATAACCTTCTGATTTTAAATGTTTTATCAATTTCTGCAGCTCTTCAGCGGAAAGGGAGGATTTTTTCTTGTTTTTAACCGCCAAACCGTCATGGAGGGCCAGTATGGCGCCCGGAACAGTTTTCTTTTTCAGACGTTTCAGGATATAATTCGACGATAAGGGAAGGGAGTCGAGTGAACGGACAGTCCATCCGACAGGCGTCAATTTTTGCAAATGTGCGGTTTTCAGGATGCTGAAATTTTTAATGCCTGCGGGCGGTCTGAAGAATCTGGGTGGTCGGCCTGTAAGCCGTTGGATAATTCGTGAGGCGGATTCCAGTTCTTTTTTTATTTTGGAGGCGGGAAATAAGGGGAAAAAGGGGGAGTGGGAAAAGGTGTGATTTTCAACGGCATGTCCTTTTTCGGCGATGGTTTTGATGATCTGCGGATTCTGAAGGCAGCGTTTTCCGATGGTGAAAAAAGCGGCTTTAACATTTTCCCTTTCGAGCGCTTCCAGTATAGAATATGTTTTTTCGGTATCGGGACCGTCGTCGAAAGTGAAGGCGACGAGTTTTTCGTGTGAAGGGAGCCGGTTCACCATATTACCGAAGAGAGTGCAATGCACGGAGAAGAGGCAATAAAGCCAGAGGATCAGATGAAAGGCGGCGACGGCGCAGGAACAGGCGATAATCGTGGTGTTTTGCGTAAAGAAGCTGCCGAGGAGGAATCCCAGTATCCAGGGGCGCAGGGCGACGATCAGCGGCGTGGGAAAGGTTGCGTCGTTTTTTTGAGAGAGACGGAAGGATTTTTTTTGCGAAGGATTCATTTAAAGGTTCACTTTGCTGGGATGTTTCATTATGTTCTAGCAGGACAATCAACTGGGTTGTCGTAACCGATGTTAAACCAATTCAGCGGATTTGAGAAGGGCCCTTTTGAGGGTTGAGAGCAGAAAGATGGACAAAAAGATCATCATCAAGGGAGCCAGAGAGCATAATCTTAAGAGCATTGATCTGGAGATTCCGCGAGACCGGCTGGCGGTATTTACGGGAGTGAGCGGTTCGGGGAAGTCGTCGCTTGCTTTTGATACGTTGTATGCCGAGGGACAACGCCGGTATGTGGAATCATTGTCGAGTTATGCCCGTCAATTTTTAGGACAGATGGAGAAGCCGGCTGTGGACTTGATATCCGGGTTGTCTCCGGCGATATCGATCGAACAGAAAACGCTGGGCGCCAACCCCCGCTCTACTGTAGGGACAGTAACGGAGATATATGATTATTTACGGGTTTTATATGCGCGAGCAGGGACCCAGTATTGCCCGCAGTGCGGAAGCGAGATAAGTTCTCAATCGGTCCAGCAGATGACGGAATCTGTTCTGAAGGAATTTTCCGGACGCCGGATAATGCTGACGGCTCCTGTGATCAGAAATCAGAAGGGAGAGCATCGCGATTTTTTCGACAGGGGCGTAAAATCGGGGTTCATAAGGGCGAGAGTCGACGGAAAGCTGATCGATCTGGATGAGGCTCCGCAATTGAATAAAAATAAAAAGCATAATCTGGAGATAGTGGTGGACCGGATCAGGGTAAAACCGGAAATGTACTCCAGGATAACTGATTCGATTGAAACAGCGGTAAAACTTTCGGACGGCATTCTAATCGTCAATGATTATGAGACGAACCGGGATGTTTATTATAACGAGCATGCGGCGTGTCTCCGCTGCGGTTTGAGTTTCAGCCCGTTGACGCCTCAGAAGTTCTCTTTCAACAGTCCCCAGGGAATGTGTCCGGTCTGCAAAGGCATAGGAACATATCTGAAGGCCGACATTGATAAGATAATAGGCGACGAGGAAAAAAGCATATTAGACGGAGCGATAATATTCTGGGGCAAGCTGGGAGAGAAACCCGAATCGTGGCGGAGGCAGGCCCTGGAAAGCGTTGCGGAACACTATGGTTTCGATCTCAATACTCCTTATAAAGACCTGGACGACAAGATAAAAAATGTACTTTTGCACGGTTCGGGCAAGGAAAAGATTCAATTCACCTGGAGCAACCACGAAGTTTCAAGAAGTTTCAAGCGTCCGGTCAGGGGTGTACTGCATGAGATAAACCGGTTATACGTTCAGACAAATTCAGAATGGCAGAGAAGGTATTACGGAAAATTCATCAGCGACACTCCCTGTCCGGAATGCGGCGGCGCCCGTTTGAAGAAGGAAAGTCTGGCGGTGAAGATCAACGGTTATTCCATCGCTGATGTTACAAGCTTATCGATAAGGGACTCCATCGATTTCTTTAATGCGCTGGAACTGGATGAAAGGAAAAAAATCATCGCTGAGGAGGTTATCCGCGAATTAACGGGAAGACTTCAATTCCTGTTGAATGTCGGATTGCATTATCTGTCGCTGGACAGGGAGGCGCGGACTCTCTCCGGCGGGGAAGCGCGAAGGATTCGAGTGGCGGGTCAGATCGGTTCGGGCCTGGTCGGAGTGCTTTACATACTGGATGAACCGACTATCGGCCTGCATCAGCGGGACAACCGTCGACTGCTGGAAACGTTATTGAAACTGCGTGATGCCGGCAACAGCGTTATTGTAGTGGAACATGATCGCGAAATAATTGAGGCGGCCGATTATATTCTGGACTTCGGTCCGGGTGCAGGATATGCGGGCGGCAGGATCGTAGCCCGGGGAACGCCCGATCAAATCAAGGCAGCCCCGGAATCCATAACGGGAAAATATCTGAAGGGCGATATGCGGATAGAAATTCCTGAAAAGCGTAAATCCCCTAAAAAAGGTTTCATAAAAATTAAAAACGCCTCCCATCATAACCTCAAAGGCATAGACGTCGCTTTTCCACTGGGCCTCTTCACCTGCGTTACCGGCGTTTCAGGGTCCGGCAAAAGTTCCCTTGTTGCGGACATCCTTTACAAAGCGCTCAGCAGAAAATTGTTCAATTCCGGACGCTCTCCCGGTAAGCATGATCGCATGACCGGCGCTGAAAAAATCGATAAGGTCATCAACATCGATCAGAAACCTATCGGAAGGACACCACGCTCCAATCCCTCCACCTACATCAAAGTATACGACCACATCCGCAAGTTGTTCGCACAAACTCCGGAAGCTAAAATAAGGGGTTACAGACCGGGCAGGTTCTCTTTTAATGTTAAGGGAGGACGCTGTGAAAACTGCAAAGGCGATGGTGTGAAAAAAATTGAAATGCATTTTTTGCCGACCGTCTATGTGACGTGCGACGTATGCAAAGGAAAAAGATTCAATCGTGAAACGCTGGAGGTGAAATACAGAGGTAAAAACATCGCGGATGTTCTTGCAATGGAGGTCGATGCCGCTCTTGAACTTTTCCGAAATATTCCGCCTATCAAAAGACATCTTCAGACGCTTGTAGACGTCGGCATGGAATATGTCCAACTGGGCCAACCCGCTCCTACGCTTTCAGGGGGAGAGGCTCAAAGAGTAAAACTCGCCAGGGAGCTGAGCAAAATAGGTACCGGCAATACCTTCTACATCCTGGATGAACCTACGACCGGCCTTCATTTCGCTGATATCAAAAAACTGCTGGCCGTTTTGAGAAGACTCGTAGAAAAAGGAAACACTGTTCTGGTCATTGAACATAACCTGGACGTAATAAAAACCGCAGACTGGATCATCGATCTCGGACCGGAGGGCGGAGATGACGGCGGGTACATTGTCGCCGAGGGGCCCCCGGAAAAAATCGCTCGGAACAATAACTCATATACCGGTAACTTTTTGAAGAATGCGCTGAATGCAAAAACCCCTGCAAAATGAAAGCAATTAGCTAGTGCCTGTCCATAAACTCGATTGTCGATTCAAAATTTAAACTCGATTGTCGATTCAAAATTTAATGCTGGACAGCCACTTGGGTTTTTGAT
>CAZUFC010000079.1:0-40503 GCA_964619725.1 uncultured bacterium | reverse complement strand
TGGAATACTTGGAAAAATTTTTCTCCAAAATCCTGCACAGCGGAAAAAGCTCTTTCCTGGCTGTCGTTGAAAACTCTTTCAATTCCGTTTACAATTCTATTGCGGAGATAAGGGAAGGATGCTTCAATGAATTCTGATAAAATTGCCGAACAGATTGAACTGCTGTCACGGAAAGCGGGAAAGACTTATGAGTTTGATGAGACTCATGATTCCACACAGCCGGCGGACATGTGGTTTCAACGGTCTGATGAAGGTTTGATTTTGTTTATTGTTTTTTATACTCAGGCTTGCCGGTGGTCTCGATGCCTGGGGTGCAATCTGCCGGCCAAGATGTCGCGGGATCATGTATCTTACCGTGATTTAATGGCTCAGATCGATAACGTGTTCCGTCATCCTGATGTTGTGCGTTGCGGTCAAGATATCCGGAAGGTCATTGTCAGTAATAATGGTTCGGTTCTTGATGAGGTTACTTTTTCTTCAACGGCTTTGATGTACCTGATAGCCATGATTAATTTTCATTTTCCTGACCTGAATGTCCTGACTATTGAAACTCGGGCGGAATTTGCGGATTTTGCTGAACTTGAATTTTTATCGCGAGGATTGTCCGAAAACGAAACGCCTACCCAACTGGAAATTGCCGTCGGTTTTGAAGCTTTTGACGATGGCGTTCGCAATGATGTGTTCGGGAAAGGTCTGACTCTGGAAATGTTTGAAGGGCTTGTAAGAAAGGCTGCGCCTTACGGTTACAGGCTGAAATGTTATTTTATGCAGAAACCTGTTCCGGGGATGAGCGATGAAGAGGCGAAGGAAGACGTCCGGCGGGCGATTGATTATTTAAGTCGAACCTCTGCGAAGTATGATATACGGATTAATATGCACTTGAACCCTACTTTCGTCGCCAGGGGTACGCTGTTGGAGCAATTTTTTGCAGACGGAAAATATGTTCCTCCCTATCTTCGTGATGTGGCTGCAGCCGTGCGTCACGGAAGGGGAAAACCGCTTTCCATTTTCGTGGGATTGTCTGATGAGAATCTGGCTGTTGAAGGGGGTTCATTTATTCGGCCGGGCGATGAACGGCTGGTGGAAACTCTGGAAAAATTCAACCAGACCCAGGATTACAGTTTGCTTCAGCCCGGCCAATGAAACGTCAGGCATGAATCGGTTCAATGCCCCGGATTTTCCGTTTTCCGCGTTTTGATTTCTATGCCCAGCCGCTCCAGGTCTTTTCTCAGTTTTATCACGGCCAGTTCCTTGGCCTTGGCTTCCACCTCGACGGTTAAGTCAATTTCCCGCCATTCCGGGGGGAAATCATTAATGTCGATGTAGTCGTGATGGCGGTTTGGTTTTGGTCCTTCCCACCCTTTAATCGGACTTGAAATGTGAAATAGCGGCTCGCTATTCCAGCTCTTTACGGCTTCATCCGTTGTTTCTGCGATCGTTTTACCGTCCGGCAGACAGCGATGATGATGAACGTCGTAAACGAAAGGAATATTCATCTGACGGCATACCGGCAGCAATTCGGAAGGAGAATACACCCTGTCGTCGTTTTCCAGTGACAGTTTTTGACGAATCCGATCAGGAAGCTTTTCTATGGACTTTTTTAACCGGTCAAGCGCTGCAGCTTTGTCGCCGTAACCCCCGCCGCCGTGGATATTCAAAACATCTCCGCCTATCCAGTCAGCGACTTCCGCCTGGTATTCCAGTTCCTTCACCGACGAATCAACGACCTCCGCCCTCGGAGAATTGAGCAGAATAAACTGGTCGGGATGAAACGACAATCTTATATCCGCCTCGCGTGCCGTGCTTCCGCATATTTTGAATTCATGAATTATTTCCTCGTAATTCGGAAGTTCCTCCATTGCATAACCGGCATCAGGATGAGTTTTCAAAGGCAGAACCTGGCTTAAAACTCGAAAGGCCCCGATTCGATTTTGGCGGCAGAAATGCAGGGCTTTTTGAAGCGATTTCGCATTATGAAGCGCCAGTTCAGATAACTTCAGCAATGCTTCCGCCCGTGATGACTTTTGCAGCGCTTTCGCGGTCGTCCGTCTGAACTTTATCGGCTGTTTGACGAATATGCAGCATAATCCTAGGCGTATCATGACTCAATATTTCTTTATTTCGCGTCCAAAGTCAAGCTGCAGGAAGCAGTTGCCAGGATTAATAAAAGGCATTACAATGAAGAATCTAAAAGGAATCTCACGCAGCCCGGAAACAGGGGAAATGATGGATAGGACAGGAGGGCCGTTTTTTAGGTTGATTTTGAGCAGTGCGGGATGCGCAATGGAGCAGGGGGCTGGACGAAAATACTTTCAGGAGGAAATAGCGGCGTGAGGATTTATAAATGAAGGCATTGTTGAGGAGGTACCTGATGAGGCGTTTAATCAGAATAACTGGAGGACATTCAAAAAGTATTTCCATTTTAGGATTGCGGTTTTTAATTTTATGGGCGATAGCGTTTATTTTACTTTTTTCAGGCCGGGCTTATGGTGATGATAGGCCGGCAGACTGGGTTTATATCGATATGGGGAATGATTTCGGCAGCCGGGGCGGTTACATGACCGATTTCGACGGCGACGGCATAGAGGAGCTGCTGGCGGCATCAACAGGCTTTTCGTTTGACGGCGCCGGTCATGTTGCGCTTTATCAGACAGGAATAGATGGAATAAGCATAAAAAAGTTTTCGCGGTATTATGGGGAGGCCGGAATATGCGATGTTGTTCCGTTTCCTCATTCGGGACCGGGTGGAAATGTACTGGTATTCCGAACCGACGGCTATGTCGATGAGCTTAATGGAACCGACTTGGTTCGGGTCGCTGTTCATGACATGACGTTTTTAAAGGCATGCGAATCAGTGAGAACAGGGGACCTGGACGGGGACGGGATCAATGACATTGTAGTCAAACAGAATGAATCAGAGCCGTTGAAGATCGTTGACGGCAATACGTTCGAGTTTGTATGGGAATTGAGTTATCCGAGCATCGGCGAATATGTCGTGGCGGATGTTGACGGCGACGGCGCAGCCGAGATCATTGTGAATGAGTTGTGGGAGAATGTCGGTCATGTGGTTGACGGTTTGACCGGGGAGGAAGATTGGACGAATTCAGAAGGATTCGGGTATTCTCTGTGCGCTGCAGATATGGACGGCGATGGGCTGCCGGAGCCGGCTTCAGCTTATGGAGCGCATATCCGGTTATATGATGCGGATATGAAGAGATTAAAATGGGAATTCGATGCCGGTTCTTTCGTCAGCAGACTGCTTGCCGTGCCGGCTTACGGCGAGCGGCCGGCGGAGCTGCTGGCCGGCATGTATGGTTATTTGAAAGCCTTCGATCCGTCGACTCATGATATGACCTGGCAGGTCAAAACGAAAGAATACAGTTCCTTCGGCCGAATCTTGGCGGGATCGCGCCGCCCCTGTTGTTTCGATGCAGTCGTTTCATCAATTACGTCAACCACGGGAGCCATGCATATCCACAAAAACGGCGATGACGATATGACGGTCTGGAACGAACCGTCACGCCAGGGTCCTTATGTTTTTGGTCCATTAACGGAATGCAGCGGGGAATCTCTTCTGCCGGCGATAAGTTTCGACAGTTGCAGGCATCCCCGGGGCGGCAGAATCATGATATGGAAGATGCCGGAATTCGAGCCTGTATGGTTGCCGGAAGAGCCGCTATTGCAGGAAATTTATCTCGATGCCGTCACCACGGGAGATGCTGATGCGGACGGCGAACCGGAACTGGTGATCACGGGACATGATCGCCTGCCCCAGTACGGCGACGGCCGTGTAATAATCGTCGATATGGGTGAAGAACATACAATAGAATGGTCTTCGGAGGAATACAGTTTACGGATTTTTCATTCAGTCCTGCTTTGTGATGCAGACGGAAACGGCGCATCCGAAATTTTTCTCGGCGATGAATACGGCAACATACTTGTTTTGTCAGGCGATGAATATGCTGATGAAGAAGAAATAACTCTCGGCGACGGTGTGATCATCGATATGGAGTGTTGCGATGTGGATGAGGATGCCCAGATGGAAATAGCGGCAGTTGCACGGGGAGAAAAACTTTACGTTATTGATGGATTCTCCCGGCAGGTAGAACGAACATGCGGACCGGAATATGAATTGAGCAGTCTGGCCTTGATGAACCGGAACGACCGGAAACCTGCTTTGCTCGCAGGAACCCTGCACGGTGAAGTTGTCTGCTTCGACGGAACGACTCTCGAAGCGGAATGGAATTTCCAGGCGGATAATCAGGAAATATACGGTATTGAAACGTTTACGATTAATAACGAAGTTTTTGTTTTCACAGGCACAGACGTTATTCGTGTTTTCAGCGCAGGAGATAGAACACAGCTATGGGCATCGGGTCCATATGCCGAAGCGCTGGGGCATCACAATGGAATGAAAGTCCTGGACAGCAACGGCGACAATTTGCCGGAGCTTGTATTTGGGGCCCATATCGGAATGTTTTATTGGAATTTCGACCCGGACTCCCCGCCGGCCCCGGAAAAATTGGGAATATCCTTAGAGATGAATATGGACAGTTATACGGAGGGAGACAGATTCACGCTCGAAGTAACGACGGAAAATCATCTGCCGGAACCGGTCGAAGCTGATCAATACGTCATATTGGATGTCTGGGGAACTTATTATTTCAATCCCGAATGGCAGGAAATCCCCGGGTCGACAAGGAAAACAATGGCTCCCTGCGAGAGGACCTCGGAGACGCTCCTGGATTTTATATGGCCGGAAGATGCCGGACAGGGAGACGGATTATATTTCTGGGCCGCACTGCTGGCTCCGGACTCCGATGTTTTGTTGTGCCGGTACGATCGGCGACGCTTCTCCTTTTATTAATCGAGAAACATTGAATGACAGGGGATTTGCATCATGAAAATATGGATTAAAAGCATCATAACGTTATTATTGGTTTTTCACGTTTTTACGTGGGTTGCAAACGGACAGGGGACGATTTCGGCAGGCTCCTGCAGAAAGGTCATTACGCCGGAGAGCCTGGAAGATATTTACCTGGCGGGATACGATATCAACAGGCCGGCTGAAGGCATACACGACGATATATACGTCAATTGCATTCATTTGGACAACGGCGCGCAAAAAATAACTGTCCTTTCATTCGATTTGATCGGAATGCTTCCGAACCGGGTGAAGGAAATAAAGGACAGGCTGGCGGAAAACGGATTCCTTCCGCAGCACGTTATCGTGTGCTGCACCCATAATCACGAAGCGCCGGATACTCTGGGGCTATGGGGTCCCAACCTCTTTTCTTCGGGCATCAATCCCGAATATTTTGCGTTCGTCATAGATCAGGCGGTCCAGGCGGCCCTGGAAGCGGAAAATACAGCACAGGAAGCCGTAATAAAAACAGCGTCGAATGTTATTCCGGAACTTTCCCGAGACTCCCGTCCGCCTTACATTGTTGATGAAGAAGTCCTGGTTCTGGCAGCCGAAACGCCGGAAGGCCTGCCCATCGGCACGTTGATCAATTACGGATCGCATCCGGAAGTCCTCGGCGCCGCCAATCAAGAGATCACCGCTGATTATTGCCAGTGGGTTTACGAATATATGGACTCACATTTCGTCGGCAATACCGTGTTCATCAGCGGCGCCCTGGGAGGCCTTATATCGCCCAGAGTCTCCGGGCATACCTGGGAAGAAGCGGAAAGAGTCGGACATACCATAGGGCAATACGCGATGGAAGCGCTTGAAAACGCCTTTGTTCTGGAAAGCCCCGATCTGCAGATATTAACGAAAACCATCCTGATTCCCAACCGGAATCCCCTCTTCTGGGCGGCAAGCACATACGGACTGATCGAACTGGAATTGATCAGGCTCTACTACGCTTCCCATATCGGGATAGAATTATGCGTTTTTCAATTGGACGATCAGCTTCGATTCGCCACTCTTCCCGGTGAATTGTTCCCCGAAATCGGCCTGGTCATCAAGCAGGACATGCGTTGCACTTACCCATTCCTGATAGGTCTCGGAAACGCAGAAATGGGCTACCTGGTCGACCCGGACAATTACGATTACCCTTCAAACGCCGCCTCTTCCGGCGAACACTACGAGGAAAGCCTCAGCCCCGGCTGGGACGCCGTTCCCGTTCTCATGAAAAATATCAGTGAGCTGATTGATACGCTCGATCCTGAAAAGGCTGGAGGTTCAAAATATGGAAGGACGACTTCGCCGTTGCCTAATCTGAAAAACTAACGCTCGGACAACAAACTTTAACAATGTCTGATACTCTCCGCTTTGTGGAAACTCCCGTTTTTTATTTGTCTCGATTGCGATACCGATACCAAAAGCGATTACAAGTACAAACTGCCTCCATGGAGCATGTATTTATGGCTCATGTCCGTTCCCGGCGCTTGCGATTTCAGGGGACGATTGACGAGCGCCTGTAAAGGAGTTAACTTCAAATCGGATTGTGTTTTTGGAAAGGCGCTGAATAATTGTAGATTCGTAGTCGTTATAATTTTCATCAATTTATACGTCAAGCATGAACTTGAGCGAAATCAACCGCCCGGTTGCGCTCGCTGTCTTGAAAAAGGGCGCTGCGCTTCTACAAGAGGCTTGAAGAAGAATACAATTCGTTACCCTCTTCTGATCAGTCCCGGAATTTCAATATGCCGATTTTTTCTTTATTCATGCGAATTGCAGCAGTTGCTTGAACATTCACTGAAAATAAAGGTGAAAAACAGGAACCGGTCAAAAAGGCTTACGATGATATGCCTTTTCGACCGGTTCGTGATTGACTCTGATTCGTTATGTTCAGGTTCTTTTCAGTTGAATGTTTTTACGCGTCTCCATGAATAGAAAAAGTGAACGACGGTAATTAATCGACGCACCACATGTTTTCCAGAAACAGGTGGCTGTAGTTACCTGAGCCATAAACATTATCGCAGCGAAAATGAATTTTGAATTCGGTTGATCCTTGTGCTGAGAGACTTCGCAAAAAGATGTCGTTCTTGTAGATATTGATTAGATCGGCGTCCGTATCGACGTGAACAATGTACGTTCCAGCGGTATCTCCGAAATTCGGCGGATTTGTGCAGCCTGATGTGACGTTATTCAATATTTCAATATTGTTTCCGTCAGCGCTGTTGATCGCGCGGATGTGCCATCCCTGGCAACCGGGTCCGCCATTCTGATAAGCTTCGGCGAGTTCAAATTTCCATCCTTGCTTGAGCAGGACCGTTTCCACAGTTCCAAGGCCAGTCCAGCCTCCCGTATGACCCCATGTCTGCAACTGACCATTTGTCTCCATTGTCTGTCCTCCGTAGGCGGTATAGGGATACCAGAGAGCTGTATTGATTGAATTATCTTCAAAATCGTCATATAGAATCATTCCGCAAATTCCGTCGCCTGCGAGCTTGGTCCATGCGTCGTCGACCCGGAAGCAAAGGGCGCCGGTCACGTCGAAATACATATCCCCATTAGAAGGATTTGATGGAGCCGAAGAGGGTTCAAGCCTTAAGGCCTCAGATATGTGCAGTTTTCTGGCTGGGCTTGAAGTTCCGACTCCGAGAAAATGTGATGTGTCGTCATAGTAAATCTGAGCGCCGCCCGCAATTCCGCCGTCGTTGTAGATGAGCTGCATATCTGAACCGGCAATGGGACCAGTAGGCCCTGTGTCGCCTTGCGGCCCCATCGGCCCTGTATCGCCTTGCGGCCCCATCGGCCCTGTATCGCCTTGCGGCCCCATCGGTCCGGTATCGCCCTGCGGCCCCATCGGTCCGGTATCGCCGTGCGGTCCCATCGGTCCTGTGTCGCCTTGCGGTCCCATCGGTCCTGTGTCGCCCTGCGGTCCCACCGGTCCGGTATTACCCTGCGGTCCCATCGGTCCTGTATCGCCCTGGGGACCCATCGGCCCGGTATTGCCTTGCGGTCCCATCGGTCCTGTGTCGCCGTGCGGTCCCATCGGTCCTGTGTCGCCTTGCGGTCCCATCGGTCCTGTGTCGCCCTGCGGCCCCATCGGCCCGGTATCGCCCTGGGGACCCATCGGTCCTGTATCGCCCTGCGGCCCCATCGGCCCGGTATCGCCCTGAGGACCGGTCAGACCTGTTGGATCGCCGACCCACTGGCCATCAGCATTAATGACCATTCCCTTTGCATATCCGGTGATGCTGACGCTGGCTGGATTTATATCCTGGTCATAGACGTCTGCTGCCTGAAAAGCATAGCTCGTACTGCTGATCATCTGGTCCGGAACGAGCTGTTGCATACCCGTCACGCCGTCATCGAACCAGACCCTTAAATAAAGCTCATCGTTTTCAAAAACGGATGAGGGAATCGGGACCATGCCTCCCGTGTGACCGAGCATGACATGGTAAAGTCCGTTCATGACCTCAAGCTCGACGTCCGTCAACACAGGGTCATTCCCGTCATTGGTCCAGTATACCGTGTCGTTATGGACGATGGCGAAATGAAAATACCCGGTACCCGTAAAAGGTACATCATCCACTTCGACTTTTCCCTGGTAGTTGATCATTCCCGGAACGGCATGAACCTGACCGCTTACGATCAGAATGACCGCCAGAAACCATAAATAATTTAACCGGATGCGCTTCAGCGCTTCAAAGATATTCAATAGTTTCCCTCCTTTGTTAAGTTGATCCCTTTAAACTTCACACTGTTAGCATAATTTACGGAAAAAAAGATAAATGTCAAAAAAAAAGGAAAAACTTGCTGTATCGGAGGATAATGAACACTGCCCGATACTGTTCCCGTTCGAGAAAGTTAAGACGTCGGCGCCGCGTGCATTTTTTCAACAGGCTTGACAATTTGAGTTATGATTTTATGATTAAAGAAGAGTTTGAGGATTCAAAGCGCTTTAATCCGGGAGAATTTCTTATCCTCGATCGGACGACGAATGGATGAGTCGGTAAAAAGACAAAACACTTTGCTGCTTCTGCTTTTGCTGTATGAAAAGGAGCGGTACAAAGGTTTGCTGAAATATCTTCCTGAAGAGGATGCCTCGTATCTGGAAAAACAGATAGAGGATTTATCGCAGCTTCCTGCGAAAAAAAGGTTCGACATGGTATTGAGCAGCGTAAAGAAGTATTTATTTGCCGGGGAATATGCGGGGATAAAGCTGGATAATGCGGACGTCATTCTGGATATATTGAAGAACGAGTCGCCGAGAACGATAGCATTGATGCTGCGTTACATGCCGGAGGAAATTTCCAGGCGCATTTTGCAGGAGCTTCCGCCGAAGATAAAGAAGCGTCTGCCGGGCGTTTCTTCGCTGGCGGACGTGCCGAAAGAAGTGATCAATCATATTCGCTTTTCTTTTAAAAAAGTATATATTGAAAGAATATCGGGGCCGCATGGAAAAGGCCGGTCGTTAGAAGAGGCAAGGCAAGCAGAGTAATAATCGGGGGCGTTCATGAAGATAATCAAAAATTTGGATGACTGGAAGAAGGAGAAGGGCAAGCCGGATATTCGCGGCGACATAGAGAAGGTATTATCGGGAAAGGGCAAAATAATCGATGGAGCGATGTATTCAGCGGCGGAAAAGGCGCGTTCTCTATTGGAAGCGGCGGAGTCGGAAGCGGCGAGGATAAAGCGGGAGGCGGAAGAGGAAAAGGAGGAGGAGCGTAAGCGAGGATACGAAGAGGGATATGAAGCCGGCAAATCGGAAGTGACGTCGATCATGCTGGAAGCGCGTCGCGAATACGGAAAGCTGTTGGAGAAGGGAAAATCAGATATTATCAAGTTGTCGATGCGAGTGGCGAAAAAAATCATCGGTTATGAGTTGAAGATGAATCCCAGGACCATTTTAAAAATAGTGACGCAGGCAGTTGGAGCGGTCAGGCAGCAGCAGGAGATTATCGTCAGGGTTCATCCCGGGGAGTTGGAGTATTTGATCGGGAAAGAGAAGCAATTGATGGGAATGCTGGGACGTGCTAAATCGCTCAGTTTCCGGGGGGATGAGAACATACCGCGGGGCGGTTGTATCATTGATACGGAGATCGGGCAGATTGACGCAAAACTGAATACCCAGTTGAAAACGATACAGGAATTTCTTTTGAAAAATTAAGCCTTGCACTGAAAGGCTGAGGGCGAGAGGAGGAAATGATGGCCGATAAAGATAGCGGTGGGAAAGATAAGCAGATGAAACCGTTCAGGGCGGGATCGCGTGTCGTCGGCGGGCCTTATGTGCCTCCGGAAGGCAGCAAAAAGAGCGATTCGCTTGGATTTGATTTTATTGAAAATTTAATCGAGAGCGAGAATTTTGAATTAATCAATGAAAAATACAAGGCTACGTGCGGGAAGCTGGAGGAGATCATTACGCGGGAAAAGGACCCTGAGATCATCGAAAAAGCTGAAGCGGCTCTCGCGGCTTATGAAAAATCGATTTCTCTGATTCAGGAACTGGTGAATATCCGGGGAGCTATGACGGAAGAAATAAAAGAGAAATAGGGGAGCTGCGGAGAAGTTTTTGAATCTGAGCGAAACTTTTTTATATTTTCACCGATAACAGGGATGAAAGTCGAAAGCCGTTGGGGCTTTCTCAATATCAATTCAAGGAGGAAAATCATGTCGACTCCAATATCCCGTATAGGAATTCAGACTTATAACAGAGCGGATTATATGAGAGCGCAGCAGTCGGCCGGCACGTCCGGAAAGTTCGGCAGTTTCATGCGGGCTGCTGGTAAGACGCTGGGGACTGTCGGAGGCGTGGCGGCAGGTTTCGTTCCGGGCGGTACAGTGGTAAAGGCTGCCGTCATGGGCGCCGGGGCTGCGGCTGCGACTGCAGGAAATGCCATAGGCGCTGAGGGTGCAGGCGGCGGCGGAGAATTTCCGGGCGACGGAAACATGATGGATGGCGATATGCCTGACATGAGCATGACGGATATGTTGATGCTGCAATATCGTATTCAGAAGCAGGTGATGACTTATACCGCATTGTCCAACGTATCAAAAGCCCGTCATGATGCTACGATGTCAGCCGTCAGGAACATCAAGTAGATTTAATGGACGACAGACCTGAGACAGCAAGATAAAGGGAGTATATATCGTGAATTCTGCACAACCGTTAGTTCCGATCAGCACGGATGAGATAAAGATGTTGCTGGAAGCCGGGCAATTGCTGGCTTATATGAAACGAGACGAAGAAGCTGAAAAAGTTTTTACCGGGTTGAGTCCCCTGATTCCGCACATGGAGCATCCTCAGGTGGCGCTGGGCAACCTGTACTTTGCCAGGGACGAAATGGACAAAGCCGAAGAATCTTTCAAAAAAGCGTTGAAAATCAATCCGGAAAGCCCCTTCGCTCAAACCGCATACGCTGAGTTTCTTTATTTCAGCAATCGTAAGGATGAAGGAGAAGAGCTGATAAATAAAGCTTTGAGGAATGACCCCACGGGACCGTTCGGCGATTTTGCCAGGTCTCTGAAACAATTCTATGAAGAATTGGAATAGGATCATTCTATTTCAGCGATTGCTTTTCGAATCTCAGTGCCATAATAGGTTTTTTACTTCTGAAACAGGCAGTATGCTTTGTATGATGTGAGGTGCAAAAATGAAGATCGATCCGTCGGTTAAATCTCCGCGGAATCTGGAAAATATCCGGGAAATTCAACGAAAAAAAGCGGAAAAAGCGGAAGATTTCGCCCTGGAAAAAGATAAAGGAGCGGTCGAAGATAAAAAGGGAATAGAAGCTAAAAAGATGGATTCGGCTTTGCTTGAAGCGATAAAAAAGGAAATGGACGGGAAAAAACTGGAACAGGATGAAACCGGCAGGGAAAAATTCATTGAATTGGCCGTGGACAGGATAATAAGAGAAAAATTGTCGCCTGAAGTTCTGGATGAAAAGGGATTATCGGAAATGAAGGACAGGATTAAAGATTTTGTCGGCAAGGACCCTGAAATGACCTCAAAAATAACAAAAATCCTTAATCAGCTTTCCAGTATAGAGAATCTTTAGTTTCGGTTTGAACTGAACTGAAAAAAACATACGTTTTCGGACGAAGACATCATGATTGGCCGCTTTCAAAAAATTCAATGGTTACCGCTTTTTTTACGCGGAGGAAAAAAGGCGCTTTCCGGGCTTGAGGGTTCTTCCGAATCAATACAGGAACGGGCCGGTCCGGGAAATCTTACCGGGAGGACCGGTACGGAGGGGGCTGGTACCGGCAAGGCTAAACAGTCAATTCCCGCAAAAAGTTATTCTTCGGAAGATATTTTCATGGGACGTGAGTCATCCGTACGCGAAAATTTCCTGGACAGCATCGGCGGACTGGAGTCCGGGAGGATTGCTGCAGAGGTCGAATCAGCGGAAGGAAAAGAAGGAAGCGGTCTGACTGGCGGCGGCGAGCGGTCAAAAACCTGGTCGGGCGACAAAAAGGTTTCAAGCAGAGAAGAAGGGCGTTCGGCAGAATTTTCGGGAAAGCGCAAGGGGTCTTATCCTGCAGGTGATTCAGGGGAGAAGTCTTCGGGAAGACTGAAGAGCAGAGGTGTAGTAAACCATGCCCTGAAAGCGGACCAGACCAAAGAAAAGGCGTCGGGGAAACCTGTGCATACGCGCATGAGTCTGGGGGATTCTGCCGGGTCAGGCTCGATCAGGGGGGAACCTCTGAGCACAAACAGGGGCATGAGATCGAAAAGCGTCTTAAAAGATAAACTGATAATGCCTGAAGTAATGAAAACGTCGGAACAGTTGACGGATTTAGACGAGCTTCCCGCCGGTCAACGTACTGAGACGATTGATTTTTTAAAGAATATACTGCCCCGTTTAGGTATTGCTCAAAAGTCAGCGCAGTTTATCTCCAGCGAACGAGGAGAGACTGTTTTAACGGAAATGCCGGCCAAGAGAGGGACGCTGTCAAATTTAGGGGGGCTGGAACACAATTCAGAAAAGACGAATAAAAATGCTGTCCTGGGAGATTCTGCCGCTTCCGATCTGAATGCCGGCAGGGAAAACCGTGATGTTTCTGACGTAAGCCGGATTAAAAGCGATTTAATGGTTTTGCAGAGCGAATTCGGATTCAAAGCTGACGGAGTATTAAACCGTGAGACTCTGCAGTTTTTGCAGGAGATGCAGCATCCCGTTTCGAATCCGGCTGAATTCCCTATCCTGGAAAGGCATCCTTTGAAACAGGAAATTTCAGGTGATGCCGGCGTCGAAGTGAAAGATTCCCGTTTCGGGCCCGTACTGAAAAATTTCGTGGGGCAATTGCTGATGGAAGGCGGAACAGCCGGTGGTACGGACGGTGATCTGTCGGTTTTGCTGAGGCAATTTCAACGAAGCGAGGGATTAGAATCGAACGGGAGATTGAACAGGGCAACTTTGCAGGCATTAACCGGCAGAGTTTTGCAAAAATCCGCAGACAAGAATGCTGCTGGACCGGCAACATCAGGCCGGGGGTTAAATACAGAGAACCGTTTTGTTTCACGGGAAGGAACCGGTAAAAGAGCCAGGGCAACCGAATTCTCCGGGTTTAAGCCGGATGCACGTTCAGGGAAGCCGGAGCGATTTTTTTCTCCTGCTTTTGTTGATTCCATCCGGGACGAGTTAGGAAGATCGGTGGAAGGAAAAAATTTTATTTCAAGAATGTACGGCGCCTTCGATGAGGTTTCGATAAAGAGTTTTCTGAATGATTTTTCACATATTATAGGAAAAAAGGGAACGCCGGCGCAAGCCCTGCAAATAACGAAAGAAGCAAATGTTTTGTTTCCTCCGGAGATAATGAAAGCGCTTGATTTGAATGATTTCGCCGGCGCCGTTTCACGAACCTGGCATGGAATGAAGCTGACCGAGATAAGGGACGAACTTCTGCCGATCGATGGGCATCGCATAGCATTGCTTGCGAAAGAAGCGGGAATCGAGTCCGGATTTGAAGGCGACGCGCGAGGTATAAGGTTATTCAAGAAATTGACCGGTTTGAAACCAGACGCATTATTGAACAAAGACGTCCTGTCCTTACTGGGCAAAATGAGGCATGCGGGTTTGAATTTGAACGATTTGAATGGACTCTTGACCGGCGGCGATGCGAAGACGAACAGGAGTTTAATCGAAGCGATGTATCGCGGCGGGGGAAAAATTGCCGATTCGACCGTTAACCTGTTCATGAATAAATTCAGTCAGGCGGCGAAGATAAGAAAATTGTCGTCACAACAGATTGACGCGGTTCAAGCCGATACTCCGGTCGACCTTAAAACCGGCAGCGACTTCAACATACAGGGATTTTTAAAAACCGTGCAAAAATCCTTCGGAATGCCGCAACACGGAATACTTGACCTGCAGACGATGAGAGCCGTAGAAGGACTGTTAAGAAATACGCCTGACGGAGTGATGATTGACGAGCTTGGGGCATCCCTGCTTTCATTTGAGTCAGGGCTGGCCCGTAAGGTTCCTTTCTCAAAATATGACGACCGGTCGCTGAAATTTTCCGAAAAAATAATGGGGGACATTTTAGCGCGTATGGGTCTTTCGGTAATGGACGGAGGCAAAAGAACGGCGGAATGGTTGTCGAGCGCCGTGACTGCCGTTCAGGAGGACCTGGGATTGGAATTTTCCGACGGAATATTGGATATGAAGACATTCGGGATTCTTCAGAAGATAAGAAGAGCGCCCATCAGCAGGATGGTTTTTTCCAATGTCCTGTTCGACCTGACGGGCAGGGAAAAGTTTGATCTGATTGACCGGTTGCCTGTGAATCCTCAGAATTTGAAAAGTTATTTGTCGAAAACGCCCGCAGCGGCCCGGATTATTGAGCAGCATGCGGCTTTACCCGCAGTCTTGTTCCGGGCCGTGGCGAAATCAGTCGAAGGAAATCAGGCGAGCGGCATGACGGAACCGGTCCTTGGATTCGCCGGAAGGAAATCGATACAGAACATTTTTTCCGGAATGTCTCCGGATGAAATCAAAACGGTCCTTATGACATATCAAAGCTTTAAAGGATTAAAGCAAACCGGCATGCTGGATGTCGCCACACTCGAAAAAATGGCTCTCGACATTCAGGAAGACAGCCAGGCGGTGGGATTGATCAAGCAGGGCGTATGGTTTGATCCCAGGGGGCATGCTCTGAGAGAACGCTTATATGGGATAATTCCAGCGGGTACCTTACCGGCATCGTCTTCACCCGCAATGACATCGCCAACTGAAGCCCCGAAGATTCGAATCAATCAGGAAGCGGGTTATCCCGTTACTGACGCCGATAAGGCCGGCTTGATTGAGCTTTCAAAGGACTTCATCTACTCCCTCACCCGGAGGCTCAAACCGGTTGACGCACAGGCGATGAATGCGGCAAATGCCTCGCCGGACTTCGATGATCCCGCGGTAATGCCGTTACCTCCCGATACGGTTTTTTCTGACCTGGCTCCTGCAGGTTATTTCTCGGAGAGCGAAGCGTCCAAAGTGCGGGAAAGCAATCAACGTGATTTCAAGTTCAGGGAAGGGGATAAGTCGCAGAGGAAAGTCAATGATAGCGATTTTGATAAGGGGTATCGGAAGACTGGGGATACTCCCGGTCTGCCGGGACAATATTCCGTTCATACCGTTCCTGTTGCGGATGGAGCAAAATTGACTATTTTCGGGAGAGGAGCAGAAAGCGCTTCAGAGCCGCGGCTTCAGGCCGCGCTTGCGACGGAAGGGGAATTTGAAGAGCCCGGCATTTCTTTCAATATGAAGAATTATCCACGGAGTTTGCCGGAACCTGTCGTCAGACGTTTTGCGCCGGGCGGATTCATGTTGTTCGACGGCATTCCCTATCCCGCGCTTATCTTGGCTGCCCGATTTAATCCTGCTGAAAACATCATTTACCTGTCCTATCTGCATTCCGTCAGTTCTTTCACCCAGGCCCCGGATCATAAAGAAAAAATTAATTTACCCGGAGGATTCGGAGCTTTGGTGACGGCTAAGCTGGAAATTCCGATCGCCCAAACCAGGATAAAACCTGCTGAGGGAAGTACCGAGGACGGCTCTCGAGAGCAGGGCGGCAGTGACGGAAGAGATCAAAATGACGGTCAGAAACGTCGAGGTTGATAGAATGCGCAGATTCAAAGTATTAAAAGATTCAATGATGAACATAAGGCTGCTGCGGTCGGTGAATGAAATTTGCCGTTGTCGGCTTGAATCTGTTATATTGAAATATTACGAAAGGCTCCTGGATAAGTACGGTCGACTTATGGTTTTCATTTTCTGCTTATCAGGCTTCAGGTTGGAAATTATATCATGAAATCCGTCGCCGCTACGCAAAAAGAGATTCTGATAAAGAAAAATATAACCTACGTGCAGAAGTTAGCCTCCAATATTTCCAAAACGATCGCTCCTTGGGTCGACAAAGAAGATTTGGTCGCTTATGGTCACCTCGGACTGGTTCAAGCTGCGGAACGTTTCGATCCGGCCAAGGGAATAAGTTTTAAAACGTTCGCTTATTACAGGATCAGAGGCGCCATATTCGACGGTTTAAGGGAATTCGGCTGGCTCAATCGCAATCAATACGCCAAACAGAAATTTGAGGAATCGGCTAATGAGTTTATGAACGAGTTCGTTTCAAGCGGCAAGAGTCCTTCTGACATGGGGGCTGAAGAGGAAGCGAATGAATTGGAACAGGTCATTTCCGCATTGATTCCAATCTACATTATTTCTCTGGATGCGGCGGTCGAGCTTGAGCCGAAGGATCAGAACGACGTCGATCCTGAGAGGGCTTACGGTAAGATACAGAAGCGAGAACTAATCAGGAAGATGCTGGACAGGTTGAAAGACCAGGATCGACGGTTTATTTACATGTATTATTATGAGAATAAGACCCTTATAGAAATCGGACGCATTATGAATTTGTCGAAAAGCTGGCTGTCGCGACTGCACACGAAAATATTGATGGAATTGAAAGAAATACTGGCGGGTTTCGGCGTTAAGACGCCGGACGAAGTCACTTAACCGGAATAACTCTGCATTTTTGCAGAAAGGAGGGTATCGTCATGGCGGGACCAATGATTACAGGCGCCGGCCAGACGGCTGCCAATATAGCCAAGAAGCTGGCCGAAGAAAGCGTAAAAGCATCGGAACAAGTCGGCAAGTTCGACCAGGTGATGAACCAGATGATGGATCAGAATGCTGAGATGGGAAAGACGGAATCGATGCAGGCGACTGAAGTGGGACAGGTCGATATGTCCATTTCCAGAGGCAATTCCATCAAGGATGTTCTTAACGGCATAGTCGAGGGACAGCACAAGGTGGATAAGATCATGGACATGGCGCTGAGCGGGAAAAAATTTTCTCCCCAGGAACTCATGGTCATTCAGACAGGCGTCTATCGGTTCACTCAGGAGCTGGAATTGACCAGCAAAGTGGTCGAGCAGGCTGTTTCGGGCATAAAAACGACGATGAATACTCAGGTATGACGGTGCAGGAGAAATCCGTCTTTTCTTCTGAGGGAATCAATTGCGGAGCATGCGTGAATTGACGGGGAAGTTAACGGAAAAGTTTAATTCAAGAGGTAATTGCGGGATAAAAAGTCGACATTTTTATTCCTCATTTAAGACAGTTGAAAGGTTTATTTATGAAAGGAGCTAGGATGAGGCGACGGGCGGCGCTTATTTTTCTGGCGACGGCGGTTTTATTCCTGACGGGTTGCAAGATAGAATTATTGCACGATCTTGAGGAGCGGGAAGCGAATGAGATTCTGGTGATACTGGACCAGTACGGCATAAAAGGCGAAAAGGCAGCAGCGGGTGATGACAGAAACCGTACCTGGACGATACTTATCGATGAAGCGGATGCGGTAAAGGCGAGAAAAGTATTACTGGATATGGACCTGCCGCGACCCAAGGGGACGGGATTCAAAGACGTTTTTCAGCAATCCGGTCTTATGCCCACCCAACTGGAGGAACAAGCGAAACTCATTCAGGCTTATCAGGGTGAAATAGCTGAAACGATAGAAAGAATTGACGGTGTGGTGGATGTTCGCGTTCATGTTGTGATGCCCAACAAGGATGCCTATTTGCCGGATGAAACCATACCGGACCCTACGGCATCGGTTTTGATCAAATACAGGCCTGAGCCGGGAGGAGAAAAGCCTTATAGCGATGAAGAGATAAAGAGCCTGGTGTCCAGGGCTGTAGAGAACCTGACGACTTCCAACGTTATTATAATTTCAACGGAAAAAATCATAGAAAAAAGAGAATCGGAAAAACTTTTTCATTTCGGGCCTCTGACGTTGACTCAGAATTCAAAAAAACCCTTGCGGATGCTGCTGATCGGCGGCGTAGTTCTCTTTTTGGTCCCCTGGGCCATCGTCATATTTTTGGCCAGGAAATTGTTGGCCGTGAAGAACACAAGCGTTTGAGGAGAGAGGCAGTGGCTCAATCCGGGAACAAAATTGAATTAAGCAGGTATTTAAGGATTATAGACGACATAAGTCCGTTGAAAGCGCGGGGCCGCGTCGTGGAAATTGTGGGACTGGTGATTAAAGCGGCTGTTCCCGGAGTAAGGGTCGGCGAACTATGTCTGATACAGTCGCACAATGCGGGAAAGCCGCTGAAAGCCGAAGTCATCGGATTCAAAGGCGATCACGTCATGTTGATGCCTCTGGGCGAATTGGAGGGCATAGGTACGGACAGCGAGATTCTCCCGACGGGCAATTCAATGACTATAAAAGTAGGAGAGAGTCTGCTGGGAAGGGTCCTGGACGGATTGGGAGAGCCGCTCGACGTTGAAGAGAAGGGAGAGCTGCAGGATACGGTGGAGTATCCTGTGCACAGTCCGCCTCCCGATCCTCTGAAAAGGCGCCGGATAAAAAACACGCTGGCTGTAGGCATTCGTGCGATAGACGGCACGCTGACCGTCGGAGAAGGTCAAAGAATAGGATTTTTTGCGGCTGCAGGCGTGGGCAAGAGCACCATTATGGGAATGATCGCCAGAAACACGGAAGCCGAAATTAACGTTATCGCGCTGATCGGAGAAAGGGGACGGGAAGTTCGCGATTTTCTGGAAGGCAATCTCGGCGAAGAAGGCATGAAAAAGTCTGTCGTAGTCGTCGCCACGTCAGATCAACCCGCTCTTGTCAGATTGAAAGCCGCTCATGTCGCTACTTCCATCGCCGAATATTTCAGGGATGCAGGCAAAAAAGTTATGCTCATGATGGATTCCGTTACGAGATTCGCCCGTGCCCAGAGAGAAGTGGGCCTGGCCGTCGGCGAACCCCCGGCCAGAGCCGGATATACTCCATCCGTGTTTTCTGAACTGCCCCGCCTGCTTGAAAGATCGGGCAATTCGGATAAAGGCTCCATAACCGCTTTTTATACCGTACTCGTGGCGGGAGACGACATGAACGAGCCGGTAGCCGATGAAGTGAGAGGTATTCTTGACGGGCATATCATTTTGTCGCGAAATTTAGCCGCCAGAAATCATTATCCCGCTATCGACGTTTCGGAAAGCGTCAGCCGCGTTATGTCGGAAATTGTCAATGACGAACACAGCCGGGCCGCCAGAAAATTAAGAGAAGTCCTGGCTGTTTATGAAAAAGAGAGAGATTTAATTAATATCGGCGCATACAAGAAAGGGTCGGACAAGAATATCGACTATGCCATTGAAAAGATCGACGCGGTTAATTCTTTTCTGAAACAGGAGGTTTTCGAACAAATTACTTTTGACGATACCGTCATCAAGTTGAACGACCTGTTTAAAAATTAGGCTCAAGGAAAGAGAATTCGTCATGATCACATCTTCGGTTATTTCACGCTGCATTGAAAAGGATGCTTCAATCCGGGAGAAGGCGCATGGCTAAATTACCGCCTTATAAATTGCAGCCTGTTTTGGAGATGCGCGAAAGAAAACGCGATGAAGCGCTGGAATATCTGAAAAAAAAAGAAGACGAATTACAGAAGCAAATTGAATACAAGGATCAATTAAAGCAGGAACTCAATCAGATAATCGAAGAACAGAAAAGAGCCAAAAAAGAGAAGGCGAATCCTGGTTCAGGAAAGCTCACGCTTCAGAAACTGAAGCAGTATGATCGTTACCTGGAGCGATTACGAGACGATGAAAGCGATAAGATTCAGGAGATCAGAGAGCAGGACGACGCGATTAATAAAGCGAAGGATGATGTTGCTGAAGCAAAAGGTTTGCTGGTAGAAGCGGTGAAAGCCGTCAAAGCGATAGAGATGCATCGGGAGAAATGGATCAGTAAAATAAAAAAGGAACAGGCGCGGGAGGAACAGAAAACCCTGGATGAAATAGGCAATGTGCTTTATTCATTTAAGGAAAAGGATACTTGAATGGAGTTCCGTGACGGTTTACCAGCTATCTTAAAAAGGAGAAAGCAATGGATATAAAACCGGTCGCCGGAGGATCAAAGAAAATCGGCGATTCAATGGAAAAAAAGGATCATTCCGCTTCTTCGGCTGAAAGATCGTTTTCTGAAATTTTCGGCAAAAAAAAGGAGGAACCGGACAAGTCCGGTTCGTCTCAATCGAAGTCAACCAAAGAGCCGGTAAAGGAGAAAGAAGGCGAACGGAGGGGGGAGAAGCCGGAAGAAGCTTTTTCCTATTTTCCGGACTCCAAACGTCCCAAGAAGATGCCGAAGAAATTTGAGCCGCCGGATCAGAAGAGGGGACCGGGCAAGTTATTCCCGGATAAAAAGAGTATGAAAGATTTGAAATTAAAGGGAAGCGAAGGACCGCCGGTCGATAATTTAAAGAAAAAGTTGGACCGGGAAGTCAAATTCCAGGGGGTTCCTGATGCTGTGCAGCAGAGCCCTCAAACGGGTCCGCAACCCATGGATATTTCAAATGTTTCTGCATCGAAGATCATTCCTGATGAGATATTGACCAGTATCGTTGATCAGGTGAGGGTAGGAGTGAATAAAGCGGGTCAGACCGAGATGCAATTCCAGTTTAACTCGGAGTTTCTAGGCGGATTGAAGTTGAACGTCAGCGCGGATAAAAACGGAGAGATAAATGTTCATTTCATCACCGAATCGGATGCGGTTAAGGAAATCATACAGACCAAAGCAGCAGAACTGGTGAAAGCGCTTGACGGCAAAGGTCTCGATTTGGCGCAGCTCAGCGTTGCCGTTGGTTCTGATGCTTCGGGTCAGGGCGGTTCGCAAGAGAGTGAAACGGAGATCATCGACATATCGGGAATAGCGGATGAGGGCGCTGAATCGACAGAGGAGCCTTTATCGCCAATCCCGCCGTCGAAGCCCAGGATAGGGAAGATCAGCAGCACGGATTACGAAGCGTAGACGATGAGTTAATAATTTATTGTCCTGATTCAGCATTCTCGCCGGACAAACGAGGAAGCGACAAGCGATATGGATGAACGGAAAAAGAAAACGAAAGAGGCTGCACACTTTATACTGAAACCTCTGGAAAAAGTAGATGCTGCAGAAGCTGAGCTGACAGGCAAGGTTTTTCGGTATCTGCCGGATTCAATATTTCCCGGAGAATGTTACTCTGAGATAAAAGAGATGTTGCAGGGGATTTTTCCTCCTGCAGTGGAAAAAAAATACAGGATAGGCTTAAGCGGGGTATTAAAGAAACCGGGTCGGATACGTGAAATAATCGAGAAGAAATTCGACAGCGAAGAGATTATTTTAGGCAGACACAAAGATACTGATTTCAGAATACCTGACGGTTATATTTCGGGTAAGCACGCCAAGGTATACAGAAAAGCGGATAAATTTTTTCTGTCTGATTTAAATTCCGTCAACAATACATATTTAAACGGCAGAATCTTGCGTCCGGGGGAGGACCAGGAAATATCGAACGGAGATGAGATAACCCTGGCGAATACGAAGTTATCGTTGACGATTGAGGTTGAAGAGAAAAAGACGGAATCGATAGGAATCAGGCTGACCCGTCGAAAACAGAAGTTGTATAAGGGGATAAGAGAAACGATATCGGAACCCTGCAGCGTATTGGTATTCAATCTTCATCCGGTTGAGCATAAGTGTTTTATAGAAATCGACCTGATGCTGGGGTTTGCGCTGTATGATCATCTGCTGGGAGGCAGCGGCGACGTCAGGGTATTTCGTGCTTTCACGGCCATGGAAGAAGGCGCAGTGCAATTTTTAGTATTAAAAATCCTCAATTTACTGACGGAGAAATTCGGATCGAATCCGCCGGTACATCCCCGGCTGGAGAAGATGATCCGAAGCAGAAGCGAGCTGGACAAGGAGGTTGATTTTTCTGTGCCCTACATAGAGTCTGATTACACGGTCAATCTCGGCAGGGCGTCCGGGTTCGTGAAGCTTTTTTTACCTGACCTTCTGCTTGAAAAATATGATTTGATCCCCGGCGAGACGGGTTACAGCGATACGGCAAAGGAGAATGAATTCTTAATGTCGCGCTTTCGATCGATCGATGAGATAAGGATTCCGCTTATATGCGATATGGGATATACTCCTTTATCTCTCGTGGAGATATCCTCGCTTGAAAGAGACAACATCATTGCGGTTGAAAACACGAAGATGTTTTTCGGAGAAGATGGATTAAGCGGTGAGGCGACATTATATTGCGGAGCCCGGTCGAACGGGGGGTATTCGATTGATGCTGCTGTAAATTCGGGAGAGATAAATGTGACCCTTAAAGAGAGGTTCTCCAAAGGAGAGAGGAGCATGAGCGAAGAAATAGAGGAAAAAAAGAAGGAAAGAGTAACGGGGGAAAGTGCGTTAAAGATGACGGAGACGGCGCGGTTCGTTGCGGATAATGTAACGGTTCCGGTTGTAGTAGAATTGGGACGCATTCAGATGCCCTTGCGGGATATTATAAGATTGAAGGAGGGTGAGACGATGAGTCTTGAGAAGAGTCCGATCGAGCCGGTGGACCTTACCGCAGACGACAAGGTAATCGCAAAGGGCAAGCTGGTGGACCTCCAGGGCAAAATCGGCGTAAAGATCATTAAATTAGGTTCAGGTTGATCCGGGATGTTCATTGTGAATTTTTTACAGATGTTTTTCAATGTATCGGCGAAAACAGCCGTCCCGACTTTTACTCCTGCAGATGCTTCAGGGTTTGGAACGAACTTTGACGACAACGGGTTCCTGTCGCAGATCATTACCACGATTATAGCGTTGTTCATAGTCATACTTCTGATTTATATCATCTTGAAAATCGTGCTGCCGAAAATATACGGAGCGGGACAATTCAGGTTCGGGCGTATAAGGATAATGGAATCGAAACGTCTGGAGCCCAGGAAGAACCTTCACATCATCAGGATAGGCGAAGAGGAGATGCTGATCGGAACATCAGAACAGAATATCAGCGTATTAAGCCGCTGGGAGATGGAAGAGGAGAACATAGAGGATTCGCCGGGAGCGTCAGTCACCTCTTTAGATGAACCAGGTTCGGGATTCAGCCGTATTTTCAACAAACTTAAAAGCGAGCAGAGGAAAAAAGAGAATGAATAGAAGGCTCCGTTTTCCTGTAGTTTTGGCGGTCCTGGTGTGCGAGTGGTTCCTTTTGATCGAGACGACTGAAGCAGCGGCATATCCTGTACAGGTCAGTCAGCGTCCCCTGCTTCTTATGGCTGCTTTGGGCGCATTGGCCCTGGTTCCGTTCGTGCTCATCATGATAACTTCCTTCGTCAAAATAGCGGTGGTGTTGTCGATTATCCGCAGCGCTCTGGGGACTCAGCAGGTGCCGCCCAACCAGGTAGTCATAGGATTGGCCGTTATTCTGACTATTCATATTATGGTTCCGGTAGGACTGGAAGTATACCGGGAAACACAGGAAACGGTACAGCAACGGACGGGTAAACCGCTGCTTTCAGAAGCCAGCCTGGATTTGCTGGGTGAAGCCGTGAAAAAGGGTAAAACGCCTATTTTCGATTTTCTTTACAAGCATTCGCATTCCAACGAAAGAAGACTTTTTTTGTCCATGGGCAGAAAAATGCGCAAACAGGAAGACCGGGAGAACCTGAAGGAAAGAGATGCTACTGTGCTTATTCCGGCGTTTGTGATCAGCGAGTTGAAAGAAGCTTTTCAGATAGGGTTCATCATATTTGTACCCTTCCTGGTCGTGGATATGGTCGTCGCCAATGTTCTGATGTCCATGGGCATGTTCATGCTTTCGCCCACCATGATATCATTGCCGTTCAAATTGCTGCTATTCGTTCTCGTCGACGGCTGGTACGTCATCACAAAGGGGCTGATCATGGGTTACCTGTAGAATCAGGCCGATGCTCTGCTGCCGTTGGCGGAATGAGGTGAAAAAATGGAAGAATTCGTTCTACGCATTACAAAAGAAGCACTGATACTGGTGCTTATGTTATCCGGTCCGCCGGTCCTGGGCAGTCTTATCGTGGGTCTCGCCGTAAGTTTGTTCCAGGCCACTACGCAGATACAGGAACAGACGCTCAGCTTCGTGCCCAAATTAATCGTCGTATATGGCCTGATAGTCGCTCTGGCTTCCTGGACGACAGGTCTTATAGTGAGATTCGCTCACAACCTTCTCACAAGTTTTCCGAACATGATTCGATAACGGCTTCAATTTAATCAATCTTGCATTACATCGACCGCCGTGAACGAAATTCTCAAAGATTTAGGCATAAATATTGATTTCTACGTCACTCTGGCCATCAGCGGCCTGATCTTCGCCCGCCTGATTCCCGCCGTCTTCCTGGCGCCTTTCCTCGGCGGGCAGATGGTCCCCGCAAGAGTAAAAATAGGGACGGGCGTCGCTCTGGTCATCGTTCTTTATTTCCCTGTCAGTTCAGCGTTGGAGAGTCCGCCGCCTCTGGAAGTCCTGCCTATGGTCTCGTTGCTGGGTAAAGAGGTTTTCCTGGGCCTGGTGATGGGATTTATAGCGGCTATGTTTTTTTACATAGTAGAAGCCGCAGGCCGGGTTCTGGATACGCACAGGGGCATGGGCACAGCCAGTCTGCACGCTCCGCAGATGAAAGCCCAGGTATCCCTTTTCGGGCAACTGAACCTGCAGCTCACCATAGTCCTTTTTCTCCTGATGAACGGGCATATTTACTTTTTGAAAGCTCTTATGACGAGTTTCCAGATTATTCCCATTACATCCTTTCCCGTCTTCAAACCCGGTTTATCTCCTTTTATTGAATGGATTGCAAAATATGCCGGAACCCTTTTTTCCGTCGCCATCCAGTTGTTCGCTCCCGCCTTCCTCGCCATTTTTTTTACAGACCTGACCATGGGCATAGCCAATCGCGTCGCCCCCCAAATCAACGTTTTTATGCTCAGCTTACCCATTAAAATGATGGTCGGCACACTCATGGTTCTTCTTATTCTTTCATTGCTGGTCGCACAGATTAAAGTGAAGCTGTGGGAGTCGATCTATCACCTGGATACTGTCTTGGAGCTTCTTAAAAGGTAGGTGAATTACAAGATATGGCCGAAAGCGCCGGCGAAAAAACTGAAGAAGCAACCCCGAAAAAGATGAGGGAGGCCAGGCGGAAAGGGCAGATAGCCAAAAGCAAAGACATGACCACTGCCGCTTTGTTCATATCGGCCTTCGCCATCGTCGCCGTTACTGCCGGAAACTCAGGCAAAGTCCTCATGGAGTATATGAATTTCATTTTTGAATCAACAGCCAGAAACATTGATGAAACGGTCATATTCAGCATTCTCTCAGGCGCCTTGAGCGCACAGGTGAAAATCCTGGCTCCGCTCCTGGCCGGAGTATTCATCATAGCCCTGGTCGGAAGCTACCTCCAGGTCGGCTCCTTATTCGCCCTGGAACCTCTCAAACCCTCCCTCGACAAACTCAATCCCATAAAAGGCGTAAAAAATATATTCTCGCTTAAAAGCTTCATCGAATTCCTTAAATCTTCCATTAAGCTTTCACTCGCTTTCCTTATGGCTTACCTGATCTTCAAGGGCGCATTCAGAGACATTTACCTGACCGTGACCTCCTCTCTCGATCAGACCATAGCTTTGACGGGACACCTGATCGTAAAGCTGGTCATGCGAATCGGTTTCATTTTCATAGCGGTGGCAGGCGCAGATTTTTACTATCAGAAATGGCAGTACAAAAAAGATATGAGAATGACAAAAGACGAAGTCAAAAGAGAATATAAACAGGAAGAGGGCGACCCCACCTATAAGAGCAAGAGAAAAGCCATGCATCAGGAGCTGGCGATGAACAATATGGTCAATGAAGTTAAAAACGCTGATGCGGTAATAACCAACCCGGACGAAATCGCAGTTGCGATAAAATATGATGCCGACAAAATGAATGCCCCGCAAATCACGGCAAAAGGACAAAGATTGTGGGCAGAAAAGATCAAAGCGATTGCAAAAGAAAATGATATTCCTGTTTTCCGTAATATTTCGTTGGCTCAGGCCCTTAACAAGATGGAGATAGGCTCGGAGATTCCCGAAGAATTATATGAAGCCGTAGCGGAAATCCTCCAGGTCGTGTATCGCATGGCCCAGCAG
Organism: uncultured bacterium; assembly: GCA_964619725.1. Taxonomy (GTDB): domain Bacteria; phylum CSSED10-310; class CAZUFC01; order CAZUFC01; family CAZUFC01; genus CAZUFC01. The sequence continues at coordinate 14,123 of CAZUFC010000079.1, read as the reverse complement.
GAGGAATAGAAATTTGCATTTTACAGCAAATTTCTTATAATAACGCTTGCCGCGGATAGCTACCCGGCTTGTGGGTTCTCAGGGTTCTCAATCATCAAACAGAATAAGCAAAAAAGCGAAATAGCAGGCCGCTATCGAATAATCCGCCTTCTAGGCGAAGGAGGAATGGGACGCGTCTATCATGTCGAAGACCTTTTGGAAAGCAATGAATACGCTCTAAAGACTCTCAGGATTCATGATCCCGGATTGCTGGACAATTTACGTAAAGAATACCGCAACATGATGAAGCTGAGTCATCCGAATCTTGTTAAAGTATATGATTTCGACATCTCCGATCATGAAGAACCTTTTTTCGTGATGGAACTGGTAAAAGGCAACGATCTGTTTGAATACGGCAGGGGCAGAAGTTTTGAGGAAATATTACCGGCCGTTATGCAGGTCTTACAGGTTTTGGATTACATTCACAGTAAAAATTATGTGCATTGCGACCTTAAACCTTCGAATATATTGTCCGCTGAGGTCGAAGGCGAAATAAAAATTAAACTCACCGATCTCGGTCTGATGAGCGAAATATCGAAAAGAGGGACAAGCGATTTCAGCGGCACGCCGGCCTATTCAGCTCCGGAAGTTCTGGCCGGCGGCCGACCGGATGAGAAAGCAGACCTGTTTTCATTGGGAGTTACCATATTTCAAACGATAAAAGAGCATCTGCCTGAGAGAACTCCAGACGGCAGGATCAAAGAGAATATAAGCTGGGATGACTTCGGGGAATACCGCGGCATATTGGCAGGACTTCTCGAAAAAGACCCTGACAAAAGAATAGCCGGCGCTTTACAGGCTGCAGCAAAGTTAAACAAAGTCAGTTCCACGACTTTTATCATGGAAACGGAATCGGCTCAGCGACAACTGGGGCAGTCTCCTTATATCGGAAGACGGGATGAACTGAATTTCATACTCGAGTCGATAAAAAACAGTTTTGGACTGAATACTGAAGAATCGGTACCGGAGACAAACTTGTTTGCAATTACAGGGGAAATCGGAATCGGCAAAACCCGTTTCATCAATGAACTTCAATACAGGGCCAAAATGGACGGCGTGCTGTTTTTGTCAGGAGAATATAAGGAGGACAGGCATTCGGATTTGGACGGCTTCAAAGATATTCTGCGACGAATCGTCATGAAAAAAGAGGCGGAATCCCTTCTCAAAAGAAAAGACAGTCCCGTGAAAGACCTGGTTAAACTAATCCCTGACTTGAAGGCGAAATATGGAATTGAAGCATCGGCGAATTTTGCTGCTAAAGAGGAAAAACTAAAAATTTTCGAGACGCTGCGAGCCTTTTTGGATGAATTTTCCGGACAAAAATCACTTGTCATCTGTCTGGATGATATGCATAGCGCATCTCCCGAAGAGTTGCCTCTTTTAGAATATTTAGCGCTGAATTTACGGGATGCCGGGATTGTTTTCATTTTTACCGGGGAGGAGAATGACCTCGATTATGAAAATGGGGGGAGTTGGATATCACGTTTCAGAAAAATAAAACATTGCAGTGAAATAAACCTGAAACCGCTGGAGTCTGAAGAGCTGAAAAATTTTATATTCAAGATGCTCGGACTGCAAAGTTCTCAATATCCCATATTCTCGAATCTGGAAAAGGAAACCCGGGGGAATCCGCTCTATATTGAGGTTTGGTTGCGAGCTTTGATCGATTTACATGTGCTGGCTCGAACAGCCGAAGGATGGAAGGTTGATGAGCAGGCAGGAATAACGGTTGATGCTCCTGAGTCGATGGAATCGGCCCTGGAAATGAGACTGAAGAAATTGCGTTTTTCTGAGCTCAGGATATTGCAGGCCGTTTCCATTTTTGCGGAAACCGTCGATATGGAAATTTTCAAAGAATATGCCGCTGCTGTAGGAATTAAAGAGGATAGGCATCTTTCGGAGCTGCTCAACAAGGAACTATTGCGGAAGCGCTCCGAAGGATTATGTTTTGATCATCCTTACACCAGGCGTTACGTGTATGGATCATGTGACGCGGAATTCAGGGAAATTTGTCATCTTGAAGCAGCGAAAATCTTTGAGAAAAGGTACTTGAGAGCGAATAAAAAATATCTGCAGAACACAGCCCGGCATTATCTCAGCTCATCAAATTTCGATAAAGCTCTTCATTACGGACTGACGGCGGCTGATAACGCCAGGGAAAATTTTGACAATTCCTCGGCCGAAGAATTTTACAAGACTCTGCTGTTGATGCCTTTGGAATCGAGGAAGCTCAAGGCAGAAATAATGCTGAAATTAATCGAGACATTATCCGTCGGGGGCAAGTACAGTGACGCATTGGCTTTATGTCTGGAACTGGAGAAGATAGGCGCGGAGAACAGTCATGAATTGCCGGAAGTGTCTATTTACAAGCATTCAGGCGACGTATATGAAAAATTGGGGTCATTCAGGGAGAGCGAAAACGCGTACAGGCAGGCTTTATCATTGTGTAAAAATGAGATCATTCAAGAGAAGGCCATTATATTGGACAGACTTGCGGTCGTCCTTAACAAACAGGGTCGATTCGAAGAGGCCGTCAATGCCTGCCAGGAGGGACTGAATATTCTCGAAAGGGAAAAGAGTGATGAAACCAGGGCATCTTTATATAATATATTGGGAATGTCCTTTCAGTTTCTCGGAAAAAGAAGCGAGGCAATTGAGCAGTTTAATGCGAGTCTTGAAATTCGCAAGAAAATTAACGACGTCATGCACCTTGGCGGAACGTTCCTGAACCTCGGCAATATGCACTATATTGAGGGAGAAACAGGAAAAGCGCTGGAGTATTATCTTGAGGGTTTAAAGCATCACCGCAAATGCGGTCATCAGAACGGAATCGCCATGTGTCTGCACAATACCGGACATATTCATATGTCAAACAATCGTCTGGAAAGAGCGCTAAAATATTATCAGGAAGCTTACGCCCTCGCACGGAGGATCGGTAATTCCTATATTTTGACGGGCTCGCTGGACAGTCTTGGTTCGATACATCTCAGAAAAGGAAATTACAAAGATTGCAGTCGATTCTGGAGAGAAAGTCTGGAAATTTCCAGTTCGCACGGCGATTCCCAGCAGATAAGAACCAGATTGAACCTGGCGTTTTATCATTATCTGATCGGCAAACTCGATTCCGCCGAACGTTCCGCCAGGTCTGCACTGGAAATAGCGCGCAATAAAAACCTGGAGAGTCAAACAGCCTGGGGATACCACATTCTGACCATGATTGCAGGAAGAAGAGGAAATTTCATTGAAGCCGAAAAAAGCTTCAAAGAAGCAGAGGATATCTATTCAAAGCTTCATGCAGCTCTCAACATCGGCAATCTGTATATCAGTTATGCTTTCTGGAATATAGAAAATAAACGGTTAAAACGAAGCGAACAATTGCTGGAAAAGGCAAAATCCGTCCTGAAATCTCAAAGTTCATCTTTGTTTGATGCTCAACTGTATTTATTAGAGGCTAAACTGACCGATCCTAAAAAAGCGATGGGACTACTGCGAAAATCTGCTGAACTTGCGGCGAACGACCCGGAAACACTATGGCAGATTCATCTGGAGGCAGGTAAAGTATACCACCAGGCCGGCATGCTGGTTCTTTCGGCGCGCAACTATCAAAAAGCCGTTGATATAGTGAGAGAGCTGGCTGGAAACGTACCCTCCCGGTATATGGATAAATACTTATCGGATGAAAGAAGAATAGAGTTGCGAAAAAGGTATCTGAAAGTCAAAGCGCAACTGCTTTACAGACTGGAAGGCCTGGAAAAAAAAGCCGGTTAGCGCATGTCCATAACCTCATCAATTATGGTGGGATGAAATAATGGAGGGGCGCTCGCCGGATGCAAGGCGTCTCGAATTCAATAAAATTAACATATCTTGTTTCATTCTGTAAAAAATCTAAACACCTGCGGATGATCATAATAGGCTCAGAACGACTGAGGATATTGAATTCAGGATATTTATAGAATTGGAACGGTATTTGCTCTCATTGGAACGGGTTCAGCCGAAAGTGACTCGCATGCTGATGCAGGAGGTTACAATAAAATAAAGAGTCGGTTCAATCATGAAAAGGATTGATACGAAAGCATGATAGTTTGCCGGAATGTAATTAGCAAAATATATATCAGGAAGGAGAGAAAAAAATGTATCGAACAGTCAGGAATCTGAGTCGGGACAAGCGGTCCAAAATTGTATTAGTTGCAAAGGTATTTTTGTTCTTGATCCTGTCCGCCGGGATCGTGCGGTTCTGCTACGCAGGGGATTTATCGAAAATGGCTCCGGATTTGCGGGAGGAGATACTGAAAAACAGCGATTCAGGGAGAGCAGCGTCAGAAGGACTTTCGGGCGGGGAAAAGACCCTGCTTTCAGATTCAGAAGCGGAGACTTTGAACAGGCCGGAACGTTATATCATCAGGTATAAAGACAGGATAAAGAGCGCTGATCATCGTGATATTGAGGAATTAGGAGGAATCGTAAACGAGGAATATTCGGAGCTTCCGTTTGTGGCGGCGACTTTGAGTCTCGACGGAGTAATAGAATTATCCGATGAGAGGGATGTCGCCTGGATTTCGCCGGACCGTCCCGTGGCCTATTCTTCGGTGCCGGATCACAGCTTTATTCAGGGAGCTACAGGTATGACTGGAGTAACATCATATGAGGGAGAAGGCATAACCGTAGCTATAGTGGATTCGGGATTGTATACGGCCAGCGAGGATTTTTTTACGGAAAGTTCTGTTTCGCGAATCATCCATTATTCCAACTATACGAATGAATCTGAGAATGCGGATAATCATGGTCACGGCACCCATGTCGCCGGAATAGCGGGCGGAAACGGCACTTCAGCTCGAGCCTATGAAAAGAACCTGACGGGAATAGCTCCCAAATGCAATCTGGCGGGATTCAAGGTATTGAAGGGAAACGGACGAGGGTACAGCAGTTGGGTCCTGTCGGCCCTGGACGACATCCTTGTGAATCACGAGGTGTATAACATAAAAGTCGTTAATATGTCGTTAAGCGGACGTCCATGCGAATCTTACAAGACAGACCCTTTGTGCCTGGCAGTGAAAGATTTGGTTCAAAGCGGGATCGTTGTGGTATGTTCCGCAGGCAACAGGGGAAGGGGATTGTTCGGCGGCAAGGTTTACGGCAGCATAGGGAATCCCGGTATTTCTCCCTATGCTGTAACGGTCGGGGCTTGTAATCCTCACGGTACGGAATATTTAAGCGATGATACTATTGCACGGTTCAGCTCACGCGGCCCGACCAGAGGATATGATTTTAATGAGCACGTTTTCGATAACTGTATAAAACCCGACATTACAGCGCCCGGATGTCACATCGTATCCGTAAGCAGCCTTATTAATTCCTTACTCAACAAATATCCTTTTCTTCTTCACAAGCTGGATGCCGGCGGAATGTTGAAAAGGTATTTAAAGCTTTCCGGCACATCAATGTCTGCTCCGATCGTCGCCGGCGCTGCAGCTTTACTGTATGAGGCCAATCCTGCCTTAACTCCGCAAATGATTAAAGCAATAATGATGTATACGGCTTATCTCATACCCGACACTTCCGCTTATGAGCAGGGAGCCGGCATTTTAAACCTTGAAGGGGCCGTAAGATTAGCCGAAGCCATTAAACCGGACGTTCAGGACCCTTCCGAGTACGAGGGATATTATGACACGGTAGATTTCGGCATCAATCTTTTCCAGTCTGCAGTTCCTTCGCCGACGTCATCTATCGGCGGCGAAAGTTTTTCATGGGCTGCCGGAAAAACATACGTTTACGACAGCGGTTCCTGGGAACTTGTCGGCGGCGCTCTCTTCCTGGATGACTTGCTGCTTACACCCGACGGTATTTATTTCATTGAAGCGCTCCAATTTGCGGACGATATCGTTTTCGGAGCATCCCTGACCGGCGGAGGAGATACGGCCATTCTCTGGTCGGACAACTCGCTGATCGATGCGGCCAATGCCGATAACTGGAGCGGCGGTTATCTGGCTGTATCAAGCGCCTGGCAACAAACTGCTGCACTGGGGCAGGGAGACATCCTCGAAGGCGCCAATGTAGCCAACCCCGCCATACTCTGGAGTGACGGAATATTCTGGAGCGATTCCACTCTCGGCGGCTCTCCGGCTATATTATGGAGCGACGGCATTATTGCGGATACCTCGCTTAACGAAGAATTGTTTCTTCTGGGAGACAATGTTGAAGCTGAAGGAGATTACTTCGAATATGAAGAGGAATAAACCTGTCTGACAGCGGCGATACGCTGCCGAATTCGGCGATGTTTCGTGAAAAAGCCCTTCCTGTTGCAGGAGGGGCTTTTTAATTTTTACAGGAAAAATCTGCGGCGATCAAAATACATGAATTTTGGGGAAACGACTGCAAATATCCCGAAACCGCGGATAATACGAATTATCAGGGTTAAAAGAAAACTTGGTTCGCAAAAATAGTAAGCCCTGTTTGATCAGTCCTTGAAATCATTCTTTCGTGCGTTGCTTGAAAAATAATTTTTGTTTCAATATTATTAGCATTTGCGTCGCAGTGTTGATCATATGAATAAGGAGAAAAATATCGAGACGATTTACAGGCGATGCTATTCAAGGGCTGCTGCTTTTCATGAATGCAAACGTTCAGTTTTCCGGGATGGAGGATGGTGTAATGCCGTACAGGATTACGACAGATCATGATATAATAGTCATCAAGATATCTGGAAACTGGTCGGGAGATGAGGGACGGCAGGCTCAGAAAGAAACGTCCGAATTATGCAGAGAGCTAAACTGCAAGGGCATTTTGGTCGATTTACGAGAAGGAAAAGTTACTGCAGAGCCTGCGGATATTTTTGAAGTCACAGCAGGTCATGCCGATGTTTTCCCTTTGGGAACCAGGCATGCCATGTTGATAAGCAAGTCTGACGCGTCATGGGAGAATGCAGATTTCTTTTCTGACATTGCTGCAAACCGGGGAATCCCGGCTCGTTTTTTCGACGACCGGGATGAGGCTGTCAGGTGGTTAAGGCGAGAGTAAGGAGCGATAAATGGCTCATATGACTGTCAAATCAGGTTACAGGAACCTCGTTGACCGTTTAAATAAATTTCCTCAGGGAGCGCCCGCTTCTGAGCTCCTTTATAAGATTCTGAAGCTGCTTTTTTCAGAAAAGGAAGCCGAGCTAGTCTCCCGTATACCGATAAAGCCTTTCACGGCAAAGAAAGCAGCGGGCATCTGGAAAGTTGAAGTAAAAGAAGCTGAAAAAGCGCTGAAGAATCTGGCATCACGCGGGATACTTCTGGATATTGAGAAAAAAGGGCGCTCCATTTACGTTCTGCCTCCGCCTATGGCCGGTTTTTTTGAGTTTTCGATGATGAGGATAAGAAAAGATGTGGATCAGAATGTATTGGCGGCATTGTTTGATGAATATTTGAATGTGGAGGAGGAATTCATCAGGCAGCTTTTTGCTGGTGGAGAGACTCAGCAAGGTCGCATTTTCGTCAATGAACCGGCCGTAGACAGCGACAACGCTCTGGAAGTTCTGGACTACGAACGGGCGAGTGAAGTGATTGAAACCGCGACTCATATAGGAATCGGAATGTGTTATTGCCGGCATATCGCTCAGCATTTGGGTAGGGCTTGCAACGCACCGATGGAAATATGCATGACCTTTAACGGTGTAGCGGCCTCCCTCACCAGGCATGGCATTGCGCGGAAAGTTGAAAAGCAGGAATGCCTGGAGCTGCTTAACAAGGCTTACGAGTATAACCTGGTGCAGTTCGGGGAGAACGTCCAGAAAAGAGTCACCTTCATCTGCAATTGCTGCAGTTGCTGTTGCGAAGCTTTAAGCGCGGCAAGAAAGTTCGCCTTTCTCAATCCCATTCATACCGCCAATTTTATTCCTGAAGTTAACGAACAAAAGTGCAGAGGATGCGGAAAATGCGTAGAAGTATGCCCCGTACAAGCCGTTTCTCTGGTTTCTTCGCTTGATCCTAACAATAAAACCGGAAAAATCGTCCGAATTAATGAAGAAATATGCCTGGGTTGCGGCGTATGCGTCCGTAATTGCCCTCTTGAATGTTTAAAATTGATTCCAAGGGAAAGCAGGACCGTCACGCCCGTCAATTCCTTACACCGGCTAGTGCTTATGGCGATTGAGCGGGGTAAACTTCAGAATCTCATTTTCGACAACCAGGCCATGTGGAATCACAGGGCCATGGCTGCCGTACTGGGAGTCATTCTGAAATTGCCTCCGATAAAACAGATAGCGGCCGGCAAACAGATCAAGTCGCTATATTTGAATCATTTGATGTCGCGCATCAAATTATGATGGTCATCAGATGCCTTTTTGAAGCCCATAAGAGGGATACTGGGACCGCAGGCTTCCAGCCTGCCTTCGTATCGAGAAAGTGTAAGGAACGATGCGGGTAAAATCCCGGGCGAAAATCGCAAAATAACCCGTAAAAGAGAATTCAGCATGTTCAGTTGAAAAACGCCGCATAAAAAATTAAAGCCGATCAGAGTCGGACAAAGAAATAAACTTCCATATCCGCCGCGGGGGCATAGAAAGCTGATGTTTGCCTTAAATATCTGTTGTGCCCAAGGCAGGCTGGAAGCCTGCGCTCCCAGTGAAATATCGTCGATGTGAAATGCTTTATCACCCGCTCAGTGGAGTAAAAAGCGCATAGCACGAATCCGGACAAACTCTTATGAAAGATAATGCAGACCCATAGGCCTTAACATAAAAGCAATAAATCACAAATATAAAACTCTTGTTTGACTTTACCCTGCACGGGATTATGTCCAATTCAATTATTAATTTACCATCCGGGACCGTCAGAGAAGATATTGATTTGCTTTCTTTACGATTAGAAAATCAAACTGACTGTCCGCCTCGGCATAACGAGTTAAAAATGAGACGTGGAAGGTCGCCGGCTGACCCGATTAAGCCCTGAGTTATTGAAATAATTCGTCATTAAAGAGTATGAAAGCGAGAAAAATAACGGCGGCGATCAGAATCAGCAGTCCTAATCCCATACTCATATAGATAAGGACAGAAGGGATACCTCCGGCGCCCTTCTTGAGGTTTTCTCCGCTTCGGCTTTCCACATCCGATTCGGCTGCTTCGACCTCTGCTCCCTCTTCCTGTTTATCAGCAGGCTTTTCATCCAACGGAATCTCTTCAGATACCTTTACGTCACTATCTTTCCCCCTTTTTTCGGGCGAAGGGGTTTTTTTCTCTAATTCCTTTTCTTCCCCTTGTTTTTTCAGAGGTTCCTGTTTTTCCAAATTGAGGGATTGTTCATTTCCTCGGTTATCTGAATATTGTTCGGGAGTTTCTAAGGCGCCATTTTCCGGCGCTTCCTTAAGGCTGTCTTCCTGGTCTCTTTTTTCATCAACATCATCGGAGCCTAAAGGATTCATAAAGAGGAGTCGTTCAGAGCCGATGCGAACGACATCCTGGTCTTTCAGGTAAGCGCTGCCTTCAACCTTTTTTTTGTTGACGAATATGCCGTTCAGAGAACCCAGATCGGAAATGGAAATACCGGAGATATTCCAATGCACTTTTGCGTGTTTTTTTGATACGCTTTGATGTCTCAGGGTGAGATCGGAATTCCGATGACGACCTATTATGAGGACCTGTCCCATTTCTTGCAATCGAAGCTGCCGGCCTTTGTCGGGTCCTTCACCCGTTACGACGAACCAGGGAGTTTCTGTTCTGACGCCGCCCAGAAGACTCTGGATTCTGGAAGGACTTACGGAACCGGTTTCTTCTTCTTTTTGCGGTGATTCCGGCGCTTCATCTTCTTTTTTTTCTTCCGGCAGCATTTCTACGGTGATCTGGAAATTAGGTATTTCAATAATATCGCCGGTTTTCAAATCCTGCGGGTGCCCGTTCTGCAATTCCGAATCATTAAGCTTCGATCCGTTTACGCTCTTCTGATCTTCGATCTGATAACCGTTCGGCGTCTGAAAGATTTTCAAATGCAGTCCTGAAATGAAACCGTCTTTGATACAGACGTCGTTTTCTTTTCTTCTGCCGATTTTGATGAGTTTCTGATCGAAAACGTATTCTTCCGGTTCGCTGTTCCGGTCCTCATCAACCAGGCTTTTTACTATCAGCTTGACTGGCAAAATCGAATCATCCTTCCGGTTATCAAACGCCCATTTTTAGTTCTTTAAGGATGGTTTCAGCTTCCCGGACCATATCGGACATCCCTGCCGGCGCTTTTTTCACGAAAGTTTCGAAGTAGGGGATTGCATCACGTCGCTTGCCCTGTTCATAAAGCGCTACTCCGGCATAGCCATAGGCTTCAATGAAATCAGGGTCAGTTTCTATGATTTGATTCATTTGATTGAAGGCTTCGTTATACAGGCCGTTCTGAAGATAAATCAAACCGAGAGTATAAAGCGCTTCGGTGAAATCCGGCTTCAGCTCCACGCTTTTCAGGTAATATTCCATGGCTTTGCGTTCGTTTCCCAACCGGCTGAAAACAATACCCAGATTATAATGGGCATAGGCGTTTTCCGGATCAACGCCGAGGGTTTTTTCAAATTGGAGTTGAGCGGATTCGACGTCGTCTTTCAACAGAAAAATTTGACCGATATTGTTGTAAGCATCGGAATTGCCGGGATTCACTTCCAATACGGACTGAAAATCGCCCAAGGCTTTGTCGTATTCCCCTTCACGTAAATAGAGCGACCCTCTGTTGAACAGGGCCGCTTCATTCCTCGGGTCAATCTCCAGCGCTATTCTGAAGCGGCGGCGGGCTTTATCGTATTCCCCCTTTTCCGTATAGATAAACCCGATATGAGTATGCGCATCCACGTGATTAGGGTTCAACTGAACCGCCTTGTTCAACGAATAGAGGGCCTTGGGGTAATCCTTCATCGTCATGTAGAGATAACCCATATTGTTGTGGGGATCGGCGAAGGAGGGGTCAGACGCAGCGGCATCTTCAAAATAATCTTCAGCCTTCCTCGATTTATCCAGCTCCATGTAGACCAGTCCCAGGTTATTCAACGCCTGGGCATAGCGCCCGTTCAGCTCCAGAGCGGATTCAAACGCCTTTGTCGCCTTCTGGTATTCCTCTTTCCGATAATGAGCCAGCCCCAGGTTATTGTACACTTCAGGTTCAGGATCGGTGAATTCAAGCGCAGTCAGAAATTCTTCAATCGCCTTATCATATTCGTTGCGTTCCAAATAATTGACGCCCAGGTCGTTATGATCGACCATAAGCTCAGGCGGCGGATTCTTTGCGCATCCCGCCGTCAGAAGCAGTATTCCGATGAAAACAGGAAAAATATGCCGTAACGGTTTTTCTCTATTCATAATCGACACCTTTCAAGAAAACGATTATCGATGGATCAAAATAAGCTTTTCTGTCCATTTTAAGCCCCGTCAATTATTATAGAAGAAGAGGGAGCCTTTTGACAAACCCTTTCATAGCGCCTTTTGAACGTCTTGAAAAGTGAGAAGTTCAATAATACAATGAAATCAGAGCGAATCGAAGGAATTTAACGGATGAAAGTTAATCCTCAAAAACCGCCCGGAATAGGCAAATCATTTCCCGTTCATACGGAAAAAGCCGGGGACGCAGGGAGTATCGGCGGTGCAAAAGAAGCTCCGCAGGGCCTCAACCGTCAGTTTAAGGACAGGTATGTAGGAGATAAGCCGCCTACTCGCAACATTCCAATGGACAAGTACCACCTTCAGGGAAAAAAGGGCGGCGGCGGACATGCGGGGTTGAGGATGATTTTCATGTTTTTCGGTAAAGACATATCAGAAGCCATGATGAGCAATCTTTTGAAGTCGTCGGGCGACATGTTTCTTTCGCCGAGCAGAATGATGAAAGCCGCCGGAGAACAGGGATTCAAATTTGCAAGTTTTAACAACGGGACGCTACAGGAGGTAAAGAGTTTCGTCAACAGCGACCTGCCGGTAATGACGCTGATGCGTCCGGAAGCGGGCGATGCGGAAATGCCCGTCTGGATGGTCGTCAGAGGGGAACAGGAAAATGTGGATTTAAAAGCGGGAACGCTTGAGAAACTAATCATCGTCAATGATCCCTCGCAGTCCGAACCGAAGAAGATGACCGAGCAGGAGTTCGGTTTACGGTGGGCCGACGTCTCCATCAGGGGCAAGGAAACGCCTTACAACTGTTTTTACGTGGTCGTAGCCCCGGAAAACATGCAGTTGCCCAAAAGCCGTAACGACAGAAGCTTGAAACCGATAGAAACTTTATTGAAAGGGGAAAGCGACAAAGAGTATGCTCAGACATTGAAAGAAAACGGCAAAGGTTTCGCTGCGCTGGGGCTGAGCATCAGCGGCGGCATTTCCTCTGCAGCAGGCAAAGCTGCCATGAAGATAAACGACTGGGTGAACGCACTGCTGAAACGGGCTGAAGAATGGACAGCAAAGGGTCAAGAATACAAAGAATCCGGCGGACCCGTTGATTACGCGAAAGGTGCAGCATTTATAACCGGAGGCGCCATCCTGACCGGTCTGGCCCGGACTTTATCGGGAACGTTAATCCTCATCTCAGGAACGGCATACGGCATAGCCTCGCTGTTCGATTACCTGGGCTGCAGCGCCCAATCTATGGCGGACAGGCTCGCAGGAGCATGATTATCAGTCCCGGGGGAGGGCAGTTATTTTGTTGCGACACCGACCCTGATACCGACTCTGACCCCGAATTACACGGCCCTCGATGAAAAGAAACAGGAGATTGCAATCATTCAAGCGTTTTATGATGAAGTGTAACCCCGTTTGATCAGTCCCGCAGGATGATACCGTCTGTTTTCATACAATGTAAGATAACCGTTTGCAGGGAATTCCTTTATTTCAAATAATGAGATGATCAGAGAGAAGATATAAAAAGTTTTCAGAAGTCTTTTAAACTTGACCCCGTTGAAATAAGCTGTTATGTTTGGACGGTCTAATGCGCCCGTAGCTCAGTTGGATAGAGCGCCGGACTTCGAATCCGTAGGCCGCAGGTTCGAGTCCTGCCGGGCGTATTATATTTCAAGTGACTCTTTTTTCGTATGGCCTGCGGAGCGATCCTGAAGAATCTCCGGCGTTGAATTCGGTTCAGATGCACAACATTTTTTTACGACGGTGAAACATTATGAACACATTAGTTTACGATATTGAGACGGTGGGTATGGAATGGAATGAACTGGACGACGCTCGTCAGTCGTCTTTATTGAAGTATGCGGATACTCCGGAAAAGGAGGAAGAGGTAAAGAAGAGTTTGAATTTTTATCCTTTTACGGGGAAGGTGGCGGCTGTAGGAGCGTTCAATCCGCAGACACGGCAAGGCCGGGTTTTTTACATAAGCGATGAAACGGATGCATGGGATGATGAGGATGGGATGATAAAATATATTCCGGGAACGGAAGAGCAGGTGATCAAGAGTTTCTGGGAAACAGCGGCTTCGTTCGATCGTCTTGTAACGTTCAACGGAAGGACGTTTGACGGACCCTTCTTGCATATGAGATCAGCCGTGCTCCGAATAAAGCCGACCAGGAACCTGATGACTTACAGGTATGATCCGAAAAAACATTGTGATTTGCTCGATCAGTTCAGTTATTACGGAGCTTTTCGCCGTTTCAGCCTGGATTTTTATTGCAGGAGTTTCGGGATACCCAGTTCCAAGGATGACGGGATAAGCGGCGAAGACATAGCCAGGCTTTACGAAGAGAAAAAATATCGTGAAATTGCGGAATATTGCATGAAAGACGTGAAAGCCACCGCAGCGCTGCTGGGAATATGGGAAGATTATTTGATGTTCTGATCGTGCTGGATACTGCGTCTGCTTTCGAAGGAACGATTTTTACCGAGGAAAATCAACAACAATGAGAGGAGTGAAGCAGAAGCGGCATCTTGTCTCATTCAAAGGTGTAACCTTAAGTTTATTGCCCGCATTTCTCATATAAAACCTGTTGCGAATGTCCATATATTTCAGTTGAAAACCACGGCAGCAATGGAACACAAAGGCGTTTCAGCAGTTTCAAGTTTCTAACCAGTTTTTGTCCATAAACGGCGAATTTCCCCCAGTACTGCGTCAGGCTGCGGATTTACTCAATCAACGTATAATAAATACCCC
>CAZUFC010000078.1:0-40586 GCA_964619725.1 uncultured bacterium | reverse complement strand
TCTTTTTGGATGGGAATTCCTTCGGCCTTTCTAATGATTGTGCGTCAATCAGATTCTTTTGTAATTTTTTAAATATCGGCAAGTAAGAATTTTACCGCCTTCGCCGTCATTTCCGGTCGATTTACAGGTCCGGCCTGACAGGTAGTTTTTCGTTTCTTAACCGTTTGCTATGCGCAGGCAGGCTGGAAACCTGCGCTCCCAGTTATCCGTTTTCATTCGTTGCTGCGGCCGGTATGGATAGAACCGAAAGAAATCATTTCGCTGCATTACCAACTGATAAGTGTGTCTGACGATATGTCGCTGGGAGCGCAGGCTTTAAGAAACGAAATGCATAAATTCCCGGGCAAAAAGTCTCGATCCAACACGAAAACCAAAATTCCAAACCGTATCAGGTGGCAGGAATCTCGAAAATTGTCTTATCCAAATGCCGAAGACGCTCGCGAGGGAAATAAACAGCCATACATAACGTTTAGAAAAGTTTTTTATTGCTTTTTGCATAATTTTCGTTGCCCGTCTACGAAGACTGAAATATCAATAAACCTTCCTGATTCTATCCAATCGGAATATTCTTTCGTCCAACCTGGAATGACAGTATCCATGAACGTAATCCACACCTTTTCTTTTTGAAATGTGATAAGGAGTTATCCTTCTCTGGGTCATCTGATTGCGTCCTGCCGTATAATAATCGATTTTTACGGACCTGTTAAGTTCCGCAGCCTTTTCTATGCTGCGTTTTATCTCATCTTTATCGGCTGTGTTTTCGAAAACGCCGAAAGGCGCATAACCATCGATCACGCTTTTCAACTTCTCAATAACCGCGTCAGCATGTTGCTCGGCAGCGATTGCTTGCAGCCTGTTCAACCTGCTTTTCAGATCATTCGTTAGAATTTGTCCCGCTGTAAAATCACGGCGTATCAGCTCCCCGACTCGTTCATAAACAAGCAGCGCCGTCAAAAGCATTGAAACGTCCGGCAGTGATTTCTTCTTATTTTTTTTCTCAAAAGTCGCATGATTAATCGCTGTATACCCCTCTCTTTCCAGCGCCTTCAGGAAAGAATCCAGCTTTTCAACATTCAGTTCCACAGTGTTGGGCGACAACTGTCTTTTAATGTATTTGTCTAACACGCGCTGCTCACCGATGCTTTTCATGATCTTCCGGTTTTTGGATGAAGCGATCAGCGACAGTTTTATATTTAAATCAGGTCCCCGGCGAAACGATCTTTTGATGATAGCGGTAAAACGTTTCGTGGGCATTTTACCCAGAGCCGATTCGAAGAAATTGATGGTTTGATTATAATCCCAACCCTTGGCGGACGAGATAATGAGGGACGATTTCTTTATTTTTATCCGTTCGGTAAGGGTTTGCTGATCACGTTCAAGCCAGTCTCCGAATTGAACGCCTTGAGACAGAAAATAAGGAGGCGATCCTTTCATGACGGAAAAAATGTTGTTCTTCCCCATTTTACAATTCGTTTCATTCGGAAACCGGCCGGTTTTAAGCCTGTCGTTTCTCAGATAATGTCCGGAGATGTTCGTCAAGCTAATACTCTCAGGAAATTCCCGGCTTTCAATCATCTCTGTTCGCACCATTCCCAACCAGAATAAAGGTCCGATCAGAAAACGTTTAACTTCCTCCATCAGGTCACGTTTCTTCGAATTGATATATTTCAATAAGTGATGCGTGATTACATCGGCAAGAAAATTAAATTCCGTCCGCTTTCTGGAACTGAGCTCAGACAGCTTTTCCATTATAAGCATTCGAATATGCACCGGATCTCTATGACGCATGAAAGGCTGCTGAAATTTATCCTCAAGATAGGCGGCCCGTTTTCTGAAATCCTGATCGCTTATAGCGGAAACGTCTCCATTTTCATCAATTATCTCCTCTGCAACATCACGGTTCAAAATTATGCGGATCACCGTATCCAGGCGTGCTGCAAATCCCATTTTAAGCCAGGTCCATCCGAACTGAGTCAACGCCAGTTTGTCCGCCGACGTATCGATGAAACCGCAATATTTCATCAGCCAGTGCAAAAATATAATATAGGGAATTTTTCTCTCTGAACCGGGCAGAGAATTCCTGTCAAGAGAATCGTCAAATTTCAGTCCATATCCCGGCAAAATCAGCAGCCGTGAAACAAGTCCTTTGATATGAGAGGGAGGCAACCAGAATTCATTCAACGGCCGAATGTTCCCGCAACTGATGTATGCAGCGAAAACCGCCATATTATGCAGAAGCTCTTCAGGCTTTATTTCCATTTGACCTGAGACAGACTTGACCCATTCCTCATTCATATTGGTGATCGCTTTATGAAATTCGGAAGGAATGACGATCCATTGTCTGCCCTTTTTCTTACTGTTTTCGTCAACCGCATAAATGATTCCCGAACGATAAAGCTCCTCCGTGACGCACGAAGGAACGCGGGAATTCATTTCATCAGCGAAAGAAGGGCTGACTGCCGAAGGAATGTCGCCGAATTCTTCCAGAAATACCGGTGCAGCCAAACAAAATTCATTTGCAGCTAAAATCCGTATCGCTCGAAATGCTTCGTCATTCAATCCTTTCAGAAGAAAAACAAGATTATCTTCATTAGAAAAAAACTCATGCAAAGCATCTATTATCCTCGCCTTCGACCATCGGGTAGAACAATAAATGCCATGAAGACGCGATGTCTGAAAAAGACGCAGGTAAACAGCAGAAGAAAGACATTCCCTTAAATTGAATTTTCTCATGAAATACAAACCTCAATTCGATAAACCGAATGAAATAGTGAACGCCCAGAGTCGATCATAAGGCAATGAACAATAAAAATCCAGCCGATCCGTCAACCGAAATCCCGGACTGGCCAAACACCATTTTCCTTTTGGTTCTGCAAGACGAAGAGGAAGATTGAAATCTCCCTTAGCCGAAGAGGAGACTGATAAGCTTATGCGGGGACGAAACGGAATCGAAGACTAAACAGTAGCGGATCAGAGGACTTTTTGACTCAAAAATCACGGCTCATAAATAAATTTTCCAATGTTCACCGAATAAATCCAAATTGTGAGGAGAAGGGTCTCAGAAAACAAAACGAAATTTTTTTAGAAAATGAAAAATGAAAGCGAAAAAATCAGGATTCACTGCATTGTGCAGAATTATTCCTCTTATTTTACTATTATTTAAGTCGATCACCGTTAAAAATGCCTTTCCTTTCTGTACGCGTCAGTCGTTTTTTCTTGTTTTTTAGTACCTCCTAATTTAATTAGAGTCCCCATATTTTTTTATTCATTATTAGCTGAAAATCTTTAAATTACTGTTACTTAAATTTCAGAGAGAAGAAAACTGAAAAAAATAGAATCTGAACGATTTGCAGATTTCTTGAAAAGAGAAACCCGATCAGAAAAAAAATTTGAAATTTCAACCTGAAGCGCCGATTCTCTATAAATCTTTTCATACCAATAGAATAAACAGACTATAACCCTCAAAAAAGGAAAAATATTTTTCACGCGATGCCCCAAAAAACTGTCATCTCACTCCAGAAAAATCGAAAACCTCGCGTAATCTTGAACATTTTCCATTTTTTTCCTCTTAAATTATTTTCGGCTTTAAGATTAAAATTCCATTTTCCCTCTTGACATCCCGCCAAAATCAGGTAGAATCTCTCTAGTCGCGATGGGGTCACCGCTTGATAGGTGATTGTTACCCGACTTGATCGAGTCAGCCAGGAATGCTATTCCCAGTCGCGATGGGGTCACCGCTTGATAGGTGATTGTTACTTTCCACTATGGAATTAAGACGTCTCTTTACCGCTCTGTCGCGATGGGGTCACCGCTTGATAGGTGATTGTTACTTGCTACCGCCATAACAATCATGGCGGTAAAAAATATGGTCGCGATGGGGTCACCGCTTGATAGGTGATTGTTACGTTGCCGGCGAAGCCCCACTGAACTGTTAGCCACTCAGTCGCGATGGGGTCACCGCTTGATAGGTGATTGTTACCAATTATGTACAACCCAGGGGTTGTACTCCCTCAGGGTCGCGATGGGGTCACCGCTTGATAGGTGATTGTTACAAGACGAACGCAGTCTTCCCGCAGCAGCGATTGCCTGTCGCGATGGGGTCACCGCTTGATAGGTGATTGTTACCTAGCAGCAAGCTCTCCACCACTTCGGGCGGATCGAGTCGCGATGGGGTCACCGCTTGATAGGTGATTGTTACACTAGCCCCCATGACTATTCCCGCTGGGAGCGCAAAGGTCGCGATGGGGTCACCGCTTGATAGGTGATTGTTACAAGAAGTTGGGGGCGGGTTCCTGCTGATCACAAACGGTCGCGATGGGGTCACCGCTTGATAGGTGATTGTTACCCAAAGACCTTTGGACGAGCTTTTTGTCATTGTCATGTCGCGATGGGGTCACCGCTTGATAGGTGATTGTTACCTTTCTTGAGGTTTCTTCTGCGGAGCCCTTGATAGCGTCGCGATGGGGTCACCGCTTGATAGGTGATTGTTACTGAAACCTTTGTCGCCTTTCATTTTTTTCCTCCTTTGTCGCGATGGGGTCACCGCTTGATAGGTGATTGTTACTCGCTCCGGCTCGCGTAATCGCGAACCGTCCTCCAAGTCGCGATGGGGTCACCGCTTGATAGGTGATTGTTACGATGATGGCGCCTGCGAAGATGCGGGGCGGCATCGTCGCGATGGGGTCACCGCTTGATAGGTGATTGTTACCTACAACAGGGACAGTGATGAATCATCAATTCACGTCGCGATGGGGTCACCGCTTGATAGGTGATTGTTACCTAAACTTTGTAGTTCGGCGGTGCCCATGACACCGCGTCGCGATGGGGTCACCGCTTGATAGGTGATTGTTACTTTTTCTGCAGGGCGTGATTATGAAGTTTTCACACCGTCGCGATGGGGTCACCGCTTGATAGGTGATTGTTACCTGGTTCGTGATAGACTTCAGGTAGAAAATAAAAGTGTCGCGATGGGGTCACCGCTTGATAGGTGATTGTTACTGATCGCTGTAGCGATTCTCGGAATTATTACGGCGGGTCGCGATGGGGTCACCGCTTGATAGGTGATTGTTACTGATCGCTGTAGCGATTCTCGGAATTATTACGGCGGGTCGCGATGGGGTCACCGCTTGATAGGTGATTGTTACTAGATCGATCCTCCCCCAGTATCGTAATCTATTGTCGGTCGCGATGGGGTCACCGCTTGATAGGTGATTGTTACTTTTTAAAATCGGTCTGGCGAGATTCGAACTCGCTCGTCGCGATGGGGTCACCGCTTGATAGGTGATTGTTACTCAAGGCTTCGCCGCCGGCTCCGTTACCGGATCCCAGTCGCGATGGGGTCACCGCTTGATAGGTGATTGTTACGAGACCCGTCCAGTCGAAGACCATCCCGAGAATTCGGTCGCGATGGGGTCACCGCTTGATAGGTGATTGTTACAAAAGGTAGGATTGCTACCGCCATAACAATCATAGTCGCGATGGGGTCACCGCTTGATAGGTGATTGTTACGCATGCCCCCACCTATATCCTGTCCTCGAATCACAGTCGCGATGGGGTCACCGCTTGATAGGTGATTGTTACCATTTTATTTCTCCTCATTAGAAAGTTAATTGTTGTGTCGCGATGGGGTCACCGCTTGATAGGTGATTGTTACCAGCATCTGCGAACTCGTACCTTCTCTCATTCGTGTCGCGATGGGGTCACCGCTTGATAGGTGATTGTTACATTCCCAGTTCAGGCTGTACGTAGTTTTCCAGTCTTGTCGCGATGGGGTCACCGCTTGATAGGTGATTGTTACTTTCCACTTCCGGTGTTTGTGGTCCGTCCTCGTCTTGGTCGCGATGGGGTCACCGCTTGATAGGTGATTGTTACTTAGGCAATGGGGTATTGCCCTTCGGGGCGTAGCAACGTCGCGATGGGGTCACCGCTTGATAGGTGATTGTTACCCTCCCCCAGACTGGCCTTAAATCGACTTTTTTCAATGTCGCGATGGGGTCACCGCTTGATAGGTGATTGTTACTAACCTGCTGCGTGTGCCAGGCGAATACAATCCATGGTCGCGATGGGGTCACCGCTTGATAGGTGATTGTTACCTATAATGATCCAGCCTGGAACAAGCAAACTCCCTAGGTCGCGATGGGGTCACCGCTTGATAGGTGATTGTTACCATAGTTTTCCTCCACAGCCCGAATCCCAAGCCACAGTCGCGATGGGGTCACCGCTTGATAGGTGATTGTTACGCAGCCCCACCGCCTGCGTAAGGAGGTAAATCCCCAGTCGCGATGGGGTCACCGCTTGATAGGTGATTGTTACTGGCTCCGAGAAGCCACAAGCCGGTGGCCAGAATGGGTCGCGATGGGGTCACCGCTTGATAGGTGATTGTTACTGAACACCCTAATTCTGGGTAGGGTGCATCTGCCAGGTCGCGATGGGGTCACCGCTTGATAGGTGATTGTTACCTACAATGACTATTATTGTGCCAGAAACTAACCAATGTCGCGATGGGGTCACCGCTTGATAGGTGATTGTTACTTTGGGAATCGCTATCGCTGTGATAATTCCGAGAGTCGCGATGGGGTCACCGCTTGATAGGTGATTGTTACGTTCAGTTACGGCACTGCCCCGTTCCCATCCTACAGTCGCGATGGGGTCACCGCTTGATAGGTGATTGTTACCATTCCGTCTTGCCCGCCAGGCACTATCCATCCTGTGTCGCGATGGGGTCACCGCTTGATAGGTGATTGTTACCCAACACCTCGATGCGGAAGTCTTTGGCAAACTTGGTCGCGATGGGGTCACCGCTTGATAGGTGATTGTTACCAACTCTTCTAGATATACAAGGCTCTCTTCGTATTTCGTCGCGATGGGGTCACCGCTTGATAGGTGATTGTTACAATGTCCGGCTTGGGTTCCCATTTATGGGAACTAACGTCGCGATGGGGTCACCGCTTGATAGGTGATTGTTACCTTTCGCCTAGTCTTCCGGAAGTTGCCGCGGCAAGAGAGTCGCGATGTGGTCACCGCTTGATAGGTGATTGTTACTTAAAACAAGAGCCCCAGTTATGATTCCTCGTAACATGTCGCGATGGGGTCACCGCTTGATAGGTGATTGTTACCGTACTGACTCAAGTCTATCGGATTACCCTCATCATCGTCGCGATGGGGTCACCGCTTGATAGGTGATTGTTACTGGAGACCCACATCACCCTAGTTTTTCATCCTTTCTCGTCGCGATGGGGTCACCGCTTGATAGGTGATTGTTACCTTGGTTTTCTTCGTGCCTCGCCTTGTGGCAAAAAGTCGCGATGGGGTCACCGCTTGATAGGTGATTGTTACCCATTATTTCGATAGCTTCGTCATCCGAAAGCCATGTCGCGATGGGGTCACCGCTTGATAGGTGATTGTTACAGGACCGGATGTTGGCGATGGTCACCCGGCTCCTGTCGCGATGGGGTCACCGCTTGATAGGTGATTGTTACAGGACCGGATGTTGGCGATGGTCACCCGGCTCCTGTCGCGATGGGGTCACCGCTTGATAGGTGATTGTTACACGGGTCCTCGGGGCCGAGGTACTCCAGGTGCAGGGTCGCGATGGGGTCACCGCTTGATAGGTGATTGTTACGTTGTGCTGATCTGCCTGGTAACGGTGCCAGTGCAGGGTCGCGATGGGGTCACCGCTTGATAGATGATTGTTACGTGTGTCGTAGTAGAGCACGTCACCAGGGCAATGAGTCGCGATGGGGTCACCGCTTGATAGGTGATTGTTACTGTGAAGGTCGGGATCAGCGTCGGAGTGCTCGTCGGTCGCGATGGGGTCACCGCTTGATAGGTGATTGTTACATTCCCGGGGGGGGCAAGCCAGTCTACCCCTCCTAGTCGCGATGGGGTCACCGCTTGATAGGTGATTGTTACCCTCTTCTTCTGGGCAATCAAAGCCCAGAATTTCAAGTCGCGATGGGGTCACCGCTTGATAGGTGATTGTTACAATTCCCAGCAATCTTTGCGTATCAACTGCAAAGAGTCGCGATGGGGTCACCGCTTGATAGGTGATTGTTACAAGACAGACAAGTGAAACCCGGCATCATAAATTAATGTCGCGATGGGGTCACCGCTTGATAGGTGATTGTTACTTTTTTTCTTCGGACTTGCTCTCGCACGCCAATTTTGTCGCGATGGGGTCACCGCTTGATAGGTGATTGTTACTATAAGCCTCTAGCTTTCTAAAATTTCATCCTCCACGTCGCGATGGGGTCACCGCTTGATAGGTGATTGTTACTTTGGGGGAGCGTGATGCAGCTTGCACCGTTGGATCGTCGCGATGGGGTCACCGCTTGATAGGTGATTGTTACACTATGGCTAATACTATCAGCGTGATGGTCCACGCTGAGTCGCGATGGGGTCACCGCTTGATAGGTGATTGTTACTTTCTACATTTTTGTTCACATTTCCTCCTTTTTTGTCGCGATGGGGTCACCGCTTGATAGGTGATTGTTACCTGGTAGAGAGGCGATAACAGAATTTGCCCAATGGGTCGCGATGGGGTCACCGCTTGATAGGTGATTGTTACCTAAGGACCAAAATCATAAACAGCCGAAAGTCCTCCGGTCGCGATGGGGTCACCGCTTGATAGGTGATTGTTACTATTAATTTTTTTTTGTTCATTTTTTCCTCCTTCCGTCGCGATGGGGTCACCGCTTGATAGGTGATTGTTACTTACCGCGTAAATACCCCATTTCTTCTTCAGCGCAGAGTCGCGATGGGGTCACCGCTTGATAGGTGATTGTTACTGTTAACACCCTATAGCAATTGGGTGATATAAAATCGTCGCGATGGGGTCACCGCTTGATAGGTGATTGTTACCTGGTAGAGAGGCGATAACAGGATTCGCCCAATGGGTCGCGATGGGGTCACCGCTTGATAGGTGATTGTTACTCGAGCCCATCAGCAAGGAAGTAGCCCAGCAGCAGGTCGCGATGGGGTCACCGCTTGATAGGTGATTGTTACCCGTCCGCAGGGCGAGCACTCGCCCGGCGCTCGACTGTCGCGATGGGGTCACCGCTTGATAGGTGATTGTTACTTTCATGAGCCTTGAGGAGAAATCTTTTGCTTTTTGGTCGCGATGGGGTCACCGCTTGATAGGTGATTGTTACTCTCGCCTTGGGTCGGGGTGGTGAAGAACGTCCAGAGTCGCGATGGGGTCACCGCTTGATAGGTGATTGTTACCGATTCCCGCCACATGGTCTCGTTGCCTTTGCCGTTGGTCGCGATGGGGTCACCGCTTGATTGGTGATTGTTATCCTTCTCTTCTCAACCGGCTCTATCCGAGAATAAAAAAGGGAGAGATTTGTCGATATGGATATGTTTTTCCAGGAATCATCCCACCATTCCGGGTTTCGAAGGCAGGATCGCGATGAGGTCACCGCTTGACAGGCGATTGTTATCCTGCTCTTCTCACCCGGCTACATCCAAGACAAAAAAAGGTTCGATTTGTCGATATAGTTATGTTTTTCCAGGAATCATCCCACCATTCCGGGTTTCGAAGGCAGGATCGCGATGGGGTCGCCGCTTGATGGGCGATAGCAAGCTGATCGTATTAAGAATGCGGGTCAAGCGATCCTGCCGCAATACTTCTATGAGGAAACATTCCGGGCTTCGTCAAACCTCTGTCATTCTTGAATATTGCACGACAGCGTATCGACGCTTCTCTGGAAACTCTTAAAGCGTTATTTTTGAGGTAGGACATCAGCTCGAAAGATGATCGCCGGTCTGCGGAAGGTATTTTCGGCGGATCGTCACGATAATTTATTTCAATCGGTTCAGCCTTTTTAAGGTTATGCAAATATTTTCGAAACTTCATCGAGTTAAAGTGGTCCCTTTGTTTTGTAGAATGAAAACATCGTTACGCAAGCTGATGTGGGCTTTCCGAAAAATGTGGGAACAGCCAACCCGGCGAAACAGAAAATATTTACTATCGACTGAGGTTCAAACGTCCTGGGCCGCCGAACAGTTAATCCCACATTTGACATTGTTTTTCATTTTATAAATTTTCGATTCTTATCAAGAATTCCTTTCATACTCCTGTCTCGAAAAGATCATACAATCGAAATCATCGGTGATATTGGGAAATTACCGAAAATTAAAAACGTAGTAACAACATTTTACCAATTCAAATTCATTCGACAAAAGCCTTTTATCATATAACCTTAATCATTTTTGCGGAAAAGTTATTTAAATAATTTTGGAAAGGAGATTGAAATGAAATTCTGATTATGCGTACGAAATCAAAAAACATTCATAAATTTCTTGACATCTTTCCGGCCAGTCAATATTGTCTGTTAATAACAAAAGTTTTGAGATGTGTGGGTAATTATCCAGGTGTAAACTGATGAAGATAATCGAAAGGGACGAAAACGGAAAATCAATTTTTCACAGCAGAAAAATTTTAATTCGGTCATGGAATTCATCGTCATGAAATTGGAGTTGAAAGCAGAAGGATCGAGTTTAGCTAATCGACTCAGAATAAATAGAAAACTTTAAACCATAGAGGAAGGAGATTGTGTATGAAGTATGTTTACGTTGATTGCAATAAGACTCAAGAATACGTTTTCTCATCTCGTCGCTTGCGCGGCATAAGGAACGGCAGTCGTGCGATAGAGGAAGCGGAAGAAAGGGTAGGTGATTTAGCGCCTTACTATGAAGGCGACGTGATACGTTCTCTTGGTGGAATAGTACTTGTTGAATTTCCAAACAATGTTTCGACGACGGAATTCGTAAATGCGGCAAAAAAGATTTACGACGAATATCATATTGGAGTTGAATGGGCAGAATACGAACATTCTGGAGATGGGAATTTTTATAAAAAGATATTAAGCCCGTTAATGTCCAAGGTTCGTTCTTTAAAAGATTCGCCGAAGACTGTTCGATTGCCGTCTCCTTCTTCGATTTTATCGGCAACGTGTGATACTTCAGGTAAAAGCTCGGCGCAGAGATTGGTTAAATTGGGTAATTCTATTGAGCGTGTAAATGCTTCAGAGTGGAAGAAATGGTTGCTGGAAAAGCGTAGTGATAATGGACAACAAGATAAGGTTGCTACGAAATTGACAGAAGGATGGACAGATGCCGGGATTCCGAAGACCGCTGAAGGGCTGATTTCCTGGAGTGTGAAAGATAAAGTTAGGGGAAAAGAGATACCTGGTACATCTGAAAGTCGTTTTATGGGATTAGTTTTTGCTGATGTAAACGGATTGGGATCGTTATTAAGTGATTTTGCGGTGACGAAAAATCGATTAAAAGAATTTTCACCTCGTTTAAAAAATTGCATTAGGGAAAGCTTGGCATCGTCAATGAAGCAGGTTCTAGGCGCATCAGTCAAAAAACGAATTACGAAAAATTCCAGGGATTTGGCCGTCCCTTTTAATCTTCTGTTTTTGGGCGGTGATGATATTTGTTTTGCCGTAATAGGGGCTTACGCTATACCATTGGTGCGGGTCATGATTGAAGAGTTTGAAAAGAAATCGCAAATATTGCTGCAATCGATAAGCGAAGATGGTAATTCAAGCAGCCAATTGCCGAATTATTTGACGATGTCTGCTGGAATCGTACTCGCACCTTACAAGTATCCGATTTTAGCCTTCCGTCGATTGGGAAGCGAGTTGGAGAGCAGAGCGAAGAAGCTGGGTCGAGCCTGGGCGAAGCTTAAGGGAAAAAACTATCCTCCGAGCCTTGTAGATTATTATTTAGTTCAAAATAGTGTCATCGGGAATCTGGATACGGTAAGAAACGGAATGAGAATGACGCATGACCGGAACGGTGCGGCGCTTTTCGGAGGTCCTTACCTTGCTTCCGGACTACCGGAAAATAATGATGATCATTCGGCATCTAAATGGTTCGTGCACCTTGAGGAGCTCTGGAAAAGCGCAGGAGACATGGCCGATATGGAAGCGGGGAGCAAATTGAAAAAGCTGCGATATTTACTTTCGGCAAAGGATGCATCAGCCCAATATCGTGAATGGTGGAATCATCTTGATAAGCAACAAGCGAATAAATGGAGGAACATTTGCAAAAAGCTTAATTTATCGGCGTCAAAAAACAGTCTTCCAGTAAACGATTCACCGAAATCAAACACGCCGATTTTAGATGCCGTTCAACTAATGCCGTTTTATTCATTAACAAAAAGATGGGAGTGTGACAAGCATGCTTAGGACAATAAAATACACTGTTTATTTTGATTCGCCGTTGATGATCGGGAGCATGACGACATCGCCTGGAGTTTATGATCGCATGACTACCATGGATGATGGTTTACCCTATGTGCCGGCGAGTTCGATGAGGGGACGTGTAAAGGATGCCATAAGAACGTTTTTACAGGATAATATGGAAGGATGGAAAGAGTTCGAATTATGTATCGGTCAGCAAGCGACTATAGGACATCAGGAGGATGAAAAACTTTTTTTCTGCACCAAGAATCCGCCGTGTGCTCTTTGCCGTATTTTCGGAGCGCCGGGAGGAATAAATCGTCGAGGTTTCGATTTTTCAGGTGCATATTATTCTGCGGACGCAACACGTCAAATAAAGGATACATTCGGAGACAACATGACAGGCTATCCGATGCTCGATCGCCGTCCTCGCAATCGCGTGGATGCTGAATTGCGAAGAGTTAAAAAAGACCATTTTTTTATGGACGGCGTTGCCGCTTTAATGTCTGAATTGCACGGAATCATCAAGGAGAACCAGAATCATTTTCGATTATACGAAAACAATGAATCGATAAGGAAGTTTGATTATCGTCTTCTACTTCTGGGTATGCGATTGGTCGGTGAGTTAGGGGCTTCGCGAAATAGGGGTTACGGCAAGTGTGAAATAAAACCAGATAAGGAGTTAAACTGGCATAATGAGATCGAAATTTTCATCAACTCTTGGATGGAAGCGCATGGAGGAATAAAAGAATGAAAATTTATGAAGTAGAAGCTGAAATCACTGACGAGGTATGCATCGCAGACCGGCATAGATCAGGTAATGATTACATGGGGATGGATTATATTCCAGGAACCACTTTGTGGGGAGCCGCAGCGGCAGCGACAGGAATACGACCGGGGGAAGAACCAACTCATGATTTCCGAAAAATCTTCTATTCCGGAGAAGTAATTTTTTCCAACTTATATCCATCTGAAGGACCATATAGAGCACATCCGATTCCATTATCGGCTCGAACCAAGAAGAGCGCGCCCGGTTTCGCTTACCCCGGTGTAGACGCTATACTGAAGGATGAAAAAGGAACGGAGGTTAAGCCATGGGGGGTAGTGGATCTGTTGATGGATGAAAAGCCCGATTATGATCCTGACTGGGCGCCTTTAAAGGGATGGTATTTCAAAGAACCGAAGAACAGCGAAGAATTCAAGGAATTAAGAATGATGATTCGCGGGCATACGGATCGTTCCAATAAAAGCGGCACAGCACGGGAAGGCCGTCTCTTCACCCGTAGGAATATAGCAAGAGGGCAGAAGTTTTTAGGTTCTATACGCGTTCTGACATCAGAAGCAGAATCTCTTATGGAGGAATTCGTCAAAAAGTACCTGGGGGCTAACCCAATTTACTTACCTGTCGGCAGACAACCAGGTACAATATCGGTAAACTTGACCGCAGTCAAAGAAGATACGCCCTATTATCTCCCAAAACCAGCCTTATTAGGCGGATATATTACGGTGACATGTCTTTCCGATGCAATAATTTTGGATCATTGGCTCAGACCGCTGCCGTACATATCGAAAAAAGAGGTAGCCGGCGCCGTTGGCATTCCAGAAAATGCTGTCGAAGGACCATACACTCATTATTCGTCAATAAAGGAAACATACAGTTGGAACGGAGCTTATTCCAGGGCAAGAGAAACGGAACTTTCCATATCAGCAGGCAGCGCTTTTCTTTTTCTGATTTCATGGCCGGACGAAATCGACGATAAGGAAAAAATAAATCGACTGACTCATGGGCAATTAAAGGGAATTGGTTTAAGAACAGCAGAAGGTTTCGGCGAAGTTAGAATTAACGATCCGTTTCATCAGGAATACAAGAGGGGAAACAATAATCATGAATAAAATCTACAGGATAAAAACATTGGAATTTCAAATCAGAGAGGTAATTAACGACACAAATGTAAAAGATTATTTTGAGGTTTTGTTTGATTCAGAAAAATCAGCTGACGCGCTTGCCTCCTTTATTGGGAATAATCGGGATAATCCTTTCATAAATCTGATTCATCGAGAAGAGAGAGTAGAGCAATGGATAAAATACATCAATCATGAATCATCGAAGGACTCATCAATCTGGAATAAGAGACAGCTAAAGACATTGCCGGAAAAAATCGATAAATGGATAAATTGCCTGAAGGATGATTCAGAAAACTGCAATGATTTAGCTATTTCGAAAATTGAAAAGAGACTCCTGAAACAAGGAATATCCCTTGAAAAAAAAGAGAGAGCCAGGATAGGCATAAGGGTTTTTCGTGAAATGCTTTGGAGATTGCGAGGAGGTATAGAGGAATGAAAGATTATTTAATACGGGGTGATTTAAAGATACGAGGAATGGGCGACCGACAAGGGGGGCCCTTTCATGTGGGTTCTCCAGACGATCATTCAGAGTTCATCGACAGAAGAGTTATGCTCGATTCATTCGATCGTCCCATTCTGCCGGGAACATCACTATGCGGCGTAATGGCTTCCTTGGCCAGAAAATTGATCGTCAATGGCGGTTATAATATTTCTGAAAGAGACAAGGCTTTCGCTGCGCTGTTCGGCAGCGCCCGGGGAGATACGGAAGGCGAACAGGGGCAGTCTTCCCGCTTAAAGGTGTTTGATTCACATGTAAAAAGTGAATCTTATAGTGCAATGGTTAGAGACCGTAATGCGATAAACAGGGAATTGGGAAGTGCGGATGATAAACGTTTATTTCGGGAAGAAGTTGTGGATGGAGATATTTGTTTTGATATAAAGTTGGAATTTAGAGAAACAGGACCAATGACGACTCAGGAATTACGATTACAGGATTCCGGACTTTCCCCCGATCAAATGGCTGTCAGCCTTTTGCATAACATATTGAAATTGATGGAAAACGGATGGGCTCATTTTGGAGGCAGCATCGGGACCGGTTACGGTCGGTTCAAGTTATGTAATTGTACGATAAGAGAGTGCGACCGATCATCACCCGATGATGTCCTTGCTTATGCTTTAAATGGCTGGAATGCAAAGGATAAAGATGGAAAAGAATACTTTGAGGAAAAACCTTTTGCAGAAATACGGAATGAAGACAAAACTGCAGTTGTTGAATTAAATGATAATATCGCCTCGGAAAAAGTTCGTTTTAGTTGCATAATTCGTCCGATGGAACCTTTATTGGTAAAAACCGGCTATTCGACTGAAGTGGTTAAGAACAAAGGCGCTATTCGCTCGAATAACGATTTCGGTTTAATCCCGCTCCAGAAAGAATTTTCCGTAGACGCATCATTTTGCCGGGATACCAATGAAAAGCCTTATATTCCGGGCTCATCAATAAGAGGTACATTACGGTCGCATGCCGAAAGGGCTGTAAGAACGGTTGTCGGCGGTGATAAAGCGAAGGAGGCGGCTTGGGATGTAGGACGTGCAGAGGAAGAAGGAAAACTTTTCAGTAATATGGAAAAATTTAAAGAGAGTGATGTTTCATGCCTGGTTAGTCATTTATTCGGATTTCCAGCCATGGGAGGACGTATAATTTTTTCTGACGCCGTGCCGCTCGATTCGAAAAAATTCAACTCACGTCTCAAGATGCTTGACCATGTGGCGCTTGATAGATTCTCAGGAGGGGCGGCTGACCAGCACAAGTTCAACAGCCGACCTTTCTTTCCATCAGGTCCCCCAGAAACAGCAAGTGATGAAGGCGATCTTGAATTTGAAATTGAAATGTTCGATTTCAGTGAGGATCATTTGGGTATGCTGCTGCTGCTTCTTCGCGATTTACGCATGGGACGTATTCTGTTGGGTTACGGCAAAAATAGAGGATTCGGCCGAGTTAAACTTCAGAAGATTGCGATGGAAGCGCTAACCTTCAGGGGAGGCCTTCTGGAAGGCGAAGCATTCGAAAAAGCCCGGAAACTTGGTCCTTTCAAAACCTATCAAACCGAATTGAGCTTTAATGAGCATGACTATATTTCTTCCTTAGAGGATAATCCGTTGAATATAAAATTCCGTAAAGCTGAAGAGTGCTTCCGTAGTATAATGAGAAATTTTGAGTTACAGAATGGAGACGCCAGATGACAAATCAAATCAGAAGTGAAAATAATTTCATGAATCTAAGATTATTATCATTTGAAGGAGACGGTCAAGACATCGCAGATTACATAACTGATTGGATCAACAGAAAAAAGAATCAGGATGAATGCTGGGCGTTGATTGAGCAAATGCATAAATTCTTTTTTATGGGTCCCCAGCCGACAGATGTTCTGGAAAAAATTAAGGGTAATGAATTTATAGATTTCTGTTTGCGCGGCCGTATTTTCTGGAGCGATGGTCAAATTGAGTGGCGAAGGTTTAATAATGAAATTTTTCGATGCGTATGCATGATTGAAGCTGCTGAAGAAATGATGCGTCCCGAAATAATTGAATGCGCTGAAAAAACCGTCGAAGTTACAATAGAGGACGATTTTCTCATATTATGGGGAAAAGCGATTGATGAAGCCGGGTATAAGGAACAGAGAATCAAAGGAAGCGCTGAAATTAAGTATCCGGATGTATACATGAAATTCAATTCCAATGGTAAATTGCCCTTTTATCCGATTCTGAAAATCAGGACATATCAGGATGAATCGAGCGGTGAAAGTTTCATGAGGATGCTTAAACCGGGGGTAGCCGATCAGGATTTTCTGTTCAGTCTAAATAAATCAAGCAAACAGACATCAATGGAGGAAAAAAGTGAATAACCATTTTGTTTACCCATTCAATTTTGCACCCATTTCAGAAAAACCGCCTAGGGGATACGATTCAGATAATACGAAAAGTCCAATAGGTGAAATAAGGAAATTTCAATCTCTTGACTCATACAAAGGGCATTCCGGTCGAATAGAGTTCAGTTTAATGAATGTAAGTCCGTTCTTTGTGCCCGACTCGGAGCATACGACTTATTACAAAGTAAGTTCAAAAAACGGCGATTCGGATAAAGAAAAAAATGAACATCCAGTAAAAGATTTTTTTAACATAGACAGCCGATTGGCAATCCCCGGTACATCCATCAAAGGTATGCTCAGGAATATTGTTGAGGCCGTTTCCAACAGTTCATTCGGGATATTTTCCGTTAAAGATGATGTTTACAGGTTCCGTAAAGCGGATAATATTTCAAGGGCAGATAAAGATCTTTTCAACAGAAAATGGGGACGTTTATGTAAGGATGATAACGGATATTACGTTGAACCCTTTGCGACTGCGAAAATATGGCGAGAAGCCTTTGATAATGCGTTAGGTTTAAAAGATGATAAGTCCAGGGCTAAAAAATACGAGGAATTCAGAAGAAATCAGACGACTGTTAGTGCTGAACTCTGGCAATTACACACAGGAGCTCCACTTGTTCGTAGTTTCTCCGGGGCAGGTTTGCCTTATTTCGAACATTTCAGCAAAAAAATGTCTAATGTGAAAAAAGGAAAATTAATAAAGCGAAGCGGCTTTAAAAGTGAAGTAATAATTGATTCAAAACAACGATGGAAAGGACCGATGATGAAGGATATAACGAAAGAAAAAATACCTCATCATGGAATTCAAGATATGAGCTTCAGGGTTGTTCCAAAAATACCGCACGTAAACACCAAATTAAAAAAGACATTTAAAGAAGATCGAGTATGCATGTTAAGCGGTAATGGGATAAATTGGCAAGCCATAGAAAGAAACGTTAATATAATCTTGTGGCCGCATAAAGGATGGGATGAAATGGACTCTTCTCAACGTAAAAGAGTTCATTATATAAAAGCGCTTTATAGAAAAGGAAAGCCGATACGAGTTGATGACGCAGCGTTCGATTTCTTCAAAAAAGCGAACTGTGATAATGAAGATTATCGTAAGCCGAAACCGGGCGACATAGTCTGTTTTCTCTCCAGAAACAATATGGTTGTTGAAATGGGTCCCGTAGGAATGTATAAGTCGCCTGAATTGTCTAATCCCGGTGAACTGGCCGGCAAAACGCCGTGGGCGCTGCCCCCTGAAAAGAACACGAACCTTTGTCCGGCAAGCCGCTTATTCGGCTGGAGTCCAGAAGAAAAAAAGAAAGGAAAGAAAAAGGAAACCTCCCCAGTGGCGGGGCGCGTTCGTGTCGGAACGGCCTGGTCTGATAGCCGTTTAAATGAAACAGTGCTCTTGCCTTTGAAAATACTGGGTTCGCCAAAACCAAAGTATTATCCCTTTTATCTCAAACCTGAGGATAAAAACAAGAACATGGGCGAGGAAGCTGGTTATTATTCAATGGATTCAGGTGGGTGGTGGCATAATGCAGGATTGCTTAGGGGAAGAAAGTTCTACGTTCATCATCCCACGGCAATAAGCAACGATAAGGAAAAGGCATGCGATTACGTTAAAATAAAACCGGAGATGATCAATAAAGACCTCGCCCAAAAACCTCCCCATGAAATCAAAGAAAAAGATTTACGTACGAATCAGAACTTGACTGCTGCAGTATTGCCGCCCGGTAAAGTTTTCAAAGGCTACATCGAGTTTGATTCTTTATCGAATTATGAACTCGGGCTGCTGCTCTGGTCGATTTCACTCTCGGATTCTCCCTTGAACGAAAATGAAAAGCTCGCTCATAAATTAGGTATGGGTCGTCCTTTAGGCATGGGATCCATAAAAATCAAAATCGAAAAAATAATTAAAACAAATCCCGTCGGCGGATGGCGTACAGCAGATGAGAGCAATATCGAG
Source organism: uncultured bacterium (assembly GCA_964619725.1). GTDB lineage: Bacteria > CSSED10-310 > CAZUFC01 > CAZUFC01 > CAZUFC01 > CAZUFC01. Next base: position 21,663 of record CAZUFC010000078.1, on the reverse strand, counting down.
GTAATCGACCATGCTGCGGCAGAAAATTTAGTCAAAACTTTCAAATCATGGATGATTACCGGTGACGAAGAAATTATTGATGAATCTGCTGTATCGGCATTCGATTCAGAAGAATTTTACAAGGAACTTTGTAATATACATCACCTGAATCTGGCAGGAAAAAGTCCTGTTCAGTATTATCCGCCGGGAAAAAAAGCCTATGAAGGATTCAGCTATTTTATGGAGCAGCGGAATCAAAGGCCGCATAACAGAGGAAAAGAGGAAACTTTACTGCCTCCGTCTGAAATAAGAGGGGGTAAACGCCAAGGTGGATGAAGGGTAAATAAAACATGAAAACTGGGCATATTCTTACAGTAGGGACTTCCTTAATCACCAATAGAGGTGAGGAATACCGAAATGATCGCAAAAAAAATGAAAATCATGTTATCGACGAAATCAACAGGCGAACCGAATGCCTTGCATATAATCTGAACTCTCGAAATGCAAAAACGCCTCGAGATAGAATCGTGACTAACATACTTAAATTAGACCCGAAAAGACAATTCGATTACCGAAACAAGACTAAATATCATCCGACTGATCGGATGCCGCAAGAGTTGAGTTACCTTTGGGCATACGCTCAAACGAATAAAAACAGTAATGAGGAAGGAGATATAGTCAAATTTCTTCCTTCAGACACATATGAATCCAGAAACTGTGCGGTTATAATTGCTGATGTGCTGAAAAATGAACCGTGGCGAGATTGGTATTCTGCTGAATTCAATCTTGATTCAGATTATGCAAAAGATGTGAATGCAGAAAAGGGTAGCGAATTCGAGAGGTCAGGCTTCCACAACTGGATGGCGAAGATAAAAGAAATGATCAATGATCTGGTTGAAAACAGAGGGTGTGAACGAATTCTATTAAATGCAACAGGTGGTTATAAAGGAACGGTTCCTTATTCGACACTCATGGCGACACTTCACAGGGAAAAAGTTGAAATCGCTTATCTGTTTGAGGACTCCCGCGATTTGATCTTTATTCCCACTTATCCGATCGGATTGGATTTTAGGGAATGGCACGAAAATGCATTGAGACTGAAAATGGTCCTGGAGTTGGGGAGTACGAAATATTTTATGCCGGAGAATCCGGTAAAACTTTTACTTCATGACAGCAAAGAGGAAAAAAAGGGTAGCGAGAAAAAAGCGGACAGAAGAAAAACGCTTTCGGTATTCGGTAATGAATTGAAATTGAGATACGATGATCAAATTTCTGTAGACCCATTAAAAGTCTATTCAAAGAGTATTGTTGACAGGATTCTGAATGTTGACAGTCCGCTTGTAGGCGGTCGTAGAATTAAAAATCTGACTAATCAGGATATCGAATGGTGGTCTGCAAAAAAAACCGATATTTTCGAATTAAAGAACATACTGCACAAAATAATCGACAAAGTCGGCGACATAATCTGGTTAGGCGATAAGATTCCTGAAATGGTTGATCACGCCAGGATGCATCATCATGATTTGTTGGAATTCACCGAGTTATTTTTAACGCCCATTCTTCATCATGCTCCGAGATTTTTCAACGAAAGTGAACGTTTCATTTTAATTGCGACTGTACTACTGCATGATTGCGGTCATTCGGTAAACAGTTTGTCCCTGGAAGAATCCCGCGAACTTTCTAATCTTTTCGGTGAAATTACCGTACACGGATTACCCGATATAATTCCGCTATTCACCGATGACGTAAGGGATTATCATCAGTTCCTCGCGGGAATACGTTTGAATGATGTAAAAACGGCGAACTACATTGAATGGCCCGGCAAAGATGGATTTAGGGATAAAGGATTTGATGAGCGCATTCATGAGGCAGTTATCCTTGCTTGTCTATATCATCGTCGAAGGATGGACCATGATAATGAGAGCGGAAAAAAGAAGGGGATGCTTCATCTTACAGGACAATGGCCCGGCTCGTTAAAGAAGAAAGCTGAATATTATATGAACGAATGCAATGTGGATTTGATGAAGGTTGTAGCCCTTATACGTCTGATAGACGGTTGCGACAGCCAGGCTAGACGAGCGGGTTCAAAATTCAGAAAGGGTTTATCCGAATTGATGCTTGAGAAGGACTGTATTGCGGCTTTAAGTAAAATGGATATGGCTATTGATGCTTTTAAGGCTTCTCCTGATTGTTCTGAAAAAACAGAGTGGTTTAATCGCTTTAAAAAGAAAAAAGAAACATTAGAACTGGATGATGAAAATCGCAAAACAAGAATAGAATGTCTTAAGGTACTGCATGATCCAATGGCTCCTTCCCCTAAGAAGCAGTGTGCCAGATTATGGTTAGCTGCAGCAGAAGCGATAGATCGTTGGCGTCTATTGGATGGACAGGCGCGGCATTACATAAAACACAGCGCAGTGAGTCAAATTGACGTAATGCCTGATAACGACTTTTCAGATAACGCTTTTGAATTCCATATTATTCTGCATCCCGATGAAGAAGCTGTCAGGAAAAAATTGTTGGATAAAACTGTGTTTAATGATGAACCGCTGAAGAAGACAATCGAAAAAGAGGTCAGCAGCGAATTCAAACAGGTTTCCGGATATGCCGCAGATAAAATGAACCTGGCTGCTAATTACTGGTGGAAAGATCAGTGGGAGTTAAGGAAGCAAAATAAACCCTCTTTCCCTTTCTATTCCTCCCTGGAGGATAATTAATGGAAACGGAATCGAAGTATATCGGAAACGACGAAGTTTTTACTGAACTGTCATGCATGAGGAGGATGGGTGAATATGGGGTTAAGCTGACGGGTGGGCCTGTATTTCAGCGTGATGAATATTTTGATATGGAAGGCGAATTGTTGCGGGAACATGGTTTGAATTTTCGGGTCCGGGAGCGGGCGAACGAGAGGAAGTTGACATTGAAGCGAGATGTGAAACTTGATGATGCGGTGCATATGCGAGAGGAGCATGAGCTGGTGATGGACGAAAATGGGGATGATGAGGGTGAAATTATGCGACGATTTTTATCGGAACACGCCGGCGTGGATTTAAAGGAAAAGCTGGAAGCTGAGGGATATAAGCTGAAGTCGGACATAGCTGTGGAAAATCGCCGTATTGTTCTGGAGCTGGTTCGGGATGAGCGTGTGTGCATGGAGGTTGCTCTGGACAGGTTTCGTTATCCTGATTTCCTGCTTGGGATTGAATTTTTCGAGTTGGAAGTTGAGTTGAAATCGGGGAATGAAGAGGAGTTGAAAAGGATCAGTCATGGACTTAGGGGAGCTTTTCGTCTTCAGCCTTCTGCGCTGTCCAAGCATGAGCGTGGTCGGCGGTTGCGAAATGCTTTTGCGGGATATGAATTCCTGGAAAAAGCGGAGAATATTGCCGTCGTAAGGTTGCCGACGGTCGGATTGGAAGAGGATTTCGTTCGATTCACGGCAGCATCTGTTCGGCGATTTCTGATGGGTTCCATCCCCAGGCCGTCGATTACGGGAATAAGGATCAATGATATAAGCGGCGAACGGACCATTCAGCATATCTTTGATGCGGTATGCGGTGTCTCTGAGACCGTGTATGAAATAATGCAGAATATGGGCCGTATAGCGATCAGGAATCACCGGAAGGAAAGTCGATGGAGGGTCTTGACGAAGCACAAGGGACCTGGGGAACTGACTGCCGGCGACCTTTTTACCGTTCAGAGCGAAATGGGCAGGAAATTCGCGGAAGCTGGGAAAGTCATTCTGGAGGGTGGACGAATCATGTTCAGCGATGTGAATGATCCAGGGCGGCATGTTGCGACGATGGATGAGTCTGCCGAGTTTGATATTGAGTTGTTCATTGAGAGGCGTTGCGGAAGAGCCGTCGGGGAGAGTAAACGTGTCGACAAGGGTAATGTTTTGGTTATGCCTGCGGCGGAATCTCCTGTCGCTGTTGACCGGGTTTCCTGGGTTAATGAAGGCGAATATTTAAAATTTAAAATTTCAACGAACGGCGCGATGACGCCGGAGGAAGCATGGAAGTATTTAATTCAGAAATAGCTGGAAAAACCGTCATGGATAAGTGGTTGGAAGGCTTAAAAAAATACGGCGCTTCCGCAGAACCGCCTCATATTCAATCTTATGACCGTTTTTTGCAGACTAAGGCTCTTGATTCAGGAGCTGCTTATGAAAGTCTGCATGAAAGGGGATTGAAAAAGGTATTAAAGGAGGCTTCCGGGCTGACGATAAAATCGCAAGACCGTAATATTCGTTTGAATTTTACGGGTTATAAAATTGAGACGCCCGGTCCTGATGAAGAGCTTGCCAGGCAAGGCATAACGGATTACAATCGAGAAGTTGTATTAGAGACAGAAGTTTTATTCGATAATGAACATAAATGGGATTCTGAACTCAGATTAGGCCCTTTTCCCTGTATGACGGGCTGGGGGACATTTATCAGGAAAAACAGGACAGGCCATGCTGTGGAATGGTCGCCGACGGGTTATTTTTATTTTTCTCCGGGCATGCATTTCCTATCGGCTGAAGGCGGCAGGAAGCGAATAATAAGGTTTCAGCCCCGTTTCGGGCCTCATTTTAACCTTGTAGGCTCTGTAACTAAAAAGGGAGTTCGGAAGCGTATCCGGATGGGATCGGTGAAGATCGACCTGGAGGAATTTCTGGAGCTGCTTGAGAGCGAGCGCTTCTTCCGTGGTCGAGGTCCGGTCAATGCGTACTTCAAAACGCCATTTTACGACAATATTTATTTCGCATTGGGCAGAGACGGGAGGAAGGCGATAAACCGGACATGTCTGGCGGTCAATGAAGAGAAGTATGTAACAGCCGGTGATGTGCGGGTTGCTTCTGAGTTTCTCGGCGCTGACTGGCCGGGCGCTGAGGACCTGAATGATCTGGAGAGCTATCGGGTGAGACTGGCTGGTGACCGATTGGAACAGGCGGTGAGATGGTCGTTGTTTATACTTATGCGCAAATTAGCCGGGAATAGAGAGAAAATTAACAAGAACAGCCCTGTCTGGTTCTGCATGCCGTATGCATTGGAGGGATCATTAGGCAATTTTTTTAAAGAGAGCTGCGAGTTGTTTGAAGACAGGAATCCTGTATCAATTTTGAGTTCGCAGCGGAAAATCAGTTTCGGCGGTCCGTCCGGACTGGACCGAAAAGTGACGCCGCTTGCCAGGCGTGACCTGGATACAAGTCATTACGGACGTTTATGTGCTGTCGAGACGCCTGAGTCGGAAGGGATAGGACTGGACTTGTTTCTGGCGGCGTATGCATCGATTGATGAGGAAGGCAGAATAGCGAGTCCTTCAAGAAGCGTTTCGGGAATCACAATGATGCCGCCGGCAAATGAAAGGCGTCCATTTTTCGGGAGCAGTCCTGGATTCGCTGACCCCGGATACGGATTGAGATCATTGTCTTCCGGACCAGCAGACGGATATGTTGAATGCATGAGGAGGTCCAGGATCGGCGGTCGGGAGCGCACATTAATTTATGATGATCGTCAGGAAGAAGCCGTAATGGCTGAAAATTTTCCCGGTCAATTCCTAGGTTATGCGGCATCGCTTATACCTTTCATAGGAAATAACGACGGCGCCAGGGCGATCATGGCTGCAAAAAACATGAAACAGGCATTGCCGCTTGTTAATCCTGAACCTCCATTAATAAGAACAGGATTTGAAGCGCTTGCAGCGGAGGCAGCCGGGATGATCGTGCGAGCGAAGCAGACGGGAAGAATCCGAAGAATTCAGCGAGATAAAGGATTAATAGTTCTGGAGAATTCAGAAGGGAAAACGATAAAAGTCGATATAGGCCGGGTCCGTTGCGGCAACACGAAAATTCCGGTTTACAGGCGTCCTTCAGTCTCGCCGGGACAGAAGGTTGAAGCGGGAGAGATATTGGCCGAAGGTCCGTCGGTTAAAAACGGCATTCTGTCTCTCGGCAGAAATCTTCTGACTGCTTATATGCCCTGGAAAGGTTACAATTTCGAGGATGCCGTTGTAATCAGCGAAAGGCTGGTCAGGGATAATCTGTTGACGTCTTTTCATGAGAAGGAAATTCGAATTCCTGTATGGCCGGGCAATATTATTAAACATCAGGGCCCACGCGGAAGAGATCGTCGCATGTTGAACATTAACGGAATAATCAGAAAAGGCGCCGAAGTCGTTCCCGGGACTGTTCTGATGCATACGGAAAAGGGTGAAGTAACTGCCTGGCCGGGACTTGAGGGTGAAGTTTATGATGTGCAGACGCAATATACCGGCGCAGACCTTTTTGCTCATTATCCCGAAAAAATCATCTCTATAAGGATTTTAACAGAAAGAAAAATAGCAGTAGGCGATAAGCTGATGGGGCGTCACGGCAATAAAGGGGTTATAGGACTCATGCTCCCGGAGCATGAGATGCCGCATATGCCCGACGGTACGCCGGTTGATGTCATTCTTAATCCTCACGGCGTCATTTCAAGAATGAACCTGGGCCAGATATTTGAAACGCACCTGGGCATGATCGCATATAAGGAGAACACTCATTTTATCATACCGCCGTTTCATACGACAGAAGCAAACCGGCTTCGTGACCGCTTGAAACGAATCGGGTATCCGGAAGGAAAATCGGTATTGATTGATGCGAAAACGGGAAGAGGGTTCGATGCACCGGTAACAGTCGGATACCAGTATATTATGAAGCTCCATCACCTGGCGGCCGACAAACTCACGGTTCGTCAGGGCGGAACCGGATACGATCTGGTTACCCGTCAGGCTTTAAAAGGCAAGAAGCATAACGGCGGCCAAAAAATGGGTGAAATGGAATTCTGGGCGCTTCAGGCTTATAATGCAAAAGCGATCGTAAAAGAATCGCTCATTGACGGCGCCGGAAGAGTAGTCTCACATTCTGATGACAAAGGCGATGCCGGCGGGGAAAAACAATTAAACTGGACGCTATGGGCGCTAGCGGTTTACCTGAAAGGATTGGGGCTGGACCTTCAATTGTTCTATAAAACCAGAGAAAAACCCGTTATCGTCAGTAAACCGGAAGATATCACGCCCGATGAACTTGTCGATTTCGCTATCACTCCTTCTGATATGGAAAAATTCACTGCCGGTTTGCGAGAAATAACTGTGGGTGATTTCCATCCCTTTGAAATATATCGACCTGTTTTCTTTCAGTGTGACAAATGCGGCGAAATCTACGATTTTTCAAGTAAACATTGGAAGAGAGTCCGCAGCGATGAAAATAAAAGACGGTGTAAAAAATTAAAATGCAAAGGCATCATCCGAAGGAGAGTGAAAGAACCTATATACGTACCCAGGCCGGGCGGATTGATGGATACGTCCATCATCGGAGACGCAGGGACGAGAGAATACAGAACCAGATTCGCTTACGTCAAATTGGACTGCTGCGTCATACACCCCTGGCAGATTTATATTTCAGGGTCGCCGCTGATGAAAAACCTTGATGATGTTAAAGCGGCGGTAATAAGGGATATTGCCCATGGAGAAAAATATGTTCTTCTTGAGGGCGCTGAAGAGGATGAATCAGAAGCCGGCTCAATTCTGACGAACGTTCAGGGGCAAAGTATTCTGAGGAATGGCGGTAAAGCGGTTACCGGCCCGGAAGCGCTTTTCCGTTTATTGCAGTTAAAGAATAAAGAACCGCCAGAAGGATGTTTTCTATCGATGATTCCCGTGGTCCCTGCCGCTTTTCGTCATTACATAAATGCTCCTGAAACCCCGATACCGTCGCCGCTCCATAAGAGATATTCTGAACTAATAAAAAAGAACTCGTTTCTTAAATACTTGAAGACCAAAAAAAAAAGCGGTCCAGCATCTATTCGTAAGGCGGAAAAGGGCGTTCAGTATGCGGTAGAAAGACTGATGGGATATCCCGGAGTAGCTGCGGGAAAAAGCAGGGGCTCTATAAGCGATCATCTTACCGGGAAAAAGGGACTTTTAAGGAAAGGATTGCTGGGGAGAAGACAAGACTGTTCGGCCAGGGCCGTGATAGTCCCCGACCCTTCATTGGAAATCAACCAGGCTGCGCTTCCGGCTCGCATATATGATGCTTTTCTGCCTTTGACGGAAAGTAAAAATGCCGGATTCACCGTGCTTCTGAACAGAGCGCCCAGTCTTCATCGATTGAGTCTCCAGGCTTTTCATGCAGTACGACGGACGGACAACGTGATCGGATTGCCGCCTTTGGTATGTGCAGGTTTCAACGCAGACTTTGATGGAGATACGATGGCGGTATATCTGCCTTTGAAACGCGAGTCGATTGATGAGGCTTCACGCCTGTTGCCGGAACGTAATCTTCTGTCCATAGCAAACGGTGATTTGAATCTGCATCTGGCACAGGACATAATTGCCGGCGTTTACTACGCCTCGGAAAAGAATGATCCGTTTTACATTTTCGGCGCAGAATCTGATAAAAGCTTCTCCGGTCCAGTTACAAAGCGAATTCTCGCTGAAGCCTTAAAATCGGCGGAGGAAGACTTGCCCCGGCAAACAGCCCGCCTTGCAAACGTAATAATGCAATGGGCATTCAGAGAGGCGACTCTCGCCGGGATTACCTTCTCCCTTTTCGATATCCCTTTTTTGAGCATGGCTGAACGCAGAAAATACTGCCAATGGCTGCGAGAGACTAAAGAAATGAGAAGGAAAATTGTTGAGCCTTTATATAATCTGGCCCGTCAATCTCCTCCGAATCCTCTGGCATTGATGTTCGCTTCAGGCGCCCGCGGCAACGCCGACCAGGTTTCCCAGTTGGGTGGATTCAGGGGCATATTGGAGGGCGTTAAAGGAAAAATACCGCATGTTTTCCTGTCCAATTTTCTTGAGGGCATCCCGCCTATGGAATATTTCATGTCGCTGAAAGCTTCCCGGAAGACACTGGCCGATAAAAAACTTAAAACGCCAGTAGCCGGAAATTTCACCAGAATTTTAGTTGAAGCCTGCTACCCCGTAGCCATCGTCGTCGAGGACTGCTGCGCCGGCAGGACGAAATCCATTCCGGGAATTACCGTTAAAATCGATTCGGATAATATCCGCAAAAGACTGATTGGAAGAGTTATTGCAGAAAATAAAGGCGGATTGTTCCGAGGGAGCGTCATCACACCTGAAGCAATGAAGGAGATCGAGATAAAAAAAATAAAAAGTATCCGGATTAGATCGCCCCTGACCTGCAAAGAGACAGAAGGGATATGCGCGAGATGTTATGGATGGGATATAAGTCAGCGACGGTTTCCGGAACTTGGACTTCCGGTCGGCATCATTGCCGGACAGTCTGTCGGAGAACGGGGCACTCAGCTCAGCATGCAAACTTTTCATACAGGCGGTCTTGCCGGTTCAGGCATAAGCCTGGAATTTGTCCAGTCGCTGCTTAACCTGGATGGAATAATCACAGTGAAAATCAAAGAAGGTAAGATTGACGTACAAAATGTCTATGACTTTTTCATGCCTTATTTGCGTTCAATATACACGGATTCAGTCGACGACAGGCATTTTGAAATAGTCCTGAAAAGAATGATCCGGAACGGTTATATCAGGAGCATCAAAGACGCCGCCAATGATGAAAACAGGCATTTCCTGGCACGGGCTTCCTTCCGTGATGCAATCAGAGTCATCGCAAAAGCGGCATGGAATGACGGCGAAAAAACATCGCCCGGCAATAAAAGCAAAATGATTTTAGGATTGCCGTGAAGTTAATTGTTCAGGGAATTTAAATTTTTTGATCACTGCTTTTGTCATGGTCCAATCGCGATAAAAAAATAGCTGAACTCAAAAGAAAGGAGAAATAAATATTGAAGAAGAAATTAGGGCAATCAAATGAGATAACCGGCAAAAAAAGAAAAAATGCAGACCTTGGAATCAGCAACAAATTGTTATCTCGAATAACTCAAATTCCGGAAAACAAGAATATCGCCTGGCTTGCGACTTACTATGATGATTTAAAGGGAGTTGAAGTTAAAAAACCGGAATCGGAACCGGATGATGAAAATTGGGATATGGATGATGGATCACCTGATGAAGAATGGGATGTTGATGATATATTGGGCGGGGAATGGGATGATGAAGCTTTCGAGCCTGATTCGGGAGAAAGTATTGACATTGAAGGTCAATTATGCGATTCGGCGCAATTGAATACTCGGCATACTCTGGCTTCGGTTCCATCAATAACGGTTGCACGATTCGGTAATGAGCTGAATGCCTATCCTTCCGAACAACCGCTAATCAGAAAAAATACGTTTACGGGACTGCAGGTTCAGAACTGTATGGATCGAAAGTTATGCATCCTCAATTATATTGGACAATTTATTCTTTCGACTTTCAGGGATGCTCTTCTGACGAATACCAGAGAAGAATTCATGGCTGAAATGAACCGCCATCAAGTTTCGCAGACCGACTTGCGCAATGAAATATCCGGGATGTGGGATGAAGACTGGGAACCGCCGTCGAAAGAACTGCTTTACAATTTAATCAGTTCCTGTTTCGTCCGGGTCACTCATATGGGAGTTTTTCCGCTAAAATTGTTCTGTTCTTTCGACGCAAGAAGGAAAGAGAAAATCCCCCGGTATATAAAAAACATGGCGACTGATTTTATTCGCGATTGCCTTCAATATGATCCGGCATGCAATGATGAGATATTGGCGAGGAAGATAAACAGAAAATTCGGGAGTCAATACAAGATATCCCTCACGGAAAATGTGGTAAGGCATCTGAGGGAAAAATACGGCATTCCGGGTAAAAGGGAAAGACTTAAAAAGTTGAAGGAATCCATAGAAGAGCGTAACTGCGATTGATGCGAAAGAGAGATTGACCGGATATGCTTTTCCTGGAAGTCAAAGGCGTCGTTAGAGGAGGAAACGATCATGGATAACGCCAAAGAAATAATAGTAATTTCCAATAATGAAAGACACCGGCAAATCATAGAGGGATTCATCAAGCAATACGCCGAGTCAGAGATCAGGCCGAAGAAGGAGTTTCTGGGCATCTCCGTTAAAGGAATGAAACCGGAACGACTGGCGGTGGAGAATCTGAATGATCCTTTGCTGGTCATATCGCAGATGAAGGGTATATCTCTTCTGATGGATAAGCTGAAAGTGAAGAATATTCCTGTCATTCTGATAGCGGAAGAATACAATGCTGATATGGTGAACGAAGTCATGGACCACCGGTATTTTTTTATTAATTCAATATTCAGGGCGAGGAGTTTCGAGGACCCGGAGGAATGCGGACATCTGGCGGCGAAAATCAAGCAGGAGGTCAGAAGGAGTCTCAGGAGGAGAGGAGAGAAATTACCTTGTAAGAGTCTGGGATGGAAAATTCAAACGAAGGATTCTGATTACCGTGAGCGTCCCTTTGTGAGTCTTTTTCTCGACAGTAAGATGATTGATTTTCTTCATCATCTGCTTTATACCATCGACAGGGTCAGAAATTACCGGATGCAGGCAAACGATAAACCTTTTACGGACGCCCAGGATGTACTGGATATTTTTCGCAGGATTGGAGAAGCATTAAGCGAGCAGACCGGAAAAAGTAAAAAATTAAAAGAAATAAAAACCGACCTCAAAAACTATATAAAGCCAGAATCTGTAGTCAGGCCGCCTGCCATTCTGCTGGAAGGCGAAACTGGGACCGGTAAAACGCTAATCGCCAGATGGTTGAATCAGCGTCTTTCCGATGCGGGAAAAGGCCATTTGACGCAAATTCCAATGGTCAACGTTTCAGAAGAGCTTCTGGAAACGGAACTTTTCGGTTCTGTTCACGGAGCATTCACCGGCTCTGTTTCGCGTCCCGGGCGCCTCCTCCTTTCCTGGGGTCAAACCGTGTTCCTGGATGAAATCGGAGACGCTCCTCCCGCTCTACAGGCGAAACTCCTTGTATATCTTGACAGGTTCGCGTTCCAACCTCTCGGATGGCCCTACCTGGAACCCATTTATTCTCCTACCTATATCATAGCCGCCACCAACAAGGACCTTCAAAAAGAAATCAAAGCCGGAAATTTCAGGGACGATCTCTACCACAGATTCCGGTATAAACTGAAAGTGCCGCCTATGCACCAGAGGAAATCAGACTTGCGCGTCCTTATTGATTATGTCCTGCAGGACCCTAAATTAAATAAATCCAAAGGTAATAACGGAAAAGAAATCTGCGGCATCACAATAGAAGCCCTCGAAAAGATTGAAACCCACATCTTCAGAGGAAACTTCAGAGAGCTGGAAGACCTCGCATCGAGAGCCGTATACAATGCCGTAATGAACGGAAGAGATGTCATTGAAGCCCAGGATATTGAATTGTATCGCTGAAGCGGGTATAGGTTCCCGGCATTGATCAAAAATGGGTCTTTTGAGGTTACAATTATTCAAAATATCCCATCATTTATAATGGACCTAAGAAAAGAGATGTCTGGGCTCTGACTAATAAGAAAAACAACCCGCCGATACTCTAATGCTTAGAATTCGACTCTTTGATTACTGACTATTACACACGCCTGAAACAATAATGCTGACCCCGAAGTGGTCCTGACAAAAAGCCCAGGCCTGAGCGAGCTTGCGAGCACTGCCCTGGGCAGGACGGATGAATTTGAAAACACTGAAAGGGTTGAACAGCTTTTCAACCCAGGAGGCATTTTTCATCATAATCAACGTCATGTTTTTTCAAAAGCCTCTTAAGTTCGCTCCTGATAAGGACAACCTAACATATTGAAATCAATTGACTTTTTTACAATGAGTCTCGGCATAAAAATTGTGCAGTTTTTAGCCCCCTTATATCCGGCAGGAGAGCGTTAATTTAATCGAACTTTGAAACGAACCTTGCTGAGAAAAGATTATAAAAGAAAACATAATAATTGGAACGGATTCCGTTTTCGATTAAATTAACGGACCCGCAAGCGGGGGGACTTTGTTTTACTTGATTTTTTTGATCGATTGCTGGATTTTCGTCAAATATTTCGCAATTTTTTATCGATCAATGTCAGGATATGTGAAGTTCGGCCTTAAATGAAATTGTTCGGTGATGTTTTTCTCTTCAACCATTATAGGCATATTTTGGGACTTATCAAACATGGGTACTACTTTTTGTCGGCAAAAAAATTGACTGAGTGAAATCCCAATCAGTAAAGGGGACAGAGAAGCATATGTCGATGCGAGTCGCTCGTGACGAAGTAGGGACATTAGCCTATCGGGGGTTGTTGTTCTGGGACCGATTAAACGGGGGGTTGGTTTTTTAAAGACTTTTGGCAGTTTGTTTCAGTAATCGGGGGCGCTATCTGGATCAGCTTAGCACTCGAAATCGAAAAATGATAGGATACTCTATTGAAGTGTAACCTCAAAAGATGCATTTCTAATTATTGTCTTATTTTACAATAGTTTAAATTATTTTGCAAAGAAGTTATTTAACTATATTCGGAGTGATTAAACAGGATTCTCGTATGTTTCGTGCCTTTTTCAGAAGAAAGGAGGTGATATCAGTTTTTTTCTCTGTTTTTGTTTAGGATTAACTTATCAACTTTTTCAGGGAGGGCTCAATTGAGAGCGACTATGGTCATTTTTGCTTTAGTATCGGTTTTTTGGGGGTCGGCGATCGCTGCTGACCTGGAGGCATCCAGAGTGCAATTGGATGAGTTTGACGGGGAATGGTCCTGGATACTGGCGAGTCATGAGGTTTGCGTTGATTTCACTTTGCCCGGTTCAGAAGCGGATTTTTATGGTGAAGCGACTTTATATTCAGCGCGGGAGCGGGATGACCTGGAGCTGATAATCAGTGATTATATTGAATCGACAGTGATTGAGCGAGACGATGAATATGCGGCGAAGGATGAATACTCTGGCGTCGGAGTGACGGCAACGACGACGCTGTGGGAATATGATCCTGATGAAGAGCTTTTGTGGGGTGTGACCATTGCATCGGATGAGGATGATTCACGATCTTCCTGTTCACGGTCTGCCTATCGTTATGTGCGCCGGACATACAGGAGCAGCGGGAGTTATTTTTATATTTATCCTCGATCCGACATGATCACTGCGACGACGGGACCGGCGAGGAATTCAAATGCGGACCCGGATGTTTATTTGTGGGTCTGGAACGGCTCCCGTTATGTTTTTCGTTATCAGTCGATTTCTACTCACGGTCTCGACACTGTTTACGATTCCAACGGGAGCTGCAACAGGCGTCGCTGGAGGATCAAGATAAATCCATATCGCGGCGGTTATATCGGCTATACAGTGATCCTTTTTAACGCGAATTAAGGCTTTTCATTTTTTCAATGATATAGCCTATTTCGAGCAGTTCTGTTTTTTGACTGATTAAGCATTTATGAAAGGAGGCATCGCATCAAAGGCGACCGCCGGTATGGGACTTTCTGCCCGTATCGGCGGCCGGCCGATTCAGCATTGCAATGAAAGAGTAAAAAGGCTCATTATTGAGACCTTTGTATCTCTTTTATCGGTTATGCGCACCCGAAAATGAGGAGGTTAAATTATGTCATGGGCATTTAAAATATTGGAGCATTTGGGCGTGAGAGAGGTTATCTGGTGTTTTCTTGTTTTGCAAAGCCTTTGGGCGGTCAGTTTATTTTTCTCCGGTTTTTCGTTTTATCTGAGGATGAAACGTAATCTTTCTGCATCAGAGCAGAATCTTGTTTTTTTAAGCTCAAAATTTTCGACTGCTGAAAAGCCTGGCATGCCGACCAGCATTGATCTAAGAACTTTGAAGAGGAATGATTCCATAATTGATCAGCTTGCCCGTTTTATTATTGAAAAAGAGCCTTCGTTAGAAGGAGCTTATTTAAAGGCACGGAGCATCTACGACTTACTGGATGCAGGAAGGGTTCGAGTTGGAGGGATTCTGGCGAGGACAGCGACATTGACTGGATTGGCGGGGACACTGGTGGGGGTTCAGGAAGCATTGAAGGTTTATGCCGGCAGTCCGTCAGGCAATTCGGGAATTATTGCGGGTTTTGAGACGGCGTTGACCACTACTTTGTTCGGCGTTATGACGGCGTTAACAGCGGTTGCGGCAACGCGTTTCTTGATCGAGCAGAGGCTTGAGCAGGCGAAAAGTCTAATGGATTCTTTGCTGCTGCATTATTCGACCTATTTGAAGGAAAAAAATAAAGGAGGAAAAAATGAACGGATTAAAGATTCGCCCAGGCCGGGAAACTTCCGAGGAATGGGTCGATCTGACCAACATGATCGACATAATAATGTTGATAACGCTTGTTCTAATGATCACCCCAACGCTTTACACGGCAGTAACGACGCATTTGCCGGAATCGTCAGGCAAGGGCGCTTCAGTAAACTCGAAGGATACGACGGTTTTGTCGTTTGATGCAGAGAATTTCTGGTGGAATGACGAACATCTGGAGTTGGACAAGATCGGAAAGCGACTGGAAACATTAAAGAATTCGGATTCTGAAGAGGCGACTAAAGTTCCGCGTGTGATACTGGCAGGGCATAAAAATGCACCTTACGGCGTATCTATAATGCTGAAGCAGATCATGCAGGAGCATGGCATAACGGAAATATATGAATTGACGCGCATACGGAACGGAGGTGAGTAAAATGCATCCGAATGGACATAAGAAATGGATATTGTTGTCGTGTCTTTTTCATCTGGCGGGCGCTTTCATTTTATTGAACCGTGATTCGTCTCCACCCGATTCCTGCATTTTATCCGTTTTAGTTACGGAAAAGTCGCTTCCTCCTGAAAAAGAAATAACCGATGTCGACATAATCAATCCCATTGATTACGGCGGCGTTGAACCTGTCGGCGGAGAGGTGCGACAAAACCAGGAATCCGGCAGATTGAATGAACTAACTGATATTGAAGGTGATTTCGAGGATTCGGAATCTTTTTCCGAAGCAAATGACGATGTGACGGCAAAGGAGACAGAAATTGACGGCGATCAGTCATCTGATGCCGACAACAGGGAAGCCCCTGAGGCGGAAAAGGAAGATTCAGAAGGTCAAATGGTTGCCTCCTACGCTGTTTCATTCAAGAGTACGGATGAGATACACAAATTGCTGAATACCGGCCAGGTGGTATTAATTGCTGAGATGCAGAAGGCTTCGGAAAATCACACATTCCTCATGAAGGACCCTGTTGCGGCTCCCCGGGATTTCGCTTTAATTGACGAGCAGAAACTCATCAAATATGCTGCCGAACGCGTCATACCATTGCCGGAATGCAGTTATACCAGGTCCATTACTGATTTCTTGCGAAATAAATACGGAGAAGATTTCTCAAAAATCGACTGCAGCATTTACGTATCTCATGCCCTGGACAGAGCGATACTAAAGGCACAGAAATCAGCCGCTTTAAAGATGGGTATTTCCTTGTCGGACATTGAATCGACGGAGGGGCATTTTGAGATATCATCTTCAGACAAAATAGCCTTTATTGTTGATAGAGTGGTCTTAAATGACAATATTTCTGAATGAATTAACAAACGTCTGTGCATAAATTCGAGTCCAGATTCAAATTTCGATGCCCGCCATGTGCTGCGGTTTCTGATCCATCCCGCGACGCACGATGATTTTTTCTTAAGTCAAGGAAGGCGAGTATTTGTGAAGGATGCGCAACCTGCCCCGCTGACGCATTGGCGTAGGCGGACCGGCTATACGCTGACTGATCAAATCCTCAGTCTGTATTTGCATCTAAACAAAAAACAAGGAGGAACAAATGAAAAATTTGTTTAAGTTTGCCTGTTTCATAGGATTAACGATAATTGCGGCTTCAGCCGTATACATAACGTTTTTCGATGAGATAGGCGAATTAATGGAGGGCCGCATAGAAGCCGGTCAAACCGTTATTCTCGTGGGGAGAGTTAAGGCGTCATTTCAGAGGGATGAAAGCCTCAATGAGGCTTACCTGATTCAGGACCCGACAGGTTATGCCTTGGCAGTAACCGACAAGGGCGCGCCGGAGAAAGGTTCGTATGTCATTATCTGGGCGGAAGCGCTTCCGGCTGCAGACAAACATAAGTCACCAGTGATACGCGAACTGAAAAGATACAGCACATTCTGAGTTAAAACGCAGTCAATGTTCAAACCGGGGTTACACTTATTCATAAAATATTTGAGTGATTGAAATCCCCATTAAGAAAACAACCCTTTTCCTCATCTTTCTGTTTAACGAACTCACCGGTGTTTTTTCATCGAGCGCCGTTTCTTTCGGACTGATCAAACCGGGATGACACTTCTTTCAAAACTTTTGACAGTTTGTTTCAGTAATCGGGGTCTGTATCGGGTTAGTTAGTGCCTGTCCATAAACTCGATTGTCGATTCAAATTTTAATGCTGGACAGTCACTGCGGTTTTTGATCCATAAACGGGCGAATTTTTCTTAAGGCAAGGAAGGCAGGGATTTGCGAAGTAGGGGGATTGCTTATACGTTGACTAAGCCAATCCGTAGCCTGACGCATCATTGGGGGAAATTCGCCGTTTATGGACAAAAACTAGTTAGTGCCTGTCCATAAACTCGATTGTCGATTCAAAATTTAATGCTGGACAGTCACTAGTTAGCGGTATTGGGATCGCAATCGGGATCGAAATCGAAACAAAAAGATAGGATATTCTGTAGAATTGCAACTAAAAAAGAATCATTTTTGATCAATGCCCAATTATCAAACAATCCACTCACGTTTAACCGGCATTCCAAGCAATTGCATTTAAAGGGGAAACCGAGAGTCAGCAAGTTATTTCGTCAAGAGTGAGAAATTGTCAGTTTTAATGGGGATTTCACTCAGTTGATTTTTCTGTCGGCAAAAAGTCTTACTGCTGTTTGATCATTTCCGGATTATGCGGATGATCCGCAGCGGATGTATGCAACTTTATCAAGGAGGTAAAGATGAAAACGTTAATATGTTGGGCATGTTTTCTGTTTATTTCGTTAACGCCGATTTTCGGACAGGAAACGGAGTACAATCCAGAAGAAGTTTTTGGATTGCTCGACCAGTTGATGGGGACAGAGAAGGAATCACCAGATAAAGAGATTACCGAAAAATTTGAAAGTCCTGTACCGTTAAGAACTGAAACGCCGGTAATGCCGGAACAATCTTCTGATGATGCATTCAGACAGGCTCTTCTAATTTATATGAGTCTGAGCCGCAAAAGCG
Source organism: uncultured bacterium (assembly GCA_964619725.1). GTDB lineage: Bacteria > CSSED10-310 > CAZUFC01 > CAZUFC01 > CAZUFC01 > CAZUFC01. The sequence continues at coordinate 3,582 of CAZUFC010000078.1, read as the reverse complement.
AATCCATGGAATCCCGCTACACACAATCTCTTGAGGATTGCCTTCATGATTTTGAAGCGACTGAAGGCGCAACAGACTGCAAGGCGGATGTTGAAGATGTTTCCGAAGAAAGCAGGGGAATAGATTCGGAGGATGATTCATGTCATGAGGGAAACGAAAACTCGATAAAAGAACCTGCCCGCAGGAAAGGGGAAATGCATGAAGCGAGTGATGATTCCGGTATGTCAGGAAAGGGTGCAATGGATGAAATAGGAGGTGTTTTAGACCCGAAAAATCGGGAAGAAAATCCTGCGGATTCAGAATCGGATGTGCATATCGAATCGGAAACAATTTGCCTGGATGATATAGAATCCCGAATGGAACTTATAAGGAACAAACTCTCACAACTCCATAGCAATATAGGAGCTCTTGGGGAAATATCGTTTAAGGAAGTGCAGAACCAGCACAGAAGCATTGAATAATACGGGACTGATAAAACCTGGCCGACAGTTTATGCCTGCAAAAAAAATTGGCTGAGTGAAGTCTCCATCAGCAAATGGGAAAGATGCGCTTATGTCGATGCGAGTCGCTGGCGACGAAGCATGGACTTAAACGTATCGGTTTTTTCGGGACTGATCAAATCGGGGTTACACTTGTTTGAAAACTTTTGACAGTTTGTTTCAGTAATCGGTGTCGTTATCGAATTCGCAAGCGCAATCAAACAAGATGATGTTATATTCTGCCGAATTGTGTCGTCAAAAGACTTATTTTTGATCAATGCCTAAATTCTGAGCTCCTGACAATGTGCCTGAAAAGAATTGTGAATTTTTTTGATGAAAACGGATCACGGTTCAAATCATATCAATATTGCTTGTCGTGAAATCCAAAAATATTTCACAATAATTTTGCCGATTTAGTGAGAGTAAAAATCTATTAAAATCAATTGGTTGAATCGGGTATGTCAAGAGTTCTGAAATTTCAATGTATGACGGCGTTGATTTTTAGCCCTCATCTGATCAATAAACAACAAAATGAAAGGAGGTGTAAACGATGAATTTGTTTAAAGAACGGTTCTACAGGAAAATATATTATCCGGAAAATCTAATGCGCGCCTGGAAACTCATTCGTGCGAAAAAAGGCGTACCTGGCCCGGACGGCATAACGATCCAGGATTATGAGGAGAATATCGGCGACAATTTGTTTCTTATTCAGCGTCAATTGGAAAAAAGAGAGTATAAGCCGGGTCCTGTTCGTTTCGTCGAAATCACATCAAGCAACGGAAAGAAAAGACAACTCGGCATTCCGAACGTTCATGATCGCATAGTGCAGCGTGCTGCGTTGAATGTTCTTTTACCCCAATTCGAGAACATTTTTCTGAACTGTAATTACGGTTACCGACCCGGACGTTCGGTCCAGGCGGCATGCCGGCGTGTGAAAAGATTGTACAAATGGGGTTTTGAATGGGTTGTGGATGCTGACATCCAGGACTATTTCGGTTCAGTGGACCACAGACTTATGAAGCGTTTTATTGCCGAGGATATTGCTGATCGAAAAGTAGTTCGGTTACTAAACAGTTGGATCGATTTGCACCGGACAGGCGTCAGGAGCTTTATGCCTTTTCTGCCTGGACGATACGCTGGTTTGATACAGGGAGCCGTAATAAATCCTTTGTTGTCGAACATTTACCTTCATCGTTTCGATTTACGCATGGTAGGGAACGGTTATCACCTGGTCCGTTACTGCGATGATTTCGTGATCATGTGTGAAAGTCGAGATAAAGCGGCGGCAGCCAGAAGAGCAGCTTTATTCAATCTTTTCAGGCTCCGTCTCAGGTTAAACAAAAAGAAAAGCCGGATAGTTCATTATTCTAAAGGATTCAAGTTTCTCGGGAAACGCTTCGGGATACCGAAAAGAGGAAACAGCCGGGAAATGGAGTCCAATCCTTTTGAAAACATGAATCTCATACCGGCAAATGGGAAAGGAGACAACGGTCATGAGCATTCTATACGTGACGACCCAGGGCGCTATGCTGAAGCGGGAGGGCGAGCGTCTTGCAGTGAGTTATAACGGTGAAACACTAAGGGAGATTCCCAGCATTTACGTGAAGCAGATAATATTTTTCGGGGCTTCGACATTGACCATGGGTGCGATTGATCTGTTGCTGGAAAAAAATATCGAGGCGGCTTTCATTTCCGCCAAGGGACGATTTCGCGGCAGGCTGTCGCCTGCGATGACGGGTAGGGGCGACCTCCGTTATGCGCAGTATCTGGCTCGCGGAAAACCTTTCGTGCGGCTGGGGTTGGCTAAAAAATTCATAGAGGCCAAGATTCTGAACCAGATAGCTTTCCTTGCCGGTCAGAAGCAAGCGAAAATCTCCAATCATGCCCTGTCCTCAATGGCAAAGAGACATAGAAAGATCGGCAATATCAAAAACCTGGACGCGATTCGGCTGGCGGAAGGGCGCACTGCAGGTCTTTACTTCAAGCTGCTGTCAAAACTTGTTCCATCATCCTGGAAATTCAAAGGCCGCTCCATCAGGCCTCCTCAAGATCGGTTCAATGCTCTGCTCAGCCTGGGGTATTCTCTCCTGTTCAATCACGCCTGTTCAGCAGTGCAGTCAGCAGGTCTCGATCCTTACGGAGGCTATCTGCATGATTTCCGAAGCGGACACCCGGCGCTGGCTTCAGATATGATGGAGGAATTCCGCTGTATTATGGTGGATTCGTTCGTGGTAACCATGATCAACCGAAACGTTATAATGAAGAAACATTTCAATGAAAATCCGGACGTTATGCTTAATGAGGAAGGCATTGCCGTTTTTTTCAAGGAATTCGCTGCCTGGATGGAAACAAAATTTTATGATTGCTGCAACGAAGAAAACAGGTCCTTCAGAAAAGCTTTGACCGAACAGGCATTATCTCTGGCCAGAGCGCTGGAAAAGAATCCGGCAGAATACAAACCCTTCATCTGGGAGGAAAGAACATGTTCATCATAACCGCTTATGACATCACGGACGACAGCAGGAGAAACAAACTCAGGAAATGCCTCAAAGGCTACGGGATGAGAGTGCAGTATTCCATATTCATCGGTGATCTTAAAAAGCCGGAAATCAAAAGCATGAAAAAAGATGTGAGAAGAATAGTCGACCGTAAAAAAGACAGCGTTCATTACTACCTCCTCTGCGATGAATGCAGAAACAAAATTGAAGACTTGAACGGAATAAGAGACGATTCCCTTCCATTCGGGATTCTCGTTTGATGCCCGGTTGCCGGATGCAGTCTGTTCTCGCAGTACCTTTGCGTTCCTTTTTGATTGTTTTGCATTTTAGGTTCATCACTATTCATTATTCGGCTAGTGAAAACTGCTGATTGCTGATTCTGAACACTTTTTCTTATCCCTTTCCAGCGTTTAAGGTGAATACGGATTACAATCGGATTGCTTCTCAGCAACTCCTAAATTGACGTCTTCTTTTCTTAACACAGTATTTCAACTTCTATCACTGCAGAAAAGCCTTTAATCGTGGCAACATAACCACTTTCGCATGAAAGTTTGTGTCTTTCCGGCAAGCGTGCTTAACAATCCCTGCCCGCCGTGGCTATCATT
>CAZUFC010000077.1:0-40641 GCA_964619725.1 uncultured bacterium | reverse complement strand
CCAATGATAGCCACGGCGGGCAGGGATTGTTAAGCACGCTTGCCGGAAAGACACAGTTCCATACAGGAATTTCAGTGAATGAGGGCCTTTTTCACGTTGTTTTAGGATCGACAAATGATATAAACCTGGGATTCACCGGCACATACTGGCTGCAAATCGCTGTTGACGGTGAAATATTGTCGCCGCGCCTTCCGCTGACGAGCGCGGCTTATGCGTTGAACGCCGATGATGTCTACAAGCAGGATATTCATCCCAACAGCGTCAGTATAGTAAATTACGGAGAAGTTATAGATGATGCTGGTCAATGGGTAGGCGATCCCGCCGGATTGACGGGAGCCACAGGTCCCATGGGTCCGACGGGGCCGGAGGGTTCAGCCGGCGCCAGAGGACCGAGTGGACCGACGGGACCGGAAGGATCGTCTGGAGCGAGAGGTCCGAGCGGTCCGCCAGGTTCTCGAGGCCCGTCTGGTCCGGAAGGACCTTCGGGCGGCTGGACGGATGACGGGTCTATCATAAGGCTTACGTCGAGTTCGGACAAAGTCGGTATAGGAACATCCAATCCTGACGGTAAACTGGAAATATACGGCTCAGGAGATCAGGCATTTAAAATTACCTCTTCTTCTTCCGATGATGCCGCTCTTATCCTGGAACGAACAGGAGCGTCGTATCTTGACTGGAGGCTTCAGAACAGCGGCGGAGAGCTGCATCTCTCCAGCAGTATCGACGAAGGAGCTTCATGGTCCGACAAAATGTCTTTTGATATTTATGGAAAGATAGGCATCGGAACCAGCACACCTGTCGCTCTTCTTCATCTGGCAGACTCCAGCCCCTCACTGGCTATCAACGCGTTGTCCGGAAGCCCCTCCATCAGACTGGAGGAAAGCGGGAGCGCCAGATGGTCGTTATCTTATTCAACAACAAACAATTACCTGTATCTGTACGACTACAACAGCAAAGCGGGAACCCGTGCGGTAATAAAGGACGGCTCAGGCAATATCGGCATTGGAACGACGAATCCCGGAGCGCATAGTTTAAGCATTTACGGTTCAGGCTCCGGAGCATCGGGAACTGCCTGTTACGTTGAAAACACTAATACGAACAACGGTATCGCAATGCATTGCAAAAACGATTCGGACGACGTTACTTTTCTTGCCTCCAATCTGGGAGAGGGCGATATTTTCCGTTGCGACAGTTATCAGGGCGGCTGGCATCCCGTGTTTCGAGTCAAAAGCAACGACGTTACAGAAGTTGAAGTCCTTCAGATAAACGGAGGAAGCGATATAGCGGAACCTTTTTACGCTGTTGAAGGCGAAAAGGTCGAACCCGGCAGCATCATGGTCATTGATACGGAGCATCCGGGACGCCTCAAGAGATGCGATAAGGCGTATGACAGAAAAGTCATAGGAGTGGTCAGCGGGGCCGGCGGCGTCAAGACGGGATTATCATTGCAGCAGAGAAACAAACTGGAAGGCGATACGCAAATCGCCATCACAGGCCGGGTCTATTGCCTGGTCGATGCGACTTACGGCTCCATCGAAGCCGGCGATTTTCTGACGACATCGCCTACCACAGGTTATGCCATGAAAGCGAACGACTTCGACAAATCTCAAGGAGCGGTAATCGGAAAAGCCATGTCCGGGATTGACTCCGGACAGGGACTCGCCCTGGTATTCATATCGCTGCAGTAAGGAGGAACTCGTGAAGTGTCTGTTCATATTGCTAAGCTTACTATTTTACTGCTTCTGCTGTACGAGCGCTGACGTCATTCACGCCGAAGAGAGAGCGCCTTTCGCCGATGCGGCAGAAGCGAAAAAAGACGCAATCGGCATCCCTCGCAAAACGCCCCGAACGCTGAACCTGTCTGAGCTCTTCCAGGAAGATAATATCGTTGTCACATCTTATCTGGACGTCGACGAACTGTTGCGGGAGGATGCGGAACAAAAAAAACTCGGTCCCTTGCGTATGGGAGTAGTTCAGGAATTCGAGCCCCGGTCCGGGAAAGACGGAAAATGGACGCAATTGGGAAAAGAAGGACATTTGTGGACTTATGCTTTCATCGCTCCCGGAGCCGTGGGAATTCGACTTAGAATAAAGCCCTGGAACCCGCCGTCGGGAAGCGAATTGATTGTTTACGATGCTCTTAATCCAGATCAATCCTTCGGCCCTTTCGGCGACTCACTTAAAATATCAGGAGCTCCTTTCTGGACCCCCACTTTATATACAAATGAGGTAAAATTGGAATATTACCTTCCTGATGATCTGGACCCTGGACAGGTTGAAAACCACATCACCATCGACGCCCTGCTGAATCAATACAGGGGATTACCCTTTCCCAATTCCGGAAGCAAGGAACTCCCCTGCCACCTGGACGTTACCTGTTATCCTGCTTGGGCTGTTGCAGCTTCAGGAGTCGGCGCGTTATCCTACATCAACAATCCGTACGGATATTTCTGCACGGGTTGCTTGTTGAACCGTAATCCTACGGACTGGACGCCCTATCTGTTGACGAACTGGCATTGCGGCATCGAAGAACATAACGTAAAAAGCCTGCTCGTCACCTGGTTCTTCCAGTCCTCCACATGCGACGGAGCCCCCCCGGACCCCGCGACGCTCCCGCAAACCGCAGGAGCTATTCGTATGGTGCACGAAAACCCAACAGATACCTCTCTAGTGGGTTTGAGGTCGGATATCCCCGGCGGCGTCTATTACCAGGGTTGGGATGCCGGATATTGGAGCAACGATTCTGCTTCAACAGGCATCCATCACCCGGCAGGGACATACAAAAGAATAACTTTCGGAACGAAAACCGGCGATCTGGACTGGTGGCCCATCGGATACATCGTATACAATCCGCACGGCAACGGAGAACTGGAACCGGGTTCTTCAGGCTCTCCTGTTTTCGACTCGGAAGGTCGCGTCAGAGGTTCGCTTCAAGGCGCTAACTGGGACTGCGAAACAGGCAATGACGCCGTTTACGGCAGGTTCGACGTCGTTTGGCCCAAACTGCAGCCCTACCTGCAACCAACTGACCCCATTTACGTCGACGGCTCTTTCTCCGGAGAAGAACTGGGTACCTTATCCAATCCCTTCAACTCCGTGCATAAAGGAGTCTTCGCCGTCATCAGCGGAAGCGACCTCTATGTCGAAGCAGGCTCCTACGACGAACAGCTCGTTATTGAAAAACCAATGACAGTCAACGCCAGAAATGGAGTCGTCGTTATCGGACAGTAAACTCATAACATACATGTTAACAGCGGCTTTTTATACTGCTGACTCAGCGGACCGCACACGCACACAGGAGAATCTCAAAGGTCATATGTTCAAGAATGCGGCGCACCTCACCAGAAAGCATACCAAAGAGTATCCGGCAATCGTCCTCCAGCTTCAAGCCTATACAAACCATAATCAAGCATCTTGACTCACTTATCCTTTTTCATTACTCTCCAAAAGTCGCTTCGGACGGAGTCATTGCGCTGTTTTCTCGATGAGTCTGCATTCTGTTTTCTTACTCGCAACAGAGGCCGATTTCCGTTCGTTACCTTTATTCAACCTCTTAACGGAAAGTGAAGTTTCGCCGAATATGAACGCTGACGCAAAAAACAAACGCCGCTTTCCTTATACCCTGATTTTAATTCTGATCACGGTATTGTTCCTGGAAAGCCAGCTCTATCAGATCGACAGGGAGCCTTTCGGATACCACGAGTTCGACGTGATCGAAAAAACCATGATCGCAAGGAATATGATCGAATACGGCAAGGATGCTGCTGTCGCTCCCGTCATCAATGTTAATCCGCTCAATGACCGGTTCATCTACTACCTCAACCATCCTTATCTTAATTATTACTTCATCGCTCCTACAGCTAAAATTTTCCGTCCCTCCTTCATGTATACGAGAACTACTCTCGTTTTCCTCTTCCTTGTCTCCCTGATTCTCTTCTTCTACCTCGTTTCCTCCCTCTGGAATAAAAGAATTGCCGCATGGACCTGCTTTTTTTTCGCCTTTTTGCCCACAAACCAATACTTCAGTAAAATTATGGCCCTGGCACATCCCTTCTTCTTCGCTTTCGTCCTCTCCTATTACCTCTGGATTATAAAAAAAAATGCCGGCTCCTTTCTCCTTCTCCTGCTCTTTTTCCTCCTGAGCGCCGCTTCCTCCTGGATGGGTTTTTTCCTGGCGCCCATCGCCGTATTTCATTACAGATATATCTTAAACCGAAAAGGATACGGAATTTTCCTCCTCCTGTTCGCCGGACTGGCAGCATTCGCTGTTCATTCCTTCATCTGTTATTCCCTCACAGGCTCTTTCTCCAGCGCCCAGTCGCAATGGCCGTCCTATATGACTCCGACATACAAAGGATTGCTCGATCACACCCTGGCCGAACGTCTGCGTCTTGATTTGCTGACGGAACCGAGTTTTTATTCCAGGCTTCTCGAATACTTCCTGTCGGCATTTACTTTTCCTGTTACCGCGCTGATTCTTCTGTCTCTGTTCGGCAACAAATTGAGATCGCGCTTTACCGCAGAAAAACTGGTCATCTTTTTCATTCCCGGCATTTATATTTGTTACGGAATAATTTTCTCGAAAATGATTTATGACCATATGTATTGCACAGCGCTGCTGACACCCGGCGTATCGGCGACAGCCGCCCTGGCTATGCCCAGGCGTCGTAAATCCTTATCTGTCCTTTTCGCAGCGCTATTCCTGGTATTTGCTGTAAAAAATACTCATACTTTGTACTCACTGGAAAATACGAACCATGAAAACTTCATGCTCGGAAAAGTCATATCCGCAATGACAGAACCCCTCGCAGGCGTTGCCGTCGATAAACCCTTCAGTTCACCCTATATCGATTACAGCGGCCGTAAAATTCTTTACGACGTCACAAGCTGGAAAAAATTTGATTATATGGCGGCTTCGGGAAAAATCAGTTGCTTCATTACTGACGACTACACCTTCCAGGAGTTCCTCATAAACAGACATCCCGCCCTTTTCCTGCCTTTCGATTACATCCTCTTCGACATGAAAAAAAGTCCGGTCCCGGCAGCTGATATGAAAACCGACGTTTTATTCGATAATGATGTAAGATTTACTGGGTTTGATTTTCGCATGATATCCGAAACGTACGCGCTGCTCCATTATGAGTGGAAAATTACTTCAATTAAAACCCCCGTCTTCAAAATATTCGTTCATTTTGAAGATCAGAACGATCGCATCCTTTTCGGCCACGATCATTACCTGGCAAGGGGATTCACGGTTTCAACCGATGAACAAGGTCATATCAATGAGCGTTACGTGATAAAAATTCCGGAAACAGCCCTGGAGAAAACTCTTCGTGTATACATCGGGCTGTTTGTTCCCGGGGATTGGCGTAGGGTGAAAATCGTGAATACTGAAGCGCAGGACGACAGGTATTATTTAGGCGCCTGGAATCCTTGAAAAGGTAAACCGGAACCCGGCAAAGATTGGCATTGATCAAAAATATCTCTTTTGAGATTACAATTCTTCCGAATATCCCATCATTTTGTTTAAATTTCGATTTTGATCCCGATTACTGAAACAAACTGTCAAAAGTCTTGAAAAAAGTGTAACTCCGGTTTGTTCAGTCCCCCAAAATTGACTTTTCTGCCCGGTTTTCCTAACCTTTTTCTTCCGCAGATTCTCAGCGGAGTATGAATCTGTGGTTGGAAAGCCTAAAAAATGAGGTCTGCAAAATTAATCGTAATGACGGAAGCGCCCTGCCGCAAGGAATCATCAGAGAGGACAGAAGCCGGTGTTCAGGATTTGTCTGGTCAGCATCAATAATACCAATGCCTACGGATTCCGTTGTCTCTCTTCCCACCTGAAAAACAACGGTTTTGAAGTCTATAGCATCTTTTTCGGTATTGAATTTCTTGGGAATAAAATGGAAAAGAGTGAGGATCAATACCAGTCGCTCGAAGATATCCTGCGCAATTTGCAACCTGATCTGGTCGGCATCAGCGCGCTGACCTTCTTTTATCACCCCATCGCCTGCCGTATAGCTTCAACGATAAAATCAATTTCAGAGATTCCGGTTGTTTTGGGCGGCGTTCATCCGACGTTAATGCCCGGTTTCTGCCTCGAAGAAGCGCCTTTTGATTATATCTGTATCGGAGAAGGAGAAGAATCCATGACGGAGTTATGCCGGCGCCTTTCGGGAGCGGGTAATGATGATGATGATGATGATGAAATCGCAGGCATAATGTCCCGGCAGAGCAAACGACATATCAGGCGAAATCCTCCATGTGAACTCGACGCATTGCCTTTCCAGGACATCGGCGATGAAGGCAAATTTTTCATTCTCTTTGACGGTTCGGTCATCGAAGGGGACCCGGTCAAAAAATTTCCGGTTCCTTACGCCACTCGTTGCACGAGAGGATGTCCTTTCAAATGCAGCTATTGCGCAAACGCTTCCATTCAGGCGCTTTATGAACCCGGGACATACATCAGGTCGAGATCGCCTGAAAACGTGATAACAGAAATAAAGTCTGTTCTGGAACAGAGGTCCTGCCCGCCCTATATCTTTTTTATAGACGACACTTTTCCTTCCGATGCTGATTGGGTGGAGGATTTTGCTGAGCGTTACAGCGACATTGAATTGCCGTTCAGGATATGGTTGAATCCTAATATGACGGACGACCGCAACATAGCCGCATTGAAATCCGCGGGATTGAAAGAGGCGGTTTTAGGCATCGAAAGCGGATCGGATATTACCAGGAAAGATGTATTTCTGCGGCATGAAAGCCGAAAAGCCATAAAGCTTTCACATGAAATACTGTTGAAGCATCAAATTGACGTCAGGTATGATTTTATTATTGAACATGAATGGGAAAGTCCGACAGAGCTGGAGGAAACGTTCGAATTGCTGTCGAGTTTGCGCAGGCCTTATAGCGTAAGCATGCATAACCTGGTCGTTTTCCCCGGTACGACTTTAGCCCGGCGTGCTGTGGCCGAAGGTTCTACCACAGGGGATGAACTGGTTCAGAATCTGTTGGACGATATTGACGGCAACCTGCGGAAAATTTATTGGAATGAAGGCGGGACTCCCCGACAGCAGAATCTGAAGCGAGCTTACTGGCTTTTCCTGATAATGAGCTTGGGCAATCCCGCCATACCGAAATGGTTGACAGATTTCCTGTCGAATCGAGCCATTTACCGACGACACCCGGAACTATTAATCGGCTCAAAAACGGCCGATATGCGAAAAAGCGAAACCAGATTGAAAAAACTGCTTATCGCTACCTGTTTCAAGTCACCCTTCCTGCAAAAGCGTCTTAATGGTATTTACCCGGTAAAATCAGCAAATATGATGATGAAAATCATCCGTTCCAAACCCTTTCAAGCTATACATCTGTTTCGTTTTTTGGTTCGCTGCTTCGTCAGATATACGACAGGCCTGATAGATTTGAAAGCTCAACGCAGTACATCAGACAGCCGAAATTCATATCCTCAATAGAAAGCCGGCGAGAGAAAGAACGGAAGGTCAGCCCGGATTCCTCATGCAAATTGTTTAACGCGATTCCCAGACCTTGTGTACGGCACGGGATTCAGCTTTTACGACCTCCAGCGGATTCTTCTGAATGAACGGGCAAGGAATTATCAGCGGCATGATCAAGGGTTTTCCTGAATACCTGTTTGCCATTCTTATCCAAAGAATCAATAAATTCCTCTTCTGTTATCTTTACACGGCTTCCTGATTCAACTTTTGAAATTTTCAAGGGTTCACGACCTATCACAATTTCATGAGAAAGTAATTTTAATCCCCCCTCCGCTTGAAAAAATGAAAATTCAATACAAGTTACTCTTAACCCTTTTTTCCTCAGGAAGGAAGAGGTCTGCCGTATTTCATCCGTTACATCCTGACCTATAATTACGATACGTTGATCTTTATTGAAGGCAACGGTCTCTTCTGGTTTAATATTAAAATAGTCACGATGGCATTCTGCAAGACTACCTGATTCATCGCCAAGATAATTCCGAAGAATCGACGATATTTGCTCAGAATCCAAATCCTCTATAAATGAAGCATACTCCAATGCTTGCGCCAAAGTATCGCGAGGAGTCCTGTCTCTTTTTAACTCAATAACAACCATATCCCCTTCACGATCTGCTCCTAACAAGTCGATAACGCTCCCTAAATTGGTTCTGTCTGCCTGCCGATAATCATAAGATCACCATCTTCCAATATGCCTTCAGGGTTCTTTTCCAGCCAATTTTCAAGTATCGTCTCCTCGTAGGAAGTTTGAAAGTTTATTTTCTTATATTCCTTAAATTTGTCTTCAACAACACTGAATATTCTCATGAAAAATCCTTTCTTCTCGCGACAATTTAACTTTACCAAACAGACACCAAAGATTTAAACTCCAGAACTCCTGACAAGTACAACCTAACATATTGAAATCAATTGATTTTTTCACACTGAGCCTCGGCATAATAATTGTGCATTTTTTTGCCCCCCCATATCCCCCCGCAAGCGGGGGGCCTTTGTTTTTCTTGATTTTTTTGATCGATTGAAGTTTTTTCATCAAACATTTCACAGTATTTTGTCAGTCGATTTCAGGATGTGTGAACTCCCTTTTTACTATGATTGAGGCTTATATACTTATGCTGAGCAGATACGTATAAGAAGGCGCCGTATTAGCGATTTGCCGGTTCCTTTTCTTCTAATCTGAATTCAAATTGCTGTCGATTCCAATCACATTCACCGTCGATAATAAATCTGTCATAAATATTCTGAACCCGAGATATTTGTTGTCGATCACAGCCGATTTTAAATCCAAATTAAGATTCTTCTTCACTATTAAACGGTGAACTGCACGAAACAATGCGTTCTCAACTATTGCAGAAAACTTACAATCTTATTAATTCTCTTTTCGCTGCCGCTTTTTTGATATGGATATCGCCGTCGTCCGTGTTTATTTTCAAGCGGGCGGCGGCGCCGCCGATTTTACCTTTTATTTTATTATGATCCATGCTTCCTTCTAAAGGAAATTCGCATTCGAATTTGCCGTCGTCTTTCGTTATATCAATTTCCAGCCCGGCATCCTCCGGAATTGCAAACGTGATGTCTCCGTCATCGGTATTAAACTCGTAACTGCCGTTCGCGTCCACTGTCGTTTCAACGGCCAGATCGCCGTCATCTGCGGCAACGCTTATTTTGTCGGAAACTACGGCATTCAAGTCAACGTTTCCGTCATCGACGTTAATTTTGATATGTCCTTCAATGGCCGAACCGTTTATTTCGCCGTCATCGAGATTAATGTCCAGACTTCCCGCTTTTATATTCTGAATGTCGACATCAAGATCATCGCCGTCTATTTCAATGTTTCCTGCAATCTCCCTGATATTCGCGAAACCGTCGTCCACATCCAATTGCAACACAGTTTCATAAGGAACGCGCAATTCACAGTTAAAGCTTGCCGTGCAGGTTCGAATGACGTTGCAACCGCATCCCCCTGAAACTACCTTGACGGAATCGCCCTCATGACGAATGGAAACCTCGCCATTATCGCCGGTTATGCTGAAAGATTCATACACATCATCCGCCTTTTCCCGATTCGGCGCGGATATCACTAATTCGCCCGTAATTGAAACTCCAGGTTCATCCCATCCTGTAATTTCCATTTCGCAATCATCCACGGAAACAATTAAATCACATGAAGCCCCCGTCTCCAGGCTTTCCTCGATTTTCCTCGTAAACTCCTTAAAATGCAAGGACGAGGTTCCTTCTTCCTCCCCTTCACGTTCTACCGAGCAACTGAAAACGACCAGACAAACGATTAATCCTGCAATCATTTTTTTCATGTTAAAATGTTCCTTTGAGCCATAGGTGACAAAAAAACTTAAAACCTCTCCTGTTCATGCGAATCAGAAACGTCGAAACCTGCAACCATGAACAAGAACGATATTACCAAATTGGATCATTAAATCAAATGATTAACAGCAAAACTCACCAAGGGGGGTTGAGATCAAACGGCAGTTTGCATGTGCATGTGAGCATTTCACTTCATCAGGATGAATGTTGAAAGACGGGATGGTTGGATTGGCTCTCGACAGCCTTAACCAAAAAGTTGACTATGCAGCATGAGCTGTTTTATGAGCTTTTTTCAATTTATAGCGCTAATCAAAATTCGGTATTTAAGGGTTACAATTTGGATTGATCCAAAAAACTCTTAAGCTCCGAAGGAGCGCTGTACGAAAGCCCAGGGTTAAGCGAAGCGAAGCGGAGCGCAACCCTGGGTAAGACAAGAAAAATGAAAGCTCTGAAGGAGCGCAGTAAATTTGCGTTTCGGCGGCTATAATAAAGTAATGGAAGGCAGAGCTGTTCGGAAATACTTCGAGTAAATTCAGCACAGATTGGAACCTCGAAATGTGCACTTTTGATCAATGCCATAATTTCAGAACTCTTGACATACCCGAGTCAACCAATTGATTTTAATAGATTTTTACTCTCACTAAATCGGCAAAATTATTGTGAAATATTTTTGGATTTCACGACAAGCAATATTGATATGATTTGAACCGTGATCCGTTTTCATCAAAAAAATTCACAATTCTTTTCAGGCACATTGTCAGGAGCTCAGAATTTTATGGCTTTCTTCGAAGACCATTCGATGAACAGAAAGAAGGGACTGATCAACGCATTTTAATCCTTTAAATCATCCAGCGCATCCCTTAACAAAGAAGCCACGGACAGGTTGTAACCTTCCGTCCAGAAATGAAACTCACCGCCTTTCTTCATCAATACAACGGACGGGAGATTCTTAATGCTTCCGTCGTCGTTTCTTTTCAAGTTAAAAGCTGCAGCAATTTCACCCCTGGCATCTTCGACTTCATGAAATGGCGTCTTCTCCCATTCTGACTCCACAGTCCCGCATCGGATCATAAAGCTGACTGCTCCCGCTTGCTTCAGCTCATCCTTCATTTCAAAAATCAAAGGCATCATGCGAGCGCTCGGTTCCTCGCCGGGATCATAGAAGACCAGCATAACATGATTCTCCTTTAGGAGCCCGTTTAAGGAAAAATCTCCAGTATCTTTTACCGATAAGGTTACCCCAGGGATTTTGTCCAATTTTCGAGCGTATCGGTCGCTGCCTTTTCTCTCGCTGAACGGCATATCCAGGTTCATGGAAACAGTCTGTTCTGATCCCGGTTCGACATCTATAATGCGCGTATGAATATAAGGATCGCCCTTGAAGTTACGCGTACCGGCGGTAAAAAGGTATTGTCCCTTCGGCAGACTCACCCGGTAATTCTCATCCTCCTTCTCAATCTGCATGGGGAAGTCACGCGTATCGAGCGGTTTCCAGGCGCCGCCTTTCCATTGACTGAAACCGAAAGAGTGAGTATTTTTCACCGGTATCCCACGTAATTTCAATTCTACGAGTATTGATCCCGGTTCTTTTTCCGCAGCCTCCTGGTCATCTGTCGTTTTTTCCATACCAGAGGATATTTTTATTGTACGCCATTCCTGGCCGTTATGGAAGTCGACGGCCCCGGGTTCAATACGTGAAAGCAGCGACGGGACGCCGAGGCTTCTCAGCATGGCGACGCAAAGTATATCCCGCTGGTATTCGCTGCCCCAACCCGTCCTGACGAGGGAACCAGGGTCCTGCAGCGGTCCGAAGTAACATTTAAGATTCCTGACGTTAAAATTATCCCTTAGCCATACGACGACGTTATCGACCGTTTTTTGTATCTCTTCTTCCCTCAGATTCTCAAATCGTCCCCTCAGAAATTTCCGCCAGTTCCTCAAGTGTTCATAAGGACTGATGAAAGGTTCCAACAATCCCTCATGATATATTACATCATCAAACTTAATATCCGGATAGAATCCGCGAACTAACCGGGCTTCACGTACCACATGCATCAACTGTTCAGCCGAAACGTCCAGAAGATCAAGCGTCCGCAGCTCAGTTACGACAGTAACCATATCGCCGGATTCCTCATTGGAACACATGTTCAAGGCTTTTTCTATTTGCTCCCGATTGCCGGCGCTTCTCCCCAGGACTTCTTCCAGCTTATCCATCGCTGATTCGGACATTGCTTCCGCCCAGGGCATCGATCTTATTGAAGACTTCGCCTGCTCCTCCTCATTCGTCACATCAACCTTTTCATCTGAAAAAACAGCGGCATTCATTCTCAACAAGCCGTAAAAAACCATAACTATAATAATGAACAGTCGTTTCATATCACTCACCCTCCGGCAAAGGATAATGCAACCATAACGTTTCCGGCATCGTATATTGTTCCGCCAGATCAAAAGTCACCTCAACAGTCTTTTCCGGTGAAGCCGTGACGACCTGCATAGCCTTCAACTCATCATCGCCTGCAGTAATCAGCATCTGTCCGGGGCCTGCAACGAACTCCGCTATGCCGGCATCGTCGGTTTTCTTTGCCGCTACAGCCCGGAACACCCCATAGTTAAAAACAGAAAGATAAACCGCAGTATCGACCGAAGGCTCTTCATCACGATATACCTGGACCTCAATCTCACAGGGATCGGTATAAACGGGCGTGCTGTTGATTATGGTGAAATCGTCCCCTGTCCGATAAATTCGCTCTTCCGTCTTTTCCTGGTCCATAACGCCGAAACCTATGCTTCTCACCATAACTGCCCGTTGCGCAGACTTGCTGAACCAGGCCTCGCTCAATGTCGGCGCCGGTTCGGCAGCCCCAAGCGAATACCACTTCCCGTCGCACCATACTTCAACCCAGGCATGGTTATTGTCCGTAAACGGCCACCAGGGCGTACTGCACGGTCGAGCCGGTATGCATACAGTCCGGGCCGCCGCTATATACAAAATCATCATCTCTTCGCATCGCCCGATCCCATGACGGATGGACGTCAAAGGTCCCTGGTCCCTGAATTCGGTCTGCTTGAACTTGATCTTCTCCGCGGCCCAACGATTGATCTCAAGCGCAGCCTCCTTCATGTCCGATATCTCCTTCACCCGATCCCTGAGCTCTTCATAAAGCGCCGACCGCCACGACTGGACAGGCTCCTGGCTGACATGATACGGCAGCACGTAATGAAGAAAATGAGAATCCGGCATCGCCTTACCCCAAGGCAGTTCAGAACGGGCGCGAAACGCCAGCCGATGATTCGCCGATAACTCCTCAGCTGTTATGATCCCTAAATCACGCGGCGGAAGATTAGCCGCCGTAAACCATCCCGCCCAAAGCTCTTCAGGCGGCAACATGTTCAAAAATGTAATGACTTCTTCCCTGTTCTCCCCTGCCCACTCCATGCGCTCTTCTATCCCTTCCCGGTATTCCTCCGGAACGCCGCTCAATTCCGCCTTATCCGGCTGAGGCTTCATCCCGACGCTCGCACAACCTGCAAAAAGAAAAAATGAAACGCCGGCCAAAAAATAACTCCATGCTGATCGTGAATAATCTGAAAAATTCATGTTTTACTCCAATAGTTCTGCTCCCGTTTTCCCAACGGGAGATATTGCCTCTGATAAAATAAACATAATAAACGCCGCCTGTCCATATACTCTTTCAGCGCATCAATTAAAATACAGGAATGGCCCTGCATGATAATCACTGTCCCCTTCATACGCGCATCCGGCGCTGTAAAATTTATGCATCAACCGGTCATTCCGGGTTGATCAAAAATCATAACCCCAGGAAATGAAATCCAGATTGCTGATCAACTCCGTCATACAGGTAAATCATGTGGTCGACCGCGCAAGCGACGAGTTGTCCATCCTCGGAAATCTCAACGTCAAATATGTGTTCAGTGAACTCTATCCGGCTTATCGGCCAAGGTGAAATGCTTTCGAAAACCGCCATTACGCTCATACCCTCTACTGTCGTCGTTCCCGCCGCCATAAACGTTCCCGCTGAATTCATCCCAATGCATGTCACATGCTCAGCCATCGCGTCCTCCCATCTCCATTGCGGAGTCGCATCACCCCTCGCTGCCATTACCGGCATAATTATAAAAAACACCGTAAAAAAAAGCGCCTTACTTTTCTTCATCGATTGTAAATATATGTCATCCATCATTAAATTCCCCGTATTTACATAAAGAATCCTCATTATCTCTCATCAAACGCTATGTTGGCTGATGAATCGGTGTCGTTGCCGGCGAAGCGGTAGTCGTTGCCGGAGTGACATGCGCAATGACTTTTAAATTCAATTTCGCCTGAATGCGCTTCAAGTTTAATTTTGACAACGATTACGATCACGTCTGCGAATGTATTTTTAACGTTTTTTGCTTTAAACACAATTATTTGTTCCTATTACCCTAATGCCGAAGCCATCCCGAAAGGGGATTAAAGGCGCTTTTAATTTAACAGAGAGTCCAAATAAATGCAACTATCGGAAAACAAGACATTTCGGATAAAATATGCGGGCGTATCGCGCCTTGTCGCTGACCGCCCGCTGCTTTTATCTGCACAAGGGACAATTTTCGCTGCAATCTGGACAGAGTATATGAGTTTCCCTGCAGACGAATAATTCTGTTGCGTTTATTCCGCACCCTTCGCAAACGACAGGTTCCAGTTTTTTCGTTAATGGATTCCAGTACATGGATATCGTTCTTTTCCTGTTTCTGGATTTAACCTTGTAGATGATTCTCACCACGGGCATAGAAATATGCAGCGCCGCAACCGGAGAAACGGTAACCTGGATGCTGTATTTTTTAAACAAATCATTCTTTTTCATCGCCAGTTCATCGGGAAGAGAAGCCAGTTTTTCTTTTCTTTCCTCAATCCCTTTTTCGGAGAGTTTTCTCTTTCTAAAACTCGATCTGATCTCTTCCGCGTAAGATTTGTAATATTCTTCGAGGATATCGGTATCTCTGTTGCATCGCCTTTTCATGCTGCTTTTGAAATCAGTTAATTCTTTTTCGATTTCCTGCCTGACCAGAGGCCTTATATCCTCGATTGTTTTCCTGAGGCGGTCTGCGAACGATGAATTGAACTTTTTATGCTTAACATATTTTATTTCAGCATTGGACAGATTCTCCTCCAGCTCCGGGATGATCGCTTTTGAATCCAGATTCATGATAATCTTTATCAGCCCTTCTTTTCTTTCATCGCTAAGAGCCGTATACCTGAAAGCGGACAACAGATAATCGCCCCTGGTTTCGGCCGGGCTTTCAACACTGCCGGTCGCTTTATGCAGTTTGAACTGATCGGATATGATTTGCTGGAAGCCTTGCTTTTTTAGATACCGAACATAGATGGAACATGATGATATGGGGACGCCTGCGCAAGCCAGTCCTATAATTTTATCGAGCAACGGCGAACCGTACAGGAGTTTTTCCGCATCCTCGTCACTCCGGCGTCTTGTTATTTCCATGTATTCCCTGCCGAATACTCCGACGAGCTCCGGAGGAAGAACCGATGTCAAAGTCCCGTTTTCCTTTTCAACTGCAGCACCCTTTGATCGCAGGGTCCTGGCTGCAAAATTTAGTAGTTCGTCTTCTTGTTTATAACTCATAATCCTTTTCGAACAGTTTTTCATCCAGTTCTTTCGTTTTTTCGTAACCTTTTTTGGCCGTTTTCATTCGTCTTCCGAGGTTATCGAAAGCTTTTTTTCTGTCCTGCTGATTTTCAGAACCGATCCATATTTCATATATTAAATTCGCGAAGTCCTTTTCGCCTCTGAGTCTTCCGAGTATCATGTCGATCTCGCCTATGACGAGTTCAAACATATTGACTTTTTTATCCAGTATTTCAAGCATATAGTCTTCAATGCTGCCGTTGGCGCACAGGTTATAAATATGCACCTCATTCTGCTGTCCGATCCGGTGTATCCTTCCGATCCGCTGCTCAATCTTCATGGGGTTCCACGGCAGGTCGAAATTGATCATGTTGCTGCAGAACTGAAGATTCCTGCCTTCACCTCCCGATTCCGTCGACAGGAGCACGAGTCGTTCGTCGCGAAACAGATCAATCTGCCTGTCCTTCTCCGCAATATTCATTGAACCGTGAAATATGGCGTAAGGTATGCGCTCTGCATCAAGCAGGTAGGATAAATACTCCAGCGTGGCTTTATATTTGACGAAAACTATCGTTTTTTCCCGGATGGCGTTTAATAAGTCCAATAACTTCAGACACTTGCCCGTATGCTGCATTCTGCCGCACATATCAAGCAACTCCATTATCTCATCCTCTGTCGCTGACGGAAAATCCCTTTTCCGGACCATTGATTCCAGAGTCTGATACAACGCCTGCGGCGAAGAACCTATCTCCTCCAGAAGTATCTTCAGGACCATTTTATTGGAAAAAGTCCTTCCTCTCGACAACGAGCGAACAAGCGACGTCAACCGCTCATACAGCATGCTCTCATCCTCGTTGGGCTCCACCTGGATCGTTTCAGCGTAGCGAGGCGGCAGATTTATATTGGCCAGGGACCGGGTGTTCCTGATCATTACCTCTTTGAGCAATTCCCTTAAACGTTCCCGGTTCCGGGGGTCCGTAGGATCGCCACGGGATACGAATTCCGATTTGAAACTCGCCTGAGTCTTGAGTTGCCCGGGTTTCAACAGAGTTATCAAATTATATAACTCCATCAGATTATTCGATACCGGAGTTGCCGTCAGAAGCAGGATGAACCTCTTCTTTAAGGCATTCACCAGCTTCCAGCTCTGAGTCGATCGATTCTTCACATGATGCGCTTCGTCCACAATAACCATATCATATTCACGTGAGGTGACTTTGTCGAAATTACGTTTGGATTTCGCTATGTTCAAAGAACTTAAAATAAAGGGATTCTTCCAGAATTCGTCACCCTTGTCCCTGTAATCGCCGTCCTCGGTCGTTACAAAGGAAAGACCGAACTTCGACGACATCTCATCTCGCCACTGAGTCAACAAAGAGGGCGGAGTCAATATCAGCGCCGACTCAACCAGCCCACGTTGCATATACTCTTTCAACGTCATCAACGCCTCGATCGTCTTCCCCAGACCCACTTCATCAGCTAATAATGCTCTTCCCCGGAAAGACTTTAGAACCTTCTTCGCCGTCTCCTCCTGATACCAGTAAGAATGCACATTCTTCAATCCGGCAAGACAAAGCAACCGGTCAAACGATTCCCGGAAACTCATCTCGTAACCTGCCAGAGCCGTCTCGTATCTCTCTGGAGAGGCAAATTCTCTGCTTTTCAGACTTTTTTTGAGCTCCGTCGTATCGAATGATATGGAAATCGGTACATCAATCTCAGGTTTAGTATCCGCTTTCTTCCGCTTTACCTTTGGAGTCGATTTCTTTTTCTTCTCCCGCTTCTCTTCACCTTCCCACCACAACCAATCTTCTCTTGCCTTCTTGTCTGCTTCCGAGTCTCTCTCCCATTCCTTTAAGCGATTCTGAACATCAATACGATATCTGCAATGATCTCTCCATTCCTTGATTTCCTTTTTCACAATCTCGTCAGGGAATCCCGACAAACTCACATCGCAATCATACAATGCTTCGAATATCGTCAAAGCGCGCTTAAGATTTTTATCATCTTCAACCAGGTACATACCGTAAATCATCGCATAGTTCGGATTAATTTCAGCCATTTCATAAAGCTTTTCGAATGCAAGCATGCGGGTATCCATATCCTTGAGGTCATACGCTAAATTTTCCAGGAATTCCCAGTAAATTACGTTTCCCGGATCCAAACGAACCGCCTTGCGCATCAGGACCATCGCCTTGTCCAAACGACCACGTTCAATCTGCCATTTGGCTTCGTCAAAGGCTGCCTGAGCATTATACTGATTCCGGCTGCTCTCCTTCTGTTTCGTTAACTGTTTTCTGCTTTTCTTTTTCCGCGCCTTACGCTTCTCAGTCTTTTTTTTCCCCATTCGTTCGTCCGCTCCGGTAAAGAGAAATTACTCATAACTATTTAATCATATCGTTTTTTTCGAATCAACAGGTTTAATGAAAATATGCCTGCAGAAAATCCATCCGATAAACGAAAGAATAGAAGCAATCAAACCGCAGTTGCACTTTTTGAGGCATTGATCAAAAATTGGTCTTTTGGGGTTACAATTTTCCAGAATATGCCGTCATTTTATTTCGATTTGGATTTCGATTACGATCCCGATACCGATACCGACTCCGATCCAGATTACTGAAACAAACCGTCAAACGTTTTGAAAAAAGCGTAAACCGTTATGATCAGTCTCCGTCGTTCAAATGCAAATGGATATGCTTGATAAGCTTTTCTAATTCCCGATCACCGCCTGGTACCCTCTCAGGAGAAGAGGTTTATTAAAAGTCAGGGAATCGCCGGAGTATGGAAATGCTGATCCGGCTTTAAAGATGAGCGTTGAGTGATTGGGGGCTTCAGCGACGGCTTCGGCAGCGCTTCCGTAGGGGTTATTCGGCGAGCCGTCTCCGGCGCCTGAATTATCGACGAATTTAACTGTTGGCGGAGCGATGCGGGTCATCATGTCGTGATTGAGGGGGAAAGGAGCGTTGTCGAAGGTGTACCAGCCGTCTGAGCTGCCTCCCCAGCCGAAGTTCATGAGGAACTGTCGGTGAGGGTCGGTAGATTTATTGTATCCGTGGACGACCCAGGCGTGACCGCCGCCGCCTTCACTGCTGCCGCCTAATCCCGTCGGTCTCAGCCACAATATGTCTGTTGTGATTGAATAAATGTCCGCAACCTGTGTAAATAGAGCGTCATAATCGTATCCGAAATGATCTTCAAGCCCGGCGACGTCGTTACCGAAATAGGATGATGTTCCCCAGACGCCGAAAGTGGAATTGACGCCTATTGCAACGTGATTGTTTAATTTTGCGACTTCGACGTCCCCGGCATCCGGCGGATCGGAATGCGTATCGTTGATTATGCTCCAGTCGTAAGCCGCAGCGCCGAAGTTAGCGTAACAGTTCGTGGAACCGGGCGTTAGACGGTCATAGAGCGCCTGTAATGCAGCCAGGTATTCAGGCGTTTTGTTTGTGATATTGTTGTCGTTTTTGGCTGCGTTGAGCACGCTGGCATCCCAGTAACCTGTCATGCGCAGATAACCGCCGCCGCCCGATGTCCAGGTCAGCCTTCCGTATTCGTATCCGGGCACAGCGCCCCAGTCGGCCGGTATGCCCGGGTCTGAAGCCAACGCTTCATAATCCCAATTGGTTCTGTATCGCCAGTCATACGTGACGCTGCCGGAGCCCGTACCCGCATTCGGCCATTGCCAGTAATACATGATCTGCAATGTCGCCGTCGCATTGCAGCCGACCACCACATGCTCGTCCGCACCCGGCGTCAACTCAACGCATTGATCGTTATATGGTGAACCCTGGTGCCATTTGCAGGACAAATCTAATTCCATTACATTCGGCTCGGCTTTTGATTCTCCGAAACGCCCCCATCCATCGGGTATCTCGCCGGCCTTCAAAGCTTCCCAGTATCCTTGTCTGGACTCCAGTTCCTTCGCCATCCAGGAGACTTCTTCCTCTTCCCCTTCACTCAGGATGCGACGCATATTTTGCCGCCGCTCTTTCATCTCCCAAAAAATGTGTCGAACCGCAGGGTCCTCCGGATGATACTCGCCTTCCGGGCTGTAAAGATATACGGGAAGAAGCATATCGTCGGCGGATGCAATGCAGAATCCGCCGTTCTCCAATACAGCAACGTAACCCGTGATCTCTCCGCCTTCCCGGTAAGGCTCCAATGATTTTACAAAGGCATCGGAGCGAGCATCCGCCGTAAGCTCCCTGACCCACGTTTCTACAACGACCGGTACATTCTCCGCCTCAACAACGCCGGCCGATGTCGAGGGTATAAAAAATAACAAAACCGTTGCAGCCGTTCCTAAAATCAGAAAAAATACTGAAAGGTAAACAAAATTTGTCCGGGCGTCTGCAGAACCGGTACCCGACAGGTTCTCCCGAATCCTTTCCCTGTTCTTCCGCTGAACTGGTTCCTTTCTCATAATTCTTTTCCTTTCATCAAAATCTTCCAGCTACTGAGGCGTCTCAGCGCTGAAAATTACATTCCGGTATATTGCTCCGTTGAATAAAGGGCTGAAAAACTCATGAGAAAACCCTCCTCATCTGCGAATATTTGTTTTTTTCTCATTCTCATACCCTTCATCACGAAACATCATCTTATAATTGTGAAATGAGAATCAAAACCAGTCCCCTGCCGTCTTTAAGACCCTCCATCGCCTTTCCGATCACTGCACCGTGTATGGCTTCCGTCTCATCTGCTCTCATCGCATACCCGCAGACGGGCGAGGTCACCAACATATCCCCCGGCTCTATCGAACCGAAAGAAGCATCGCACCAGGTATAAACCCGGCCGGCAAGCGCCACGTTATGCGAACCGCCCAGGCGTTCGTCGCTCATAAGCACTCCGGGCTTGATGCCGCCTGCGCCGCTAATCACGCCAGCCACGCATCGATCGTAAGCCCTGTCCGATATCTTCAATTCACCAGGATTCTCCCTGTCAATTACGACCACCATTCCGGGTTCGAGCTCATCCGTTTCTGCGAATGCAAACGGTTCAGCCAGGTCTGATCCGGAAAGTTTTATCGCTCCGGCGACTTCGAGCTGTTCAGACGGCGATGTGGTTCCTATTCCCACCCAGCCGACTAAATTGACCGTGATACCGCCGCTGCCGAAGGCGTTTTGAGGCGCTATACGCAAATTCTGCCAGGCGTCCCCGTCATTGAAAATATGCCACATCGGATTGGCTCCTGAATAAAACCGTATGCCTGCATCATGAAACTCATCAGCTTGCAGATAAATAAAAGACTCCGGAAAATCAGCGCCCACAACATGCAATCCCGCGCCCGGCGCCGTCGTGCCTATGCCGAGCCGACCGCTGCTAGTCAAAAACATCCTGGTATTTCCGTTACACTGAAAACTGATGTCGGCCCAGGTGCCGCCCGTACGGGAATTTATCACCAGTCCTCCAGCTCCTGAACCAAAATCAGGATATATGTCTCCGTAGAAGCTGTCGCTTGAGGAAGAAGTAACGCGGATTCCATCATTACCCTTGACTTCAAGCATTTTTACTGGAGACTCTTTTCCAATGCCCACGGCTCCTTCAAAATAATTTTTGCCGCCGGCAAAATAACCCGCATATCCGGCAGAATCCACTACCTCGCCCATAACGCCTATGCCGCTGCCTGAATGGCGACCCCGCACACCTATGCCGTCAGAGCCGGTACCGGCATTTACGCCGTATACTCCCGCTGAATTGGCCCCCGGCGTCTCGCTTGTGACTCGTCCTCGTACGCCGGAAGCGCCGCTCGACTCGGATTCGGTTTCGCCCTGCACTCCCGGAAATGTCCCGGAACCGGTCTTGACGCCCCTTACCGGAATGTAGTTTGTCGTAGCCAGTAAGGCATGCCCGGAACATTCTATATTCAACCTGGCGCCGGGGTCAGTCGTTCCAATCCCTATCTTGCCGTTCACCGCTATCAGTTGATCGCCCCCAACAACCAGTCCGTCTGCCGGTAAATTCAGCGTTCCCGTCATCGTATCGCCGGTTTCGTTCACCCATTCATCCACACCGGCCTGCATGAAATCGTCCGAGTCCATACCGTTCAACATCTGGGCATTGAAAGCATACCCCGCACTCGTTATCCTCTGGTCAGGAGTCAATACCTGCACTCCATGCTGACCGTCGTCGAACCATATCCGTAACTTTAATACATCCATCGAAAAAATGGAATATGGAATGGATTCCGTCATGCCCGGCAGGGACGTATCGCCCAGGAGCACATTATACAATCCATTCGATACCGTGATCGGAACGTTCGTCCCGGGAGCTGCAGGCTGCGTACCGTCGTTATTCCATACGATTACCTGATCGTCGTTCACAATCGCAAAACGAAAATATCCCGTCGCTGCATCAGGATGCCCGAAAGGCTCGCCGCCCACCTCAACTTTTCCCTGATAATTGATCATACCCGGCGTCGCTAATGCCGCTCCTGCGAAAAAACACATTATCGCCGCCATCACATTCATCGCCGTAACCGCCCTTTTCATGAAGCTCTCCTTTCCTCCGGAGGATATTCCCTCATAATCGGAAAACCGATAATCAGGGTCGACATCAAAAGCATCCGCATGCACCAATCTTTGATGCGCGCCATCCTCCCGATATACGCTTCTTAAAGCGTCAATAAATCAGAATTGACCGTGTACGAAAAAAAACAATCTACCGGCAGCGCGATGCTTCGTCTCCACCCGTAACGAAAACACCCTCGTTCATGGTTAATGATCCCTCGGTCGACAGGATCAGTAAACAGTTCAAACCTGCGCGCCGTTTCGATCAGCATTTCGGTTTGAGTCCTCATTCTTATAAGTATGCAATGTCGATGAAAAAGTCAAATTCCTGTGCATCATTACCAAGCCCGCTGCCCTTCTCCAATGATGCAATACATATGAGGATTAAATTTACTTCATTACTTTCACATTCGGCTGATGAATAGTTGTCGTGTCATTTGCCGGTGAAGCGGTTATCGTTGTCGCAGCGCCTTGCGCAATGACTTTTAAATTCAATTTCGCCTGAATGGGCGTAATGTTTAAATTCGACAACGATCACGACAACGAATACATTTTTAACTTTCTTAGCTTTAAATACAATGATCTGTTCCCGTTATCCCAATGCGAAAGCCAATGATGGAAAGATGCTGCGGTATTATTTCTTTTCGACCTAACCGCTTTAATTACCCAATCTTACTCCCCCTATCCAGTGATGGAGAGGGGGCCGGGGGGTGAAGTCAAACCCTCAATACAGCTTAACGTTCTTAAAAAAGCGGGCATTGATCCAAAATCAGAGATCGTTAAAAAGGGGTGAAAAAACAGTGGATTTTTTGGACAATGGGTCATTTTGTTAAAGTTATTAAAATCATATAGTTAGACCAAAAAGAGATGATCGGGCGATTCACTGGCATTGACTATCATATTGAATTTAAATAGTTTTGAAATGTTTGTTTTTGCTCAATTGTCCAATTTTAGAGATGCTGCTCAACTAATTTAATTTAAATGACTTTAAATTTTGCCTTAACGAAGTCTGAAAATAGGTCTTTCGAGGTTACAATTCGGGCAGTACGCAATCTGCAAAAGGCCGGGAGATATCATAAATTCCATAAGCATTTGATGTTCCGTAAGAAAAAAAACAACCCCCGATACGCTAATGCCCATGCTTCGTTGCGAGCGTCTCGCATCGACATAAGCGTATCTGTTCCTTTCAGGAATGGGGATTTCAATCAGTCAATTTTTTCCCTGTAAAAACTTTAATCCGGTTTGATCAGTTTCTTAATTTTCAGTGTTTTTACATTTGTTTTTCCTTACGCTATTATCTTGCTGGAGAATCAATCTAATGAGCAAAGGTCAATTTCTGAATATGTTCACTGTCTTCCGATCAGGCAGTGGACGGCTTGCTGTTGATTGTTTCCGTTAAAGCCTGACTGACTTAAGGCGGTGAAACTATGTATTCTGGAAAAAAATTATACGCAGTAATTTTTCTGATTCAATTCGCGACCGTATGTTTTTCGCAAAAGCCTCTGGAAACGCTGGAAGATGTGAAAAAAGCGTACCCCGGCCTTACTCAATATAATGAAGCGACGATCAATTACCTGGGTTATCGCCTCGTCAAACAAAACCGGTTGGACGAAGCCGTAGAAATTTTTCGGTTTAACCTTAAAACGCATCCTGAATCCTGGAATGCATACGACAGTCTCGCTGAGGCCTACATGATAAAAGGAGAATCAGACCTGGCGGTTCTGAATTATGAAAAATCCCTGGAACTGAATCCCGGAAATGCAAACGGCAAGAGAATGCTTGAAAAACTTAAAAATCCTCTCCTGGCGGAACTGACGGGAGATTATGAATTTTATTTTAAAGAAAAATACATCCTCCTCGAGGTATACATAGAAGAGGGCAAATTAATGGGCGTCGAGCCGCCTGACGATCCGATCGAGATGATGCCCCTGGACCCGGCAAAACTGAAATTCAAGGCTGAAGAGGAAGAACATGATTATTACATCACTTTTATGAAAAATGAAGACGGTAATATCTCAAAAATCAGATGGGTCGACGGAGATTTAACGATATATGCCGTAAGAATCGAGGACAGAAATTTTAAAACGGTATTTCCGGTTGAAGAGCTGCAGGAAGACTTCCGGCAGGCGAGACGCGCGTTGGAAGAAAAGCACGCCGCTCTTTATGAATACACCGATAAGAAAACATTCGATGAACTGTTCGACAAGCAATACGGACTCATTACGAGGCCAATGAACTTAAGGGAGTTCTTCAGAATTCTCACGCCGGTCACAGCGCGAATCGGTTGCGCTCATACGAATGTGTGGATGCCTTCTGCATACTGGAACAGTGACCCCCACAAGCTGTTTCCGCTGAGGATAAGATTGATAGAGGGCAAGGCAGTGGTTACGGGCGATTATGACGTCGAATCAAGCGTTCCTCTGGGAAGCATCATCCTGGATATCAACGGCGTTCCTGTCGCAGACATAATTGAAGAAATGAAACAGAATTATTCGGCAGATGCTTTTAATGAAAACTTCATCCTGTCGCAAATCGAAAGACGTTTTTCCATGATTTACGCCAGGCGTTTCGGGTTTCCGGAAACTTTCAGGACATCCTATATCCCTCCCGGAGAAGAAAGGGGAATAACAGATGACCTAAAGCCGGCGGGCATACAAGCGGTCAGGGCCGTAGTTTTTGCAAATCATCATCATCCCGAACTTGAATTTGAGCTGCATGAAGACAAAAATACGGCAGTGATGACGATAAAGACTTTTATTTATTATGATAGGGTACCCATGTTTAAAGAGTATCTCGAAAGAAGTTTCAGAGAAATTCGTGAAAAAGAAATAAAAAACCTGATTCTGGATATTCGCGGAAACGACGGAGGCGATCCGTTCTGTGCAGCCCCTCTGCTTTCGTACTTGGAGCGGGAGCCTGTGCCTTATTTCGCCGAACCGTACGGCAAGTATTCCTCCCTGGCCGATCCGATTACCCTGGCGGAAAATCACTTCACCGGCAATTTATACATTCTCATAGACGGCCGCTGCAATTCAACCAGCGGTCATTTCTGCTCTCTTCTCAAGTATCACAAATTAGGCAAATTCGTGGGTTCTGAGGGCGGCGCTTCTTACAAGTGCAACGCTGGGCAGGATATGCACATGGATTTAAAAAACACCAGGATAATGCTGTACATAGGAAAAAAAACCTATGCGGCGGCTGTTGAGGGAATTGATAAGCGTCGCGGCGTGTCGCCTGATTATCCGGTAACTCAAACTTACAGTGACCTGCTTGAAGGCAAAGACACCGTTTTTCAGCACGCCCTGGCTTTGATAGAAAATTCCTGCCATATTTCGACGGTTTCTCCATAGGCATCGTTGTTGTAATACCAGTCGAGCGAAATTGCTATGTCCCGGTATCCCGTCATGTCATGATTGGGATTCGTCGTACCGTTCATGATGAGCAGATGATCCGGCCCGTGCGGATAATTACATGCCTCGTAAGTGTGCCAGGCCACATTAGTCCCATCGCAGGCAGGCGGATATCCTCCGTCGGTGGGATCATGGGCCGCCCAGGCTGTTTCGCATGCTGCAGCGCCGTATGGGCCCGTACACACCAGGATTCCGTTTTCAAAGTGGTCCTCATGCGCTATGACGGGAGTCGGCGTAAAAGTCGGCGCCGGTGATGGAGTAACCTGATTTTCTATTCCTTCCCGCACCAGCGAGGGATCGCCGAACAGGTTATATTCCAGCATGGTGATGTTTTCTATGTAGTGACTGTCCACAAACTCGATTCTCGATTCAAAATTTAATGCCGGACAGTCACTGCGGTTTTTGATCCATAAACGGGCGAATCTTTCTTAAGACATGGATGGTAAGGATTTGCGATGCAGGGGTGGCGCTTATACGTTGACTGAGCAAATCAGAAGACTGACTCAGTATTGGGGAAAATTCGCCCTTTATGGACAAAAACTATGTAGTTACCCATGTCGAAATTCACATGAGTATAATGCTTTCCTTCGTAAAAAGCCTCGCCGACAGGCAAAGCGCCGGAGGGGCTGTCGATCATAAAGCGGTTGAATTCGTAACATACTGATTCGCAACCGCCGCCGTTTTCCGGTTCCCATTCAAAAGGTCCGTATACGATACGGGATGAACTCACCATCGCTGTGCAGGCGCCCCATCCCGGGAATACGTATTAGGATAAGCGTTACCTCATTACTTCTCAATATGTTGGCTGATGAATCGTTGTCGTTGTCGGAGTATCGTGCGCAATGAATTTTAAACCCAATTTCACATGAATGAGCTTCGAGTTTAAATTCGACAGCGACAACGACGACGAATACATTTTTAAGTTTTATGCTTTAAAAACAATGATTGGTTCCTGTTATCCTGATGCCAAAGCCGCAGGCGGGGGGAAACAGGGGGGGGATTATGATGATAACTTTTGTGGATGTTGTCCATTTTTTTTAATAATAAACTGATGGAAGTTAACGATCTCTGAAATTCAATCCCGCACTGAATTTTCTATCCCTGACAATTCTCCCTTGCAGATTTTAACGCTATGACTGCACTTCAGTTCCATTTCCATTCCCTCGTAACGCGTCCATACTTCCAGCGTATAGATTCCGCATGGTACATTGTATATGTCTATATGCACGTCGAAATTGCAGTAACAATCACACGGCCCCGCATAGAAAACCTCATTTTCGATTACCTTGATCAACCCCGGCTGAACCTCTATGTCCAAGTCCACCTCATTGATGCAGCAGTTCAATATCGCATTGATGTGCGAAACGTAAATGCTTTGATCCTCAACCGCTATTTCACAATATTCCTGCGGCGAATATTCCTCCAAACATCCGATCCAGCCGCAATCATAGGCCAAATCCGTAAGCCCGCTGTCCCATGAAGTTCCCGTGCCGTGCCCTTCACAGACCACGCAACTTATTCCCAAAATTCCAACAACGAAAAAAAAGTTATATAAGTTGAAATATCTTCTCATTTGGAAATCCTCCCTTCAAAAATTTCTGATTTTTTTTCGGTGTTCGTATGAAGCAGAACAGCTTTCTTTTTCGCTATTAATGTACTTAGTTTTTGTCCATAAACGGCGAATTTCCCCCAATGCTGCGTCAGACTGCGGATTTGCTCAGTCAACGTATAATAAATGCGCCTCCTTCGCAAATCCTTGCCTTCCTTGTCTTAAGAAAAATTCGCTCGTTTATGGATCAAAAACCCAAGTGGCTGTCCAGCATTAAATTTTGAATCGAGATTTGAGTTTGTGGACAGACACTACTTAGCTTTTCTGTTCTTCAAAGTCAAGCCGGCGGGAACGTCCCGGATTCCTTGAGAGCTTGTTTAGTTCCACGCTTCCACTCAATCGCCTTGAAGCTGACCGTCAATCACTCCGCAACCATGGTAACTGCTTCTTCCCTGCTAAAAAAAAGCCTTGTCTGGAATCCCCTGTTCAGACTGACGTTTTCGATGGAGCGCAAATCCTCCACTACTTTATGAGGTTCTGCTCGAAAAATTAACGCTCTCAACCTTAAATTTTATGAAATTTCAGAATTGATTACAACTCATACCCGTTAATTAAAAATTCTTCCGACTTAAGTGATCGGATTTACAAGCGCCTGAGGCATTCCGCTTAATTCTTCATATAACCTCTTCCCCATGCTTATCCTCTCCTCCACCGAATAACCGTTTGCTTCGTAAAATGCCTTTACTTGCTCGTTATCAGACATAATCTGCAGGTTTATCTTGATGCATCCGCGTGAGGCCAGGGCTTGTTCAGCGAATGCAGCAGGCGTGATCCGATCGACTGATTGCGATGATACGGATGAACCGAAAGGGAATAAATCCAGCCCCTGTGCCCGTCATATCCGGCCATAACCGCGCCGACTACTTCACCCTCCTTCAGAGCTACGAAGAAAAGTCCGTCAGCCGCCTCTAGCTTTTTGTCTATCACGAATCCAGGAGCATTATGAGGCGCTTCGTATCCGAAAACCAACTTCCACAGTTCCATCACCTGCTCCCGATGAATCTCGTTGTTGAATTCAATTAAAAACATTCTTCCAATCCTCCATCCCATACCGATTTTTCATCCTCTCATCTTTAAAGTCAAGCCGGCAGTACTGCCCCGGAAACATCAGAATGAATCTATTATTCATCCGATTGACTAACAGGCGCAGCTTTGAGAAAATCGCCTGAGGGAATGGCGTGATGTTTGTCATGAAGAATCGGCAGACTCTTCGGGGGCGGCAAGGACAAAAATATGCCTTCTACCGGGTACACATTGATCGATAAAGTTCCGACTGTTGAGGAATATCTTTATCTTATCGATTCCGTGAAATGGAAAAAACGTGGTCCGGAAGCGGTTCGGAAGGCGCTTGCCCGGTCTGAATATTCCGTATGTGCCGTCATTGACAGTCGAATCATCGGTTTCGGAGGCATCATCGGCGACGGGGGACTGCATTATTACATTACTGATGTGGTTGTGCATCCTGAGTGTCAGGGGGGAGGAATCGGCACGGCTATCGTCGGAAAACTGATGGAATACTTCGACGGGATTAGATATCCGAATACCCTGATCGGCGTATTTCCGACCAGAGGCTTAACCGGTTTTTACGAAAAACACGGCTTTATCGCACAGAAAGACCACAGTCCGGCCATGCTTCAGTGGATAAATGAGGAAGAACAGTTACCGTAAGGCGTAAGCGGACTTGACATGAGCATGCCGGCAGGACTTCGATCTCCTTTTTAGAAAGGAAACATGGATTCAAAAGAACTCGGAAAAAGATATGATCTGATTGCTGAATGGTGGACAGCCCAAATGCAGGGGTCCGACTACGGCATGAAATACGTGCGGCAGGCGATGAGTCTCGCCCCGGAAAACGCTAAAGTCCTGGATGTCGGCTGCGGCAGCTCCGGCAGAATAATCGATGAAGCCGTCAGACGAGGTTTTCAGATTTCCGGTATAGACGTATCTGCCCAAATGATAAAATCAGCAAAAATCAAGCATCCCGGTATTCCTTTCATACATAATGATTTCATCACTTGGAATTCCTCCGGAACTTACGATCTGATAATAGCCTGGGACAGTATTTTTCATGCCTCGAAAAACCTTCAGGCGAAAGCCGTGAGAAAAATGTGCGGACTGCTGAACAAAAAGGGCGTACTGCTGTTCACGGCAGGCGGGATAGATGACGAACGCAGCGGTGAAATGCACGGCATCAAATTCGATTACGGCTCATTGGATTACATGGAATATTTAAATATCCTCAATGCCGACGGACTCAGAATACTTTTGATGGAAAGCGATCAGTTTCCCTTGAATCACATGGTGTTCATAGCTGTTAAGACGTAATGTGCAAAAAAAAGTGAACAGGGCTCTCGTTGGAAAATTACGTGCATTGATCAAAAAAGCCTCTTTTGAAGTTACAATTCGACTGAACCTCCCATCATTTTGTTTCGATTTCATTCCCGGTTATGATCCCGATTAATGAAACAAACCGTCAAAAGTATTGACAGAAGTGTAACTCCAGCTTGATCAGGACCAAATGACTTAATGATGACGACAGATTGAATCCTCAAGGCGCGTCATGTTTGACATTTCACTTATCTTTTCTTAATACTCAAAGGAGTATGGTTTCCTTTCCCGCAATATTGAGGGAAACCATTGCAAATCTGAAGCATTCAAATGTTCAAGTATTGCGGATCGAGAAGGTTGATGTGAAGCAGGCTCTCACAAAAAGCAGAAAAAAGACGATGATTTACCCGGTCGTTTTCTTTTACGCCATCGTATTCCTGTGCAATATTTCCGGCTTGGCGCTGTGCCTGGATGCTGACGGGCATATTCATGTGAAGCACTTATACGAAGGAGCTTGCGGATACGATCCAGATAAGGGCTGCAGCCGGGCGGGCGATATGGATGATTTCTTGTGGATTTCGGCCGCGCCGGGAATATGTATAGACATTGAGGTATCCCTTGTCTGGTACAAACGAAGACCGGCATCAAAGAGCATATCCGATCCCGGACTTCATTCCGCAACCTTCATCAGCCCTTGCAATCCGACAGTCCGTGAAAAAACGGGGGCTTCCGAGAGCGCCGCTGTTCCTGTTCCGGAAAAGCCGTGTTCTGATCGATTATCCCTCAATACAATCAAACTGATCATTTAGACAATTCTTTTCTTCTTTTTCGTACTTTTCAACCAGTACGGGAAAAGGCGGCATTGTATCGTTTCGTCCCAGAAATGATATCACCGTATCGTTCTCTATAAAATCCTGAAATCAAGCAATTTTATTCCAAATGAAAAAGGAGAAACGGAATGTTCATCAAAGTATTGTTGTTATCATGTATAGCGATTCCATGCATGTTTATGGATTGCATTTCAAATTTATTGGCCGCGGACATGACTGCGAAGCCGTTACTTGAAGAGGATGTCCGATTTTCATCGACTCAACCGGTTCCAGCCGCTGAGTCTCACGAATCGCTCGCAGCGGAGAAGGCCGGCGGCTCCATGACATTGGAAAAAGCGCTGGATTGGGCTTTATCCGGGAATCCCGCTCTGGGTGAAGCTTTTTGGGAAGTTGAGGCGGCAAAAGCTGAGGTCATGCAGTCCGGGCGGTTACCGAACCCTGAGCTGGAATTGGAAATGGAGGAGATTACAGCAGAGTCCGGCTCGCAGCCATTCGATTCTGCAACCGCTGTTTTAAGACTGATTCAACCCTTTGAACTGGGAGGAAAAAGGGAACACAGACGACAGGCAGCGGTTTGGGAATCGGATTTGGCTGTGCGAGATTACGAAGCATCACGACAGGCTATATTGACTGAAACCGCC
The DNA here is from genome assembly GCA_964619725.1 of uncultured bacterium. GTDB lineage: Bacteria > CSSED10-310 > CAZUFC01 > CAZUFC01 > CAZUFC01 > CAZUFC01. The sequence goes on along the minus strand of CAZUFC010000077.1, from coordinate 9,836 downwards.
AAAAGATTTTTTGAATTGCTGGCTTCTCAGCAGAAATTGGCTGTAATCCGGTCAGCCTGCAAACTCGCGTCCAATGTTCATAAGGTCGTAACTGATAAAGTGGAATCGGGAAAAAGTTCGCCGTTTGAAGAAATTCAAAGCCGCGTTGCACTGTCATCCGCAGAACTCGAACTGAACCGGGCGGAAATTGAACTCGAAACGGCCCGTCACGCTTTAGCTTCAATGTGGGGGGAATCTCTGCCCTCATTTACACAAGCTGTAGGTTCAATTGAAGATGTTCCGAAGGAATTACCTTCTTTGCCGTGCATTGTCGGATGCGTTCCCCGTAATGCGGAAATAGCCGGATGGGAATCACGAACAGAATTGTCAAAGGTTTTGACTGAAGCTGAAAAAGCCGCCCGAATCCCGGATTTAAACATTTCTGCCGGAATGGAGCACAATGAAGGACATAACGAGAGAGCTTTCTCTATCGGGCTGGGGTTCTCACTGCCTTTGTTCGATCGCAATGCCGGCGGCGTAAGGGCGGCCGATGCCAGGCAGGCGAAAACCCTCAAAGCGAAAGAAAAGGCGGAAACAAATATACGCCTGGCGATGTTTGAAGCTTATCAGCGCCTGATATCTTCTCATAACGCTGTTTTTACGGGGAAAAATGAAATATTGCCCGCTGCTCAGGAAGCATTCTCGGCAGCAAGCGAAGGTTATCGCCTGGGAAAATTGAACTTCCTTGAAGTCCTGCAAGCGCAACAAACCCTATTTCAAACAAAAAAAGAACTTATAACCTCGCAGCTCGAATATCACAAGGCTGCAGCCGATATTGAAGAACTCACATCATTGAGTATGGCTCAACTCATAACTCTGGAGGAGGAACAAAAATGAAATTGAATCACCGAAATCATATCGTCAACGCTGTTGCGATTCTTGTTTTCGCTGTCATATTTGTCTCAATGCAACTGCAACTCGTCAGGAAAGCTGCGGGTGAAGAGGAACATCTTCACGAACATCAGGGTGAAAGTTACACTCATGCGCAAGAACCGCATGATCATGATGCAGAATCTTCCGAAGGCGTTCATATACAGGAAGCCGATACAGAAGAGCATGCCCATGATGATGAAGGCGAACATCACGCGCACGATTCGGACCGGGAGGATGCCCGAATGCCTCACAATCATGACGTGGAATCCTGTGAGGATCATGTGGTCGATCATGAACATCATTCGGAAGATAGTCATGAAGAAGCAGGAATTAATTTAACCCGGGAACAGGAGGAGCATTTCGGTATTGAGATGGAAAGAGCGGGGCCTGGACGATTGAACCATTCAGTGGTTTTACCCGGTGAAATCACAGCAGACCAGAACCGGCTGGTGCATATTGCCTCTAGAGTTGCCGGAATCGTGCTTAAAACGACTAAAAACGTAGGAGATACCGTCCGTGCCGGGGAGGTAATAGCGGAGATCGATAGTCGCGGATTAGCCGATATGAAGGCTGATTACCTGGCGGCCCGTGAACGGGCGGCGCTGACGGAAACCATTTTTCAGCGCGAAGAATCTTTGATGAAAAAGAAAATAACTTCTGAGCAGGATTATCTGGATGCCCGTCAGGCAATGATCGAATCCCGCATACAATTGAATTCGGCTAAACAGAAACTCTCTTTTCTGGGATTCTCTGAAAAATATATTGAAGGATTAGCGGATAAGCATTTTACGACCTTCACACGGTATGAGATAAGAGCGCCGATAGATGGAACAGTTATAGAAAAGAATATTTCTCTGGGAGAAAGCCTGGAAGAAAACAGCGAAATATACGCCGTCGTGGACCTGAGTTCGGTATGGGTCGATCTGACGGTATATCTGAAAGACCTGCATGCGCTTAAGATAGGACAGGAAGTGGAAATACGCTCGGATTACGCCGCACATGTCGCCAGGGGCAATATTTCCATAATTACCCCTTTCGCCGACAGATCGACGAGAACCGCTGCAACTCGAATAGTCATAGACAATAAGGAAGGATACTGGCGACCGGGAACTTTTGTAACGGGCCATATCAGTATATCCGGAGAAGAAGCTCCTGTAACAGTTAAAAAGGACGCTGTGCAGGTTTTTGAAGGTGAAAAAGCGGTTTTTATCGGACAGGAAGGCGAATACGTGATCAAACCGGTTAAAACCGGGCGGTCGGATCGTAAAAAGGTGGAAATACTTGATGGAATCGAGGCCGGAATGCGTTATGTCGCAAAAGGGGCATTCAATCTTAAAGCTGCAGTCATAACCAGCGGCATGGACCCGCATGCCGGGCACGGACACTGATAAAAGGAGCGACAGATGATAAACAGAGCAGTTGAATATGCATTGAAATTTCCCGCGCTGGTCGTGTTAGCTTTATTAGCTATAATAGGAACAGGCGTCCATCAATACCTGGAAATGCCTGTGGATGCTTTTCCTGATATTTCGCCGATCATGGTCCCCGTATTTGCTGAAGCTCACGGCATGGCCCCCGAAGAAGTAGAACGCCTTATCGCTTATCCCGTGGAATCGGCCATGAACGGACTGCCCGGCGTAACACAGATCAAATCCACCTCGGCGTTCGGTTTGGCGGTCATTTACGTCTATTTCAGAGACGACGTCGATATATATTTTGCCCGCCGGTTGGTCGCCGAACGGCTAGCGGGCGTTTTGCCCGAACTGCCCGAAATGCACGAACCCCCATCCCTGGGACCTATTTCAACCGGACTGGGGCAAATTTTCCTCTATTATCTGACGATGGACGATTCTGTGGATACCGGCGGCAAAGACCCCAATACCTATCTCAGAGAACTGAACGACTGGCTGGTTAAATTCCAGTTGCAAACCGTCCCCGGCGTGACCGATATTCTATCCATAGGCGGTCACGTGCTTCAGTATCAAATCCGGGTCGATCCCAATGCCCTCTGGAAATATGAACTGACCCTCTTGGACCTGAAGGATGCCGTCAACCGGAACAACAGAAATGTCGGGGGACAATTCCTCGTTCTAGGATCAGAGGAATGGCTCGTTCGCGGCCTGGGTCTTGTTGAAAGCCTGGAAGATATACGAAACATCGCCGTCAAAGAAGAGAACGGCAAGCCGGTCTTTATCTCCGATGTGGCTGATGTGCAATACGGCAACGAAATACGGAGGGGCGTCGTAACCCTGAACGGTCAGAATGAAGTCGTCTCCGGCATTGTGTTAAAGCTCTTCGGAGAAAATACTTCAGATGTTATTGGAAGACTGTACGATAAAGTCGATGAAGTTAAAAAATCGCTGCCCCCCGGAGTGGAACTTGTACCCTACTATGAACAGGCAGAACTAGTGAATAAAGCCGTCGGTACCGTAAAAAAAGCGCTTCTGGAAGGAGCGGTCCTCGTCACGATAACCCTGCTCCTTTTCCTGGGAAACCTGAGGACAGCCGCTATCGTCGTCGTTTCTCTGCCTGTTTGCGCCCTGGTCGCCGTTATTTTTATGGGCCTCGGCGGACTTTCCGCCAACCTGATGTCTCTCGGAGGCATAGCCATCGCTATCGGATTGCTGGTAGACGGAACCATCGTTATGGCTGAAAACATTTTTCGTCACCTGGGCCTGCCGGAAAACCAACAGGCGCCTAAAAAGAAAATAATCCTGGAAGCTGCTAAAGAAGTAAACCGCCCCATCGTTTTTTCCATTGCTATCATCATCGCCGTCTTCCTGCCGATTTTTACCCTCCAGGGCGTTGAAGGAAAAATGTTCTCTCCTGTCGCCTTCACCATAGCCTTCGCCCTGGTCGGTGCAGTTCTGGTCGCTTTAATCGCCGCTCCAGTCCTGTCCCTGTTCCTGCTCAAACACGCTCCTCACAAAGAATTGAAACTTATGAAAGCAATCCGCTCATTCTATAATCCTCTGCTGAAAAAAACCCTTCGTCATAAACGCCTCGTCGTATCCGTCGCATTCGCCTTGTTTGCTCTCTGCCTGGCCCTCATTCCTTTCCTGGGCGCGGAATTTATTCCCACGCTGGAAGAAGGCTCCATCATGATCGGAGTCGCCATGGCGCCGTCCATATCCCTGGAAAAAGGCGTCGATCTGATCATGAATATGGAACGCAAAATAATGGAATTCGACGAAGTTGAAGAAACCGTTTCAAGAATAGGCCGTCCCGAAGCCGGAAGTCACCCCCATCCTGTTAACTACGCTGAAATTCATATTGAACTCAAACCCTTTAAAATGTGGGAATCCACTGAAGATAAAAAAGACTTGATCGAACAATTGAATGCGAAGCTCTCCAACTTCCCCGGAGTTCAAATGAACTTTACTCAACCCATACAAAACGCCTTCGATGAATTGCTATCAGGTATTAAAGCCCAATTGGCGATAAAAATATTCGGTGAAAACCTGGATATTCTCAGGCAGAAAGCCGAAGAAATCCGAAAGGCCGTCGCCGGCGTACCCGGATTGGTCGATCTGTCCGTCGAACAGAGTTTCGGACAGCCCCAAGTTCAGATCATTGCGGACCGGGCGGCCTGCGCGCGTTACGGGGTCGCAGTGGATGAGATTCTGGAAATTGTCGAGTTGGCTGTTGGAGGTGAAGTAATAGACGACATATACATCAATACAAGGCGTTTCGGCATCCACATACGCTATCAGGAGGAATACCGCTCAGACCCCGAAGCTGTTCGCAACATCCTCATTCCGACCGATAAAGGCGGACGCGTTCCCCTCTCAAGAGCAGCAGACGTCGAATCGGTCACAGGGCCGGTTCAGATAAACCGCGAAAAGAACCAGCGCCGATGGATCGTCCAGGGCAATATACGCGGTCGCGACCTGGGCGGAGTTGTAGCCGACATTCGTGAAATTATTAATGAAAAAGTCGATATACCTTCAGGATACTGGGTGGAATACGGCGGACAATTTGAAAACCAGGAACGCGCCATGAAAAGACTGTCGATTATAGTCCCCGCAGTCATTGCGTTGGTGTTCGTAATGCTCTGGATTACATTCGGATCGATTCGCTACGCAATGATCATTATCGTTAACGTTCCCCTCTCACTGATAGGAGGCGTCCTGGGACTGCTGGTCACCGGAGAATATCTGTCCGTTCCGGCATCCGTTGGATTCATTGCCCTCTTCGGCATAGCCATGCAGGACGGGATGGTCCTGGTCACATACTTCAACGACCTGCGCAAAAAAGGAGTATCCATAGATGATGCGATCCTCGAAGGCGGGCAACTCCGCCTGCGGCCGGTTATCATGACTACCGTCACAACCGTCCTCGGCCTGCTGCCGCTCCTCCTAGCACAAGGTATCGGAGCGGATGTGCAAAGACCCCTGGCGGCAGTCGTCGTCTTCGGACTCACATCATCCACCATCCTCACACTCTTCGTCATTCCAGCCGCTTACAGTTGGATTGAAAACAAATTCAAAACAGCAAAACTAGGGTGATTCAATAATTTTCTTAAAATCAGAACTCTTGACAAGGATATCCTAATCTATTGAAACAATTTGATTTATTGCATTACAACTCGTCAAAAAAATTGCCTGATTGAAATCCCCACAAGAAACCGCTCCTGACCCACAACTGTCTGTTTGAAGTACTCACCGCTGTTATTTCATCAAGAGCCGTTTGTTTCGGGATAGGGATCGGAGTCGGCATCGGGATCGGAGTCGGCATCGGGATCGGGATCGGCATCGGGATCGAAACAAAATGATCAGATATTCTGTAGAATTGTAACCTCAAAAAAGGCATTTTTGCTCAATGCCCACTTTTCTGCAAACCTGACGTAAGCATTCAGTCGGGATCGTTCTCTATATTGAATGTCCGATTGCGACACCGATACCGATGCCAAAAATGCCGGTTGAGCTCAGTCACTAAGCAACTCGAAGGGAGCTAACGTCTCTTTCATAACTTCTTCCGGGACTCCACGCGCTACGCATATTCTCTCTGCTTGCAGCTTCGTTCCTTCAAGGCCACCGACTTTTGCCGGATGTTTGTCGATGACTTTCTGATATTGTGCTGCAGCACGCTCGAATTCACCCTGCAGAAGATATACTTCACCCAAATTACAGCCGGCCCAGAAATCCTCACCATCGTCTGCGCGCTCAACCAGCGGCAAAACTTCTGAAGCGAGCCCGGCGGCTTGTTCTGATTCGCCGAGGAAAAGAGATTTTGATGCTGCGTTAATACCCGTGTAATAGTCCCTGGGATCGCCCTGGAAAACAGTAAGATACAAATCGCGTGATTTTCGGAGATGAATTTCCCTGCCTGATTCCCGGTATCGTCCGTCCCACGCGGCTGCAAGTATTCCCAACGTCTCAGGGTCCTGGTGACCGGCGACTTTGAGTTCCGACAACACATCGATGGCTTTCTGATATTTCTTCATTCAACGTAACGCAAGACCTCTAAGCTGCTTTGCACGAATTGATTTGGGGAAATGCGTTAGTGCATGTTCATTTGATATATTTTCGCTAATTTTATCTCCCTTCGATGAATAGCATTTGATAATCACTATTGTAACTTATATTTCAACTGGTAGATGCTGAAGCGCTTATTCCGCTTAAAAAATTTAAAACTCAAAAAAATGATGATGCTACCCTCAAGTATTTCATTCATTCGCTCCTCAGTTTTTCATGCGGTTTAACCAGTCTTTTTATTATGCCTGTTCAACTCCAACCTGACTCCCCCATTTTTACCAGAGACCCTTTTTGAATACAAGTATTTTTGATCATCCGTTTTCCATGTTTTACAGACAGACCTGTCTCCCAATCATTGCAACTTCTGCAGCGTCCGCTGAAGACAGCACACATTGATTTTCGACACGCTCTGTTGTATTATGATAAAGTCAATCAGACCGGGAGGAAACGATGCATAAAAATCCGGGAGGTGGAGAATGAACATCAACAAAGCATCAGTAGTGTTTTTGGCCTTTATGAGTATTTATCTGTCCACAGCTCAGGCTGATGTAATCACCCTGGAACCGTCAGCGGATGCGTTCGTATATTCTGATGAACCGTTTACGAATTTCGGGGGATGGGACAGGTTGCTGGCGGGTATCGTCGATTCAGGCGGTACCTACTACAAATCACTGGTTCGTTTTGATTTATCGGCTATTCCTGATAATTCAACGATTACTTCTGCTGTTTTCGGGGCATGGTGTCATATATTTTATGGTTCCGCTTCATCCCAGTTGCACTGCGGCAGGGTCAGCGATGATTGGGAAGAGAATACAGTGAACTATCATACGTGTCCTCCATTCGGCAACTCCGTTACAATAGACTGGCCCGTTTCTTCGGAATGGATATCCGTCGATGTCACGTCATATGTGGCTGATTGGATTTCAGGCGAATGGGACAACCATGGCTTTCAACTCACACAGGTGAATTCATCCGGAGAGTGCTACGCCTACTTCTTTGCCCGCGAGTGGAGCGAAATAAGTTACCGGCCTCATCTCACCATTGATTTCGATCCTCCAGCGACGAGTCCGACGCCGGCGCCCACTGAAGCGCCTACGCCGCCGCCCACGCCCACGACAGGAATTCCGCCCCTGGGCGTCGACATTGTTCTTTCGCAGTCAATATTCCGGCCCGGCGATATTTTTCTCCTTGAAGCTTACATCTCAAATCCCGGCCCGGAAACTTACGTTAATGTTCCCTTTGTAATCCTTCTCGACGCATATGGGTTATATTTCTGGCGACCGGACTGGACGGAAAATTTCAATTGGGAAAATATCGAAACCCTGGGCGAAACGATAATGCAAAAGACAATTCTGAATTTTCAATGGCCGAATGAACATAGCTCCGCAGACGGCTTGATTTTCTACGGAGCCATCCTTACTGAAGACTTCTCAGATATCTCAGGCGAATACGACTGGACGACCTTCGGGTGGGCGTATCCGTAAAGTGAGTTTCCGATTGATTTTTCACCGGTTGGACTTTGAATCGCATTTGGTCTGCTTAATCCTTCCTTTTTTAGCCTTTTTCATCCCTGCCCCGCAGGTTGATCTCCTTTTTCTGTTCCAGGAATGGTAAAATAAAAAGTCGAGCCCCTGCCGGGTTCCGATTCAACCCATATTTCCCCGCCGTGCCGATCCACTATTCGCTTGCAGACGGCAAGCCCGATTCCTGTTCCTGACTGATACTTGTCTTTGTGCAACCGCTCGAATAAGGAAAATATGCGATCCGCATGCTCCGGTTCAATTCCAATTCCATTGTCGCTTACCGCGAAAATCCACATCTCGTTCTCTTTTTCTGCCGAAATGTTTATTTTTGGGATTGCTTCATCGCAGAATTTAATCGCATTGGCTGTTAAATTCTGGAAAAGATCGCAGAGTTGAGACTGATCCCCCCAAACATCCGGCAATTCATCATACGACACCTGCGCCGAGGTTTCTTCGATAGCTTTCGTCAGGTCTTGCAGAGCGCATTCCACCGCTTTACCGCAATCGACTGGCCCGAAATCTCCGGCACGGGTCGATATCCTGGAGTAATCGAGCAGATCGTTGATCAACCGCTGCATGCGGAACACTCCATCAACCGCATAGCTTATGTATTTATCCGCCTCGTCGTCGAGTTTGCCTTTGTATTTTCGTTCAAGGATCTGGACGAAACTCCCCACCGTCCGAAGGGGTTCCTTTAAATCATGAGAAGCCATGTAAGCGAACTGTTCCAGTTCTTTATTGGAACGTTCGAGATCAGCGGTTCTCTCCCGTACGATATCTTCCAGGCGGTCACGATAGTCCTTAAGCTCTCTTTCCGCTTTTATCCGCTCCCGTATTTCTCCTTCAAGAGCGGTTATCTTCTCCCTGATCGAATCCGTCATACGTTCGATGCTCTCGGAAAGTGAGAGCAGTTCCGAGCTGCCGCCGATGTCGACTGTCCGGTTCAGATTTCCCCCCGCGATGCTCCCGGCGGCATCGGTCAGTTCCTCCAATGGCCTGGAAAGCCTTGTAGAAACGAAAATTACAAACAGAACACCGATGATGAGGACTGTCCCGGAAAGCGCTAAACTGTTGCGCAAATGACGTTGAAGCGTCAGCATGACGTCGTTTACGCTTATGCTTGCGCCCAGGCAGTATTTCCGGCCCTTTGCATCACGCCTGGGAACCAGCGCCATTCGCCCGTATCCCCACTCATTCCTGAATGAACTGTAGTCGACCCTCTCTTCGCCGAAAACTAAATCGAAAGCCGCCGGATCACTGTGTACCTCCCAGAATTTTGCATGATCACCCCTGGTTAAGTCATGACTCGGTGACGTGGATGTCGTGAAAACGATTTCATCTCCGACTTGCATGCAACTCCACAGGTATTGCAGACCGAGGCGCCTGCAGAGTCGATTATTTTCAGCAACGATGAGTCGATCATAGTCTTCCGGGGAGATAGAGCCCGGACCGTCCAGACTATCGAAAAACTGTTCGTCGCCGGGAGGAACCCGCTCCTCAAGAATGGCAGCCATGAAAAGCTGTCGGTCTATTTCTTCTGATAACTCGCGACTGAGCTTCCGGTAGCTGAGGCCGATGATAATCCCGGAGACGATGACTATCAGCAAGCCGGTCGCTACTGCATACTGGTAACGAAGACGAACCCGGTTCAGCAGCCTTTGCAGCATGATTTTTCCCTCCAATTCCGAAATTTCGTCAATAACAGCGCTTTTCAGATAATGTGATCGTAACTTGGCCTCAACTCTGTCCTCCTCGAACTTTTGAACAAAATTAAAATAACAGAAAAAGATAATAAAATCAACAAGGAAAAAATTAGGGGCAGCCAAAGCGGGGAATACGTCTATTCTCCAGAATATAAACTTGGGCGCTGATCAAAAATGGCCCTGTCAGGGTTACAATTTCTCAGTTTGAATCCTTCGTGCTC
>CAZUFC010000076.1:22289-40696 GCA_964619725.1 uncultured bacterium | reverse complement strand
ATGGGCGGCATCTTTAAACCGGAATCGCCGGCATCTTTGGTCCAGAATATACAGCCGTATTGGGGTAATTAATTTCCGGGACCTTCATTTTTAATTGGTTTTACTTGGATCCACACACAGCGGAAAAAGCTCGGACCGAAATCGCTTTATCCCGTTTTGCCCGCTCCCGTCAACTCTCAGGCAACCAATACGTATTAGGATAAGTCTTACTTCATTACTCTTCAATATGTTAGCTGATGAATCGTTGTCGTCGTCGTGCCGGCGAAGAGGGTACCGTTGTCGGAGTCCCTTGCTAAATGACTTTTAAATTCAATTTCGCCTGAATGGCCGTCAAGTTTAAATTCGACAACTACAACAGCACGACTCTTTTTACTTGACTCGGTTACAGCTTCGCTGACAACATACAAAATGGACCGCGAGAAACTGATGCCTCTTGAACCCTTATTGTCATCAATGCCATTAAGTCATCTTCACTGCCGCAATCGCCGCTTAACTCAATTATCGACTAAAACTGCCCTCGATTTAAAATCCCCACATACTAAAAAACGCCGCCGATATCGCTCGGCGACGCCTTGCTCAGTATGTTCTGCAATTTAGCCGTCTTCTGGTCAGCGGAATATAAACGCTACCGCTGATGCCGTCTTCCTTACATGTACCTCGGGATGCTTCCTCACCACATGGCGCCTGTGAGGGCCCCGGCCTACGACCCGGTGATGACGCCTTACATAGACGTCCCGGTCCACATCGTATTCAACAAGCATTACGCCGTCTGCCCCTATCTCCCTCGCCTTACGGATTATCAGCCTGTTTAAATCCGGCCGCCTCGAATGCTTCCCCAACTCAGCCTCAATTATGCCGATTACTTCATGCGGCCGCTCTACTTCATCCTGCTTGAATATTACCTTCGAACCCGCAGGCTTTGCCTTCAGTACATAATCGTCATTCGTCTGCCTGAAATGAACCGATGCCGAACATCCCGCCCAGATTACCGACAAAATCATAATGAATAATGCTCGCCTCATGTTTGACTCCTTCCTTCTATCTCGCCGCGTTTTATCCCTTAAATTCCTCAATACTTCCTTGACGCATTCCTTGCACATTTGTGATTACGCCTGCCGAAACATCCCTCCTGCCTCGCAAAAATCGGCTTGCCCCTTTCGTACAGAAGGCCACGTCATTAACCTTTATAAGAATAAAAACCCGCAAGTCAAATATTGCCAGAATTGCCATAAATCAAATTAATACCGGTATTGACGTTTTAAGAAGTTCGACGGACGAAAATGCTCCGGCTTACCGTCCGTTAATGTTTTGACACATAGCCTGGATTTCGTTTGACTTTCTTGAGTGAATCCAATATTTGTTTAATGTTTTCCACCTTTAATACCAAATTATCCGGGAGGAAAAAATGTTTGGTGGAGGAAAGAAAGAGTCAAAAGCGAAGGAACTTATCAGGGAGCATTTGAACAAGGTTGAGGAGTGTCTGGAATCATTGGACACATCGCTTAAGAATTATCTGGAGGGGAATTTTGAGACAGCGGACGATTTGGCTTATAAGATTCATGTGAAGGAATCGAAGGCTGATGATCGTCGAAGGGAGATCATCCAGGTTCTGTATGAGGGAGCTTTTCTTCCGATTTACCGTGAAGGATTGATAGCATTGACGTCGAAAGTGGACAAGGTGGCTGATCATGCGGAATCGATATCTGATTTCATGATATGTCAGACGCCTGAGATACCGGAAGATTTGAAGTCTTCTTTTTTAAAATTAGCCGAAAATTCTCTGGCATGTTTTCCTCCTTTAAAGGAGGCGATCCTGAATTTATTCACGGATGCTTCTATCATCAAAAAGCGAATAGAGGAGATAAACGAGCAGGAATCGAGTGTGGACAAGGATGAGTGGAACATGACTCAGAAGATATTTCAAAGCGATATTTCTCTGGCGCAGAAGATACATATAAGTCATTTTCTATGGCGCGTGGCTGGGATATCGGACATATGCCAGGATGCGGCTGACAGATTGCAATCATTAATGGTCAACATTCAGTTTTAGAATCGTAAATGATTTTTATCGTCGTATTGTTAATAGCGGGTTTTTACGTGGGCTGGAACATAGGAGCCAATGATGCAGCCAACTGTATCGGAACGTCAGTAGGATCAGGGATAATCACTTACAGGCGGGCGATCATATTGCTGGTAATATCGGTGGTATTGGGAGCGGTACTGCAGGGACAGTATGTAATGAAAACGGTCGGGAAGGGAATTGTGGATGCGGAATTAAGCGACCTGGCTATTCTGGTGGCTCTTTTATGTTCAGGATTTTTTGTGACCATGGCGACTTTTTTCCGTATTCCGGTATCGACGTCTCAGTCTATAGTCGGTGGAGTTATGGGTGTGGGGATCGGTTCGTATGGTATCCGTTCTGAAGTGATCCAGTATTCTGTTTTGCAGAAAATTTTGTCGTGCTGGGTCGTTTGTCCGATATTGAGCCTGATCGTTTCTCTTTTTTTCTATGCATTAATTTCTTTTTTATTGAGGAAAGTGAAGAGGATTCTTCTGTGGCGAAGGATCATCTCCATGGCTGCCGTATTGTCGGGTTGCTATGTTGCGTTTTCATTGGGCGCCAATGATGTAGGCAATTCGATCGGACCCATTTTGAACAAGTTTCCGGATAAGGGAGTTTGGCTGGCCGGTTTCGGAGGCATAGCGCTGGCTGTGGGAGCTTTCACTTTCGGCAAGAGGGTGACCGATACCGTCGGGAAGAACATAACGCCTTTGGACGTGACCGGGGCTTTTGCCGCCCAGTTCGCCGCCGGTTTCGGCGTGCATTTTTTCTCGGTGATGGGTATCCCCGTATCAACCAGCCAGGCGGTAGTAGGCGCTGTCGCCGGCGTGGGAATATACAGAGGCATGCGGACGATCAGTTTTAAGCAGATAAGCCAGATACTGGCAGGTTGGGTTCTGACTCCTGCATGCGCAGCCGTGTTTTCTTTTCTGCTTTACAATTTACTGGATTATTTTTTCTGAATTATATAAGCCATAATTTCCAGAATTTATAATCGGGGCAGATCAAACCGGGGTTACACTTTTTTCAAAACGTTTGACAGTTTGTTCCAGTAATAAGGGTCGGTATCGGGATCGTAATCGAAATCGAAACAAAATGATGGGATATTCGGAAGAATTGTAATCCCCATTTTATCAGCCCCCAAATGTCTTTTCAGGCTTCGGATTTACTCAATCATTCTCCAGTTTATAGATTAAGCCGTTATAATCGAGTTTTCTGAAAAAGGCGTTAAAGACAAGATATTCATTATAGTCCTCAGATGGAACAACGTCCTGACGAATCGACATGGTTCGTTCCCATATTTTTTTATCGCTATTGGGATCAAATGATGTTTCGATTTTCACGAAGTCGTTTTCAAATGAGACATTTTTAGGCGGTTTCGCTATTGTCCAATTTTGGGGCAGTTTTATCGCCAGGCGCGTTTTTTCGGTAAAGCAACAATTCAATTGGAAAGGGTGGGTTCTTTCGACCGGCAGGGGTTCCGGCAGGGATTCCGCCACGACAGGTAAAACGGGAAAGCGCTGTATTTCATAGTCTTCATTCAAGGATTCTGTTTTCATTTTTGCCTTAAACTTTCCGGCGATGCTGCATTTTTCAATTTTATTCCAGAGTATGCGATATTCTTCCGTTTCCGCTTCATCGAACAGGGAATTAAGTTCATCTTTGATAAAGGATTGAGTGTCTTTTCTGATTTGGCGGAAGGGGGAGAAGAAGCCCTGAAGGACAATATAGAAAGAGCCTGTAACATTTTTATCCCGGTCGATAGTGATATCCAGTTCAAGTTCTGCATGGTTGGATTCGGGCGAGCATCCGGGTGTCTCTTTCCACTGCAATCCGTCGTCGAGAACGGCCAGGAATTTACGATCCGGATGTTTGAAAGGATTCCAGAACCCGGGACTGCTTTCAAAGTCCAGCAAAGTTTTCTCATCTTTCAGTTGAACCTGTATAAGAATGTCATCGAAAAAGGATAGACCGGCAACATTGTTTGGAAAATGTTTTGCCCCTGATGACGCAATTAGTGAAACCGCGCCCCCGCATTCTTTCAGCATAGCGGAGAACAGGAGAGCCTGATCGAGCTTGTGTCCATAGTTTCTGTTGAGAATATTTTCCAGTGATTCGGTTTTGTAATGGAAACAGTGCGGCGCCCTGTCGATGCTTCTGAAAGTATCCCGGCAATAATCATAAAGGGCATTGATGACGGCGGCAGGACCGAGAGCTTCTTCCGTCAGAGCAATCGCTTTTTCCTTCAACTCGGTCGATTCAGACATGCCCGCGTAGAAACGATTTTTCAGTTCAGCCGCAGCCTTTTCCCATGATGGGCATGTTGAAAGGCAGAGAACGGGCATAAGATCATAATAGCCGCCGGTATTTGATTCGTAGAGAATGGGTTCGATATCTTCAAACCGCCAGGTCAGGACTTCCAGACCGTCACTTTCTGATTTTGCCGGGTCAAGTTTTTTGCCTATCAATTCAGAAGCGAGGAATGAACCAGGAGGACAGACCACGGAAATATCCAGGGATTCGATAAAAGTCTCATCGCCGATGTGAATTTGTTTTTCCCACCACGGGTAATCCGGTTCCTTCAACCGGGTGCGCTCCAATTTCATTTCAAGAATCGACCCTTTGTCGATGCCGACAAAGGATACGGTCAGTATCCGGAAATCTCCGTAAGCGGGATAAGGCGCCAGATCGAACGGAAGCGTCCTGTTTATCGCGGTGTCGGGTACGGGTATTTTTTCGCCCCGGCTGTTCAAAGTAAAGGCTTCAACGACGTCGAGGCTTTCCTCCAATGAATTATAGAATACTCTGACGTCCGCAAACATATCTATCCCATTTTCGCTGAACACCTGGACTCTTCTGCGCCAGGTTTCCGTCAATAATCCCTGATCGTCCAGGATGAAATCATGTTTATCCGTGAGAATTATTGCATGGGGATGTTTTTCGTGCGTATTCTCAGCGCTGGAATAACCCGAAAAAATACAGCAAACCAGAAAAAACGAAAAGAGCACGATGGTCGTATGCTTGAGCGCAGGAATCTGAACAAGTTTGAACTTCATTTTGATCCCCCTTTCACTGCCGACAGGTAAGTTTCCGAAATTTCTTTCACTTTATCCACAATTTCCTTGAATTGTCCGTATTCATCGGGCGGTATCCAACGTTTTTTAATGGTTACTTTTCTGTCTATCGAGACGTTTCGACCTTTCTGAGTGACTTCGTAATGTAACGAAGCTGCGGGACCGTCCATTTCAATTTTTTCCGGGACCTCTTCCACTTCGAATCCCCTGGGCAATTTAATTTTCTCCTGAAAGTGAAGCGCTCTGGTGCAGGAAACGGTGAGATCATATTTACGTTTTTCTGGGTCTGCGGCGAAGAGGTAATCCGATTCATAGGCGCGATTGAAGATGGGTTTGGAGAGGAGAGGAATGAAGAAGATGCGGTCATCGAGATGTATGGCGTAATTATCGGCTTCGATTTCCAGTTCAAGCGTCATCATGGTATTGAAATCCAGGAAGTCTCCGTGATCGAAATCAATAACACGTGCGAAGGGAGAGATATTCTGCGCCAGCATGCCGAAGTATTGGGGGCGTTCTTCTTTAAGCCTGTAGGCAATATTGGACCTCATTCTTCCGTCTGGGAAACCGTCGCCGCTGAAGTGCAGGGAAGCGTGCATGGGTTGGTGGAGAGAAATTACGGTTTGAGCTGAAATATTCCAGGGATTATCTTCCGGCGGACTGTAGGGTATATGAGTCAGGTCTTCTCCTTCCGGCGTTGCTGTAAGAATGGGTTGTTCCTGTTCGAGGGGATTGAAGAGCGGTCTGTTTTTGGGCGCCCAGGTCGGGTCCAGATATGTCCAGGAACCGTCTTTATGTCTGACGCCCACGACGCCGTGGTTAAACTGGTCTGCAGGAACATCTGCAGCCTTTTCCATGGCGAGCGTCAAAATAAAAAAAGCATCGAAACCCGCCGCTCTCAGCATCGAAACCAGAACAGCGGCCTTGTCTTTGCAAACCCCGGCGCGTTCGTAAAATATTTCATCCGTTCGATGCACCGTGTATCCTTCGCCTTCGCCCATGTCCGTTCCCAGATAACGAACTTCTTCGGCTACCCAGTGCAGCAAATTAAACATTTTTTCATAGTCCGTCTCAGCATCTTGAATCAGTTCATCTACCTTTTTCTGCATCTCATCGCTTATGACGAATTGCGGCTCATTGACTTCATAAGCCCAGCGGGATTTGGCTTCCCAGTTTTCCAGAGAGGCCATAACCAGTTTGCAGGCCGATTCGCTGAAGGATGCGCCGCGCGGTTCCCCTTCAAAAGCAGGAACATCTTCCCGTTCCCATTTGTATAAAAATCCTTCCGGTTCGAATTCGACGCTGGGCCGCACCGTTCCGTTCAGCACTTTATACTGTACAGGCCGGCTGCGGGGACAATGCAGAATATACAGTTTCCTGACTATCGGGAGTCGGTCTTCAAAGTAAACCGTATCGAAAAAATGACCTTCCTGCGGCGGAATATACTCATTTTGCTCTTCCGGCTCATCCAGATAAGTTAAATTCAATCCCTTGCGCCGGACTTTATAATACAGCGCATCCCCTTCATGCAGCCGGGGAACGGCCGCTATGCGGCGGATGAAGTTCCAGAACATGGAATGAGTCGGAGCCGGAAGGGTTCTGAATCGATCAGGCGGCGACTCATCGACCGTCTCGCCGTCACTACGGTATGCCTTTACCTCCATAATGGTCGTGTCGGAAGTGCGAGGATTAAAATCATAATGAATCGAAGGATATCGGACCGCCGCTTCGTCTTTTCTTATCAATATTATCATCTCATTATAAGTCGTTCCCGATCCCGTCTCCTTATAATAAGATTCATACCGGTCGAAAATAATCACCGCTCCGGCATCAGGATATTTCTCCTCTTCCTTTGCCTGCTTCACCATATCCCATATCTCTTCATCATCCAACGCGCCGGCCGGCAATGCGAATAACAAGCTCAGCGCCGCCAAAACAGTTGAAAACTTAATTCGATTCATACTGATCCTCCGATAATTGCACATGAAATGTCACGAAAATACAAAAACTAATCCTGAAAACAGCGTAAGTCGCTGAACGCCATAACACAATCCTGAATAAAAACAAAATAAAAAGCCTGTGTCAATTGATCCTGTCGCCCGGCCTCTTTCATCGCTTGAATCCGCGGGGATATGGACCTTCGTAACAGGTTTTGTATGAGAAATGCGGGCTATGCATGCATGCCCCTCATAAACCGAAGTTTGCCGGACGGCAGCAGCTCTGTAGGGCAGACTGCCTGGCCGTGGCTTGGCCGGATGAATGCGGAAGGTTGAAGATTGCATAATTGTATATATAATTCATTAATGAAGGTATGGCTTCTGAACGATCAAAGAACTATTACCAGTGAAGGAAAATAGAATGAAAAATAAAGCATACAGAATCGAAAAAGATTCGCTCGGCGAAATCAAAGTTCCTGAACATGCTTACTGGGGGGCACAGACTCAAAGAGCCATCCGGAATTTTCCTGTAAGCGGGATAATGTTTCCGGAAAATTTTATAAGCGTTTTAGGAATGGTCAAAATGGCTGCGGCCAGGGTCAATATGCGACTGAAATTACTGGACGAACCGCCGGGGAAGGCTATAGAAAAAGCAGCATCGGAGGTCATGAGCGGCAAATTGAACGGCCATTTCGTGACGGATATTTTTCAGACAGGTTCGGGAACTTCAGTCAACATGAATGCAAACGAAGTGATTGCCGGCAGGGCGAATGAGATTTTAGGAGGTGCACGCGGCGACAGACGGCCTGTTCATCCGAACGATCACGTTAATATGGGACAGTCGTCGAATGATGTTATTCCGACTTGCATACACATAACCGCCCTCATTGAGTTGAAGAAGAAATTACTGCCGGCCGTCAGGAATCTGGCAACCATTTTGGAAAAGAAATCGGGGCAATTTAATCACATAGTCAAGATCGGAAGGACGCATCTTCAGGATGCTGTTCCTATGAGATTAGGACAGGAATTCGGCGGATATGCGAGTATGGTGAACAAGGCCTACGAAAGGATTAATCGTGTGTTGCCGGAGCTTGAGGAGCTGGCGATAGGAGGTACGGCAGTGGGAACCGGGCTTAATGCGCATTCCCGTTTTGCGGAAATGGTTATTAAGGATTTGAACAGTGAGACGGGTTGTCGATTTCGTGAAACCGACAACCATTTCGAGGCACAGGGTTCCAGGGGCGCCTTGGTTATGACGGCTTCGGCATTGAAAACTCTTTCGGTCGGGTTAATGAAGATCGCCAATGATATTCGCTGGCTGGGTTCAGGGCCCCGATGCGGGTTGGGCGAATTGTCGCTTCCTGCCGTGCAGCCGGGGTCCTCTATTATGCCCGGTAAAGTGAATCCCGTGATAGCCGAAGCCCTCTGTCAGGTGTGCGCTCAGGTCATAGGAGCGGATGCAGCGGTCTCCGTTGCGGGATTATCGGGTAACCTTGAGTTGAACGTCATGATGCCTGTGATGGCTCATAATATCCTCCAGTCAATTAAATTATTGACCAACGGCATGAATATATTCGCTGAAAAATGCCTTGCCGGACTGGAGGCGGATGAAGAACGCTGCCGGGAAATGGTCGAAAAAAGTTTAGCGCTGGGCGCCGCCCTGGCTCCCCATATCGGCTACGATAAAGCCGCCGAAATAGTCAAAGAAGCTTACTTCTCAAACAGAAACGTTCGCGACCTCGTTAAAGAGAAGGGGATTCTGCCGAACGACAAGCTGGATGAATTCTTCGATATTGAAAGAATGACATAAGGTAAACAGCAGCAATGTAAGTTGGGCATTGATCAAAAATTGCCTCTTTCAAAATTACAATTCTGCAGAATATCCAGCCATTTGTATTGAATATTTGGGGACTGATGATGGACCATACTTCATCAGAAAAACAATTTAATCAGTCCCCAATCCTGCGGCATTATTCAGCCGAGCATTCGCAGACGTCCCAGTCTATCAACTCGTACGAATCGTGTTGCGTAAGCGCTCCGTAAAAGCGGATACCTTCGATTCTTCCGGCGCCGTAAGGCCATCCGAACATAAGCAAAATATCTTCGTAATCATGGCGCGGTTCCAGCGTTCTGGCGACTGAGCTTGGAACTCCGTATTCCCAATTGGGCCAGTACCAGAATTCAGAGCCGAAATTCAATGCGGCATACTGATCTACCTCTATTGTGTTTCCGGGATGGTGGATTCTTATCAATAACCGGAAAAGGTCGCCTCCGCGATACACGGATTGATTGGTGAATATTTCTACTTCTGTATCTCCGGCTTCAGCCGTTGGCGTATATGTAGGAGCTTGAGTAGGCGTTCGGGTGGGAGTGGCGGTACGGTTCTGGGTAGGCGTTCGAGTGGGAGTAGGGGAGACGTCGGAGCCGATGGTGAAGGAAAAGGGAGATTCCATGGCCGTATTCTGATCCGCTGTGGTATTCGTCGTGTCGTCTGTTCCGTAGACGTAGGTCGTATCGTATTCGGGATTGTCCGTTTGAATGTAATATTCGCAAACAGAACCGTCGGAAAAAGGACCTTCAATATTAACGATGAAATATTCGTTGTCGTTTTCCTGAGTCGAATCATAAGCGAAATCTGCTGTCGACCATTCCTCTTCGTCGAATCTGTAATGGAGCGTCGCAGTCGAAATGGTTCCTGAAGGCCATCCGCCGACGTAGAAATAAACGGCATCATCAGAAGCGGTCGGATGAACGGGATTGCGCATGTTTACCGTAGGCGGTTCCTCATTGGTCGGTATGTGCCAGACGTTCATCAGCTCTCTGTCGCCGCCGTAGCCGACGGCATTCGTCAAAATTACTAAACTCAATACTAAAATAACCTTTGCTGTTCGATTGTTCCGATTCATTGTTTTATCTCCATCCGAAAGCAGTTTGATCGCTGCAGAGCCCGTTAAGGGTCTCGTGGTCGCTCAGTATAGCCCAGAATACGATTCCGTCAGCGGTACCGCCCGTTTCAGGCCAGAAGAAGTCTAAAAGCTTGAATTCGTAACTCCAGTTCGCCAGGAGATCGCGAATTTCATACTCCATTTCTGAAGTCCAGGAGGGATGAAAGAAAAATTCACCGTAAACATCCAGCATAACATACATATCCGTAATAATGTCCGGACCTCCATTTTCTATCAACACCTTCAACCAGAAACGGTCGCCGGTTTCGTAATAAGCCTGGCTCGTCTGAACGTCAATGGTGATATCGGTCGGACCTCCCGTAGGCGTAGGAGTGACTGTGCGCGTAGGCGTGCGCGTGTCCGGGTTGTAGGTTCCGGTACCGGTAGGAGTGGGCGTGGGAGAGACGTACATTTTTGAGTATATGGATGCGCTTCTGCCGGGAACGCTTACCGTGATGCTGTTGTCCTGAACCGTTACCGTTCCGCCGCGGATCAGTTCCGTTAAAACGTCTCCGTCGTCCAGTCCGGTCCCCGTCAGACCTACTGTTTGCTGTCTGCTTTGATCGCTGCTGTTTAGCGCTACGATAATTCGCTCATCGGAATGATATCGGAAATAAACCAGGAACGACCATTCTCCGTGAAGCGTGTAAGGCCAGGAATCCGCTCGCAGAGCCGGATGATCACGCCGCAGTTTTCCTATCATCTTCGTATAATCGAGAGTTTGCTGCTGATTGCTGTTCAAATCTCCCCCGAACTTCATCATTCTTCTGTTGTCGGGGTCCCCGGCTCCCGGCAGACCGAATTCATCGCCGTAATAAATAAGGGGTATGCCCGGTAAAGTCATAATATAGGTCAATGCCAACTGTAGTTTCTGATAGGGCCAGTATTCGTCAGGCGTATTCGGCGGATTCAGCCAGCCTTGAGATACGTGACTCATGTTATCCCAGGCCGGACAAAACAGATCGCCTGCCGCTGCACTGATGAAACGGGCAATGTCATGGTTCCCGATGAAGGTCGACATGAGGGCATCATCGCCGTATAAGTCATAAAACTCACGACCGGAGGAATGCATGGCGTCCATTCCTATCTCCTGCCACGCCATGGCCTTTAATATCTGCAGGTTAAGGGGGAAATCGAACTGTCCATGCACCAGATCATCGCCCAGGAAATAAACGATATCATCGGGATTCCCCGTAAAAGTTTCGCCCACTAGATAAAAATCAACTCCCGTACCTTCCATCTCCATTTCCATGCGGGACCTTAAAGAGGTTATGAAATCAAATTCCACGTGTTTCAAAGCATCAACGCGAAAACCGTCGCAACCCGTCTGTTTGGCCCACCAGACCGCCATATTCAGAAAATCTCGAATGACGCCCTGCTGCGAGAAATTCAGATCAGGCAGAAAAGCCGTGAACCAGCATGTGATGGGGAATTGCCACCAGGTCTCCTGGCATATCTGCATGGGATAATGGAAAAAATAATCCGGGCTCCCGGAAAAATAAGGGGATTCTTCATGAACATGATTGATTACCAGGTCCAGAAGCACGCGAATGCCCCGTTCGTGAGCCTTGTCTACAAGTTCGTTCAATTCGCTCATCGTGCCGAAACGCTGTTCCGATTCATAAAGTTTCGCAGGCCAGTAACCATGAAAAGCGCTGAATTCAACCCATATCCAGTCCACGGGGTCGCCCCACTGCAGACCGCATTCAGTAGTGTTCCCGTAGTACCCGCCTCCCGGATTCTCGGCATTGTCGCCCGGCCAGGATATCCATAAAGCGTTGACCCCCAGGTCTTCGAAGTATCCATCTTCTATCTTGTCGATTATGCCCTGAAAATCGCCGCCCTGGTAATTCGTCTGCCAGGGAATGTCGTTCAGCGGCGCATCATTGCCGGAATCGCCGTTTAAAAATCTATCCGTCATTGTAAAATAGAGCGTAGCATCATGCCAATCTTCTGAAACGTTGATGTAGGCTTTTAGTATCGCAGGCTCCACTGGCCGGCCGTCCAGGTCCTCTCCGTAAACCCTTACGTCATGAATGCCGTCGGCCAGAGAACCGACGTCCAGCGTCACCGCGTTGCCGTTTACGTCCCATGTGCCCGGAGCCGGTTCGTGATCCAGCGTCACCGTTACCGTTGTCCCGTCAAGATCAGCGCCCGCAGGCTGCATCTCCAATGTCGCTTCACATCTTCGCTGATCGTCGTCCACGTTATATGAGGTTATCAGAAATCGCGGATAGGGGCATTCAACGTGCACTACGGAATTATAACCGCCGTGTCCGTCCGGACTCTCATCGCTGTTGTCAGGGTCCTGCACCCACTCTCCATCCACTATAAACTTGTAAAGATAAGTCCCAATATCCAATTCAACCGTTACTTCCCATATGCCGTCATTATCGTCGTCTTCCATCTCATAAGCATCCGGGGGCTCAGAAGCCCAGTCTGTAAAACTTCCCGTCAGCAACACCTCGTTCGCAGGCTCGCCGTGTTCATCATAAGTAAAAGTCTTCGGACAATAATGCGCGTAAACCGTCAAAGAAAAAGTCCCCCAAAGAAAGATGAACGACAATAGAAAAATGATCACTCGGCTGCCTCGAAACCTGTAACCGGCTTCAGACGGCGGCGATCCTTTTCCCGATTTCCTTAAAAACATGATCTCGTAACCTCCTTATAATCAATCGGCGAACCTGCAATAGGAGTTCCGGTTCGTCGTCGATTTTCTCAACTTAAAATATAGCATCTCCACTAAGAAATCCACTTTTTATCCTGTTTTGTCCTTCATTTTCTTGATTTCTTACCCCTTATTCTTTCCGCCGGACGGCCTGCGAAAGTTCAAAAATCGGCCGTATGCGGTCAGAAAAAAGTTCATTTCAATCCCTCACATCAAGAAATTCGCCCTGAGGAAAATCTTCGCTTTCATACAGCTTGACGATTGATTTCGCCGCTTTTTCGGGAGACGTCAGCATCCCCTCTTCATATAATCGTATGAATTTCTCTTTTTGAGGAAAATCAGCCTTTGAAGTTTCTCGAATGACGCCCTGCATGGAAGTGTTAATGACCCCGGGGGCCAGAGTAATTATTTTTACATTATTGCTTTTTTCATCCATATCCAGAGCTGTGCAACGAGTGAACATATTAATGCCCGCCTTGGCTGCACAGTAACAGCTCCAACCCGCATAAGGATGTATGGCCGCTCCCGAACTGATGCTGATGATTCGCTTCTCAATTTTATCAAAACGCTTACTGTTCCTTATGAACAGACCCGTTAACATCATGGGAGCAATTAGATTTACGTTGATGTTGCTCGCTATTTCTTTCCCTGAAGCGGATTCCAGCGGACCCACAGGCTGAACTATTCCTGCATTGTTGATTAATCCTATTCTCTGGGGCTTTTCCTCTATTCGTGAAAAGATATTTTGCATCAGCGCCGGCAGCTCGTCGAAACCGGTTAAATCCTGTTCAAAATATTCCAGTTTTCCCGGAAATTTTTTTCCGTTGTCCAAAAGCTTTTCGTTTCGATTTCGCGATATGCCGAAGACATAATGGCCTGACTGCAATAATCGTAACGCCAGCGCTTCTCCGAGTCCACGCGAAACGCCGGTAACGATGCTGTATTTCAATTCCTTTTCCTCCGTTTGATGTTCATAATGCCCTGCAAAAATGATGATCGCTGTACGCGTTTCAATGCCTGAAAAACACTCCTCCGGCTTGAACGGTTAACGGGAAGTCAATAATTTCGCCATTTTCTTCAACGATTGATGTAGCCTTATCTCAATCGGAAATTTCCATTTGTCGTTCCTCAACCGCCACAGCAGCAAACGGCGAAGCATGGAATAAGCTTTTTTCTTCAGGGGAGACAGGTTGAGGTATTCAAGGTTAAAAATAATCGGCGCAGAAACGTTGATCAAACGATAAAAATCCGCGTCACGTCCCATCCACGGCAATGCCTCAACGTCCAGATATCCTTCTTCCGTGAATTGTGAATCAGCCCATCCTTCCAGGTCTTCCGGAGATCGGAAACCTAGTTTTTCCGCTTCCCGATACAGCTCTGAACCGGGATAAGGCCGGAAAATCTGAGGGCCGATAAAATAGATGTTTTCGGATGTTTGCGCTATTTCATCCATCAGGTGAAGGGTTTTCAGCAAATCATCCTTCGTTTCGCCCGGAATGGCTGCGATAAAACCGTAAACAGCGTGTATGCCGGTGTCCTTCAGAAGATCGACGGTCCGTCTTACCATGTTGAGCGTAATATCTTTCCGGATGATTTTCAGCGCACGCTCAGAACCGGATTCTATCCCGAAAACCAGGTCGGTGAATCCGCATTCCTTCATCCGCTCAAGCAGTTCCGATGAAATGTACGACTTGCGGAAATGATTCACCCTGCAGGTGGCATAAAGCATTACTTTTATATTTCTTGTTTCTATGCCTTCCAGGAACCGGTAAAAATATGAACGGTCCGCAAAAAATTCTTCATCCTGCAGCATGATACCTTCTGCATCATATTCCCGCTTCAGAAATTCTATCTCATCCAGAAGCCTCCCAACAGGAACTTTACGGTGTTTCCTGGTCTCGTTGACTGTCGTGTTGATGCAAAAAGAACATCGCCAGGGACAACCTCGCGCCGCATGCACAGGGACGATCCTCGATTTTCGTTTCAACTGTATCACGTAAGAGTTAATATATGATTCAAGATCAATAAGACTGTAATCCGGAAAGGGAAGCTCGCTCATGTCCGCAGGTTTCCGCTCCATAGTCTGAAACGGCCTGCCCTCTTTCATAAAACAAATCCCGGCTACATCTTCCAATGCTTTTTTGCCCTCGTAAACTTCCGCCAGCTCTACGACAGTCTGATCCCCTTCGCCCATCGCCGCCGCATCGCAATATGGACTCCGGCAACTCTCCGGAAACAACGTGGGATGGATACCGCCCCATATCACGGGAACCTCCGCACGAACGCCCTTTATAAAACGCGCTATTTCCATGCCATGACGCACCTGGGGCGTCATGGCCGATATCCCCACATAAAGACAATCCTGCAAAGAGCGTTTAATTTTTTCTTTATAATTCGGCTCCTTGCATGTATCTACGATTAATGGTTCGTATCCCCCTCGTGAAAGCGCTGTCCCCAGATACAACAAATGGATCGGCCAGGCGGCCTTTCCCCCCTTATAATCCCAGTTCGGTTCATGATGAGGATTTACTAATATGACCCGTTTCATTTTCTTCAGCCCCTTTGCGGTTCCACGGCAATGCTAAACAAACGGAACGGCAGGTGTCAATCTTTTACCGCAAAAACAGCCGATAAAAAAAATCGGCAGGCGATAAATTTATTCCTGGAAACTGGAAAAAAATGAAACATCCGGAGCAGAGGACTGTATGTTAATTTGAGTAAACGTTCTGAATGAAAAACTGAGGGGCGGCGAAAGATGAAATTAATAGTCTCGAAAATGACAAAACAGAAAATGAATGCGATTTCGCCATTCCCTCCTTTTTCTTCAGTTTGTTGCTCCAAACAACTTATTTCCTGCCATCCAAATTCAAAGGCCGATAGTTTCGTTCAGTCCGGACTGACCTATCGGTCGCTGCTAATGCGACCGATCTCTATAAAAGGGGAAATAAACGCCACTTTCTTTTCGTAAACGGGGAATTTTTTTAAGATGCGTCAGCATGCGGATTTGCTCAGTCAACGTATAAATAGTGACTGTCCATAAACTCGATTGTCGATTCAAAATTTAATGCTGGACAGTCACTGCGGTTTTTGATCCATAAACGAGCGAATTTTTCTTAAGACAAGGATGGTAATGATTTGCGAGGCAGGGATGTTGCTGATACGTTGACTGAGCAAATCCGAAGACTGACGCAGAATTTGGGGAAATTCGCCGTTTATGGACAAAAACTAAATAATACTTCCTTCGCAAATTCTTGCCTTCCTTGACTTAGGAAAAATACACCATAAAAATAATCGTTATTCAAAAAAATTCGTCATACTAAACGGGAAGGTCACAGCAGGAAAATATCTTTGGGACTGATCAAAAGGGGATTTTAATTTTCGCGAATCAATTCTTCTTTTATCCGTAATAATCCCTGATGTCGGCGATAGCGGAATCTTTGCAATCGATTCCAAATAACCCGGTTATTTGGATCAACACCGAATTTTTAATATAATACAGAAAATTCACAAAATGAATTTGACATTCCCGGCTGTGAAATATTAAAATTATTCTGATACAGACGAATTAGCCGGGAAACGAAAACGCCCGGAATCAAAATCGGGGGATTAAGCTTATGAAGAGTAAAATTTTTCTCATTTTTTTATTGGCGATCGTCCTTTGCAGCGCTGATGCGGGAGCGACTTTCCGTCGTTCGAAGGAGCCCTCCTCAACGGGAACCATGGGTCTGCCGAATGCGGCGGGTTTGTCCAAAGGCTCGGTAATGAGTCTCACCAACGGCGACCGGGACCCTGTAACGGGAGAAATTGAAAGCATTTATCCGGGCATGTATATTTCCGGCAATGCGTACGGCGGAGAATCGATTTACTCTGGCGTGATAAACGTGCGGATACCGCCGGACACGGGCGATCTGGTGCACTCATTCTGCATAGATTTATTGAACCCGATATATATCGGCGACCAGTTCACCAGCGCAGGACCGACGCCCTGCCAGATAACCTGGATACTGAATTCCCTGCCTCCGGGACCGGAATTGACCAATATGGAAGCTGCGGCGAGACAGGCTGCGGTGTGGTATTTTTCAGACGGTTTCATTGTGGATGATTCCTATCCGGAGGTAAAGCAACGAACCCAGGAGATAATCGATTCTGTTCCTGATCCCTGCGTATTGCCTCAGGACCCTCCTGATTTATCGATATCTCCGGCATACGGCACGGTGACGCTGCCGGAAACCGTTATTCCTTATACTGTGGAAGCTACCCAGAACCTGCAGCCTGTGGAAGGGCTTGAAGTCGATTTAAGTACGGATTTCGGAGTATTAAGCGATTCCACAGTGATAACGAACGAATACGGCGAAGCTTTTTTCACTGTAACGAATACCACCGGGAATCCCGGATTGGCGAATATAACCGCGGAGGCGACTTTTTCCCTGCCTCGGGGCACTATCTTTGTGCCCGTTGATCCGGGTAAGCAGAAACTTGTTCTTGCGGAACCGGTTACGGGAAACGTCTTTTCGGAAGCCATCGGAGAATGGTTGTATGAAGGAACGATTATAGGGCACAAGTTTCTGGACATCAATATGGACGGCGTTCAGCAGGACAATGAAGAAAACCTCGAAAACTGGACGATTTATCTGTATCAGAACAGCATTTTAATCGATACGAAGACGACCAACAGCAACGGCAACGCCATTTTCGACAGCCTGACCCCCGGGCAATATACGTTGATGGAAGAATTGCCTTCTGACTGGAAAAATACGACGCCTGTATCGCAGACGGTTGATTTGGTTACAGGGGAATCCCTGGTGGTCAATTTCGGCAACATCCCCCTGCCGGCCGTAACCGTCAAAAAATTTCACGATCTGGACGGCGACGGCATGCGCGACCTGGGCGAACCGTTTCTGGACGACTGGTGGTTTACCCTCTATGAAGAAAATGGAACGACCATATATGAAAGCGGCTCGACGGATAACGGCAGTTATACCTTCAGCGCCGTACCCGTCGGGATATATTATCTGCGTGAAACTCTGGAACCGGGATGGCAATGCACTACCGGCCTGGAAGTAATGCTTGATCTGGACCCCTCGGAATACGTTGAAATAGAATACGGCAACTGGATACCTCCAACGCCGACCCAAACTCCCACTTTAACGCCGACGATGACCCAGACCGTTACGCTGACGCCGACCTTGACCCCGACGGCAACGTCAAGCCCTACGCGCACGCCGACGGCGACGTGCAGTCCGACCCGGACGCCGACGAAGACCGCGACGTCGACGTTGAGTCCCACCCGAACTCCAACCCTGACCGCGACGGCGACGTCAAGTCCCACGCGCACGCCGACGTCGACATGCAGTCCGACCCGGACGCCGACGAAGACCGCGACGTCGACGTTGAGTCCCACCCGAACTCCAACCCTGACCGCGACGGCGACGTCAAGTCCCACGCGCACGCCGACGTCGACATGCAGTCCGACCCTGACGCCGACGAAGACCGCGACATCGACGTTGAGTCCTACACGAACTCCGACTTCAAGCCCGACGCGGACGCCTACGGCGACATGCAGTCCGACCAGAACCCCGACTCGAACGCCGACGTCGACGCTGACTCCTACCAGAACCCCGACCCGAACGCCGACCGCCAGCTACACGGTAACTAACACCCCAACCAGGACGCCCACACTGACGCCTACCTCAACATGCAGTCCGACCCGTTCGCCCACACTGA
>CAZUFC010000076.1:0-22189 GCA_964619725.1 uncultured bacterium | reverse complement strand
CCAGAACGCCCACACTGACGCCTACCTCAACATGCAGTCCGACCCGTTCGCCCACACTGACGCCGACTCCGACGAAAAGTCCGACGTTTACGCCGACCAGGACCCCGACGCTGACGCCTACAGCGAGCTATACGGTAACGAACACGCCGACCAGAACGCCCACACTGACGCCTACCTCAACATGCAGTCCGACCCGTTCGCCCACCTTAACGCCTACTTCTACGGTAACCCCAACCTTGAGTCCTTCCCTGACTCCGACGAAAACTCCAACGGCCAGTTATACCGTAACCGATACTCCGACAAAGAGTCCCACTTTGACGCCCACTTCGACTTACAGTCCTACAAAAACGCCGACCTTGACTCCTAGTTCGACCAGCAGTCCCACTTCATCGCCGACGCGCACGGCTACAGCGACTTACAGCCCGACGAAGACTCCCACATGCCCGCCGCCTACGGAAACGCCTACATGGATACCTACTCCCATACCGTGCCTGATTTATGCCGTGCATGACGAAAGCTTAAACGATTCGCAGTTCTTTACGATTGATCCGTATACTCATCTCGTTACCGCGCTTGGTCCGTTGCACATGGACCAGGATATAGAAGGACTGGATATTCACCCTGTTACCGATCAGCTATACGCAACGGCAGGCAGCGACGGCGAGTATGACGGATACTTGTTTGCCGTTGATTCTATGACGGGAGCCCTTACGCCTCTCGGATACACCGGCTTCAGTGAGATCGTTGCGCTCACGTTCAGGTCCGTCGATAATACGCTCTGGGGATGGTCGGAATCCAATGGATTGGTCCTTATCGACGTCAATTCGGCAACCGCGACGCTGGAATACTCTTCATCGATCAACGTCGAAGGCCTTACCTGGAATATGACGGGAACTATGCTCTACGCTTCTGCCGGAACGAACCTCTACGAAATAAACCTGACCGCCGGAACCATGACTCTTATCGCCGATAACCTGCCCGGAACTACAGAAGCGCTCGAAATGAGACCTGACGGACTGCTGTGGGGAGGCATCCACGAAGCCCCCAATCCCACTCGCATCTTTACTTACGACCTCTCTACGCTTACGGTTCTCGATTCAGAATATATCGACGTTCCCTATACCGACGTCGAATCCATCGCATGGCCCGAATATTGTATCCCCCCGGAACCCCTCACCCCGACTCCCACTTTTATTCCGACATATACGCCTACATGGATACCGCCTACGCCAACTTTTCCGCCGGCTCCCTGCGAACCAAGAACCCCAGGATACTGGAAATTGCAATGCCGCACTCATCACCATGAGAATCCCGAACCCTGCTTCCCGTTCATCATCGAACATTCCATGGTTTTTGACGAAATTGGAGAAGCATCCTGCGACTTCATGCTCTCCGTCCCGTCGGGAATGCTCGAAAAAGCCCTCTGGCACTCTCTCGCTACCTGGCTGAACCTGGCTTCCGGAAAACTCTCGCCGTATACCCCCGTCTACTACCCTTCACTGACAGATGCTGAAAATGTCGGACAGGCCATCGAGGAAATCGAAACTCTGATTTTGTCCTGTACCGACCTGGAAAGAGCAAAAGACATTGCTGATGCCATCAACAACGGCTGGGCGCTGGACTGCTGAAAAGGATTCTTTAAAAGCTGAATTGTATTTGAAAGGTTTCACGACGGAAAAAGGGCTTTAGCCCGGATTTCTCATACAAAAACAGTTGTGAAAGTCTATATCCCCGTACCTTAAAGCGCTGCTCCTTGCGGACTTGCTCAACATTACGCTGCTGTGCTTCGGCAGTCCTCCGGTTCGCCACGCTTGAATATGCGGGAATCTGAACCCTCGCACTACGATTTCGTATGAAGAATCTGGGTTAGTCAGTTGCAGGTTTTCGAATGAGCGGCAAGTTGTATCGAAAGACGTAACGCCGCTCATTTTATTTAAGCCTTTTGAGACTTCAAGTTGCATTCTTACGGCAAATAAAGCTCATTTGTACTTGACTTCCTATTTCTTTTGGCTTACTTTATACCGCAACGGTATTCCATAGTTCTGGAAAACCGCTTGTTCTGGAGCTCTGCGAGCAGCCGCTTCGATTCAGAATTCCAGGAATGACAAATTTTTTAACCCGTTAAGGAGTATCTCAAATGTCAAAAAAACTTTACGTCGGTAACATTCCTTTTCAGGCTTCGGAAGATGACCTGATGGAGCTCTTCGCGAAGCACGGAGCGGTTGATTCAATCAACTTGATCAAGGACAGGTTCTCGGGAAAGCCGAGAGGTTTCGGATTCGTTGAAATGGAACAGGAAGGCGCTGAGGCTGCCATTGAAGCTCTGAATGGAACCGATTTTCAGGGAAGAAAACTCGTCGTTAATGAAGCCAGAGAAAGAAGAGAAAGACGCGGCGGCGGCGGAGGCGGCGGCGGCGGAGACAGAAGACGGAGAAAACCCTGGTAATAGGGAAGAGGTTCGTTTAAAATTACGTTTCCGTTTAAAATGAGCGATTTTTATGGAGCGACGGGCTTTGTCGAAGAAGTCCATCGTCCATAAGAATCGCTCATTAAGCCCCTTCAGATTAAGGACTCTTAAGCAAAATTGTACCAATCGGTTTAGAAGTATTCCAGCATAAAATAAAATCCTACTCCGATAAAAATTAATCCGGTGATGCGGCGTATCCATTTTTCAATTTGAGTTATCTTGTTGAATAAAACACCTATGCTTCGGGCTCCCACCGCAATTAAAACGGAAAAAATCACTACTGGAATCGCTGTTCCGATGCCGTAAAATGCTGGAATAAGCAGACCTGAATCGATTTTCACGGCCAGAGGAATTAAGCTCCCGAAGAATAACGCAGCGGAGACGGGGCAGAAGGAGACCGCAAAAAGAACTCCCAGTATAAAAGCGCCGCTTATGCCTGACTTATCCGCCCTATTTTGCAGATTTATTCGTGAACCCGGATTGAAAAAGGAAAAACTGAACGCTTCCAGTAAAAAAAGACCCGATATGATAAGAACCGGCCCCAGAATCTTGTTCGTATAATTTTGCAGAAACCTGGACAAAGAAGGAATCGATAAAAGACTGGTTACAATTATAATTCCAAGCGCGAGATAAGCGGTCGCCCTTCCTGCCGTATATAATAATCCCGCGGCGAGCACGATGCCCGGCTTCTTTATTCGTTTGCCGATATAGGAAACTGCTGCGATATTCGTGGTCAAAGGGCAGGGACTGATGGAGGTCAGAATACCCAGCCATAAGGCAGAAAAAATTGCCATCAGAAGTTCATGCATTTGTCTTAAAGCTCTCCCCCAAAAATTCGAGTTATAGTCAATCTCTTCACCCTGTCAAAAAGCCTTCTGATTGTCGCCATTTTCGGCGCCCGGGTCAGCAGGATATTTGAGATTTACCGGTTTTTCACTCCATATAAGTCCTTACTTCCTTTTGTATATACTTTTTTAATTCTTCCTCTTTCCACACAAGTTCCCACATCCTGGATAAATTCTTCCATTCAATTCGTTCGCCCTCATTGTGCTTCACTATAATCACTGAACTGAACGCCAGATCGAAATCCTCCTCGAAATGCTCGTTCTCCTTCTTATCCGTATTGACTGCACGCCATTCGATTATGCCGTGTTTTAATGCATCGGGAAAACCTTCCTCCAATGCCTGCATTGCATTTTTTTCAATCGTCAAGCATGTCTTGCAACGCTTGTCCCCATGAAAATAATAAACGATCAGTTCCGCCGCTTTTTTATCTTCCGGCGAATTGATCGGCTCCTTTTCCGCAGGCTGCTCTGAAGAAACAGCGCCTCTCGATTGCTCTGAACATTCCGCAGACCCCAACAAAAAAAAGAATGCAAGTAAAATCATACACGCTGCCGGGAATATCCCCTTCATCGCCCTCATTTAACCCTCCTCGCTGATGAGCTCTTTGAGCTGTCCAATATTCGGAACGGCTCCCGTTGATTTTACGACGCCCTCCACCACCAGGGCCGGCGTCATCATAACCCCGTAACTCATGATTTCCTGAATATCAGATACTTTCTCTATGTTACAATCCAAATTCAGTTCTCCAGCCGCTTTTGCGACTTGCTCCGCCAACTTCTTGCACTTGGGACATCCCGCCCCCAGTATTTTAATGTTTTTCATCACTTGACTCCTGTTTAAATTTTCCTGAGAATCTTTGCATCATGATAATTTTTTTACGATAAATCATCTTTTCTCCAGTCCTTGCTCGCATCTATTCCCCCAATTGCAATTATCCGTTTTTACGCCGTTATATTCCCGAAAATATATCCGGAAAACGTCGCCATAATTATGACTAGAATTACAAAAATCAGAGTTTTCTTCGTACCCATAACGCTGCGGATAACCAGCATGTTAGGCAAGGATAGAGCCGGACCGGACAAGAGCAATGCCAGCGCTGGACCTTTGCCCATGCCGGCGCCCAGCAGGCCTTGAAGTATGGGCACTTCCGTCAAAGTTGCGAAATACATGAATGCGCCGGCGATAGAAGCGAAAAAATTGGCGAATAAGGAATTGCCGCCTACAGCCTTAATAATCCATTGAGATGGAATCATACCCTCTGTTTGAGGACGTCCGAGCAAAAGACCCGCAATGAGCGTACCGATGAAAAGCAGGGGCAGTATTTGTTTCGCGAATTGCCAGGATGCGGCGAACCAGTCCTGACCTTCACCTTCATTTAAATTCAAGATGACGGAAAGTCCCAGGATGCCGGCTGTGAATGCTATTCCCGGGTGATCGGGAAACAAAAAGGCAAAAACCGCGACAACGATTCCGGCAGGAAATAATCTTGCGGGTTTTATGCTGAACCACACGGGGAGGACCACCGCAAGAAATAGCGAAAAAATCGCCGTAATAACCCACTTGGATGAATATATCAAATGCCACAATCCCCCGCTTTCCCCTGGTTTGCCCCAGTTTGCGAATACGAGTATGCCGATCATGCAGGCAAAATATATGACATTCTGACCTAAAGTTCGCTTCGTCGACGACTCCGGCAGCGACCCCTGTTGTGCTGCTTTTTCCTGCTCCTCCCTTCTGAATATCAGATGCATGACCAAGCCGATTACTATTCCGAAAATAACGGCTCCCGCCGCTCGTCCTATGCCGAAATCAGGCCCCAATATCCTTGCCGTCAATATTATCGCTAAAACGTTTATCGCCGGACCGGAATATAAAAACGCAGTCGCCGGGCCCAATCCCGCTCCCATTTTGTATATCCCCGCAAATAACGGCAGTATCGTGCATGAACACACCGCCAATACCGAACCGGATACAGACGCGACGCCATAGGCCGGAATCTTCTTCGCCCTGGCGCCAAGATACTTCATCACCGCTGCCTGACTTAAAAATACGCCGATTGCACCGGCTATGAAAAACGCTGGAATCAAACACAACAATACATGCTCGCGCGCATAATCCTTTACAAGATGGAGCGATTCAATTATCGACCGCTCAAATCTCGACTTCTCCAAAGGTAAAAAATAAAAAATTAAAAATATCACCGTGATTAATAATAATGTCTTCCATTCTTTTTTCCAGTTCATCCTCTGATAACCCTCATTTCATTCAATGGTCGTTTGGCAAAAACGCCAAATGTCTGCCTAAAAAAAATTAACCCAGCATAGAACGCTGTTTCTCAAGATTTGCTTTCAATACGTTCTCTACACATCCAAAAAAGTTCAACACGCAAGGCACGGTCAGTTTATAGAATACCTTTGACCCGCGCTTCTCGTCATGAACAATCCCCGCATTTTTTAAGATCGAAAGATGTTTCGAAACGGTCGAAACATCCGCTCCGATCATCGCCGTTAATTCGCAAACGCATCTTTCCCCTTTGGACAATTCATCCACCGTAAAAAGGCGGGTCGGATGCGCTAATGCTTTTATTATCCTGGCTCGCGTTTCATATTTGTCTTTGTCGAAATGGCTCATGGTTTCACCTCTTGGCCATTTGGCAATATAACCAATGAATATTGAAAAGTCAACATATAATCAAAAAAGCTGATTTTGCATGTTATGCTTTACGGCAAAAGATATCCGCGTTAGAGGGACATCAACGAGAGGCTGAATGAAGTTAATCTGCTGCAGAAGCCAGTGCGACTCCCATGGGAGTCGTAAGCAGCGGGTTATCGGGTTTAACGACGTGAACGCCGGTTTCTTCTTCCACGATCTGATCGAAGCCGTCAGTACAGGCCGTGCCTCCAACAAGATAAATTGAGTTGACGTCATAATCTCGGATATGTTTTTTAATGATTGAGGCCATTTTTTCCATGACAGGTCTTATGATGCCGTTGAGTTCGGGGAAACCCGACTCTTTACGTTTTTTTATTTCCGCTTTTTCAAAGTTCATGCCGTAGCGTCCGGCAATAACGAGAGTCATGTGTCTGCCGCCGGTAGGTTCATCGGCAGAATAAACGATTTCGTCGTTTTTCAGTATCGATATTCCGGTCGTGCCGCCCCCGATATCCACGACAGCGCCGTCTGAAATGCCCAGGGCCGTGGCTGCGGCAACCGTCTGATCGACAACGCGAACTTCTTCGAAACCGGCTCCTTGCAGAGCATACATCACGGAATCGGCATCCCGTCCCGTTATTCCGGGAGGCAGACTACCCGACGCACTTTTCAATTCCCGTCCCAGAATGCTCTCCAGTTCTCTCTTTAATTCCCGGACAATTTCAACGGTTTGAACGAAATCCAGGATCAAGCCGTCCCGCAAAACGTCGGCCCATCGAAATCGCCCTGCCGCAGGCGACTTATTTTCATCAAGAATAACCGCCACGATGTCCGCAGTGCCTAAGTCCACTCCCGTAAAAATCACATCACCCGCGCATTTTATTTTATTTTTATTTTTCAGTTGCCTTTCCAGAACGGCAACCTGTTCATTCAATCTTTGCAGATTTTGCATTATTTCTGATTCGCTCCTTCCATCAGTGATTCTCCTCAATCGAATATTAATGGCTTTTTTCTCATCAGTCCAGAGATAATGCCGAATCCTTCGGATTTTTGACTGGGCGTCTGCGAAGGAGGCGCAACCTGTGACGCTGAAGCCCCGGCGTATGCGGATTGGTTATACGTTGACTCGGCAAATCCGGCATCTTCAAATAATTAAACTATTTCTGCAGTATATTATCCGTGAAATCACGCCTGGTTGTTTCGATCATCCCCCTTTTTTTCTTTCATCCGTTTACCGAAAGCGCCTATCCGAAAATGCTTGAGCGTTTCGATCTGTTTAGCGGTTTCAAGCATTCCCACTAAATCTCGAAGCCGGTAACCCGCATGAAGCGAGGTCCCCGTCATGCAGCGAGGTACCGTTAACCCTTTGTAACCGCCAACAATAACAACCACAGGGGCTCCATGATATTTTTCACTCAAATGTTCCGCTTCTTCTCTCAGTTCATCCTCAATTTCATGTATCTCATGCATAAGATTCGCTCCTTCTGAATTGAATCGATCCCCTGTCAAAAATAATAAAAAAGATGCCCAATTCCAACCGGAAACTTGATGTCTCAAACGCAGCTCATGAAAACCAACGAACATGCCGCCATGCAGCATCAAGCATCCGCCGTCTTATTTCCGAAAAGATTAAAACCCTTTTTTGACTCTTCGCTTTTTTTGTATTACCATTGTCTCGGGTAATAGGGTTCGATGTTCTCTCAGAAACAGTATGAGCATAAGAAAATTCGTTCCTTTCTTTTAAGCCTTTTCAGGAATCTCTTTATACGTTGGGTCCGGGTCGAGACATTGCAATGTTTTTCACTTAAACGAGGATTGCATGAATAAAAAATTTTCGGATTTTTGTTTCAGAAAAAGCTTTAAACTAATCATTCTCTGTATGTTCGTGGGAGCTGCCTTTGCCGCAATCGTTTCGCCTGTTTGCCGGCATGATCGTCCGCATTCGCAACTGCCGGGAGAGGAAAACCGCGGAAGGTTCAGCCCCTTGCAAACTTTCGACAATTATGTCTCCATCGGAGGAGAATGCAGACCGGTTTTGTCCTCAGACTCCGAAATACTTATTTATGAAATCGAAATTAATGAAGGGGATGTCCTTTTCGGTGCAATAGGAGTTGTAGCTTCAAATGATTCCGAGAAACCGGATAAAAGGCCAGTAGAGGGAAGCATAGAACGCCTGCTCGCTCCGAACGCTCATCCTTTGAATCATAATGCAATCGCTTCTGATTCTTCAGTATTATTCAGATTGAATGTCGTCAGGGACGACGAGTCCCGCTGTCACTTAAGGAAAACCTTGAATCCGGATAACAATGCGAATGGACGACAATGGTTTGAATACGAAATAAGTTTGGATGCTTATGCCGGTGAGGTCATATCTTTTCAGTTCATCTCGGAAAACAAAGACGAAAATCAAAACGATGCAGAAAACGGATTATGGACTGTCCCGGTAATAAAATCAAGAAAGCCCGATCCCGGAATCGCTCAGTCCAATTTTATAATGATTTGCCTGGATACTCTCCGCTCCGACCACCTGGGTTGTTACGGCAATCCCCGTCCTCTTTCTCCGGAAATAGACCGGTTCAGCCGTAATGCTGATTGTTTCTCCCGGATAACGGCCGACAGCTCCTGGACTTTGCCGTCCATGTTATCCGTTTTTACCGGATTGACTCCCCATCGTCACCAAACACTGGAAGCTAAAGACCCCCAACTGATGGACGCTCCGGTGACTTTTACGGCGGAACTGTTCCACGATTCCGGCTGTCAGACGGCTGCTTTTACCGGAGGAGGTTTCGTTTCCCCGGGATGGGGCTTCGCCCGAGGATTCCAGGTTTATAATTTTGAAGGAGACGGCGCTGCTGAAGTATTCATGAGGGCTGGAAAATGGCTGAAAAAGAACAGTGATGATCCCTTTTTCCTTTTTATTCATACTTACGAAATTCATGCACCTTACAATACCAATACTAAAAACAGAATATTCACCGATCCTGATGCCGTGCAGCCTAATCCTGAAACAAATGACTATCCGGGTCTGGTGAAGGATTTAATTGATCATTATGACGACGGTATACGGTATACGGACAAAATAGTCGGTCTTTTTCTTGATTTCCTCAAATCGGAAGGCATTTATGAGTCATCCGGCATCCTTCTTTTTTCAGACCATGGCGAAGAATTCGCCGAGCATGGAGGTTTCTACCATAAAAGAACCGCGTTTCGGGAACTGATGGAAATTCCGCTACTTTTTAAGCTGCCCCATGAAGGATCGCAACATCGTATCATTAATACAAGACATGTCGCCTCTCATATCATGCCTACCGTATCGCGATTGTACAATCTGAAATCGACGCCGGGCGATTCGCCGGATTCCTGCGACCTTTTTTCTGAATTCCCGCATTCAAAACCTCTGCTGGGCTTCGGTTCCTCACGAAAAAAAATGCTCGTCTCCGCAACCGCAGCCGGAAAAAAAGTCATATGGAACGCTCAGGGCGACTCAAAAGTGTTCGACATAAAAAACGATCCGGGCGAAAACGCTCCTCTTCCTCTTCATCATTCGCCCGATGCAGCCTGGAAAAAAACGCTCGAAGCCGGAACCATCTCCGGACAAAATAAATTCTACATCTGGTACGATAATCGCCGGCAAAACTCGCCGCTCAGTCTCAAAATCGAATCCGGCAAACCAATGGCGAATCCCCTCGCATTCGATTGTGAAGTAAATGTTTCACCCCTCACGGATATTTATGCGAACAAACATATAGCTTCCGTCGAGCTGTCGCCCCTCGGCAATGTCTCTGTTTGCGGTATGGCTTTTTCAAACGCAAACGTTCAAATTTATGATCTTAAAATCGGTGAAGAACCTCTCCCCGCTGATAAAATCATTGCCGGGTTCGACAATGTCGCTGAAAATTCGCTGAAAGATAACGACAAAGATACATTTGTCCTGAATCCCGGACATCCTGAATTCGGAAAGGCTTTCACTTTTGATTCTGAGGCGCTCGTCTGGCTGATCGGCTATGAAAAAAGGGTCGAAGAGATGCCCCATTACATCGAAGATAAGATTAAAGCCCAACTCGAACAGTTGGGTTATATCTATACAGACAATGATGAATCGAGAAACGGCAACGATAATTTGATATATCAAAATTAACGCCGATTCCTTATTTATAAATCAGCCGACCGTTCAGAATTGATATTTGTTATTTCAAAAGTATACGAATCCATTTATAAACTCAACGTATAAGGCATAGCCTGATCATTTAAATTATTGAAAAATAATATAATTTCAAACAAACGAAAAGCCGGCGCCGGTTTTGCCCTTAAGAAGGTTGATTCCGCAAACGGCGGAAATCGAAATTAACCCTGATTTTCAACGGAGGAACAAGAAATGAAAAAGTTAAGCAATGCAATAAGAATTCTGGGAATCGGAATAATGACGAGTCTGATAATCGGTTCTGCGGCTTCGGCGGCAACCATAACCATCCCTTCATCTGCGGCGGACGACGGAATGCTGATCCCCGGCGTAACCTGTTCGACGGCAGTTCCCAAGGCTGGAGACACTGACCTGGACGACAGGATCATCGGCAGACTGGTATTTGATTTGGCGGCATTTCCCGGCGGCGACATAACCGATGCGAAGTTGAATTTCCGCGTACTGGCCGTCGACGGCACGCCTTTCCTGGACCTGGGCAACCTTGAAGTTCGAGTTCACGGTTGGAACTTCAACATCTGCAACCTGCCGCCTTTAGGGACTTACATCATGAGTCTGCCCGGACCGGGAGCCATCACGCTGGGTTCGGCTTCGCCCAATTACTGGACATTCAGAAATATACTCGAAAACGCCTGCTACGGCGGTTCTCCCGCGCTGATCGTAACGTTCAACTTCCCGGCCCCGACCGACGGTATGGGTGATCGTGATGCCGTAATCATCCCCAGCGTCATGGCTGACCTTCATATCGAATATTACTAAACTCAAAATCGCTTCTAAAAGCGATACCGCCGGAATTCCTGATCAGAATTCCGGCTTTTTCTATTTCATTAAATTTTTGCGGCGTCTTATTCGATCAGGAGAATATTACACATTGGGGAACTGAGCTGACGATTTTGACGAATCGCGTCCCAAGAAAAAACAGAATAATCACACCTCCGCAATTCAGTATAAAAAAGTACTCTCACGTTTTTCAAACAGTCTTCTGACACCGATTTCTCATAAAAAATCGCAGCAAGAGCCTTCAAATTTCCGCAAATTCGAACGCAGCGGACGGGAGAACTGCGGAAGCATTGCGGCGCGGATTTGAGCAAGCTTATAAGGAGCAGCGCTTGAAGATACGGGGATATGGACGTTCCTAACAGGTTTTGTATGAGAAATCCGGGCTAAGGCTTTTCTTTTTCTAATGCCTGTCGTTATTCTATTCGCTGTTTTTCATACGCCGAATAATTGTCGTCAAAAATAAGACGACAATATTTGACTTTGGGACTTTCCAAAATTATAATGCCTTTGCGATAGTTGCGGTTATCGCTGTTGACACGTTTTCTTTCCGGGAACTGATCAAGCAGGGGTTACACTTCTTTCAAAACTGTCGACAGTTTGTTTCAGTGACCGGGATCGGTATCGGGGTCGGTATCGCAATCGGGAGTAAGATCGAAATAAAATGACGGGAGGTTGTGCGGAATGGTAACCTCAAAAGACGATTTTTTGATCAATACTCCTTTCCGGGAACACAGATCATGAAATCGACAGTAAACCTTAAGTTTTATGCGGCTGAGTTGAGTTGATAGAAAAATGCAGCAGCGGATGTCTTGATCCGGGAATGTAAATCATGAGAGACGACAGCCTGGTCAGAAAGTTAAAATCGTTAGGTTTAAGGGAACGTGAGATACCGGTTTATGAAGCTCTGTTGAAAGTGGAATACGCAAAGGCGTCGGAGCTATCGAAAGTGACGGGAATACATCGTCCGACGGTATATGCGCTTCTGGATGACTTGATCGATCGAGGTTACGTCATCAGTTCCCGGGGGAAAGTGAGATATTTCAGTGCGGTTTCTCCTGAAGCGGCATTCAAAAAGGACATGGACAGACGCGAGGAGGAATTGACCGAAAGCAAGGTCGCTTTAAAGGAATTGACCTCATTGTACGATCAGCGAAAAGGTTCTTTGAACAAGACGGAAGGCATTGAAGTCATGTCGCTTAATCATGTGGATATCGTATTTGAATGGTTGAAAGCGACCAGACGACGACTTTTATCCGTCCACAGGTCCGCCACGCCGCGGAAAGGACCGCTTCTGGAGCAATCCAGGGAATTGGATGCAATCGAAATTGAACTGCTCAGCCGCAACGTCGAATCGCGTTGTCTGTATTCTGATGCAGTATTAAAGGACCCGTATGAGTTTGAACGAATGAAAAAGCTAGTTAAAGAGGGGGAGCAGGCGCGAAGTCATCCTGATTTGCCCATGATTCTGGTGATTATCGACGATGATAAGGCCATGTTTACTCTCTACGTGCGAAAAGACGCCTATACGACCTACCTGGTAACCGATCCCTCTCTTATCGTGATGCTCATTCACAGCTTTGAACGGCTTTGGGAACAAGGGTCAAAAATTTCGATCGATAACTCCATCGGCTGAATCGGCGAGTATCGATATATTTAAAATGAAAACGAAATGCTTTGATGAAACAAGAGGAAATCATGAATGAATGGAAATTGATATTTATCATGACTGTAGCGATATTTACCGCTGCATCTGCGAGGCCTTCGGAGTTACCCGCAGGAAATGAAATCATCGAGCTGCGCGATGCCTTTTCCCGTCATTATTTGAATGAAGACGGCACGATCACTGCCCGGATTTCCTCCCGGCCGGTTCATGTTAAAGACGAATCGGGCGCCTGGGTCGCATCTGGCGAAATAACCCTGGAACAGACAGCCGAGACTTTCGAATACACCTTTGCCACAGGCCATTGCGCATACAACGGCAGCGAATACGGCAAGACCGATATGGGACTGATCAAAGTGGAACGGGAAATAATACTGTATCCGCCGTCCTTCGTTGACCGCGTGGGATGGATGAAATTCGACATCTCATCAATTCCGGATTCTGCAACGATTACCTGGGCGCGTTGCCGCTTTATAGTCACCTATTTCGAGATGAGTATGGGGCTGGCGTTTACATGCCTGACGTCGGACCCGCTGCCCACCGGCGCTGAAACGCTTTACAACGCCATCAACAACAGCGAAGTCTGCGCCATGGGGGATATGCCCAGGGCCGTCAGCTCATTTGAACTCGGACCAATAGCTGCCGCACATATCCAGCAGGCCCTCTATCAGAACTGGGTCGCTTTCGGCCAGGTGGGTTACAATTACTCCGGCATTGTAACCAAACGGGGTTGGATCATAGGCTGGAATGTCGATCCCCGTGAACATGCTCCCCAACTGGATATCACTTATGAACCGCTTTATCCGACTCCTGAACCGACATCTCCTGCTCACACTCCCACTCACGGTTCACTCCCTACATTCACGCCTACGCTTACACCAACTCCGCAACCTTCATGCACTCCATCTCCCTCCGCCGTGCCGACAGAGCTGATATCCGTTCCCGCTTTGAACATTCCGGGTTTTCTGCTGCTTCTGACCATACTTTCGATATTTATAGGCTCAAACTCGTTTTTCAATCGTTTCTGATCCTAAAACGGCTGAATTTTTCTTCGGAAGGGACACCAGGGATTTACGAAGGACGCGTATTACTCATAAGTCACTTCGTTGCTGCTATCATGAAACAATCAGGCGGTATTGAAATCTCGCCCGTTAAAATTTAAGGCTGACTGTGAAAGGCAAACCGAACCAATCGTCCTCGTGCATTACATCCTTTCCCGCTTTAACGGCGACCGCTACAAATACGCATTCGGTAAAACGATTTAAATAATCCACATTGATGATACGCTTTATATCAAATTTGTCCAGAAGATAGCCCGTCATTCGCCTCCTGAAAGGTTCCATAAGCCCATAATCGTCAGTCGCAACCCATTGGCCTGATTCCGGCATATAACCGCAAAATTTGCCTCTGCTGAAAATCAGAAGATAAATATCAACCGGCGGCGTTTTCTGATACTTGGCTAACTTCAGATAACTCAATCCTTTGTCCTTATTGACGCTTAGAGAACAACAACTTCTCTGGTCAGGAGAAAAATCCAGGAACTCAGAATCGGTCTCGATATACAGATATCTGTATTCACCCCCTTTCCATTTCATTTCCGATAAATCGTATTCATGAATATATACATCGCCGGTTCTGCTGATGCTCTTTTCCCGGTAAAGCTCAGGAAATAATCCTCCTGTACTCAGCGAGCGGGATTCTTCTGAATCGAGCGCCAATGAAAATGTTCCGTCCGCCGCTACTTGAGGTTTAAAAAGCAGCAATTGATACATGCAGCCGGGACTGAATCCTGTTCCCCATATCGGATTACTTACCTTGAAAAGTAAAGGTCCGGGTTTTTCATCATATTTGATTTCCCTGTGCAGGATGTTTTCGGCGAAAATTTCCGGTGTGGGCTGATAAAAAACCGGTATCCACCGAAGAAATGCCATGTAATTATAATTACTCTCAAAACGCCGGCGCGGATTAAATTTTTCTAAATGCGGATTACCCGGAAGTTGAATGAAGTTTGATGCAATCATCCCGAAAAGGATGCTGCCTAACCAGAATCGTATGCTTTTGAAAGAAATGTTTCGGAAAATTCTCACAAGAAAAGGGTAGAATATGGGAATATGCCAGGACAGGTAACGCAGGCCGATCATCCCGGGATTGAAATTCAACGTCGCGCATGATGCAGAGGCCATTATTACCGACGTTGCCGATACCGCCCAGTACGCCGTCTTCCGGGGCTTAAAAAACAAAATGAAAAACAATACTGCCGGGTAATGCCATATCATCCCCACCGCCGGATCAATGTAAAAATCGGCTAAACGGCGGAATGAAACCATTTTAAGGCTTGCTGAACCGGTTTCAACTATCAGATTCGGAGTGTTGAAATAGTATAAATAATAAAGGATGGGCGATATCCCTATGAACACGCCGACTGTATAAAAGCACACAATCATTTTTTTATTGATTTGATTCGGTGAATCCATCGCTTTCGTGCTCAACTTGCTCTGAATAAAATACAGCAGAGGGAAAGCCATTAGAAGCGGTTGATTCTGAGTCGCTGCCAATCCCAGATAAACA
The DNA here is from genome assembly GCA_964619725.1 of uncultured bacterium. Taxonomy (GTDB): domain Bacteria; phylum CSSED10-310; class CAZUFC01; order CAZUFC01; family CAZUFC01; genus CAZUFC01. The sequence continues at coordinate 7,018 of CAZUFC010000076.1, read as the reverse complement.
GGCGCCAGGAATTTGCCCCAACGATAAGATTCCAGGAAAGCCAGGGAAGTCAATGCGAAAGAAAAAATTTCAGGGTGTTGCCAGATTAAATAACCTTCCAGCGGAGAAAAAATAATCGAAATATAGATGATGATTAAACCGGTGAGACTGCCTCTAAAACGGCGGCTTACCGCGATCAGGACAAGAATAAACAGCAGCAGATTAAAAATGGAAAACGAAAGTAAAGGCTTCGGCGTGAAAGGCGATGCGGCATCCAGAAAACCGTATATCGGGTACACGAACAGTGAATAAAGCCAGAAATGATAACAATGATATCTGCCGAACCTGTCTTTGTAGAATCCTGAAAAATTCTCCAGGGAAACTATTTTTCCGTCCTGAGTTTTTGCTTCTATTTTAGAAACCTTTAGCGGGCGAGCAATTGAAACGTTGAAATAATCAACGGTCTCTTTTTCAAGCTTGAAGGCGCTGCTGATCACAAAATTTAATGTCATGAGAACATATTCCGGTCCGTCGCCGAATAAGTGTTCAGGCGGCTCAGAAACCACCCAGTAAATATGAATGATAATTAGCAAGACCAGCATAATTGAAATGAAAATGCGTCCATATGTACTGCCGGCTGTCATGATTCCTTTATCCGAATTTTTATTTTAGTCTGTTGGAATTCTTCAGTCAATTGAATGAATCAACACCGGTTCCGTTCGCCATTTTGGGAAAAAAATAGGCTCATTTCCATTATTACAAGAATTACAATTATTGACATTTTATTTTGCCTGTGTTATCCTTACTGATGTTCGTGAGCGGGGTGTCAATCGCTTATGAATGAAGGAGCATTTCGTTGGTGGGGTTTTAGCATTCTTAAAACAATTTAACAAAGTCAGGAGATAATATGGGAAGCAAATATACATTTATTATCGTTACGGTGTTGATTTTGATGACGGCAGGCGCTGCAGCCGGCCCTTTGAACTGGACTTCGGGACAGTATGTTATGGGATCGAGCGGGACCATCGGACTCACTTTGGATTTAAAGAATTCGGAAAGCGGCGATTTTCATTTAGCGATTTCCAATGAGCATAACGGGACGATATGGTATGGATTATGGCAGGAGCCGACGTGGACGATTCTTGAGACTGCGACGGTTGTGGGATTGGATGCGTTTTTTCATCCGCAACTGGAAATAAGAGGGAACTTTCCCACAATCATGTATGATGAGAGTGATACGTCCCGATTGCATTTTACAGAGAGGATAGAGGGAAGCTGGACATCGACGGAAGCTGTAGATGAAGCGTTTGAGGCGTATGATTTCAAATTTTGCATGGATGAATATTCGCTGTTTCATATTATTTACACGTATGTTACGACATGGGGAACCAGCTTGCGATATGTGACGAACCGAAGCGGGGAATGGACGGGGGAGCAGATCGTTTTTTATGATCCTGAGTATGATATCCGGAAAATGGACATTGCGTTGGATTCAGAGCGCAGGGCTCATTTCGTATGGGAAGATACGCAGGATAATGAAATAAAATATGCGTTAAGGACAGGCGCATATAATTACGAGATAGATACGGCGGCATCGATTACTGAGTGTCATTGGGTGGAATTACGAATCATAGACGGCGATATTCCTTACATCGGCTTTCTGGATACGCCGGGGGATTATATCATCAAGGATGCTTACAAAATAGGCGGAACTTTTTATAACAACACGGCAGTGAGGGTAACGGGAAGCGATCTGATATATGACGTGGGTTTAGCTGCAGCGGTAGAAGAAGGTATTACCACCTCAAACATCTATTTCGTGTATTCCACATTTCATCAGTTGAATTATGCTTATTATGACATGGGATGGCAGACCGAGGTCATAGACGAAGTATCGCTGGCAGGTTCGGCGAATGTGATAAGCGCTCAGTGGGACCCGACGAGAGATGCGGTAGGGATAGCGGTCAGGGATAATGAGAACAGCAATGTATATTTCGCGCTGGGCTATATTCCTTCCCATCCGACTGCAACGCCGACGCCGAGTTACACCCCGACGCCGACGCCAACGTGGTCGCCTGAGAATCTGACGCTTGATCTGGGACCGGATATGAATTACAGCGCCGGAGACATGATGGAAGGCATATTGGATGTCCATAATCCCGGAGCGGCCCGAAGCGCAGACATTTACATCTTGCTGGAAGTGTTCGGAGAATTCTGGTTCGCACCAGGCTGGATGCAATCACTGGACCATTATAGCGTAACCCTATCACCTTCAGAATCAAGAGAAATCGTATATCTGCCGGAATTCACGCTGCCCGATCCGCTTTCGACAGGAGGCCCCTTTTACTTTCATGCCGCAGCATTTACTCCAGACATGCTGGAAGCCGCCGCCATCATCTCCAATGTAGACACCAAAGCTTTTTCTTTCATTTAAAACCAATTCCAGCGGCACAATTGTTAATGGCGCCGCTTCGCAAAAGCAAGCAAAGCAAACGATAAACGGCAGCTTTAGAATCTCATGCGCTGACATTCCGCAAAAAAAATCCATAAGTTGTTTGACGAAAACAATCGTTCAAAAAACTTGAATAAAAAAATGCCGTAATCGCCCATCAGGAAGCTGATCTTTACCCGTCAATCATGTTATGGTACATTATGCGACGGTTGATGGAAGATTGGAGGAGCTGAACAACGATGACCCGGACGGATCGAAAAATTCTTCGACGTCCAATGCATCGGTCAATTTCTCTAAAGGCTGCTGCATAAATGAAAATAATCAAAACGGCAAGCGCCGTGATTCTGGCGGCGGGAGCATTATTTTCCTGCATCCGGCTAACCCGGATTTCTCATACAAAATCGTGGTGAGAGCGTTCAGATTCCCGCAGATTCAAACATGGCGGACTGAAGGACTGCGGAAACATAGCAGCGCTACGTTGAGCAAGGCCGCAGGGAGCAGCGCTTGAAGGTGCGGGGATATGGACGCTCGTAACAGGTTTTGTATGAGAAATGCGGGCTTACCCCTCTCGCTTTGCGCGGCATATGAATAAGTTTTCCAACCCGGATGCTTGTTCCTCATCAAAAATTTTGTATTGGCGGACATCTGCATCCCTTCACTGATCAGAAGCCGTAATTCCTGTCAAACGCTGGAATTTTAACCAGGGTTCGAGTCTATCGACAAAAGCTGAATAACTGTAGTTTGTTCTGGTTGATTCTCCGGTTAGGCCCGGGTAAAGCGCTTAACGTTACTTAAAGGTTTTCGATGCGCAGGCAGGCAGGATGCCTGCGCTTCCAGTAACCATCTGCATACTGGTGCAACCTCGTCACGGGTTCAGGCCATTGATCCGTTTTGACGATCCCTGTCAGTTAAAACAACGCTGCGCTGAGCAGTATGACGCGGATAGAGTTTCCGACAGACTGTGAATAAACATTTCATTGATCTTTCCACGCTGAATTCTTATATTAAAGATCACTCCCGGGGAGGGACCATTTTGAATGAAGTAGAAACGAAAGAACTGAAGGCGGCGTTGACCGCGCTTGTCCATGCATGCGATTTTAGGACCGGCATTCCTGGATGCCCTGGACGAAAGCGTTTATGCATCGGGCGCTTACCCCGTTATAACAGTTAAGGCGCAATGAAATGAATGTGCCGAAAGTCATTTATATCGGTGGCGCGCCCATGACCGGAAAATCCACTGCAGCGACTCTGCTGGCTTCAAGTCTGAAATACGCGTCTCTTTCAACCGATGACATCGGCGCCGCCGTCGCTGCAGTAACGGATAAATCGACTCATCCAGCCTTTCATTACATGATCTCCCGGGATTACCGCGACTACTACGCAACGGCCGACATACAGAAATTAATGAGCGATATCGACGCCCAGCATGCAGCGTTGTGGCCTGCGTTACGTGTTATTTTCCAGAATCACGCATCATGGGGGCGTCCCATCGTCATAGAGGGTTGGGCTTTACGGCCTGAAAACGTGTCGAAACTGTCCGGGGACATTGACGGCGTTTTCCTGATCGCAGACGAATCATTGATTCAAAAAAGAGTCCGCAACAGTGATTTCAGTATGGGGGCCCGTGATCGTGAAACCATGCTTAGAAACTACTTGGAACGAAGCCTACGCTACAATGCTGAAATACGAAAACAGGCTCGTCGACTCGGTTTATCGACTATTCATCTCTCTGACGAAATGAAACCCTGGGAAATAGTGGAAAAGTGCATTCGAATATTACAGAAAGCAAGGTTATAACGAGACAAGGCCCCGGCAGCGGGACGAAACATGCCGGCGTTCGTAGCCGTCGATTCACTGGGAAGACAATGCGACATGTGGCCTTGTCTCCGGCTTGAAGATGAGATGTGATGCAGCGAAGTTATTCCTGACGAGCCGGTGAAAAAGGCTCTCCTCAAGCCGTTGAGTCAGCAGTCGATTATCAGATTGAAACGAAATAAAAAGCGCCTGAAAGTAGAAGCGGCATCCTGCCGCTTTCCCGATGAGGTTTCTAAAACCCATTACGGAAATATGGATCAGTAAACTTCCGTGTAAGAGATTTTTGGATCAATCCAAATCTTAACCCCCATTTGATCAGTCCCAAAAATTTGATGTGGAAGAAGATGTCTCTCAATATCTGGAGCAATCCAAGGCCTTTAGTCCGGGACAAAAGCAAAAACGGGGACTGATCAGTCTAAGGTTACACTCCTTTCAAAACTTTTTACAGCTTGTTTCAGTAATCGGGTTAGGTATTGGGATCGATACCGATACCGAATGAAACCGCCTTATAAACCATGAAGAACATGAAGAGCACGAAGAGGAGCGTTTGAATTTAACTTCATGTCCTTCATGCTCTTCATGGTGGAATAATGATACCCGTCGGAGGAGAAGGAACCTAATGCCTTGATGAAAGAGGTCAAAACAGGAAAAATCGGCAGAATACAATAGTCACAATAATTTGTCAGAGTATATTACAAAAACGATGGATTTTCTTGACTTTAGAGAATCGAATCTTATAATAAAAACAGAAATTGCTGACGATGATATTTCTGACACGTCAATTCGTTCATTATGGAGGTTAAAATGAGAGCAATACGGGTCATTTCAGCGGCGTTCGCAATTATTGCAGCAGGTTTAACCGGCGCCGCGTTTGCTTCCGGTTATTGGACCGGAACCATAGCGGACATTGTAGTGAGCGATCCGGAAGACGGTTCCGGCACCGCGCTTCCCGACGTATTCTGCGGCAGAAGCGGGACGGTATATGCAGCGTGGCAGCAGGAAGTAATGACTGAATCGGGGATCACTGAATTCTGGTCTTCCTTTTCTCATCATGATTTTCTGGAGTATGATACGTATGTGGCGTTTACGGCCGGTGAGCATGAAGCCATGCACGGATTGACGATTGCTGTCGCGCCTCCTGCCGAACCGATCGAGGGTGGATTCGGCAATAAACGCGGCGCCGGCGAGGAGGATGAGACGGCGATATTTCATGTGATATACGGAAGGGAGAATTTGAACTGCAGACATTCATTATATCATCGTACGGCTACTGTGGAGGAGGAGAACATCGAATGGAGCGCTGCTGAAGAATTGATCAATAATCTTCATCATACCGACGGCGATCTTGATCCTGCAATGGCAATTGATACAGAAGGGCGTATGCACGTGGCGTGGAGAGGAAAATTTGAGGGAATGAATCACCGGGAATGCTATTATACCTTCTCGACAGACGGCGGATCGAGTTGGGGCGCCAAAGCCGGAACGTATGAAATGATCAGTTTTGATGACGAATATACGCATTTTGGAGTCAAATCGCCCGCTATTGCTCTCGACGGTCGCGGCAATCCTTGCGTAGCCTGGAAAGAGATAGCAACAGCGCCTCCGATGTATGAAATCCATAATTCTAAGTTGCATGCTAATTGACGTTCATCTTGCAATTAATTGAATAAATGAAGCGCTTTTACTTTTACAGATTTTCGTTGATTTTTCTGGTTACTTTGATCTCTATGTTCATTAGTTCTCATTCATCAGCCGAATGGGAGATCGAATGCGTCAAGTGTCAGAGCTGGTATCAAGACTGGTTCCCCAATCGTTGTTTTTGGATAATGCCTGAAGAAGATGCCTGGGCGCTTGCGACAGGCGGAGACCGGTTGCGGGTCTATTACAAGGAATCGGGCGAATGGCGCTCGGAGACGATCGACGACAGACGCGTCCGGGGAGTATCAATGAGCGTAGAGAACCTGGATAGAATACACCTGAGTTATTTTGACCTTATTTCCTTCGAATATAAATATGCATTGAAATCTGGAGGACTGTGGACGATAGAAACTCTCGGCGAAGACACCGCACATTATAAGTCAACAAGCATAACTCATGACTCTCAGGGAAAACCCTGGATCGCCTGTTATCATTCTCAGAGACTTCATGTGATGAGGAAAGGCGAAACGAACGAGTGGATAATTGAGCAAGTCACATATAGCGCTCTGTCAGGCAAATATCCTTCTCTCGTGATGGATTCTCAGGATATCCCCCACATTTCATATCAATCAACAGGGGACTCAAGTATAATGTACTGCACGATGGCTGAAAGTTCGTGGCAATTTCATGAATTATGGTATTGCCCAATTCCATGCTACAGTTCGATTCAACTGGACGACCAGAATCACCCTCACATAGCTTTTTATATGGACGAGGACGAAAAGAGCGGAAATAAAGGCGAAGGTTGGTTAAACTACGTTTACTACGACGGATCGACGTGGAACATGGAATGGCTTGATTTTTTTGAGACGTCCGAGATATCGGCTTACCGTCCTACGGTGTGTCTGGCGTTCGATTCCGGAGGCAACCCGGGCATAGCCTACGGCAGGAACGCTGACGAGGACCTGGTATATGCCTCTAAAAGCGGGGGCGAATGGACTTTTGAACTTATCGACGGGGCGAACGATTCTTATGCTTACGCTTCATTGGCTTACGACGATCAGGACCGGCCCGCGGTGAGTTTTCTCAGCAGTTACGACAGTCGCCTTAAAACTGCGCTGAAGGACCAGGGCG
>CAZUFC010000075.1:0-40900 GCA_964619725.1 uncultured bacterium | reverse complement strand
TTTTTTGAATTGATTTTTTTCAAAAAATCAATTCAAAAAAATGCTAATTACTTTGACGATATCGTGAGATTTTCCCGAACACAATTGATTCCGTTACCAATAAATGTTATGTTTTAATTGAGGGTTATGTTTCTGAGGATTCTTTCGTTGAAGTATCCGGAGTATTGAAAAAGGTGCGGCATTGATCAAAAAAGCCTCTTTTGAGGTTACAATTCGACAGAAACGTCTGTCATTTTGTTTCGATTTCGATAAAGATTGCGATACCGATGCCGATACAGATACCGATGCCGATACAGATTGCGATGCCGATACCGATTGCGATACCGACCCCGACTCCGATACCGATTGCGACTCCGATACCGATTGCGACTCCGATACCGATTGCGACTCCGACCCCGGAACCGATTGCGATACCGACTCCGATACCGATTACTGAAAAAAACTGTCAAACGTTTTGAAAGAAGTGTAACCACAGTTTGATCAATCCCAAAAGGTGCGCACATTTACTGACCGGGGGATGCCGTTGATTTATTGGTAGAAGATTTTAACCTTGATGGGCAAGTTGAATATTCTGATTGGTTAATTTTGCTTTTGAATGTTTAATTGAAGGAGCGAATTATATGGAGGATTACGAAGATACCGGCATATGGGTACATGCTGATTGGCCATAACAAAACAATGAGGAGTCAGAAAAAAATGAAAAAATTTATATTTGTGAAGATAAGGTTGATCGTTTGTATTATTTTACTTTTGTTTTCATGTTTTAAAGCCGGGATAAACGACAGCTTAAAGGCAAGTAATGATAATGATAAAGATGAGGATACTATTCAGGAAGCGTTGAAAATGCTGAAATCGCCTGATTGGAAAACAAAGGACAGGGCTGTTGAAAACTTACGGGGTAAAATTGAAAAACAAAATGTTCAGGATGCATTGATAAGTTTGCTGAAAAAAGAAAGCGCACGCAAGGAGCAATGGTGGAGAAGGAAAATTTATGAGGAAGATTTGAAGCCGACGCTGAATGAGGGACGCGGGGAATATTATCTTAATCTTCTCAGCGTTGCGACAAAGATAAAAGATAAAAAAGTCATCCCTGCATTAATACCTGGTTCAATCTGTTCAATAAAGGTGCAGCAGGCCATAGCGGATTTCGGCAAAGAAGCCGTTTCTCCGCTTAATGAATCTTTGAACAGCAGCGTTAATCAGGAATTATGGATAGGAGCGTTGAAAACAAAAGTCCTTTTGCTCGGGCGCGTAAATGTGACCGAAGAACAACAAATTAAATTGAAACAGTCGATTTTGAATAAAATAGATAGCGATAATGCATACGTAAGGATAGCCGCATCGGAGGCGCTTGCTGAATTGGGAGATACTTCTGTTCTTCCGGTCTTGAGACAGTTAAAGGACAATGATCCTTATGAATGGAAAAAGAAGCGAGACGGAAGAGAAATTTCAACTTTTCCTGTCAGGGAGTCAGCAGCTAAGGCGATAAGAAAGTTAAGCGGTGAATGATGCTGGATTTTAAGGCTGCGGCATTAGCCCGCATTTCTCATACAAAACCTGTCACGAGCGTCCATATCCCCGCACCTTCAAGCGCTGCTCCCTGCGGCCTTGCTCAACGTAGCGCTGCTATGTTTCCGCAGTCCTTCAGTCCGCCATGCTTGAATCTGCGGGAATCTGAACGCTCTCACTACGATTTTGTATGAGAAATCCGGGTTAGTGGGTGGTATCGGGCGACTGACGAGAAAAACGTATTATCTGGACGGCTGCCCGGTCGACGAATCGACATCCGCTTAAACCGTTTACGAATATGACGATCTCGGAAGAATGACGTCGGTGTCGGACATCAACGGAACCACAGAATTCGCATACTAAGATGCCGGACGCCTCCTTTCGACCGAGTATCCCGACGATAAAACGGTCTGCTCGGAATATGACCTTATCGGAAATCGAACCAGACTGACCTACACGGACGGAACGACCGCGGACTAAGTTTTCGACGGTTTCAATCAATTATCGCAGGCCTATTATGATGACGGAATAAACGTTGACCTTATCGCCGAACTCGATTACGATACGTCAGTAAGGAGAACGGAAATGAGTTATCCGATCAACGGAACAGAAACGAATTATAAATACAACGATGCCGGATGGTTGAGAGCTCTTTACAACTCAAAGGTCGCATCAGGGGATATTTCCGGTTTTGAATAGGTCCATGACGAAGCGGAGAACAGAATATCAATGACGACGAACCAGGGAACTCATTATTATGAATACGACGACACGTTCCAGTTGACGGCCGTCGATTATCCGGAGAATCACCCCTTCCACTATACGGAATTCCATTACGATCCCCTTCGCCTTTAGGGGTAGTTTATGGACAAAAACTAGTTACGATTTCGGCGGTTGAAACTTTTAAACATTCTTTCAACCCTCTTGACGTCATTTAAAAAGGTAGAGGAGGTCAGGCATGCAATTGAAATTCCTGTCACCCAATCTCGCTGGAGTTTTCTTCAGATTCACAAAAGACTGTCCAATGGTCTTCTTTCCTCCGAAAAAATAAACTGGAAAATGCGCCGGACTCTTTCGAAGAAACGGTTACTCATATTCGACTTTTTCTTGCTGATCCGTTACCGGCTGCAACTGGAAACAATGAACATAATAAACCTTGGAATTCAGGTGGATATTGGATAGAAAAGGAAAGTCAGAACCCCGCCTTGCTAAATGCAAGCAGCGTGGTACAATTCAAAATTTATTTTTAACTGGTAAGCAAATTGACAGTAAGATATTTTTTTTATCCTTGAGTAACCTGCGCCAGGAAAGATGTTGTGCCATTTAACCGGTGCGATTACAGGCGAGTAGCGGAAGCGGGTTATGGATGTACTATTTGCAGCCGAGCTACATGGGAGGAGAAAGATGAAACGTATCATGATCGCACTTATATTTTTTACTACAGCGGCCACGGTCATACTAACATCGGCGGCGGCCGGCACCCCTGGGACAGCCCTGGATTTTGACGGGATTGACGATTACGTCATTATCCCCAATGAACCAGCGTTTGATTTTGCTGCTGCCATGACGGTGGAAGCTTGGATCAAGGTTGATTCGTTTACCAAAGAATGGCAAGCGCTTATCACCAAGGGTGATTCCTCCTGGCGTCTCCATCGATACGGGGTTTCGAACACGCTTTCATTCGGCACAACCGGCCTTTCAAACGAAGACCTCGATGGAAGCGCTGAGGTCAACGACGGGCAGTGGCATCATGTGGCTGCGGTGTTTGACGGCTCCTGGAAATATCTGTATGTGGACGGGTGATTGGACGGTTCGACGGAAGTTATCGGCAGCATTCCCGACAGCAGTCACCAGGTTGCGTTCGGTGAGAACTTGGAAATAACCGGCAGGAGCTTTGACGGTGAAATCGAGGAAGTGCGCATCTGGAGCGGGGCGCGAACCGGAGCCCAGGTCCGCGAGACCATGCATCTGACGCTTCAGGGCGACGAAACGGACCTCGTGGGGTACTGGCAGTTCAACGACGGAAGCGGGACGGTCGCCGAAGACAGCGCCGGAGAAAACGACGGCGCTCTGACCAATATGGACGAGTCGAACTGGACGGCATCGACGGTTACTGTCGGCAGCGGTACGTGTGATTTTCAGAGCGGGGTGCAGAATCAATCCGTCATGCTGGGTAATGTGATTATTGAAGACACAGCAGATCCGTACGACACTGCTGTGGACCTGTTCAGCGCTGAACTCGCCCTAGCGCCGAACCTCCTGCCTTCCCCCGGCGGCAGCGACAATGTGCTGGAGGACAGATATTGGGTTGTTCACGGCTTTACCGATCCCGGCGTGTTTTCATGTCAAATCACATTCACGCTTCCGGTCGGATACCTTGACACAGGGGACGCTGCAGGCTTGAGGCTATACAATCGTGCCTTCAACGACTACGGCGCCTGGTCGGAAATCGTCACCGGCGCGTCAGACGTTACGGCGACAACGGTGACATTCGACGGTGTTGATTCCTTCGGCCAGTTCACCATCGGCAGTTCCGGCACTTCTCTTCTAAAGCAACCGACGCCGACCCCAACGGCAACCTCTATCCCGAGTCCGACTCCTACGCCTTTCCCTGATTACTGCTGTTGGGAGACAGTCACATCATTTCCGTACACGGAAAGTTTTGAGTCCGGTTTGGGATACTGGCTCAATTCACCGTTTGACGATGCAGATTGGGAAGTCCGGTCGGGAAGAGCGCCCGGTTTCGGGAGACCTCCCTGCGCGCAGGAGGGTTATTATTATCTCAATTACAGTTATCAATTTGTATACTACGTACCTATAGTTCTGCAATTAGACGGAGTTTGTTTTGATCTGACAGGAATGGAGCACCCCTGGTTGACATTCCGGTATTCCATAGCGGCTATATTCGGCGGGAGTCCGGGGTTGAAGGTAGCTATTTCAGAAGACGAGTGCCAAACATGGACAACCGTTTGTCAATTCGTCGGCGACCAGGGGGGAAGGTGGAACCTTGCTGCTGTAGATTTGAGTCAATACACGGACCGGACTATTGCCATCCGTTTTCTGGGAGATTTTACCAGTGCAATTATATGGGACGACATCGCCGTTGATAACATTTTAGTGGAAGACGTCACCGCACCCGGCGTCACCCTTACATCAGAATCGGAAACAACCGTTAAATACGGGCCGTTGGGAGGTGTTAGACACGTGGTTAACATCACCAACTGCGGATTCCAACCTGAAACATTTCATCTCGATTATTCCGGCGGCAGATCCCCTATATTAATCACGGACATGGCATATTCACCCCTGGAACATATATCAGTCGCACCGTACTTCACCGAACAATTCCGGGTAGTGGTATTATCGGAAGACACGGACGTAGAAACAGTGAATATTACGGCGGAATCAATGACCTCGACGGCCGCGGATACGGCAGCACTGACCGGTCGAGCTTACTTATATTATGACGATTTTGCAAACGACGTGTCCTCCACCTGGACCTTTATTCCCTCCGGGATCAGTTGGGAATGGGGTACCGCCGTTGGCAGTCACGGTTGTCACAACGGCAATGATCCGGATCATGATTATACCGGTGAAGGGAAAATCGTCGGGTTTTCGATCGGTAATTGTGTACGTTCTGACATAGAAACACCGGAATGGGGAACGAGTCCCTCGTATGATTTTACCGGTTTCGCTGATATTCACCTGGTTTTCATGCGCTGGTTAACAGCCTATGATGATGACCATTTTATTGAAGTCTATGACGGCGAAGCCTGGAATCGAATATGGGAATATTGCTATGCATTTTGCGATACGGAATGGACCGAATGCGTTTATGACATTTCAGAATATGCGGCCGGTTCGGACACACGGATACGCTTCGGCGTTACATCCGGTGACAGTCACTTGCACGCCGGTGGAATGAATTTCGATTCCTTCGGATTTACAGGCGTGATCGCCGGATATATTTCCGGAACCGTTACCGATACTCAGGGCGCACCCATAACCGGCGCCACCGTGAGGGTGATCGGCGAACCCTATTCGGACATTACCGAATCCGACGGTGCATTTACGTTCGCGTGCGTTCCCGGAAGCGTTGACCTGATCGCTCGACGAACAGGCTACAAAGATGCTTACGTATACGACCTCACCGTGTATGAAAAAGACACAACGTTCCAAGATGTTTCTCTACCGGATATTTATGTCGCGGATTATCCCGGTCATGCCCTGGATTTTGACGGTGACGATGATTATGTCGCCGTATCGGATGAATACCTCTTCGACTTCACAGATGCCATGACAATAGAGGCGTGGATCCGGGTGGATTCCTTTTCCAAGCCATGGCAGGCAATCATCACCAAAGGCGACAACGCATGGCGGTTGGCCAGGTATGCTGAAACCGATATGATCTGTTTCAGTACCAGCGGTTTATCTAACGTTGACTTACCAAGTGCGGCAAGCCTGACCGACGGACAATGGCATCATGTTGCAGGTGTCTATGACGGCGCTATGAAATACCTTTATATCAACGGCGTTGCGGACGCATCAACCGTTGCCGACGGGAATATTAACACCAATGATTATAGCGTGATGTTCGGCGAGAACGGCGAGGGAACAGGACGGCATTTTGACGGGAAAATGGATGAAGTGCGTATCTGGTGTACGGCTCGGACTGCAGACCGAATCCGTGAGTTAATGCATCTGAGTCTTCCTATACAGGAGTTTGATGCGGACCTGGTGGGATACTGGCAATTTAATGAAGGTTCCGGCGACAGCGCCGTTGATTGCCTTGGAATTGAAGGCTCATTGGAGAACATGGATGCTTCGGCCTGGATTGCTTCCACCGTACCCATAGGAAACGGAACATGTGTTTATGAACACAGCGTTCAGAATCGATCCGTTACCCTTGGCAATGTGGTCATTGATGATACCTGGGACCCGTATGATACGGCGGTGGATATTTTCAACACAGAAATCGGTTGCACGCCGAACCTGCTGCCCTCTCCCGGCGGCAATAACTATGTCCTCGAGGACAGGTATTGGGTGGATTACGGATTTTCCGATCCCGGAACGTTTTCAGCTAATATAACCTTAACCTTGCCCACCGGTTATCTGGAAACAGGGGATGCTGCAAACCTGGCCCTGTATCATCGCCCGGCTAACAGCGACGGCTCTTGGTCGACAATCGTTTCCGGCGCATCCGACGTAACCGCCACCACAGTGACCTTTGACAACGTCAATGCTTTCGGACAATTCACCGTCGGCAGCTCCGGCGATTCACCCCTCTACGGACCGAGTCCTACACCCAGCCTGACACCCACGCCGACAACCACGGTTCCGCCGACGGAAATACCACAAACGCCGACGCCGATTGCCGAATATTGCTGTCTTCAAAACATTACGGAATTCCCCTACCATGCAAGCTTCGAGTCCGGATTGGGCGCCTGGAACAACTCTCCGTTTGATGATTTAGACTGGATACGCCGCCAGGGAACATCGCCAATCTGGCCGATCGGCCCTTCAGCCACTCCAGACGGCGACTATTATTTAAGCGTTTACTCTGAAGGAAGTGCATCCTCGACAGCCCTTCTGGACGGCGTTTGTCTGGATTTATCCGTCATCGGACCCGCCCTTCTGACGTTCAACTACTATATGTATGTCGACACGGACCAAGGTCTGTATGTGGATATTTCTGAAGACGACTGCGAAACCTGGAACACTATCTGGTTGCGGGAAGGCTCCCAGGGTGACGGTTGGAATGAAGCGACCATTAATCTCTGCCCCTATGAGGATCAGGTCGTCTCCTTCCGTTTCCGCGCCGCTACGGTATCCTGGGATATCTGTTCAGTCGCCGTTGATGGCATCGGTATTGAAGAATATCCAGTCAATTGTTTCGAACTCAATTGCGACATGGACGAGAAATGGGGCAGCATATATGATACGGTTGCACATGTCCTGACCATCGCCAATTGCGGTTCTCTCACGGACACGTATACGTTTACCCACACTGATAACCTTTGGCCGGTCCAATTCACCGACCCGGCTTATTCGCCGATTACCGAGATCCAGGTGGACCCATGCTCGTCTGCAGATTTCCTGGCGGTAACAACCTTACCTTCATATTCGGGAACGGATTCTTTCGTTGTTAGTGTATCCTCTGACGCAACCGACGAACAGCAATCACTTGACGTCCTCACCCGAGCACTGCTCCATTACGAAGATTTCACCTCTGATCCCACTTCCGCCTGGACGCTTGATCCCGCCGCAAGCGGTAACGGCTGGCAGTGGGGCGCTGCCGTTGCCGGCACCGGTTGTATGTACGGGCATGATCCGGATTATGATGTGTCCGGTGAAGGAACGGTTCTGGGGTATGAAATCGGCGGCTGCTACCCGGACAACATGTCCGAGACGGAATGGCTGTACAGCCCGATTTACGATTTCTCCGACAGTGTGGATATTCACCTGGTATTCCAGCGATGGCTGGGCGTGGATCATGCAATGTATGATAATGCTTGCCTTGAAGTGTACGACGGTTCCGCCTGGCATCGAATATGGGAAAATACAACTTGGATGGAGGCGGATCATTGGGAATGTGTGGAATATGACATTGCCGAGTATGCTGCCGGTCCCGACGTTCAAATCAGGTTCGGAATGGGACCGACAAACGCCGGGCTGACCGGTTGCGGGTGGAGTATCGATTCCTTCGGATTTACGGGATATATCAACGGTTACATAACCGGAACGGTGACAGACAGCAGTATGACGCCCATCAACGGTGCAGCGGTAACTGTAAACGGGACCTCCTTTTCGGATCAGACGGGACCGGACGGGACATATACTATCCCATGTTATCCCGGAAACTTGGATATGGTAGTGATTGCACCGGCATACGTATTTGAAACCGCATCCGGGATTGCAGTCAGCGCGCATAATACAACCGTTCAGAATTTCGTACTACAGGACAGCTATCTAGATCAGGTTCCCGGCACAGCCCTGGATTTTGACGGTGTCGACGATTATGCGGTTCTACCCAACGAAGCAGGTTACAGTTTCACTGACGCCATGACGGTGGAGGCTTGGATTCGTGTGGATTCCTTTACCAAACCCTGGCAGGCAATTGTTACAAGAAATGTAGGTTCGTGGAAACTTATGAGATACAATCAAACCGACAATATTATGTTCTACACTTATGGTTTATCAAATGGCGAGTTGCGAGGCTATATCAATGTCAACGACGGCCAATGGCATCATGTTGCCGCTGTTTATGACGGACAAATGAAATACATCTATATTGACGGAGTCTTGGATGTTTCCATTCCGACCACAGGTACGATTTCACGGCACAATTATCCGGTAACGATCGGTGAAAATATCCATATGCAAGGCAGGCACTTTGACGGTAAAATCGATGAGGTCCGATTATGGAATACAGGCCGTACCGGGGACCAGGTCCGCGAATATATGCATCGTACTTTTGACGATTTTCAACCGGGTTTGGTCGGCTACTGGCAGTTCAACGAAGGATCGGGATCAACCTCCCGGGATAGCGCCACCGGCCTGTACTGCACCCTTGAAAACATGGATGAAACCTCCTGGATCACGTCCACTGTCCCCTGTGGGAGCGGTACCTGCGATTATATGCATGATGTTCAGAATCAAGTCGTGACACTGGGCAATGTCACCATTGATGATACCGGTAATCCGTACGATTATGCCGTGGACCTTTTCAATAACCAACTCTCCCTTGCGCCGAACATCCTGCCCGCGCCCGGGGGCAGCGGCAATGTTTTGCCGGATCGATATTGGGTGGATCACGGCTTTACTGATCCCGGTGAGTTTTCCGCCGAAATGACCTTCTCCCTCCCCTACGGCTGCCTTGACCCGGAGGATGCGGCGAACCTGATTCTCTACCACCGCGGCTTCAACAGCGACGACGAATGGATGGAGATCGCAACCGGCGCTGCAGCAGTGACGGAAACGACGGTAACATTCGACAGCATAAATAGCTTCGGACAGTTCACCATCGGCAGCACTGGCGCCTCGCCGCTGGATCCTCCTACGCCCACGGCGACCACCACCCCCTCAGAAACACCCACCGTCACGCCCACCGGCACACCCACCGTCACGCCCACCACAACATTAACTGAAACGCCCACCAACACACCCACCGCAACAACCACTGACACACCAACAAACATTCCTACTGTAACGCCCACCGATACGCCCACTACTATACCGACCCCAACACTGACCTTCGTCCCCACTGTCACTCCCACCCTGACAGCGATCCCAACAGCAGGTCCCATTCCGGTGACCGGACTCTTCGGAACCGGTATACTGCTTCTGTTTCTGAGCGCTCTCATGGTTTTCGGCGTTTTTAAGCGCCCCCCGGACCGAAGATAGTTCAACCGTCCCTGGAGCTGGAGGACTCAATCGCTCAGCAATGCCGCTGATTCACCTTAGGTCCTGCGAGGACATGCAAAACCGAGTTGCGATAGATTCGCGCACGTTCAGGAACCGACCATGATTTATGGATTCTTCTCGATGTCAACGCAACCGGCTCGGTTGCTCAAACTCACCGAAACGCATTTATCAGCTGTCTGCAGTAACCGATGTGTTAACGTATTTTTCGAACCGGTAAACGGAATAGCGGTTTGTAAAGCCATTGGTTCCCAGTATAATCCCTTCATAATCTCGGATTGTTGCGAGGAGGCCGTCATCGCCTGGAACGATGCACGACAGGAGAGCGAGACAGACCTTTTCGCCCAGCGTGTTCTCAGCGACGGCACACTCGGGGACCCTCCCACGCCGACATATACAGCCACAAACACTCTGACGCCGACCTGCTCACCCAGTCCGACTGCAACACTCACCCCAACGCTGACTTTAACTCCCACCGTTACGTATACTCCGACTCCGGCGTCCATTCCTTCAACCAAGCCCAGCAGACTGCTTGCGTTGATACTGTTACTGGGATTCCTGGCGGTAAAAGCTGATACAGCAGTAAAAGATCAGGATGAATAAACAGGGGGATTAAGCAAGCAGGGCAAACGATACACCTCTTTGACGCTGTGAACCAGAATTCCGCCCATGCCGTTTTTCACGGGAAGTTCTATGTCAACGGATATTCGATCTCCTATGCTCACCATTTCATGCAATGGAACCCCATGCCGTTCCGAAACCATTTTGAATGGAACCATGGTGGGTTTCGCTTCACCGGATATGTCCAGTCCTATCACCGGATGGAAATAATCCCTGACGCCTAATGCCGTCAGGGTTCTTTCGCCGATGGACGTCGCATTGTTGGTCACGGCGGCAATAAAAAAATCCCTGGATAGCCTGTCCATAACGCGTACCAACAGGTCGTCAGTCTGCAAGTAATCCTCCGGCTTAAATAATTCTTCACGCCAACAGGCGCTTGTTTCAATGCTTACCCCTAATTGATGAAAGGTCTTTACCATGGTCTGTTTTCGACCCTGGTTTCTGTCTGCGAAGTCATTCTGCATTTTTTCCACGATATTCCGGGTTTCGCAAACAGACGTTCCCAGGTGATCAGCCAGGCGTTCGATCAATAAAGCTGTCTGCGACTCGTAATATCGCCTGTCGTCATAAAGAGTCAGGTCTATATCGAAAATCAGACTCCTGATCTGGTCAGGCAGATGGACGATATTCATTTCACGGTTCCTTGAAAACGGATCGGATGCTTTTAAGCCTTTTGGGCTCTTCCGTTTTATGTTTACTCTTGACTCATCACTTCCACATATTTCTTCACAAGCTTATTGTATTGTCCCCTGGTCAGGAAAACCCTGTGATGAAAGGGCTGTTTTAATTTCTGACCGGCCGGAATATTTCTTTGATCTTAACCCCATTGGATAATTGTCTGCACCCTCAAATCCAAATCGACATAATACCTGGTTTCGCTGTCTTCTTTTTTTCTCATGACTATTTCTGCTTCTTTCATGCAGATCGATCCTTCCGTCGAATGCTTGTTAGCGTATTGTAACAGTTTTTTCTCGCCTGGTCATGAAAATACAGGCGATGATCAAAAAGTAATATTCCGGGCTGCTTTTTGACATGCCGGAGCATTTATTTCATGCCTGTACCCAGGATAGTGCCCGGTGACGGGGAATGGCCGGCATAACCGAGAATCTGAGAAAAGCGATTTCGTTTGTAAAATACCGGTTATTCTTCAACCCACACAACGGTCAACACTGCGTTCCGCATATATGTCTGGTCGGCAGCGCCGTTTTTCCCTCGAATAGTGATGGTATATGAATCGTCTCCCGTAACATCATCATCCAGTAACCATTGTGCTCGTCTCTTGTCGTATGTTCCCCCGCCGGCGCCGGTCGGAACTGTGAAGAGGCTGTCGTCCGGTTCAGTTTCGTATCCCCATAGGTATTCGCCGACGCCAGCCCAGTATTTCGTTCCAAAATTCGTACCTGAGATTTCCAGGTTATAATAATTTTCGCCTGTACCGGAGTGTCCGAATTCACCGCGCAGGGCGATCATCAGCAGCCTTGCATCGGAATTACCGGTGGTCAGAGTCCATGTGTGGAGGTCGGTCCACGATGTTCCGCTAATGGTGTGTTGCGTGGTTTCCGATTCGTTGAAGTAATGAACGTTCGCTCCGCCGGGCAAACCGGTCAGTCCTGATCCGTCGCCCTGGAATTCAACGGCTTTGACCGTTCCGTTTACGTCTAATTTGGCGTTGGGACTTTTCGTGCCGATACCTACGTTGCCCTGAACGATCATGCCGTTGCCGGGCGCCGATGTTCCGAGTGTGTTGTAAGAGCTGCCGACCGAAACATTGCCGCTGACGGATAATGTTCCGCTCCAAGCCGCCTCGCTGCCGATGCCGACTCGCCCAGTTTGCTCAAAAGTCATCCTGACGCCGTTGTTCCCCTTGATGTGCATTTTTCCATTGCCGCTGTAATGATAAATCTGCCATGGGCTGTAACCGGGAGCATCCAGGTAAAGTAATGCGCTCCTGTTAGCGCCGTCCGAATGAATTTTCAGAATGGAATTATCAGAACCGTTGTATACTTCCAGGTCGCTTGAGGGATTTGATGTTCCTATACCCACATCTCCCTGAACGATCAGTCCATTGCTCGGGGCAGAAGTGCCCAGCGTGTTGTAACCGCTGCCGATGGAAACATTGCCGCTGACGGATAATGTTCCGCTCCAAGCCGCTTCACTTCCTATTCCCACTTTTCCGGTCTGTTCAAAAGTCATCCTGACCCCGTTGTTCCCCTTGATGTGCAGTTTTCCGTTACCGCTGTAGTGGTAAATCTGCCACGGATTGTAACCCGGAGCATCCAGGTTCAGGAAAGCGCTTTTGTTGGCGCCGTCTGTGTGAATCTTCAAAATAGAATGATTCGATCCGTTATAAACTTCTAAATTGCCGCCAGGACTACTCGTGCCGATTCCGATTTTGCCGTCGTCTTCATTATAGTAAACTTCAGCGCCGGCAGCGCTGCCGTCATCGTTATAAATCAGTTGACCGTTCGAACCGGCTACAGGACCAGTGGCTCCAGGAGGACCTTCCGGACCCGTATAGCCCTGCGGACCGGTCAGACCTGTGTCGCCGGCGGGACCTGTCTGACCCGTATCACCTCGGGGACCTATTAAACCCGTATCACCGGCGGGACCCATCGGACCTGTGTCGCCCTGAGAACCCATTGAACCCGTGTCGCCGGCAGGCCCCATCGGACCTGTATCGCCGGCAGGACCTGTCTGACCCGTATCACCCCGGGGACCTATTAAACCCGTATCACCGGCGGGACCCATCGGACCTGTGTCGCCCTGAGAACCCATTGAACCCGTGTCGCCGGCAGGCCCCATCGGACCTGTATCGCCGGCAGGACCTGTCTGACCCGTATCACCCCGGGGACCTATTAAACCCGTATCACCGGCGGGACCCATCGGACCTGTGTCGCCCTGCGGACCGGTCGAACCCGTCAAACCCGCCGTTTCTCCGGTCCATTCGCCCGAAGAATTTACAACTATGCCATACCCTTGAATGCTTATACTGCGGGGATGTATATCTACGTCGTAAACATCCTCCGCATTCAATGCCTGCCCCACGCTGGTCAGTTCCAGCCTGGGCGCCGTCGTCTCTCCTTCTACTTCGATTTCCAACCACAATATGTCATCGAATTCAAGATCGACAGGAGTATCCACCGAACCAAGGATGACATGAAAAAGTCCGCCGTTTGCCGCTACATCAGGCTGATTCTCCGACCATAATTCAGTTCCGCCAGTTTCCTGGTCCCATATCGAAAAAGCGAAATCAAATTCTCCTTCCAGGGGTACGCCGGAATCATCCGTTAAAAAGCCCTGATAATTTATTGTATGGGGAATCCCGGCAAAAAGCGGTCCTGAACATTGAACCATTATTAAGGCAACAGCCGTCAAAATTGCTTTCTTCATTCTTCCTTCTCCTCCTTGCTCCTAATCCCGTCTGTTCCTCCAGGATTCGGAAAACAGGTTCATTCAATAAGAATTCATTTGAGGAACCTGTGGCCCTTTCCTGAGATGCGAACGAACTGAATTCCGGAAAATCGTTTGGATTTTTATTCGCCTGAAAACCGTCGGTGCTCGCCTCTGATGCAATGACAGGGATTTGATTATATTTCGCCGTATTCAGATATCAGACAAGAAATCCGCAATTTCTACTCTCATCAGAAGCGCTGCTCCCCTCCCTGTAGACGGGAATCAGTCTAATAATTCAGAAAAAAAAGTCAAACCGCTACTCAGCCGCATTGCTCATACAAAATTTTTGTGAGAGCGTTCAGATTCCCTCGGATTCAAGCGCCGGCGGACTGCGGAAGCATAGCAGCGCTATTTTAAGCTGGTCCGTAGGGAGCAGCGCCCGAAAGCGCCTTGATATGGACGTTCGTAACAGGTTTTTTATGAAAAATGCGGGCTAAGTCGACACTGCGTTGAATATCCGGCTAGAGAATTCATGAATTATCCTTTATATCCGTAGGACATTACGTTCGTCACCAAGCAGGATGAGAGGAGACATTTACCTCTTTTTATAAGAATCTCTCCGATAAATGATCGAGTATATCAGCGCAACGAAGGCCATACTGCCAGTCAGGATCATTTTCTTCAATACTCCAGCATGTGGAGATCACGGCATCAAAGAAAGCCCACGCCGACAACCTGGCTTTGTCCATGGACAATATCGACGCCATAATATCGAGCCTGCGCTTTGCGGTATTTTCTGGATTATTCATAGCCAGGAAACCTGGTTTGGGATTATGCTGAAACCTGGCTGCTTCGTATGCCGGGTCTCCTGTTGCGCCTTTCGGGTCTATCGCCAGCCAGTTTTCCTTGTCGTCGAAAAGAATGTTGTCATGATGGAGGTCCCCATGGAGCAATCGGCTCTCCGTACTCGACGTCTGAAGGTCTTTAAACAGACGTTCAGCCTTCTCCGCCATCTTCCGGGGCAACGGTCCTGTATTCCCATTGAATCGTACTCTCAACCTGTCGAATACCATAGCCCAATCAGCGATACTCGGGAATTGATGCTCAGAAGGTACGGTCGCAGGAATATCACGAATCAACCGGGCTCCTATCTCTGTGGCCTCATCATCATTATTAATTGCAGATAAAGGCTTTCCGGGGAGAACACGTTTCAACAGCAATGCCCCCACTTGCGGATCGGCGTCCAGCAGCGCCGCTGCTCGTTTTCCTCGAAACACTCGAAGCGCGTTGATCTCCGTCGTTAATTCCAGGCAGGGTACGCCGATTTTCAGAACGACCGACGCTCCTTCTGCCGTTACGGCATAAACCAGGAAATTGTAAGCTAAAATCGGAACAGGAGATTCAATCGTCAATTCCCATTTTTCCGCACAGGCAGCCAGAATAGACGGCAAGCGGTTCAACCACCGGCTGCCCTTTTTTCCCCAGACAGAAACGATTCTCTTTTTGAACTCCTTTGCAAGCCTGAATTTTTTCATTCGCTCCACTGCATCGAGCAGCCGGGTTGCCAATATCGCTTCAGCATTCCTGCCGTTCCGATGAACTTCCTTTGAAGCGGTCAAAAATGAAGGGAAACGCCTAAAGATGCATAATGAATCAATGCGAAATTATACACTTCATCGTTATCCGCTCCGCCTTCAAGAATACGATAACCGATTTTACAGTCAATCCTGTCGGAAACCTTGACGGTCAAAGCTGCAAGAACGTCCTCAGCCCTTCCCTGGGGAGCGGCGAGCGCATCGCCGTCCATTAAGAATGCGAATTTGTCGATGAACATCCATAAAAAACGAAAATGAATAATAGGAACAAAGCCGACATTCTTTTTTTCCGATTCAATTCCATTGCCCCTGACTGAAATTTCAGCGTCACGAATTTTCGCGGTAAAACCGATGCCGGCTTCTACCTTTTCTTTTCTGAGGAAATCGTAACGGTAGATCAATCTATAGGAATTGAACCGGTATGTCGCATCGAGCGGCGTACCGGCCGGGAAGGTTTCCCCTTCGAAGACTATATCACGATTCAAATGGCCTTCTGATTCTATGGACAGAGGGGCATACAAAGCTCCCAGATGATGGCGCGGACCGAAATCGTAGAACAACCTGATACGGTAAAAGAATGTGGGGTCCGTCGATAATTCCTCGGATAATGAAAACCGGGTCCCCTCGTCGCCGGGAATTTGAACGTCGTTATATCCGCTGAAAACAGCCCCTGTTTCAATATCTAAATCGAATTGAGAAAATGCAGGGAGTGCAAGCATTGAGACAAGGATTACTGAACTGGAGAAGACAAGGCAAATTTTGGACATTTCCCGCTCCTTTAGTATTGGGGTGATACAGATGCCGTCATCATTCTTTGATGTTTAAGGCGACGCATGCAGCCGGCGATGTGGATGCCGTTACTGCTGCAGGATAACCGTTTTCACCGGCCCATTTTGGATTCTATCAATGTTCCGTTGTTTCATCAAATAAATGACCGTCTGTGAATCAGATAAATATGGAGACTGATCAAAGAGGGGTAAAATTCGGGCAGTCCGCAATCTGCAAAAGGCTTGTAGATATCTTAAATTAAATAGAATTTGTGTTTTTTACTCCGTTTTCATAAACTTAGAACGGAAAGGGAGAAACAACCATGAAAAAGCTGAAGAAGCTCCTGTTAACGACGTTTTTTGTATTCCCATTGTCAGCGGGACATTGCTTCGCTGCAGTCATTCATGTTCCGGGGGATCAGCCGAATATACAGTCCGGGATTGATGCTGCCTTGAATGGCGACACGGTATTGACGGCGGACGGAGTTTACAGCGGTGAAGGCAACAGGGACCTGGATTTCTGCGGGAAAGAGATAACCGTGATGTCGGCTAACGGATCGACGTATTCTGTGCTGGATTGTGAGTTTCAGGGCCGTGGAGCGTATTTCCATAACCAGGAAGGTCCAGGTTCTGTTTTCTCGGGATTTACAATCCTTCATGGGAGCTGCAGCAGCAGGGGAAGCGGGATTTTTTGCGAAGCGGCATCGCCCACTGTGACGGATTGTTTGATAACCGCTTGCAGCAGCAATACGTGCGGCGGCGGTATGGCTTTCAGCCAATCTTCGGCCGAGGTCGGCTGGTGCCGGATTATTGCGAACTGGGCCGACAGCTCCGGCGGCGGAGTATCCTGCAGCGCCTCGGCAGCGCCCGTATTGACGGATTGCATAATATCAGGCAACGCCGCCAGGCGTCTGGGCGCCGGAATATGCTGCGATTATGCCTGGCCTGTTCTTGAACGTTGCATCATAACCGGTAACGAAACCCATCAATATTCGATGGAAAATTGCGGCGGCGGTCTGCATTGTTACAATTCTTCCCCGGTCATTATCGATTGCCTGTTTTCGAATAACCAGGCGCTGGTCCATGGAGGCGCAATCAGCCTCTATTACGCTTCATCGCCGACAATAACCGGGACCGCATTCAGCGGTAATGCAGCTTCCTTCGGCGGCGCTATATGTTGTATGGACAGCAGCTCCGTTCCCTTTATCGGAAACGCGCCTGAGGATGCATGCTATTTCCAGGGCAACCGGGCGGGATCAGGGGCGGATTTATACCGGCCGGGCGTTTATGCTCAGCCTGTTATGGCAGAATGGAACGTATTTGCCGGTTATTTTCCTTCCGATTATTACGTTACTCCCCAAGTATCATTCGATCTCGAAAACTGCACATCAGAACTCGAACCAATCACTCAGGACGTTTACGTGTCACCCTACGGCAACGACGACAACAGCGGTCTTTCATACTGTGATCCCTTCCGCACCATTCATCACGCCTGCAGTATGATATTGGGTTCTGAGGATAATCCCATTACGATTCACCTCGATTCGGGAACTTATACTGCCGATTGGACCGGAGAGAGATTTCCCCTGCCGGTTTTGCCCTTCGTTACATTACAGGGCTGGAGCGCTGAATCGACCATACTGGATGCCGAAGGCATCAACATGGGCATTGCTGCAATATTCGACAACGATGCACGGATACGGGAAGTTACCGTTCGTAACGGATACGGTTCCTGGGGCGGCGGGATATATTGCCTTGAAAGTTATATCGACATCATCGGCTGCCGTATTACAGATTGCTATGGCCGGACCGGAGGGGGTATATGTTGCGCCCGCTATGCCGCACCGCTAATAACAGAATGCATGATCGACAATAACACCGCCGAGGCATGCGGAGGCGGCATAGCCTGTGAGCTGGCCTCTCCAGTGATCACGGACTGCGTTATAATTGATAATAATGCGACAGCAGTTTATCCTTACTTTATAAGCGGTTACGGTGATGCGCCAGGGGCGGTCGACGTCAAGCAAGCCCAATTCAGAATGCCGCGAGCGTTTGGAGCAGGTTTGTTTTTCGGCATTGAATCCGCTCCGCAGGTTAGCAACTGCCTTATCGCCGGAAACGTCTCAAGCGACTATGCCGGCGGTCTTTACAGCTCTTACGGCTCCACCGGGATACTCACTAACTGCACTTTTACGGAGAACAGCGCGGAGTTGTCAGGCGGCGGCGTTATGTCCTATAATTCTCCCCTGACGCTCACCAACTGCATCCTTTGGAATGATGCGCCTGAAGAAATCATAGTCCAGTCCGGCGATATTGAAGTCTGCTATTGTAATGTTGAGGGCGGTTTTCCGGGAACAGGGAACATTGACGTCGATCCGCTGTTCGTCGCAGGTTCCCTGGGCGGTTTTTATCTGAGTCAAACCGTGTCCGGCCAGGCGTCGGACAGTCCCTGTTTAGACGCTGGAAGCGAGCTTGCCGGATTGATCTGTTTTCCGGGTTCGGCGGGTGAAATCTGCCTGGATATGTTCACAACCAGGACCGACCATGTTACGGACGCCTCTACGGTCGATATGGGTTTCCACTACCTGCCGGCTGCCATCCCAACGCCCTTTCCGACTCAGCCTGCAACGCCTGAACCGTCTTTTACGCCGATACCCTCAGATACCCCTGTCCCTGTGACTAATCCTCCCACAGAAACGCCTTTAACCTATCCCAGCGCCTCACCTGCAACAACTGCCACGCTTATACCCACTCAAATATCACCCACTTTCGCTCCGACAGCGACTCACCCCGTAGAATTAGGCGTCAGGCTTTTAATGCCGGCCGATCATTACTGTCCGGGCGATTCCTGCTGGTTGAACGCTATCCTGCATAATCATACGGAATCTTCCTATAATTCCTGCAAGCTGTTCGTATTACTCGATATCGGAATGGGGTATTACTGGTTTCATCCTGAATGGAAACAATATCCGCCGGAGCTTTCCTGGACCGTCATTGACCATTGGAACCCAGGAGTCCGTTGTGAAGTTATTCTCTCAAACTTCACCTGGCCAGACGACTGCGGCCAGCTCTACAACCTGCAGTTCTTTGGAGCCGTTACGGATCAGAACGTCTCCGAAATGATCGGGGAACCGGATTCCTGGTCATTCGGGTACAGCGAATGATCATCTCTGCGTTGCTGAATTTTTAACGATAGCTGAAAACGACCGAATCGACATTGCTGACCAGCGTCATTCCGACCGGATTCACCAGGGCGCTCCAGAACCTGATGTCGTCCGCCGCTCCTGTATCGGGCGGCCATTCGAATTCAAGTATGGTTTCATCCTGATCGTATCCGAATGGAATGAAAAGTTCGACATAATCGACTTGTTCAGTCCAGCCGTCGTAATACCAGTAAGCGCCGTAGACATCCAGCAGAATGAATTCCAGGAGGGTCATATCCGCTTTATTGTTCGTAATTTTTAATCGAAGGAGAAACGTGTCGCCGGCATAGAAGAGCTCCTGGTTCAACATCAAATCGACCGTTATCGTTCCGGGTTCCGGAGATGGCCCGGCAGTGGGAGTTACCGGCGGATTGGTAGGCGCAGTATCTTCAGGCGTGAGGGTTGCTGCCGGAGTTTCATCCGGTGTTTTGGAAGGCTGAGAAGTGCATGTCGGAGTAACAGTCGATGTAGACGTGGAACTGGGAGTTGACGTAACCTCCGGAGTCGCGCTTCCAGTTGGACCCGGCGTCGGTGAAAGATAGGGCGTCGGAGTTACTACAGAGTAAGACGTGAGGTTCATGTCCAGGGATTCTATATTCAGACCTGAGCCGGAGACGGTGATCTGCTGCAGGTTCTTTGCAGAAAACCAGAGCGCTTCCGGGCAATACCAGTAACGTTCTGACGCGTTTGAATAAAAATCGTCATGAAATATCCTGTAAGACCAGCACTGATTCTTCCATTCCTCAATCTCGTTTTCAGCCTGAAGCGTAAAATTCTGCGACTGGTCGAAAGGCTCGTTAATGTAAAAAGGAATGCCGTATATTTCCAGGTACGCCGATATCTGTCCGAATGCATAAAGTATTAAATCATCCTCCCACTCATCACCGACTGATGCGGGAAATTGAACGTCCTGCAGCGGCGGATCATATTCCTCGTTTTCCCACAAGTCCACAGGCCCGGCATATTGCCAGGCGAAGAACGGCTTGATCCAGCACTCACCGGCGATATGCCGGTAAATCTTCGCCGTCGCCAATCCTTCCGTCGTTATCCACATCTCACCCTCGTAAAGCGCATTCCTGATCTCCACAGGAGCATTCAACTGAACCGGCTCCGTTATGTCCGCCGTTCCCGAAGCGAAACCCGAACCGCTGAAACTCACGATGTAAACCTCATGCGTCGCCATGCTGCCGTGCGAAAAACTGCGGATTCCAAAATCTACCACCTCGTAAACCACGTCATCAGCCGTTAACGTCAATTCCATGTTACCCTGCTCAAAATTGGCCGATCCGTCAATCTGAATGTCATAGGTATAAGAATTCTCTATGGCCCATTCAGGCTCCTGGGAAGCACGGATTTCAAAATTCGTCCATATGATGAAAATCAAGGAAAACAATGAGGCCGTGATGATGCTTTTTCGATTCATTTTTTTTTCAATCCCTCCGTAGCGCTCCTTGCCGAAATGTTCCGAAACTCCAACCGCCGGAACCCAATCTATGATAATCATAGTCACAGGTAAAAGTAAAATTCGACAGTCGCAATGTTGCCCGGAAAATTGGTTTGCCTGTAATCGGCACATTAGGGAATTTATTATTGGCTAAAAGGAAAGGATTGCTGAAACAGATTACACCTCAAACTCATGCGATCAGAAGAAAAGGATATTGGCTTTCATGTTATTTGGTGAGTAATAAGAAACATCTTGCCGAAAAATAACAGTCCACTTGCAGCTTGTTTTTATGTCAGGCCGAATCGCCGGATGAACCGGACGGCGAAAACGCTTTTCGAAAAACCGATGCGGAATCTTCGCCGTCGGTTATCCTGAGCCGTTGGATGAACTCTCTATTTCCTTCCCGAACCTAACCGCTCATCGCACATCTGATTAACCCTGGCGACGTATTGATCGACCAGGTTTTCCATGGGAACGAGCGGTTTTTCCAGGGCCGCCTTTGTTTCTACCGACAATGCCTGATTTTTTATGGTTTCAGCCCCGGCTTTCCTCAGCAGTTTTTTGTATTTTTCAATAAAGGGCCGGACTTCCGGATTCTTGCTTTTCAATAATCCGCCGCCGCCTCTGTATATTTCAGCGATCAGATCAGCGTGAAGGTTCCGGGCCATTCGACGCGCCAGCAATCTTAAAACCTGAAAATGACTCTGTTCCGGGAATCCGCAATTGGATATCATCACCATTTTATTGTCTTCGCCGAAGCGGGCTTTGTGGCGGCATTCGCCGTTTTCGTCTTTTTCCCAGTGCGGGTCGCCGACAGGAATTATCCTGTCCAGAAAATTCTTCATCAATCCCGTAACGTTATCCACATAAACCGGAGTAGCCAGTCCCAGGATATTTGTTTCAATAACCTTGGGCAGAAGTTCATCCATATCATCCCTGATGATGCATTTTCCCGGCGTCTCAAACCAGCAGTTCATGCACGCCTTGCAAAGATTGATCTCCTTGTCGGCCAGAATAACCTGTTCCGTTTCCGCACCCGCTTCACGAGCTCCGGCCAGAAATTCCTCGACCATGATGAAAGTATTGCCCCGATGCCCCTTGTGACTGCCGTTGAACATCGTGATTTTCATGAGCCGGCCTCCTTTGGATAAATATGAGTTGCTTTTCGCCGGCGAAGGATGACTCCGTACCGGCATACTAAATTAACATTTTACTTCTGTAGAGTGCAAACAAGTTCGGCGTTGACCTTACCCGCCGGCCCCCTTTCCTTAGCTGTAAAAGGGGAGTTGCCTGATTAGAAAAGGGATTATGGGGGACTGATCAGATGGGTGTAACGCTTTTTCAAACCGTTTGCGACAGATAATTTGCCGGTAAAAATTATGGCTTTGATCAAAAAAGCCTCTTTTTAGGTTACAATTCGACAGAATCGTCTGTCATTTTATTTCGATTTCGATCACGATTGCGATACTGATGCCTATACCGATTGCGATACTGACCCCGATATCGATACCGATACCGATTACGACCCCGACCCCGATACCGATTGCGATACCGATTGCGACCCCGATACCGATACCGATGCCTATACCGATTTCGATACTGACCCCGATACCGATTACGACCCCGACCCCGATACCGATACTGATACCGATTGCCATACCGGCCACGATACCGATACCGATTGCGATACCGACCCCGATACCGATTGCGATGTCGACACAAATTGTCAAAAGTTTTGAAAGAATTGTAACCCCGGCTTGATCAGTCCCCAAAATAGCTTCCGGAAACGGATAGGGGGATTGTCTTTCCTATGAGTCACGGCCCGCAAATTACTTGATAAAGGACCATTGCACATTGTGGGTTATTATTCAGAATTGCAACCTCGAAACACTGGCATTTGATCAATGCGATTTTTTTGATCCTGCTTCAATTGTTGATTATAGTGTATTTGAGGAATGGAGGGCTGACGTTATGAACCGGCATTCAATCTTATTCATCGCCTGCATGCTTTTCATACCATTCTTTGGAATAAAAATACGCGCTTATCCGCTGGGATCGGTCGATGATTTTACTTATCAGCTTCAGGGTTATGAGGGCTTGAGCGAATTAACCGAATCATTGTTTGATCTGGTCATCATGGATTATTCTTCGGACGGGGGCGAAGAGGGAGAATTCAGCGCTCACGATATTCAATATATCCGGAGCGGCGGCGGTTGCGGCGACCGGATCGTTTTGGGCTATTTTTCCGTCGGCGAGGCAGAGGATTACAGGTTTTACTGGAAAGCCTGGTGGGACGATGAAGCTCCTTTCGGTATTCCCGATGCCGATGCGCCGGAGTGGTTGGGACCGTCCAATCCTGAGTGGCCCGGGAATTATAAAGTGAGATTCTGGCATGAGGGATGGCGGGAGATTCTTTACGGAACGAGTTCCGGTCCGAACAAGAGTTACCTGGACCGCATAATGGATCAGGGATTTGACGGCGTATACCTTGATGTCGTGGATGCTTACGAATATTGGGGCCCTCACGAGATCGGCGGCAATGATGCAAATCGTCAATCCCCGGCCGACATGGTACGGTTAGTCCGGGATATCTCTCATTACGCTCAGATGACGAAAGGAATAAATAACTTTCTTGTTCTGCCGCAGAACGGAGCGGGAATAATCAGTCCTGATTCCTATCCGGACGCATCCGATCCGGGGCTGGAAGCCTCGGTTCAACGTTCCGTTTACTTTTATGCGATTGACGGCATCGGTTCAGAGGACACCTTTTTTTATGGCCCGGATGATGAAAATAACGATTATTGCCCGCAATGGGACGTCATAGAGCTGCTTGAACAGTTCAGAGCAGCCGATAAGCCTGTACTGGCCGTGGAATATTTGACCGAACCGGCCAAAATAAGCGTCTTCTATGATCAATTTGCGCCGTCCTGTTCCTTCATCCCCTATGCCACAGTCAGAGAACTGGATCGAATGACCGTGAATCAGGGCTACGAGCCTGATTGCGATCCGGGCGCTTCACCTACGCCTGCCCCTTCTCCCACGCCGATGCATAGAGAAGAAGGCTTTTACATAAAACTTTCCGACGACAGCTTCACCGCATACGACAGTTTTATTCTGGAATGCCGCTCACTGATCCGTTCCGGTCAAACTGTCGATCAATATATTGCGCTGGAAGCATTTAATGTTTTCTTCTTCTGGCCTTCATGGAACGAGGAAGCGGATTTTCGTCGTCTGCAGCTTACTCCGGGATTCTCAGACTGGGAATCTGTTCTGGATTTTACATGGCCTGACGCTGCGGGAGCCGCCGGGGGATTGAAATTCTATTCGGCTATGTTCCAGCAGGAGAGTTTCGTTCTGATCGGCGAACTCCAGGTTATCGAATGGGACTATTACTGACAATCGAAACGGAATCGCTGACGTTTGACCTGTCCGGGGCATGAATGTATATTCTGAATGCAGAAGGTACAGGCTTCTGCGGTAACGGTAAAAGATACGGTCAGCTATGAATCGTTTTTTGAGTTGCTGTTAAAGTATATTGACATAAGAATGAATGAAAGGCCTAGAGGAATGCCCAGGTTCAAAGTTGTTTCGGAATACGAACCCCAAGGGGATCAGATTGCGGCTATTGAATCCATCGTCAGAAAAATAAACGATAGCGTAAAGCATCAGATACTGCTGGGAGTTACCGGGTCGGGAAAGACTTTTTCCATGGCCAAAGTGATTGAAGGCGTCAACCGTCCGACTCTGATTGTATCGCACAACAAAACGTTGGCAGCGCAGCTTTACCGCGAATTCGAATCCTTTTTTCCGGAAAACAGCGTGGAATATTTCGTAAGCTATTATGACTATTATCAACCCGAGGCTTACGTCCCCACCACGGACACTTATATAGAAAAAGATGCTTCCATCAATGATGAAATTGACAAGATGAGGCATTCCGCAACAAGAGCGTTATTCGAACGCCGTGATGTGGTAATTGTAGCCAGCGTCTCATGCATATATGGTTTGGGTTCGCCGGAGGAGTATTTCGGTCTTATGTTGCAGGTTGAGCAGGGTGAAAAGATAAGCAGGCGCAGCATACTCAGAAAACTGGTCGAAATACAGTATGAAAGAAATGATATGGATTTCCGGCGGGGCGTTTTTCGAGTCCGTGGCGATGTCGTGGAAATATTTCCATCGTATGAAGACCGGGCCGTCAGGATCGAACTGTTCGGAGACGAAGTGGACCGCATATCGGTAATTGATCCTTTGCGGGGTAAAACTCTCGAACGCCTGGAAAAACTGGTCCTGTTTCCCAACAGTCACTATGTGACGACTCAAGCCCGCATGGAGCACGCCATGCAATCGATCCGGGAAGAGCTTGCGGAGCGTCTGGATGACCTGGTAAAGCAGAACCGGCTTCTGGAGGCTCAAAGGCTGGAACAAAGAACCAATTACGACCTGGAAATGATGGAATTGATCGGATACTGCTCCGGTATAGAAAACTATTCCCGGCACCTGACAGGTCGTAAAACAGGAGAACCGCCGCCTACCCTGCTGGACTATATGCCCGAAGATGCCCTTATATTTATTGATGAAAGTCACGTCACGGTTCCTCAATTAAGAGGCATGTACAGAGGCGATCGCTCACGGAAAGAAACATTGGTGAAACACGGATTCAGGCTGCCTTCGGCTCTGGACAACAGGCCGTTGAAGTTTGAAGAATTCGAGGAACACGTTGATCAGGCGCTTTTCGTCTCCGCCACGCCCGGCGCCTATGAATACGAAAAAGCCGGAAAACATGTCTCGGAGCAGATCATCAGACCTACAGGATTGCTCGATCCCCAGATAATCGTCAGACCGGTGGAAGGGCAGGTTGATGACCTGCTTGCTGAAATCAGAAAAAGAGCCGAACGCAACGAGCGGGTCCTGGTTACCACCCTGACGAAAAAAATGGCCGAAAACCTGACCGAATATTATTCTGATCTGGACGTGAAAGTAAGGTACCTCCATTCGGAAATAGGCATCCTGGAAAGAACGAAAATCATCCGGGACCTCCGGCTGGGAGAATTCGACGTCCTGGTCGGCATAAATCTGCTGAGAGAAGGACTTGACCTCCCGGAAGTCACTCTCGTAGCTATCCTGGACGCGGACAAGGAAGGTTTCCTCCGCTCTTCCGTCTCGCTTATCCAAACCATTGGTCGTTGCGCCAGAAACGTTCACGGCCAGGTCATACTTTACGCAGACCGCATGACCGATTCCATCAAATTCGCTGTCGAAGAAACCGAAAGACGAAGAAAAAAACAGATGGAATACAACAGGGAACACGGCATAACCCCGGAATCAATAAAAAAATCCATCCATGAAGTCTTAAAATCGGTATATGAAGCCGATTACGTTACTATCCCGACCGGTAAAGAAGACCTGAAAGTACCCGAAACCGAAGAAGAACTCGAAAAAACCATAAAAGCCCTCGAAAAAGAAATGAGAAAACACGCCAAAAACCTCGAATTTGAAAAAGCAGCCCAGATCAGGGATAAAATCACGGAATTGAAAAGCCAGGCGGTTTTTCTGTAATGATGCTGAAAATTTAACGCCTTTGCAAATTTCAAGAAAGCAAATGAGACGTTGAAGCGGGAAATATCAATGAAAAGGATGCCGGAGGATTGGATACCCTGCTTTTATTCAGCCAGATTACTGTTCGTTGAATCCTCCGGTCGGAAAACAGGCAGGTCCGTAGGTTAAATGTCATACGAAGCAGAATTATCACAAGTGATAATTTCAGCTTTTTGTCTTCCGGACGAGGAACGATATTATTTACGAGAATCCGCTCTGACGTTGACTTTCAGCGTTAAATTTCTTAATATGGTAAGTGGGATTTGAATTGTCAGCAATTTTTCCGTAGAGAACGAATTTGATTGTCTTAAACAGTCGGGGCGTCTTGATCCCGGATGAATCTGCGGAAGGAGGTGAAATTCCGATCGATCTTCGGAATGTTTCAGTTGGAGGAGGGGGGCATTCGGATGATCATGAGGTAACAGAAGAAGCGTTTAGGTCTGATATTCTCCTTACCTGCACGAGCATTTAATTTACGGATGACTGTTATCATGCTGCCCGAATCAATGAGCGTTTTACTATTTTGAGAAACATTTTGTTTGGATGAAAATCAGATGGAGTCGGCGAATTCGCATAACAGGATAGGGCATGGCGGTCTCGTTCATTGAATATTTGAGCAATTTCAAGTTGCCGGGCGGATAATGTTTATGAGAACATATCCGTATGAAACGATCCAGCCTTAAATGATCAGGGAGCCGCAATCCTGGCGTTGTTGTCGAATGCAAAAGCGTTGTCGGCCTTACAAAACATACCTTTATTTTTTAATTGTAAAGTCGACGAAAAAATTAAATTGGAAGCAGGGGAGACAAATGAAACAAATTGCCGGTTTATTCTTTTTAATTGTATTGACCATAGAGGCATCGGGAGCATTAGCCGCCATCCCGCATCAGATCAACTATCAGGGTCAGTTAACTGATGCACCGGGAGCGCCTTTGACGGGCACGTATGATTTTATATTCAGAATTTACGATGATCCGCTGGAGGGTACGCTCTTATGGACTGAAACCCATTTAGACGTTTATGTAAGCGAAGGTTATTTCGACGTGATACTGGGATCGGAAACGCAGATCGATCTTGATTTTGACGAAACTTATTATCTGGAAATAGAAGTCGATACGGAAATTCTGGACCCGAGACAAAAAATGACGAGTACAGGTCAGGCTTATGCTGCTGAAGATGTCCCGTGTGAGGATATCACTCCTCAATCTGTATCGATCTGCGGTCACGGCATGGTAATTGACGGCGCCGGCATGTGGACCGGCGATCCAACGGGACTGATCGGTCCTACGGGACCAGAAGGTCCAACCGGTCCGACCGGACCGGTCGGCGAACGGGGTCCAAGCGGTCCGCAGGGACCGACGGCAGGCGCTGACGGACAAATGATCTACAACAACGGCGGAACCGCTGCAGGTTCTGAAGTCTATTTCAATCCCTCGACAGAGATGGTTGGGGTAGGCACATCGGCTCCAAACCACAAACTGGACGTTGCCGGCGACATAAATGTGACCGGTTATATCCGTTTACCCGGAGATGCATCCCTCGGTTACGACGAATCCAATGAAATAATAGATTTTCAAGCGCCCCGGATCGGCGGAGGAGACGAAATACTCGATCAGGTTAATGAAGCATACGACACCAGTTGGACGGGTTCTTGTTATCAGTCTTTCACTTGCGGCATTACCGGGGAGTTAACTAAAATCGACATATATGTTTTATCAGACTCGATAAACAACGGCACTCTGGAAATATATTCCGGGCAGGGGACCGGCGGCGCCTTGCTGGCCAGTCAGAGCGGAGTAAATACCGGCACAAACGAATGGTTTACCATTACTTTTAGCAATCCTTTGCCGGTGACCGCCGGCCAGGTCTATACCTGGTATGTCTGAGGAGATACGTGGAATTCCCGAATGGCCTGGAGCCAACCTTACTCCGGGGGGCAAAATTGTTTTGGTACCGCTGATAACGTATTCCGTACATATGTCGTTCCAACCGGCGAACCAGGCACAGCCGTGGCCATTACAAAATACGGAGACGTGGGCATTGGTACGAATAATCCCGCAAGCGGCTATTTGCTTGATGTAATCGGCGACATCCGCTGCACCGGCCTCACGGAAACTTCTTCCAGGAAAGACAGCCGGAATATCGCAAGCCTTTCCCTGCAGGAGGCGCTGGAAGCATTGACCGCGCTCGATCCCGTAAGGTTCAACTCTATCAGCGACAAGCAGGAAGAACGATTGGGTTTCATCGCCGAGGATGTTCCCGATCTGGTGGCGACAAACGACAGAGAAGGCTTAATGACCATGGACATCATTGCGGTCCTCACTCGAGTGGTTCAGCAACAACAAATTCAACTGGGCGATCAACAGAGACAAATTGATGAACTGCAGGCTCTCCTGGGAATTGATTAACGCCTGTTCTTCGCGAATAACCGTTTCGCTTAACTAGAAATTCCCGCAGTCTCAGATGCTGTGGACGGAAGGTGAAAAGAGGCTAACAATATGTAAAACATGGTTGAGGTATACTGCATCTGAATCTGCAGAATAAAGTAATGAAAAATGCATGGGTTGCATGTCAAATTTTGGGTCTGATCAAACCGGGGTTGCACTTTTTTAATGCTTTGGAAGGAGTTATAATGTCATGGATAAGCAAGTGCTTGGGATTGTAGTCTTCCGGGTAATCTGTATTATTTTGGCGATCTGGCATGCGATCGGCTCGGTTGGATTGTTTTTGATCCTTCCGGCAACGATTGAAGTGGGGATGTCATATTTCATTTGGATCATTATCTGGACGGACATTTGTTTGGGAGCGCTTTTAGCGTTGCTGGCCGTCGATCTGCTTGTCCACTTTCGCAAAGAAGACCTCAGGGGTACCGGGAAGATGTTTGCCGGTTCGATTGTTGCCGGCGTGCTGGTTCACGCTTTATCCATGGCCGCATTCAGCGAGTATGGATGGACAGGGATTCTATGGCAAGCCATGTTCGGCTTCAGCATAGGGTTCCAGGGCAGCGGCGCTCATAAGCTGTTTTCTGGTCGCAAATGGATTATTCTCTTAATCCTTTACCTGCTTGTGGTTTGGCCGATCATTGTCCGCATCGGCGTGGCGGTTGCCGGCCTGTTATGATGAGGGATATCGTATGCCGGCAGAATTTCCAAGCCCTCCTGAAAAAGTCTGGGACACGAATTTAACATCATCCCGGCCCTTACACTCCCTTAAATCCTTTATGCCCCTTATGTCATTTTGTCCTTTTAATGCTTCACATGCCAAA
The DNA here is from genome assembly GCA_964619725.1 of uncultured bacterium. Lineage (GTDB taxonomy): Bacteria > CSSED10-310 > CAZUFC01 > CAZUFC01 > CAZUFC01 > CAZUFC01. The sequence continues at coordinate 11,087 of CAZUFC010000075.1, read as the reverse complement.
TACTAACGGGAATAAAAAATCCGACATAATTCCGGGAGGCATTGCACCTCTTCATTCATAACGAAGCGCTTCAACAGGATTCAGGTTCGCCGCTTTTCGAGCGGAATAGAAAACGAAGAATATTCCGAGTGCAGCAGAGAGGAAGACCGACAGGAGTATGATGGGCGATTCTGTCGAATTGTAACCTCAAAAGACGCTTTTTTGATCAATGCCCGTCTTTTCAGATTATTGATTAACGTAACCCAAAGTTTTAAGGTTATCTTTTACGCTTTCGCTGATTTCCTGCAATTTATCCCGGGAATACTTTTTTTTCGTTTCAGTCCATTGCAAGAAAGCGTTCTTTTGTAAATCGGTCAACGGTTTTTCTTCATCCGCCAGGTTGTTCAGTTCTCCCGGATCATCTTGCAATGAGTAGAGCTCAAAATTATTACTGGTTTCATTCCATATACATTTCCATTCGACAGTTCTGGAGCAGACAAATTGTTCCATTCCTTTTTCCATCGCTGTTTCGGAATATCCGACCCCGGTTTTCAATTCCTTATTTTTCAACAGGGGAAACAAGCCGGCGGCATCGTAATTTCTATCGACCTTGACGTCGACCATATCAAGAATAGCAGGCATAATCGCGATTGATTCAACCTGATCAGGGATTATTTTCCCGGCTGATTCTAATTCAGGATGCCTGATAATCAGGGGTACGACTATTTCCGTATCATAAACGGAAAGGTTATGGCCGATCAATTCCCGTTCTCCGAGTAATTCGCCGTGATCTGATGTAATAATAAAAATTGTATGGTCCATGATGCCCAACTTTAATAATTTCCTGTACAAAATTCCTATGGAATGGTCCACATAGCGAATTTCGCCGTCATATAGAGCGTTAATAAATGAAAAATCGTCTTCGTTCAAATCCATTTTGTTATAATCTGCCTTGCCGCACTTGGATGTCGGATCGAGTCCTCCGGCATAATCACTATAGTACATGTTGTAATAAGGAGCCGGCGCTTTATAATCACAATGTACGTCATAATAATGGACCCAAATAAAGAACTTATCTTTTTCGGCAAATTGATCCAGCCAATTCAAAAGTTCAACCGTAACTTCTTCTGCTTTTCTGGTTCCGGTGTCTCCTTCACTGAAATAATCAAAGCCTTGTGCAAAACCGAACTGTTTGCCGAGAATTCCTTTAGCAGCAACAAAAGCGGCTGTATTGTATCCGCTTTTTTTGAGCGCTTCCGCCAACGTTAAATTGGCCGCCGGCAGCACATAACCGTTCGTTAAGTTACCGTGAGAAGAAGGATAAAGTCCGGTAAGCATTGAAGCATGAGAGGGCGCGGTAAATGTAGAACATATCATAGCATTGTTGAAACTGACAGCTTCTTTGGATATCCGGTCGATCTCCGGCGATGTGTTTTTCGGGTAGCCGAAACAGCTCAGGCGATCTGCCCTGAGCGTATCAATCGAAATGAATACGATGTTCAGGTCCTTCGCTGAACGGAATAATTCAAAAGGAAAGAAATGATATATCAATATTCCGATCACAGACAGAGAAACAATGAAGGCAAGATATTTTTTCATATTTTTCCGCTTAGATTCAATTAAGGATTCCATTGATTGAAACTTTTCGGGAGTATATTGGCTGCCGATTTCTTCGTTTTACATTACAGGAAACGACACGCTGCAGCATCATTATAATCAACCCGCTAATCCTTTTTCGGAAAGAAATTGTCGATGAAAGAATCATGGACATATTTTCAATTGCCGTTCAGTTTTGAACGACTTCAATTTAATATTGTAAACAAAACCCCTTTCGCAGCCCGGAAAGTACGAAATGAAGCGGCGGTCAAGCGGATGCCGATAAGTCGATAATGATAGAAATTCCTGCTTCATGCCTAAGCCCACATCTCTTTACAAATGTTGTCAAGAGAATTAAAAGGGGGTAACCTTCCCCTTATCCTCATCGACAAGTGAAGAAATTCACTTGTCGATCGATGACAAGTATAATGAAAAGAAAAAAAACGGTCAAAGTAAAATAATTTAAGAACTCAACGCTGTTTTTTTCATCAAGGGCCGTTTCTTTCGGTATCGCAATCGGATCAAATAATTACGAATAGGAGTGTTTTTTGTTCACTCGTATCGGAGCGCTTCAATGGGATTGAGGTTAGCTGCCTTCTGAGCGGGATAGAAACCGAAGAATATTCCGACTGCAGCAGAAAAGAAGACCGCCAGGAGTATGATGGGCATACTGACGACAGCGGTAAGTTCGGTGAAATAGTTAAGAAGATATTCGATGCCGAAAGAGAGAAGTATGCCGATTATTCCTCCGACCAGGCTCAGTATTACGGCTTCGGTGAGGAATTGAAGGAGTATGTCGCCGTGTTGTGCGCCGACGGACATTCTTATTCCGATTTCACGGGTTCGTTCTGTTACTGAGACGAGCATGATGTTCATAATGCCTATTCCGCCGACCAGGAGGGATACTGCAGCGATGGAGCCCAGCAACAGGGTCATGACGCGTGCGGTTTCCGACGCGGTTTCGGTAATTTCGGCCTGATCGCTGATGACGAAATCATCTTCTTCGCCGTATTGCAGCCCGTGTGATTCTCTCAGCAGCAGTCTCATTTCTTCTTCCGCTTCTTTCAGTCGGTCGGAAGAAATCGCTGCAGCATTAATCATATCGACCCATCTTCGACCTTTAAGCCGGTAGAGCACGGTGGTCGCGGGCGCCAGAATAATATCATCCTGATCGCCTCCCATGCCTGTCTGACCTTTGCTTTTTAATACTCCGATCACCTTGAAAGGAATATTCCTGATTCTGACGGTTTCTCCTGTGGGGTCCAGATCGGGAAACAACTCATCGGACACGGTTTTTCCGAGCAGGCATACTTTTTTTTTCGATTTAACGTCCCTGTCGGTAAAAAAGTCGCCGTATTCGAGTTCCCAATTTCTTATATTGTAATAATCCGGATAAACTCCATGTATGGAAGTAGACCAGTTGCCGTCTCCTCCTATGATCTGCCCGCCTGATCTTACCACAGGCGAAACGCCTGAGACGAGCGTCGCCTGTTGTTGAATTTTGTCCACGTCATCAAAGGTAAAACGGTTGAAACTGCCGCGTCCCCGGCTTACTCCTCCCATGCGACTGCTGCCGGGAAAAACGATTATAAGGTTGGTTCCCAAAGCATTTATGCCTTGTTCAATTCTCTGCTGTGATCCCTGGCCGATGGCAGTCATAACGATCACTGCGCTTACGCCGATTATTATGCCCAGCGATGTAAGCAAACTGCGGCTTCTGTTTCTGAGCAAGCTTTTTAAGGCTGTTTTTATAAGTCCTTTAAATCTGTACATCTTGTTGCCGCCTATTTCCCGTTTCCAGCGACTCTGTAATCGCTGTGAATCATTCCGTCTCTTATTTCAACGATACGATCCGTCGTTTCGGCTATTTCCTTCTCATGCGTGACCAGAATTATCGTTATATCCTGTTCGTTGAGCGCCCTGAAAACTTTCATAATTTCTAACGTCGTAACGCTGTCAAGATTTCCGGTAGGTTCATCCGCCAGAACTATGGAGGGCCGGTTGACCAATGCTCTCGCTATCGCTGTTCGTTGCTGTTCTCCGCCGGACAGTTGATGAGGAAAGTGATGCATTCTCGCCTCCAGTCCGACGCGTTTCAAGGCTTCCTTTGCCGCTTTCGACGGGTCTTTTATCCTTCGGCTTCGGTCATATAGAAGCGGAAGTTCGACGTTCTCCAGAGCTGACGTTCTCGGCAGAAGGTTATAACCCTGAAAAACGAATCCTATTTTCTGGTTTCTTATACCCGCATATTCGCCTGCTTTTATTTCGTTTATTCGTTTTCCATCCAACAGGTATTCGCCGGATGAGGGTATGTCCAGGCAACCCAGCAGATTCATCAGGGTTGATTTCCCCGAACCTGAAGGACCGATTACGGAAATGAATTCACCCTCTTCAACGGTAAGATCAACGCCTCTCAATGCATGCACGGCGATGCTGCCTATATGAAAAGTTTTTTTCAGCTCTCTCGTTTCTATAACCTTTTTCATTTCTGCTCCTGTGCGGTTCTTCATCAATGAAATTTTCAGAAGTAAGTTTCTCTCTGTTTTCCAATTTTGATCTGATATTTCAACTGCTTCGACAATCAGAACATTCTATGCGGAGGTCCTCCGCGGAATTGTCTGCGGTTTCCGTCGCTTCTGTTATTGTCGGAATCGGTCGTAAATCCAGTAATCACCCTATGACCCTTTTTGAGTCTTCGGGAATGAACTATTTCAGTAACGGAACCATCAGTCATTCCCGTTTTCACAGGATCAAAAAACAGGTTTCCCTCTTCATCAATGAACCATAAAAGCTTGATATCCTCCCGTCGTTCCGTACCTCCTCCAAAACCCATTCCGAATCCTCGTCCGCTTCTTTCTCCCTCTCCTCTTCCTCGACTTTCCCTTCTCGCCTTCCATTTTTCCCTTTCTTCATCAGACATCGGCTCCCTCTCAGATTCCATTCTTTCACGAATCTTGTCCCTCATTTCCTGTGTGGGCTGAAACCGGAGAGCGGCATTGGGCGCTAAAAGAGCATCTTTACATTGATCAATGATGAAGTCCACAGTTGCGGTCATGCCGGGTAAAAGCAGTTCGTTCTCGTTCGTTGCCTGCACGATTACGGTATAAGTCACGACATTGGATACGACCGCAGGTTGCAAACGAACCTGTTTTACGACCCCTTTGAAAATTGTGTCCTCATAAGCCTGAACATCGAATTTCACTGACTGACCCTCCTTTATTCGACCTATATCGCTTTCGTCCACTTCAGCCAGTATCTCCATCTGTTTCAAATCTTCGGCAATTATGAATAATGTAGGCGTCGAAAAACTGGCGGCGACCGTCTGTCCCTCCTCGACATTACGTTCGATCACCTTGCCGGCAATGGGTGACGTGATTTCCGCATACTGAAGATTCTGTGACGCGCGCTTGAATGATGCTCGCGCCGACTTCAAAGATGCCTTCTGCGTCTTTACGGCTATGGAATAGGGCAAAAATTCCGCTTCTGAAATTAATCCCTTTTCATACAGCGGCTTGTTACGATCATAATCCGACTGCGCCAGTTCCAACTGCGCTTCAGCTCTTTCCAAAGAAGCCTCTGCATCCATTAAAGATGCTTCGAGAAGTAAAGTATCCAGACGGGCAAGCAATTGTCCTTCTTCAACCTTGTCATTAAAATCAACGTATATCTCCGAAATAATCCCGGATATCTGGGTACCTACTTCAACCGTTGTTAGAGGACTGAGAGTTCCGCTGCAGGTAATCACGCTTTCTATATCGCCGATAACGACTTCCGTCGTTTTATATCCTGCTTTCCCTTCGGCTTTCCTGGCATTCATGAAGAAAAACGCTGATCCTGCAGCAATGAAAACGACAATGACAATCAAAATTATCATTTTTTTCATTCGGTTCTCCCTTCAACCTCATTCAAAAATTCAATGATCTTGTCGATATCACCGATATAGTAATGCAGCGCAGTGTACTGCAGAAAAAGTCCATAATCGGCATCTATCTGCTGATAAGCAGCGTTGAGGAAACTCGCCCTGGCCTGGCTGAGCTGGACGTAATCGGCCGTTCCGACTCTGTAACGTTCCTGCGAAATTATTAACGCCTCCCGGGCATAATCACGTTTAGCGTATGCGGCTTCCCTTTCTTTTAATGCAGTGCGGAAATCCAGAATCGCCTGTTGCAGCTCCGATTCTATTTCAAGTTTCAAGCTGCGAAAAGCGATTTCCTGATTGGAAAGTTGAATTTGAGCTTTTTTTAAACTCGATTTTCGCGCTGCCTGATCGAATATGGGAAAGGAAAGACTCAATCCGATCTGCAGGTAAGGATTATTTTCCCAGAATTGTTCATAGAATGAATTCATCAGGTCTGAATCGCGGTAACTGGAGCCGGCGCCGGCAGATAATGAAATTGAAGGCCAATATCCTGATTGGGCGGCCTTGATTCTTTCGTTCGCTGTTTTCATTTTACTCTCGTACGCCTTGTAATCGTCACGATTCGCCAATACATCCTCCAGGGAAAACGAGGGTGAATATTCCGCAATAGCCGACGTCATAGCCTCTATTTCCGGCGGCTGGAATTCCATTGTCGCGTCTGCCGGTTCAGCCAGAATTTTCAGCAGCTCTATTCGACCCACCTCCCAATTGCGCTCCGCATTCAAGACCTGAAGTTCACTCTGCTTGATATCCGCTTTCTGCTGATAGACGTCCGCTTTTGATATTTTTCCCGCCTCGTGGAAAGCCTCCATCTGTTGTAATAAATTCTCCTGGGTAATAAGATTTTCCTCCTCAATGCGGACATACTCCCCGGCTGAAATTACTTCAATGAATTGCCGTATCGTCCAATATACGATCCCTTGACGATCACGCTCGTAATCGGAGAGGACCCCTTGAAGTTCCGCTCTGGCTGCCCGCAGTTCCGAAACGTCGCCGAATCCGTTGAATAAATTTAAACTGGAACTCGCCGTACTGGAAAATGATTCGCTCTCTTCACCCTTCACAGAGCTGCTCCAGGATGAATGACCCGATAACCGCAGGTCCGGAAGAAAATGAGCTTTGGCCCGTTCCTTCTCAATTTTATAAGACTCTATTTCATTCGTGCCCCTCCGCAAGTCCAGATTCTGTTTCAATGCCGCGTTAATCGCTTCCGTAATGCTTAAGCTGATACTATCCTCACTGCCCAGTACCGGCAGCATCGTTGTCGTCACCATTGCTGAAAAAACAAACGATGTCATCACGGTCACATATTTTATCCGGTTGTTCGTTGCTTTCGCCATTGATGCTTTGCCTTTCTTCTTCTATAAATCATGATGAACATAAATCATACTTTTTTAGTTGTGATCAATTTTTCAACCTTCTATCCTTTCATGAACTTTTCAATTTTCAAGGGCACGTTTAAGCGCCTTTTTTTTTGATCCGTTTTAACGGAAAAAGTTTAAAAAGATTTACGGAAAATTATCGGACCGGCATTGGTGTGATGATGATGATGACAGGGATAAAATCAACGCTTTTCAGGCTGTTCGATTTTGTTTTAGAAACTTTGCTGCAGGCAGATCGGAAAAGTATGGAAAGGTCGAAAAAGACCAAAGGGATCAAAGGGACCAAAGGGACCTAAGGGACCTAAGGGACTTAAGGGACAGGAATAGTTCATAACTCACGGTCATGAACTTAATGAATGGGTTTGGGGGGGTATAAGAGACTTGTCCCCCTTTATTGACGGGCGGGTCCGAATCCAAAAGTGAAGGAATCGATATTGGAAAGGACGGCAGTCATGGCGTTATTCAGCAGAGCGGCATGAAAGGTTAGATTATCCATCTTTTGATTACCGGTTTGGGGCCATTCCATTGGATTGAAGATGATTTTTTCCGATTCGCCGGGCGGTATGTCTATGGATTCAAAATCGAATTCCTGTGTCCAGTCATCCCAGAACCAGTATTGCCCCTGAATATCCAGAAGCAGGACCAGCGGGACGTTTCTCCTGGGTATGTTTTCGTTTTCAAATGTAATGCGGCAATCGAATATGTCGCCGGGGACAAAAAAATCCGCCGGCATATTGATTTGCAATTGCGGAGAAATATACGGAAGTTCGTCCGTTAGTATGAAACTCGGACTTGTCGAATAAAGTTCTGCGGTATTTTTTGTCGCTTCGGCCGGTTCATCGCCGCAATAGGGTAAAGCCAGGACGGCTGATTCGACCATATGTCCTGAATAAGCAGGAGCGGCGGAACTCAGATGAGGCGTCACGGAAAGTGTGAAGGTTTCACCCATGCCGCTTCCACCGGTGCGTCTGGCATCGTATGAGGGGAGTTCGCCCCAGAATGTTCCGAAGGGATTCATGACGGGGGTCAGTTTTTGCTGATCGTTCCGGATGATTTTCAATGGACAGAAAGCGTGTGAAGCTCTTTTGACCGCATCGTAAGCCAGGCATAATCCTTTGTTTTCTGCGCTTATTGCGCACCAGGATGCTGTGATGTGACTGTTCGTCGTATCTATCGGATCATCGATGTCGTAATAGGAAACGTCATCGAAGAAATTATGCTTCCATACTCTTAGATTTGCACCTGATATTTCCGGTTTGATGCCCAATGGAACAGCTTCGGTAAATTTTTCCAGGCATGGTTCTTCAAGTTCGGGAAACTCGGCTTTCGTTTCAATTTCCAATGCTGGGATTCCTGCATATATTCTAAATCGATATTGCACTTCAGACGTTATGGACTCGCTTTCACAATCAATATCATAAAATCCCCATCGTTTAATTTCATGCAGGAAACCCCTGCCGTAAGTCGAGAACGGCTCATCAACCGTAACCAGGACTGCAGGACCAAAATGTTGTTCCGCATAGACGATTCCGGGACAAATGAAAGGATCACCTGCAAACTCGATTCCATCAAAAATAAAAGAAACCGGGAATCCACTCTCATCGAACGACAGGGTTATCAGTCCGTTGTTCAATTCATCCGGCTGAGTATCGATCAGCCCATAGTCCGGAATTTCGACATCCGGGTCTTCACTGCGACTTATCCAGCACAGGACATCGTCATGATCGTCCTCAAAAATGCAAACAAAAACCAGGGTCGCTTTTTTTACAGAACCGTCTTCATAGTGTTCGACATTGATCAGGCCGCCTGGAATTTCCTGCCCGTTCTGAAAAACCCGTATTCCGCCGGGATAACTTTCTCCTTGCGTATATTCCAGCGGTATTTTCGTCAATGCAGACTCCTCTGAAAGCGAATCCCGGTAAATATAACAAGGTGTCAAAGTTCCAGGAAAATCCATCGCCGGCGGTTCACCGAATAATTCTGCCAAGTGAGGCTGGACTGCGGTTTCCGTTAAAGTTTTCGCTTCGGATGACAACCGGCGTATTTCACCGGCATAAAAGCGCGCTTTTTCCACACGGTCCGGATGCAGGAAAGGATTCGCCAGGCCGAAGTGCGTCGTTTTAAGCGTTATGAGTCTCGTCAGGAAGTTTTGTTCAAGTATATCTTCAACAGCGGGTAATTCCAGGCTGAAACGATTCGTCAGGAATTCGGCGTCGTTCTCCCCCGATCTGCTGAAATCTATCGCTGTCCATATTTCGTGATTTATCGGTTTTTCCGCCCATGAATGATAACCGTCAAAAGCGCCGTCGGCCAGATCGCGACGAAGAACTATCGTAGACTCAGGCTCATGCGTCATCAGATATTCCCCCGGCGTGCAGAATTCGACGAAAGTCAATTCTTCGAGATCAGAGAGAAACATATCGAATACCAGTTCCCAGGAAATGCTGTCGGCATCAAAGGCGACGAAAATCAATACATCCTCCTCAATCGTCATATGAACATATTGAGCCCAGGGCGCAAAACCCATAAAATCAGTCACATCCGCATGATGATACGTCGGAAGCACGATCATCCTGTGCTGCCCGTCCGGCGTCTCCAACCATAAAGGATTATAGAGGTCCGCTCCTTCCAGCTCCGCATAACGCCTGAAAGCAGTAAAAGGCGACGCGCTGTAAAATAAACTGACCCATTCGATTCCTAAATCATTATATGCTGGGATTAAGGAAGGCGAATGCATCATTTCCTGCGGATAAACGCCGTTCTCCGCTTTTCCGAAGATCGACATTAATGTCTCCCGCTGCATATTGATTCCGGCTGCAAACTCCTCAGGCGTCTCAGCCGTCACTATCCCCCCGTTCCAGGACTGAAAACGTACCTCATCCTTTTCCTCTACCCGTGCCTTTATCCTCTCGAACAATTCCGGGGCATATTCCGGCAGGCGCTGCTCCAACGTCTGCCAACTGTCGAATTCCCAGCTTAATTTTACTTCCGGATGAACCTCAAGTATATCCAAAGTCGCCGTTATTGCATCGATATCATGACCGAATCCGTCATCGTCAGGTGTGTCGCCTCGATAAGAATGATAAAAATCCGTGTGCAGCCCGAAGGAAAAGTAAACCGTTCCCCCCTGAACGATTACGGGTAAAATTAACACTAGAAGAACGGTCAGCAGGAGCGCTGATGAATTTTTGTTGTGCATCTTGTATCTCCTCGAATTCAGTGCAAGTCATTCATTATTTGCTTATTCGGTCAGCAGTAATTCGAAACGAAAAACGATTGCCCTGCAAAATCCCGGACCATTAATATGAGTTCGTCCCTGCCGTCTATAACCAGAGAATATATAGCTCATTCATAAAGGAATACAAGCACGGCGGCGTGAACCGGCAGAATTCGCGACTGATAAATTATCAGGAATAAATGCGATAAACAAGAAACCGATTTTTAAATGAGCGATAATCCTCTCCTTTCAACACGGAACGCAACACTACGAGTATCCAGGACACTTCAAGGACCGGCAATATTTTACCGAATCGCTCTTTTGTTTTTATAAAGAGTTGACTCATTCAGAGCGTCAGATCAATTTAACTCCTTGGATGCGAAATCCTGAAGAACAGAATCGCTGCGCTTAACACGAGAATCAATAACGCGATGCCTGCACTATCGAAACTGGGGACAGGCATAAGAGTTGGAGTATAGGTAACGCTTGGCGTGTAGGACGGGATTAATGAAGGTTCTTCGGTCGGGGAAAGGGTGGGGGTCGACGTAGGCGTCAATGTACCTGTAGGAACATCCGTCGGCGTCCGGCTCGGAGTGTTCGTGAGCGTTAATGTTGGTTGCTGTGTGGGCGAGAGCGTTGGAGTCAAAGTCGGCGATGAGGTGCTTGTGGGAACGTCCGTGGGGGTTCGAGTCGGAGTGTTCGTGGGCGTTAATGTCGGTTCCTCTGTGGGCGAGAGAGTGGGAGTCAAAGTCGGCGATGAGGTGCTTGTGGGCGCATCCGTTGGTGTTCGGGTCGGGGTATTAGTAAGCGTCAATGTCGGCTCCTCTGTGGGCGAGAGGGTGGGAGTCAAAGTCGGCGATGATGTGCTTGTGGGGACATCCGTTGGTGTTCGTGTCGGTGTATTAGTAGGCGTCAATGTCGGTTCCTCTGTGGGCGAAAGCGTGGGAGTCAAAGTCGGCGATGATGTGCTTGTGGGGACATCCGTTGGTGTTCG
>CAZUFC010000074.1:0-41415 GCA_964619725.1 uncultured bacterium | reverse complement strand
CGTGCGATTCGTTAGATTCGTGGTTGAAAAAAATAAAGCATAACCGTTTCAAGGATCGTATTGCAGCTTTGCCGCCGTATCATTAACGATTTTAATCAGGAATACAACCACGAATCACCCGAATCCCACGAATAAGAATGGAGACGCGACCGTGAATTGCAGCTAATGAATGTTTTCCAGTTCAGGTCCGACAGCGAAGCCATAAATTCCCGTAATGTCCTTTTCCTGATTCGTGCGATTCGTTAGATTCGTGGTTGAATTTCGACCTACTCCAGGAAACAGCTTTTATTCCAGGGATGGAGGCGGGGCGATTATTTCAGAGGATGTTTTTTCTCCGGCTATTTTCCTGGCGTTTTCCTGTTTTTCAATGATTTCAGGAATCCTTTTTTCGGTTTTCTCAATCCATTCCGGATAAGGGGTATACAGGCTTCTTACTGCATAAAAACTTGACCGGAGAGAACGCAACGCTATCAATGCGGCATCGAATTCGCCTTTCTGCTCGTACATCATTCCTATGTCCCAGAGTCTTTCAGCAGCTTTCGGAATCATGGAATTGAACGGCGTATAAGCATGAATGGCGGTTTCGTAAGCCGTAATCGCCTTTAGATAATCGTTGTGTTCATAAAATGCTTCGCCTTCGCGAAACTGTTCGCGGCACCTTTGCCAGGTATTCAGCCAAACCATGCCGACGGCAATGACCATGGTGATGATTATCAGCAATACGTTCTGTTTGTGTTCTTTTTTCATCTTGAAAACTTCTTTTATGGTCCCAACGGGAATCGAACCCGTGTTTTCGGCGTGAGAGGCCGATGTCCTAGGCCGCTAGACGATGGGACCGGGCACTCCGATGAATAATCTGGAAACGGAACGGCTCTACTGAGGAGGCAGGACTCGAACCTGCAATCGCCTGATCCAGAGTCAGGTGGCTTACCAATTAGCCGACTCCCCAATGGAACCTTCCCATCCCAGGAGTCAAACTATTTATATCTTTCGAGACTAAAATTGTCAAACAAAAAATTTGGGGGGGCAGGATGAAATGTTTTCATGAATAAAAAGGCCCGGTCATAAAAAGTGCAGAATTTGCATGCAAGGGCGGCGCGAGAAGGAGAACGATGTGAAGTGTTTGTTCATCGGGGAATGAGAGTAAAGTTTCGAGTTACATAATAGAGAGAGGCGGAGGAAGAAGGAGGCAAGTAATCAAGAAAACCATTATAAAGCAATAAAATAGAGGGTAACGGAAGAAGTTGCTGTATTGCTGCTGGCATAATGAGCTCCGAATCTGTAACTCTTAGTAAAATCAGCCCAAAAAAAATACTTGATCTTTGGCATGGGAATTGCTATCATAATATTTGGGCTTGCATGGACGCTTTTATTCTAAGTTATAAGGGCGTTGGTTAAGAGAGCCGTATCCATGAATGCTTCTTTCGAAGCAAAAATGCGAAGAGCTGCCATTGCAAGGGAATCCCTCCTCCATGACTCCCCTAAGACTTCCTGCCGGCAGTTTTCGCGGTAAAGGAATAAAAGCGAGTTTTTCTTAACCAACCCCTTTTTTTCTGTTCGATTTTAAAAAACGGCATCGGTCAAATATCCATGTTTCGCGGTTACAATTTTCACATCCTTGAACAATTGAGAAGGCTTGAAAATCTGATAATGATAAAATACATCTCCTCGTAAATATTCATGCCGATTGTGACAGAGATATCGATACAGACGCCGATACCTGAACAATCGTCTCTCAATGAAAAAAACAGCGGTGTTTCGTCATGCAGATATTAGTGGGACAGGATTAGTTTCTTAAGAGGATTACAATCAGTCAAATATTTCATGAAAAAGAGTACCCCCAGTTTGATCAGTCCATAAAAAATTAAAGCTTTGGAGTCCTGAAAAGGATTTGCATAATCATTTTATGAATGAAGTCAAAATGCAGCCGAAGTTTGAAGAAGGGATGATCCTTTCGATTTGCAAAGCTGCGGGCAGTAAAGCGGTGATGAATAATTTGCACGAAAAATTTGAATCATATCGGAGCGGAAATCAGTTGACTCATGCGTTTTATATTGATAATTTTAAAGCGGTGGGCAACTTATGAAAAAAAGCAACGCGACGAGATTGATAGCCTTGGCGAATCAGAAGGGCGGGAGCGGCAAGACGACGACAGCGATTAATTTAGGGGCCTGTTTAAGCGAAATGGGACGTCGGACGCTGTTGATAGATTTGGACCCGCAGGCGAACAGCACAATTGGGCTGGGGATCGATCCGGACGGATTATCCCGTTCGATTTACGACGTATTGGTTCGGGCTGATGCGGATTTGGAGTGTGCGATAGTAAAGAATGCGGTAGAGAGGATGGATTTGGCGCCGGCGAGACTGGATTTGTCTGGAGCGGAAGTAGAGCTGGTGAATACGATAGGGCGTGAGATCATACTGGCGGAGAAGGTATTGGATGTGGAAGAAGATTACGATTATATATTGCTGGATTGTCCGCCATCGTTGGGTTTGCTGACGTTGAACGCCATGACGACGGCGCATGAAGTCATTTTGCCGGTGCAGGCTCATTTTTTTGCATTGGAGGGAATGAGCCGGTTATTGAACACGATAGAAATTGTGAAGACGAGGCTGAATCCAGAGTTAAGATTATCGGGGATACTGCCGACGATTTATCAGACGGGAACAAAGTTATGTGAAAGGGTAGTGGAGGAATTGCGTTCTCATTTCGACGGTCAGGTTTTCGATACCGTAATTCATTCCAACATACGGCTTGCTGAAGCTCCCAGTCACGGGCTGCCCATAATCCTTTATGATCCGGACAGTCGAGGGGCCCGGGATTATCGAACTTTTGCCAGGGAGGTTGAAGCTATTGAAGAATGAAGAGGATGTGTTGGGCAAAGGTATCGACGCTATTTTTAAGCGGACGGGAGTGAAGAATTCCGAAAATGAGAAAACCATCCGTTTCGACGGCGGGAAACTTAGATTCAACGGTAACAGGATGACGATCGAGATGGAGTGCGAGAGCAGGCAGGAACTGAAAAACGTTTTGACAGAACTGATTTTGCTGACGGACCGTGGATATTTCGACGAATTTTTTGATTATGAGAGCTTACGTATAAAGGCGGATGACTGGTCCAAAAAAGCATATGAATTGCAGAGGAAAAATTATTTTAATGATGCCGTGAATTATTACAAGAAAGCGCTTTTTTACGGCGATTCCGGAAAAATACGTTTTAATCTGGCGCTTTGTTATGAATCGCTTGGCAAGAATAACGAAGCGACTTCGCAATATTTGAAAGCTATTAAGGTGAAGGATGCCGTGCCGATTCGTTTTAATCTGGCGCGATTGCTTTACAAGCAGAAAAGTTACGCGGATGCCATGGAACATATCAGCGAAGCGGCGAAGCAATGTCCGAAGCTAATAGAGGGCGATTTGCAGACGATATTTCAACGGAGATTTTCTCCCATGCCCTTTTCTTCGGACGTCGACTATCAAAACGGCAGGCGACCGGGGGACATGAAAACCGACGAGGCCTGAGCCTGTTTCGCGTTTTCTTTATTCAGCATTTCACAAGTCCTTAATGGGAAAAAACCGACGGCTTCCGGGCCGGGCGACCAGGAAGCCGTCGATTAATATACAGTCGCTATTTGCAGTTCGGATCGATCGGCTGATCAGTAAACCCACAAATCAGGCCACGGCATTGTTGAATGATTTCCCGCGCAATCCTTTATTTCCAGCGATACGGGTAAATCCTCAGGTTCCAGCGAAACAAAGAACATGCTTCGATGCGTATAGAACCCGTCACCCGCTCTTTCGTCGCCGTCTTCGCCGTTGTCTTTAAGGAACAATCCTGTATGTACGCCGTCGAAAAGAATCTCGATCGTCACCGGTTCTTCGGGTACAAACGCCATCACCGTCAACATCGAATAGTTGTCGTATTCCAGATAAGTATCCCAGAATCCTCCGATCCATACTATCGGCGGTTCAGCATCCTGCCTTGACCATACAGTGTTCGACCAGTCGCTCTCTTCGCCTCCCAGATACCTGGACTGAACGCTGTAATAATATACCTCGTTATGTTCCAATCCCGTGAATTCATAATTCAGGTCGTCAATCCAATCACTTTCCTGTACTATGTCTTCAAATTCAGGATCCAATGCACACATCGCCCAATACTCGTCAGCCGGCATCACTGACGGATCACTCCAGAAAATTTCGTTCGTTAAACCCGGTGAACAACCCGGTTCTTCCGCCAGTATCGGCGCGTCAGGCTTAAGCTGAGGCGTCGGCGTCGGAGACGGCGGCGTTGGAGTGAATGTGGGTTCCTGAGTCGGCGTCCAGGTGGGATAATTCGATACCTCCGGCTCCAGCTCCATCATGCCGAAACTCCGGGCCGTCATCAATCGAGATGCATACATGACAGCAGAATCCAAGCCGCGGTCCGGTTCTAAAGCCAATGGCCTTACCGGTGACAACATCTCAGTCTCCACCGTTAATATCTGAGGCTCCGGTTGGAAATGTCCCGCCTTTACCGTCGTAACGCTCATTGCCAGTGAAATCCATAACGCATACAAGAATATTGTCGTCTTTCGTCTTTTCATAGTTCTAACCCTTACCCTTTATTCTGCAGCTTCGAGGAAACGTCGCTCCTTTCCTCTTTCGTGATATGAAACTTTCTCTTTTGACCCTTACCCTAATAGAATCCTTTGAGGAAACCCTTAAATCCTCATTTTCGTTCTAATATTTTTTGCCCGGAATGTCAAGGCGAATTATTCACTTTTTTTGGTAATTTCGGTAAAAACAGTAAAAATCGGAATAATTGCGCCTTTAATTCCCTGTCGTGTAACGTTTTTTGGTTTTCGAAAAAATCAAAAAAAATTATTTCGCCTCCTTCGGCAAATTTGTTTTCAATTCGATTAAATACTTTTTAATTGTATTTTGTTCCGGAGCCAAAAGCAAAGATTTTTCCCACATTTCGGCGGCTTTTTTGATCTTCTGCAGGTAGTAGTAGGCGGTGCCGAGGTTATTGTAAGCGGTGATGAAGGAAGGATCGCGCTGGAGGATATTGAGGTAGAGATCGACGGCTTGTCCGTATCGTTCTGTTTGGATAAAGAGTGCGCCGAGGTTATTGTAGAATTCGATTCTGGGTGAGATATGGATGGCGTTTTTGTAATATTTTTCGGCGAGTTCAAAGTTTTGATATTTGTACCAGGCGTTACCGAGGAGGTTATGCATAGCGGCGCTGTGAGGTCTGAGCTCGATGGCGCGTTGGAAGTGGTAGAGTGCGTTTTGGAAGGAGTTTTTTTGGAGGTAGAGTTTTCCGAGTTCGAGGTGAGCTTCCGGGAAGGAGTCATTGGCGGCGAGTGATTTTTGAAATTGAATGATGGCATCTTCTGTCAAGCCCCTATTTTTAAGCGAGAGACCGAGTTTAAGGAAGGCTTCTGCGTTTTGGGGTTTAACTTCCCTGATCTGAAAGTATTCTCTTGAAGCGGCTTCGAAGTGGCCTTTTTCGAAGAAGACGTCGCCGGCGTTTTCATGGACGGCATCGGGAGGCATTCCGTATTTAATGCCGGCGTTGAAAGCCTGGTAAGCATCCTGATTTTTTTCCATTTGGAGAAGAGCGACGGCGAGGTTATTCCAGATTTTGGGGAGATCGGGGCTGAATTGTGAGGCTTTTCTGAAGTAATAGACGGCTTTATGTTTGAGTCCGATTCGGTGGCATATTTGACCGAGATTATTCAATATACGGGCATTGTTTTTGGCGATGGATTCGGCGGATTTAAGGTCCCTTAGAGTACTTTCGATATTTCCTTTGACGAATTGATCTTCAGCGCGGCGGTAGTAATATTGAGCGACCACGGCATCGATAAGGAAGTTGTCCGGTGAATTTTCAGCGATTTCGGGAACGACCCGGTATATGGATTCGAACCATGGTCGCGGAATAATTCTTTCATCGGGATAAACTTCTCTCAGGCAGATGCCGACCTGACGGAGGATCATGCCGAAGGGTGGACGTCGATCGGCAGCCGAGACGTGGTAGACGATCTGGTTTGATTGCAGCGGAAAAGAGAAGTGATCGAGCAACGGGGTGACTAGAGCGATGTCAGGTCTTCTTTTTTCGACAGCCAGAAGGCTGAGTAGAACGAAAGGGGCGGTCCAGCCTCTGGTTCTGACCTGTGAGTCATATTCAAGAGTGTTAAGGATATCGATGCCGAAGCTGCGTCCGATGAAGACTTCGGAGAAGTCGCAATTCGAGTAGTGTTTGACGAGCGGTTGTAAGGAGGAGAGCAGGAGCAGAGTGACGGCGAGTGAGGCGAAGCAGATCATCCGGCAATTGTTTTTCAGGAATTTGAGTATGAAGTCAGAGCCGACGCCGATCCATACGGCGCCTACGAACCACAGGGTCAGGAAGTAGGGCTGAATATCGGGAATTTGATAGGTAAGGCAGAAGAGAATGCTGATAGAAACGGTAAGGAGGAGAGACAGTCCGTACAAGAGGTTCCGGCGAATCATAACCGGCATTCCGATAAAGGCGCAGAGGATTAAAGGGAAATAAAATTCATGACCAATGTCTGCCGTGAGCTGTTTGAGACGCATACGGACTTCCGGCATATCAAAGACGATCATGTCCTCATGGAATTCTTTTCCTGTAAGATGATTGACCAATCCGTCGAGATTATTTGTATTTTCCCAGTTTATCCAGGGTTCTGCATCGGATCGGATGGGGAGATACAATATCAGTGAGCAGCTCAGAACGAAAAAGAGGGAAGCGACGACCAGTCGTTTTTGAAAACGAGGGGAACGAATTTGGTAAAGGATGAGGAGAGCCAGGAAGGGTGCAGAAAAGAGAACGAATGTGCCATGATGGAGCATTCCGAAACCTGCGGTCAAGAAGGTCAGGCATAAGTTCCGGCAATTTTTTTGGTTGAGAAAGCGTTGCAGGGTTAATAGAAAGGCGCTCATAAAAAAAATATTCAGTGAGTATACTTCGGCGATGATGTTGTTTTGCCAGGAGGTGGCCGAGAGGGCCATGGAGACTGCAGCGATCCAACCCGCCAGGGAAGAATTCTTTAATTTTACCAGGAAGAGAAACAGGCAGGCGATGGCGAGTGAGCTGAACAAGGCTGACAGGATATTAAGGCGGCAGTGGACGGCGCTGACGGGTATGGTCAGGGAGAAGGATTTGGCGATGAGAAGGAAGAAGGGGTAGCCGGTGGGATGAGGAATGCCGAGGAGATGAGATGCCGCTGTTATTTCTCCGCTGTCTCCCACATATACTGTGGGGCAGAGCGTTTTCAAATAGATGCCGAATATTGAAAGAAATATAAAGGTGTTAATGATTTTTTTCATGGTTGACTCGTAACGGGAAACTGGAGGCAGTAATCCGTTTTAGTGCCGAATTCTTCCCAATCGATGCGCAGCAGATCATTTTTATTTGAGGCATGGGGACGGATATTCGACAAGGCGACTGAAAATTCTTTAAATTCCTGCGGTTTTAAAACTGACCGATTCAGGTTGAAGGTGGAAAAGCAGTCGGCATAAATGACGCTGAGTTGTTCCTGTTCATTGAGAAAAACGGGCGTGAGGAGCAGAAAATCGGCATCAGCGAAGGCATTTTTTTGTTCGTAGGGATTATAGGCTTTGATGTCGACGGAATAGGAGCGACCAGCATAAAGACGCGCCAGCCGGATAAAGCCCGAACGATGAATGCCTGAACTCATCCCCTGAACGATTTTTATTTCTTTTTGATCAGTGACTGAGATATGTATTTCCGCCCGCAAACCAGGTGCGTAATGGCCCAGTCCCGGCATTCTGGCCCATAACTCACGCGGCTCAGCCGACGGGTCGATTTTCAGGCTCAGAGTATTTGAAAAACTTTGGGGAGGCGTCTCGACCGTCATAACAGATTTGTTGAGATGCGGAGATTCTATGGCGGAATTATTAAGGAACCAGTGAGCATATGTTCCGAGCTGTTCGGCGTTTTCACAATCGAGAAAAGTGCAGTTTTCCAGATTAACGAAAAAGAAACGGTCGATGTCAAGCCAGGCGACTTTTTGATCTTCGTTTCCGGCGCCGAGGATTGAGAGTTTTTGAGGGTTTCCGTCGGAGTGAAAATTACCCAGATGGACGGTTTCCATAGAGGTATAAGGGCCGTATCCTACGGGCACGAAATGAGTCAGTTTTTCGTCATTTAGGAAGAAAGATACGGCAGCACGGGTTTCTTTGGAAGATACGTTCCAGAACGGCATTCTGACGAATAGAGCATAATTTCCGGGTTTTGTTCTCAGATCGAACTCCAGCTTTCTGTTTGGTTCATTTTTTAAACGCTGGATTTCTTGCGAAAGCATAACCGTATTTCCCCACGACGGAATGGAAGGGCGTCGCCAGATAGGTATCCACCAGGTTAAAACCTTTGACGGATATATATTCATGCTTTCCGCTTCGAGTATTCCGCTGATCCACTTCCAGGTTTCCGAATAATCGATGATTTTATCCGAAACATTAGTCACTCGAAATGAAAAACGATCATTATCATGACGGAGCGTCTCGATGCTCATTATATTTTCCAGAAGTTCATCGTGAACGGTTGGAAGCGTCCTGTAACGAAAAATTTTATCCTCTTGGCCGGTTAAAGGTTCTTCCAGTTCTATCAATTTCAAAGCCCCCTTATCCGCCAATACCTTCGTTTTGTCCGCTCCCTCGAACACCGGATGTTTTTCATATAGCCGCAAATCTATGTCCCACAATCTCTTTTCATCCAGCAATACGCAGTGGGAAGAAAGCCACTGATTTATCTCACATGCGGGAACCGTCTTGTCCGGGGCGACGCCCCAGTACGATTCGATCAACCAGAACCTTTCATAATCAGGGAATATTTCCCATAAAGGAACAGGATAGTCTCCTATTTTTTCGCCCAGGTCTTTAAATCCTTCATAGGCTATCAGATCGGGATGAAGAGTCGTCGGATAAGAGGGTATATTTTCTTTAAGATAAAAGCGGCAGGGCAGACTCGTTTGCGGTAAAAAATGCAGAACTGCGTCACCCTCCCGGTACGACTCGTTTATAAATCCGCATATGTTTCGAAATGGCCGCCGCGGCGTCGCAGGAAAAAATTTGCTCGGATTGCGCGCCTGATAAGGCATCTTGTTTTGATAAGTATTGCTGACCGCCAGAGCATTCAAAACCACGAAAACGCTGATTATTCCTATCCTCATTACCCTGCTCCGCAGCGATGCAACGCCGTATGCCGACAGAATAATATAAAAAATGCCGCTGTAAATGACGTACCTTTCCATGAACATCGGCAGAAAAATCGAAAAAATGGTTATAAGCAATGGCGGCACGATAAACAGTAAAAAGATGAATAGAGTTTTTTTCGGATATCTGCGAAAAGCGGACAAGCCTTTAAGGAAAAAAATGAACGTGAGAATCGAGACGACATAATCCGCAATCAGCGGGGAATTAAAACCCGATGCGAAAACGTAAAACAGCGAAACGATCCGTTTGAGGCTCAACGGCGGAATAAAGGTTATATTTTCGGATGCCAGAGTCTGATTTATTTTTATGATTAGAATTCTGATCCAGGGAAGGAATGCGATAACTGCGGCAAGGGCGCTGAGAAAGAAGCGGCGTTTGAATTTTTCAGGGAGACGAGGATTGACGAGGATGTAAATGAAGGCGGCCAGGGGAATGGAGGCGGCGATGTAATGCATATAGGGAAGAATAATGAAAGTGACGGTGAAGAGGGTCCAGGTTTTTTTATCATCTGGAGATTCTTTTAATTTCAGAAAGAGATATACATAAATGAGACACATGAAGGTCAGGAGAGCATAGATTTTTCCTTCTCTGGCATAGTAAAACTGGAAGGGATTTAGTATTGACATTGCGATAGCGAAGTAAGCTATGCGCGTATTGAAAAGCTTTCTGGCGATCAGGAAGATAAACAGCAGGCTGAAAGTTCCGCTGAGCATGGAGGGTAATCTAAGCATCAGAAGCGGATCGGCGACTTTAAGGAGGAAATGGAGGAGCAGGAAATAAAGGGGCGGATAAACATCAAGGGCTTTTCCGTTCAGGATTTCCGATAAATCAGAGCGAGCGATCAAAACCATGCAGGATTCATCGAACCAGATTTCATAATGAACTAATTTATAATATCTCAGGGCTGCCGCCGCCGCCAGGATAAGAAGCAGAACGATCGTACGTCCGTTTTTCGATTTAAAAAATTCATGAAATTTTTTGCCGCCGGCGCCCGGTTGTTTCGTGGTCGATTGCTTTTCAGGAGTCGGATATGCTTGCATCCCGTTATTCCTTGAATGGCTGGATCACCATTTTTTCGAAGTTTTTACGTGTCGGAGACGGAATGGTTTTGAAGTCGTATTTACGGCGATGGGGATCAAAAAGATAAAAATTCTTGTAACCTGACCAGGAGTAATGTTTTTCAACAAAACTCCTGACCTTGGGAGAAAGGTATCTGATGTGGTGATCGTAGATAATCAATTCAGGATTTTTTTCTTCAAAGGCTTTCACGACCAGGTCGCTTTTTTGTTTTTCAGTCAGTAGTTCAGCTATGCCCCGATGGAGAAAAAAGTAAAAATAAGCATGGTTCCTCAAGAACCCGTATCCGCTCCAGCCGTCAGCCACGATGTCGTCTGCCTCCGTATGATTCAGCGTGAATTTGACAGCGATACATTGAGATAAATTTGAAAGGTCCAGTAATTTTGCGTATTGACTGAGAGGGAAAACCGAAAGAGTAATGACAAAAGTCAGAAGCGCGACGGAACGAAAACGAAGTTTATAAATGAGTGATGTAAAAGAGAAACCAATCAACCATATAATCGGAAAGAAGAAGGATTTCTTTAGCCCCCCAGGCGCAAAATCCAACAACCGATTATAGGGGAGTAAGACGTACAAAGCAAGAGCAATTATCGGATAGAGGAGAGAAAAATTCAATTGTCGAGCGAGATGATTGGTTTTAAGGGATTCAGCAGTATTTTGGGAAAGTATGCGGACAAAAACGAATCGGGCTGCGAGTAAAGATATCAGGGGCAGGAAGAGAAGATACGTTTGCCGATAGGGTTCAGGCATGAGGAAGAGAGTAGAAACGGCCAGCAGGAATCCCGCATAAAAAACAGAGCGGGGATATTCGGCAGTATGTTTTCGAAGGGCCATGGAGTTTTCTTTTGATTTTATTTTTCTGTATGCCCTTATGCGAGCGATCGGAAAATCAATGGCGCCTAGAATGCTGAGAGTCGTGAGCAGAGGGTTCTCACTGAACATGGCCTGGAGCCCTCTTGTCGGCAGGAATCGATGCTTCCATTCTAAGTTGAGCAGCAAAGCGTTTTGGATGAATTCAAATAAGCCGTTTTTGAGATAAAAATACAGAATGACCGGCATCAGGGCTGTGAGAAAACCGAGACTCAGAATAAGGAGGTTCCAGAGAATGATTGAAAATTTGACGGGAGATTTGCCTGTAATGGAGACAATGAGTTTAAACAGGATTATTCCTCCGAGACAGAGCAGTATTTTTGGAGAAGACAGGACAGCCAGACCGGCAAAGATTCCCGGCCAGAAATTATGAGGGCTGACACGGTTCGAAGGATTCCGCATCATCAGAAGGAGAAAGGACAGCCATGCGGATGTCAGCAGAAGATCGGGACGGATATCTATTGTTTTTATCTGGAATACGTAAAACAGGAGAAGAAAGACGGTTCCGGCGAGAGCAACCGTTTTTCCGAAAAGGCGGAAGCCTGTCAGGAAAGTCATCAGAACAATAAGGCAGGTATGGAAAATCATGAGATATCTGCAGGCGAACAGGTAATCAAGAGTGTCTCTGTATTTAAGGTAGCAGGGGATAAGAGTAAACTGAAACAGAGGGGTATGATGTTCGAAGAAATCTTTGTAAATGATCTGTCCTTCAGCGATGCATCGTGTAGAATGCAGATGCTGGAATTCGTCTACATCGATCCATCTGTTCTGGGATATGGGAAGGCGGAGTGCAAGGATGATCATGATTATAAGCAGAAAGGCAGGCGTCAGATATTTTTTACGCGTTTCGTTTTTATCAGGGAGGTCAATCGTATTCATTCTTCGTTTCGTTTAAGCTGCGCAGGGGAAATACATAGGGAGTTCCTGCGGCCGGGTCTTTGTTGATGATTGCGGAGCAATCGAACAGATTTTTGATGTTTTCCGGCAAGAGGACTTCTTCCGGTTTACCCTGAGCGATCAGTCGTCCGTTGCGCATCAGAATTAATTTTTCGGAGAATCTGGCGGCGAGGTTAATCTGGTGAGTCACCATAAGGACATTAATGTTATTTTGCTGATTCAATCGTTTAATAAAGGACATGAATTCGAGTTGATAACCCATATCAAGATGAGCGGTAGCTTCATCAAGGAAGATCATGTCAGGTTGCTGAGTCAAGGCTCTCGCAATGATGACTCTTTGCCGTTCGCCGCCGGAGAGTTCTTTAAAGATTTTATTCCGTAAGGGAAAGACGTCGGTCTGAATCATTGCTTCTTCGATGATGGAGCGGTCTTTAGCGGATTCCCACTGCATGGCGTCAAGATGAGGCGTTCGACCCATGGCTATAATTTCTCGTACGGTAAAAGGGAATTCAATATGAGTGAATTGGGGAACGACCGCGATTTTTTTTGCTGTTTGTTTTCTGGACATTTTTCGAAGCGGCTGCCCGTCGATGATGACCTCGCCGCTTTCAGGAGCGAGAATTCCAGAAAGGATTTTAAGCAGTGTGCTTTTTCCTGCGCCGTTCGGACCGATGATGCTGAGGAATTCGCCTTCAGCGGAACGAAAAGAAAAACGATCAATTACCGCGTCTTTATCATATCTGAATATAAGATCGACTGCTTCAAGCTTTAAGGGAGAAGGTCGATGAAGGGCGTTCATAAGGGAAACAATCCTATCGAATGCGTCGGCGCATCATGACCAGAAATGCCGGGGCTCCGATTAATGCCGTGACGACGCCTACGGGCAGTTCGGCGGGTTGAATCACGGTTCTGGCCAGAGAATCGCTCAAAGCCAGGAAAATCGCTCCTACGGATATGCACATCGGAATTAATCTCCGGTGATCGGGGCCGATGGCCAGACGAATGAAATGAGGCACTATCAACCCCACGAAACCAATCAGCCCTCCGGCTGCGACTGCAGCGCCTACGACTACTGATGCAGCGATAAAAAGCCGCTTTTTTAACGCTCTGGCCTCGATACCAAGATTCATGGCAGCTTCGTCTCCAAGGCTCAATACATTCAGTTTCGGGGCCTGTAACATGAGGTAGACCAGGCCGATACCGATAAAAACAACAAGAGTGACCACAGGAACATCTCCCCGGTTCAGACTGCCCATTATCCAGAAAAGCATGCCTTGAAGCTGTTCAGCTTCGGCAATTGAATAGATGAACAAGATCAGCGCTGCGAAAAAGGCATTCACGATGACGCCTGCCAGAAGCAACGTAAAGCTTGAGAACCTGTCCCTGTGTCCGGAAAGCGCATAGACCAGAAACACGGCCGTTATGCTTCCCGTAAAAGCCGCCAGGGGCAGTAAAGGACTTCCCGGCAGGAGAGCGCCGATTCCCAGTACGATCGTCAGCGTAACGGCAAAACCGGCTCCGCCGGACAGTCCCAATATGTAAGGATCAGCGAGTGGATTGCGAAGTATGGCCTGAAATACAGCGCCTCCGACAGATAAAGCGGCTCCTATGAAAAAAGCGGTCAGAATACGCGGCCATCTTAATTTGTGAAGGATCAGTTCATCCGAATCATGCGGCAGCCAGTCAGAAAGAACGTAATCGTCCAGCCCCGTATCCAGCATGATTTGCCCTAAAATTCTCGTCAGCGGTATTTCAGCCGTCCCCACCGAGGAAAATAAAACGGCCGACGGCAAAATTAGCAGAAAAGACAAATAAACCGCAATTCGGGCGAACAGATTCTTCTTGTTCTTCAACATAGGAGCTCCAAAATTCTAATGAATGCGGTACAACGGCGCTAAAAGGGTCCAAAATGCGTTTTAAAGGAGAGCGGCTTATTAACGTTACTGAATGACGGCATCGGGTTCAGCGTCTGCTTTTGTTTTTGTATTGTAGAATTCGGTAAAAATGTCCGATAATTTTTCCAGTCCATCTATTAGACGGGGACCCGGACGAAGTATAATGTCAGGATTCAAGGAATAAATCCTATCATGCGCTGCTGCAGGGATTCCGTCGTCCAGTCGTGTCCAGATGTCCTCCTGACCGGCGCATTTTTTTTCCATAAAGACCTTGACGATTATATCGGGACGTTCGATGATTATTTTTTCTTTATTAACGAGGGGATATTTGATGACGGAATCAGCCAGAATGTTTTTTCCGCCTGCTGTTTCCACCAGAGAATGCGCGAATGTTCCCCGGGAGGCGGAAACGAGAGGATTCATACCGAGTTGAATAAAGACCTTAGGCGGGATATTTCTGAATATTCCGGACTTTTTTTCGACATTTTTCAATCTTTTATTAAAATCTGCAGCAATCCTTTCGCCCTCTTCCTCAACGCGGGTAATCAAAGCTATTTTTCTGATGTCTTCGACTACCTCCCCAATGGTTCGCGGGCACGTTACATATACCGTAAAACCCAATTCATCAAGTTTTTCAACGACATGCCTGGGATTCCCGTCCGCGGTGCCGATTATCAGATCGGGATTCAATGAAACGATTTTTTCCAGATTGGTATTGGTAAAACCGCCTATTTTAGGTTTTGTCTCAACTTCAGAAGGATAATCGCAATAGTCGGTGACGCCGACGATTTTTTCACCCATTCCCAGAGCAAAAAGGATTTCGGTTATATTGGGGGCCAAAGAGACGATGGACTGGGGGGGGGCTTCAATTTCGACTTTTCGTTTCAAGCCGTCGAGGTATTCTTCAGCTGAAATCGTGCCGGCGCAAAGCAAGAGGTTCAGGATTATATGAAGTGAGAGTCTCATGACTGCATTTTATGCCTGATGCGATTGCGTGTGATTTCAAGTAAAAAAAAAATGATAATCAAACTCACATGCAGAAAGGAAAAAACAGCCTTTCCAGTAACTGAAGTAAAGGCTTGTAATGGAGGTTAAAAAGAAGGAGAGCTTAAATTAATATCCTAAATCTTCGTCGTCGCCCTCAATCAGCTCTTCTTCCAGTGTGTAATTTTCTTCATCCGAGTCTTCGTCTTTATCCTCCAGTTCTTCCGTGTCCGCTTTAGGCAAATCGATCCTGGCTTCCGGTTCCGGTTCGGCGCCTATTACCGCGCAGGCGCCTTCATAAATCTGTCTTACGGCTTTGATTTCAGAGTTCAGCTTGGTGATTCTTTCTTTGACTGCGGCGAGTTCTTTCTGAATTTCTTCATTCAGGAGATCGATTTCCGCTTTGGAGACCTGAATAGCATTCTCATAAAATGATTTTTGTTTTTCGGTCATTTTTCTCATAGACTTTCTCCTTATTGATGGAAAATATTTTTGCAATACGAAAAACAGTCAATGTAAGGATCATATAGCCATATTTTTTTCAAATCAAGAGAAAACATAATGAAGATCAATTGTGTCGGAACGGAATCAGGACGTTATAATAGGTTTTCACTTCAACACCTTTGTAACGTGCCGGTTCGAATTTCCATCGTTTAATGGCTTTGACTGCCGCTTCTTTAAAACCGCTTTTAGGCGGCCCGGTAACGGAGAGCGCCTCCACATCCAGCACATCGCCTTTTTCGGAAATGAGCAGTCTGAGAGTGACGGAGCCCTCATATCCGAGTGCTCTTGCGGATCGGGGATATTGCGGTTTAACTTGTGTTTTGACTCTGGGAGGTACATCCGGCAATTCAACCAGATCGCCCCGTTTAACGGGAACCGGCGTAGGTTCTTTGTAGGGCGCTGCTGTCGGTTCAATTTCTTCTGCTGCTGTTTCCTGGGGTTCTTCATCAATTGCGGCAGATTTCCTGGGCTGAAAATCGGGCAATTCATCGGCGGGACCGAGCGATTCCATTTCCGATATCGCCTCAGTCTCCTCCTCATCGGAAACAACGTCCGCTATTCTGACCGGCGTAGGTCTGCGAGGAACCGGAGTAGGCGGAACAGGCTCTCTTCTCGGCTGCGTCCTGGGTTCGGGCTGCGGTTTTTCAACCGGCGGCCTTTCGATCCTTTCAGCATCGATCCTTTCAGCGTCGGCTAATTGCGGAGGCATGCCTGCCGGGAATGGCTCGACGCCGGCATCCATCAAAAAGCGCGGGGAGGATGTTTTTGCTGCCGGGAGAGGGATTTCGGGTTGGGAGAGAACATCGTAAAGGATGGGAACAGCGATAATGGCAGCGACCACGGCTATTCCGATCAAAACCGGAGTCGATTTCAAAAAGTCGCTGAAAGTTGGCTTCTTCGGAGGTTTAAGTATTTCCTCCAGATCGAATTCTTCCTCCTCTTCCTCCTCAGCGTTAAACTCTTCCTCAATGTCAAGCTCGCTAACCGATACTTCAGACTCCCCGGCAAACTCCTCTGCAGTCTCCCGGTCCTTGGCCGTCTTTTGTTCCTCTGCCGAAGGCGCCGCCGCTATATCCTGACCGTCAATCTCCTCTTCAACCTTTACTTCGGCCTCTTCCTCAGCCTGCTTTTCTTCAGAAACCTCCGCCGCTTTCTCGACCTCCTCTTCTTCCTCTTCTTTCATTTCAACTGCCGGAGGCGCAGGCGCTTCCTCCTTTTCTTCTTCCCGCTGCTGTTCTTCAACTTCAACGGCAACAGGTTCCATTTCAATCGGAATTTCCTCTTCTTCCTCCAGCCAAGAGGTTTTATCAGGAACTTCTTCAATAATGCCTTCCGTTTCTTCAGGGAACAATTGCCGCATGAACAGGGAAAGGTCGTATGACGCCGGTGTAACGTTCCGGTTGAACAGAAACGCATGCAGGTCTTTTTTCATGTCGCCTGCTGTCTGATAACGCTGATTCGGATCAGCCTTGAGAGCTTTAAGTAAAATATTTTTCAATTCATCCGGGATATTGTCGTATTTTTCAATAGTCGGTTCAACATCGGCTTGGCGGACTTTTTCGAGAATCGTCATTTCATTGTCGGCCCAAAAAAGCCGAGCTCCCGTCAACATTTCAAATAAAAGCGAACCCATTGAGAAAATGTCGGAGCGTTTATCGATGGCCCGGCCCCAGGCCTGTTCCGGGGACATGTAAAGGATTTTTCCCTTAAGCGCACCCATTTGAGTCACAGAATCCTTGGCTGCAGCCTTGGCAATGCCGAAATCGACGAGTTTTATTTCTCCTTCATAGGAAATAATTACATTTTGAGGACTGATGTCGCGATGGACGATATTCAAGTCTCTGCCTTCGAGGTTCTTCTTTTTGTGGGCGTAATTGATCGCGCTGCAGACTTTCACGGCAATGTAAACCGAATGCTCCACCGTCAATGGAATCGATTCCTTTTTAGATTTCCTCAATATGTTTTTCAGGTCCTTGCCGACAATATACTCCATCGCGATATAAAAAGTTCCGTCCTCTTCTCCCAGTTCATATATTTGCGCTATGTTCTGATGGTTGAGTTGAGCCGCCAGCTTTCCTTCATCAATGAACATTTTAACGAATTCGCTGTCCTGGGCGATATGAGGAAGCAACCGTTTAACGGCCACAATCTTTTCAAAACCCTTGACGCCCCGTTGTTTGGCTTTCCATAATTCGGCCATTCCGCCCAAGGCTATCTGTTCGATTAACCTGTATTTGCCGTACGGAATTCCTTCCTCTTCATCATATTCCGTTTCTTCGAATATTTCCTCCGCTATTTCTTCATCCTCTTCATGCCCTTCAATAATAAACCGTTCAGGAACTTCCGGTTCAGACGGAGTCTTCCTTTCATCCGCAACGGTTTCAGCAGGCGAGGGTTCTTCCATATCCGGTCCCGCTTTTTCTTTTTTCTTTTCTTTTATTATACCGGATAGCGTATCGTCAATGACGTCGTCATAAGCTTGTTTCTGCTGCTGATCGACTTCTTCGGATTCACCCGCAGGCGCTTTCAGTAAATCGGCTAACGTCTCGTTGAGAAGAGACTCGAAATCAAGCTCTTCTTCCTCTTCTTCAGCCGATATTTCCTCTTCCCGGCCAGTCTCCGGCGCTTGTTCCGCCTCAACAGGCGCATCGGTTTTAGCCGGCGCCGAACCGTCCGCAGGAAGAAGCGTCCTGATTTTGGCAAGCAAGTCTTTCGGTTTTATCGGTTTCAATAAATAATCATCCGCCAGATAATCAGTTAAAGCCTGCCTTTTATATTTATAGCTCTTATATACGCCGGTTAAAAATATTACCGGAACGTCCCGACCGCCTTCGCTTTTCTTTATGGCTTTGGATACTTCGAAACCATGAAGTTTAGGCAGCATCGCCTCCAGTATAACTATGTCCGGTTGTTCCTGTGCGAATTTTTCCAGGGCATCAAGCCCGTCTGAAGCAAGAATAACTTCATAGCCGTTTTTTTGAAGATACTCTTCCGTATCCTTTATCTTTTTTAATTCGAAGTCGACCAGCAGGATTTTTTGTTTAAAAATTTTCGCCATTTCGGGAATTCCCTTTAAAACTGATAATAAAGTCTGTAATCCTCTACAGACCCTCATTAATTCTAACAAAAGGCGTTTAAAAGTCAAAGAAAATTTATAACAGGGCGATTCAGGGTCGAAAAAGGGGATGAGGGTGAAATAAAATTTGAACAAAACATTGTTTAACTTTAGAATATGGATGGAGGCGGGGAAGCCTGCCAGGGGACGACATTAGAGGTAATCCAAGAATCGGCAAGGAGGCAAAAGTGGCTTTTACGATAAAGTGGACGGAGGGCCATGTGGAAATGCTGGATCAGCGGTTATTGCCCGAAGAAGAGATATACCGGAAGTACAGCCGGTATGAAGAAACGGCTGAAGCGATACGAAACATGGTGATCAGGGGCGCTCCGGCGATAGGCATCGCGGCGGCGATGGGAGCGGCGCTGGGAGCGTCGGAGATAGACACGGAAGATTTTGAGGAATTTTGGGAGCGTTTTGAGAAGGTGTGCGAAACGCTTGCCGGGACGCGTCCTACTGCGGTTAATTTATTCTGGGCATTGGAGCGAATGAAGAGTTTGGTTCGTGAGCATAGGGATGCAGGTCCGTCGGAGATAAAGGAGTTATTAAAGGAGGAAGCGAAAAAGGTGCTGGCTGAGGATATAGAGATCAACCGGCGGATCGGCAAGGTCGGCAGTGAAGTGTTGGAAGACGGCGATGCCGTTTTGACTCATTGCAATGCCGGGGCTTTGGCGACCGGCGGATATGGAACGGCGCTCGGCGTAATAAGGGCGGCTGTGGAGCAGGGCAAGAGAATAAGCGTTTTTGCGGATGAAACCCGTCCGTTTCTTCAGGGAGCCCGTTTGACGACGTGGGAACTGATGAAAGACGGAATACCGGTAACACTGATAACGGACAATATGGCCGGGTATTTTATGGCTGGGAGAAAGATTCAGAAAGTGGTGGTTGGAGCAGACAGGATCGCGGCAAATGGCGATACGGCCAATAAAATAGGGACATATACGGTCGCTGTGCTGGCGGATTACCACAATGTACCATTTTATATTGCGGCGCCGATGTCGACTATCGACTACAGTCTGAGCGACGGAGGGATGATTCCCATCGAAGAGAGGGATGTCCGGGAGGTGGATCACATCGCCGGATGCCGGATAGCGCCTGAAGGAATCGAAATCAGGAATCCTGCGTTCGACGTTACGCCCGCTTCTCTGATTCGGGGCATCATTACGGATAAGGGCATCGCTCTGCCGCCCTTAAAAACGAACCTGGAGAAACTCACAACTGACCAGTAATCCGGCTCGAAAGTTTTTCACCGTAAAATAACATTGAAAACTTTTGACAGTCAATTTCAGTAATCGGGGTCGGTATTGCAATCGGGATCGAAATCGAAATCGAAACAAAATAATGCGGTATTCTGCAGAATTGTAACCTCAAAAGAGATATTGTTGATCGATGCCGAAAAATCCGCTCGTCTACTTATCAGAAACTCGTGCTGCATAATGTCTTGCCCGTTGTATGATTTTACGGACAGGCGCCGGCTATAATTCGCGGAATGCTTCAACGATCAGAGACGTTTGATCATCGAACACGGTTTTCATGTCGAGCAGAAATTCTTCCTTGTAAATGCGTCCCAGGATGGGGACAGCCCGGGTTCTCAGTTGTTCGCTTAATTGAGTAATGCTTTTTCCATCGCAGGATACTGAGATGGCCCGGGAATCGACTTTGGTTAAAGGCAATGCGCCGCCGCCGACGCGCGCCTGGGTCGGTTTGATCTCAAAAGCGTAACCCTTTTTTCCGATATCGCGTAAGGCGCTGATGAGTTTTTGGGCTCTGATCTCGACTGTTTTTACGTCTTCGGTCAGCATTTTTAAAGTGGGCAGATTCTTACGGGCCTTTTCGGGAAGCAAATATTCTCTCAGAGTGCTTTCGAGAACGGCAAGCGTTAATTTATCGATTCTGAGGGCCCTGGTCAGGGGATTCTTTCTAAAGGCATCCACATAATTTTTCTTACCTAAAATAATTCCTGCCTGGGAAGCTCCGAGTAATTTATCGCCGCTGAACATGACGGCGTCGATGCCTTGCTGCAGGCTTTCGGAAATTGTAGGTTCTGCTCCCGTGTCAGGAGAAAAGGGGAAAAAGGAGCCGCTGCCCAGGTCGTAGAAGACAGGAATATTGCGTGTCCGGCCCAATTCGACCAGTTCTCTGAGTCCCGCTTCGTGATGGAAGCCGACGGTCCTGAAATTGCTCGTGTGAACTTTAAGAATCAATCCCGTATCCGGTGTAATTGCAGCCGAGTAATCCTCAATGTATGTTTTGTTGGTCGTACCAACTTCAACTAGATTCGCGCCGCTTTTCTGCATCACGTCGGGCATTCGGAAGCCGCCGCCTATTTCCACCAACTCCCCGCGGGATACAATAACCTCTTTTCCGGAGGCCGTCGAATCCAACACCAGCATCACGGCTCCCGCGTTGTTGTTCACCACTAAAGAAGCTTCTGCGTCAAAAAGGAAGCAAAGCAGCTCCTCCGTATGATTGTTGCGGTCTCCACGATGACCGCTCTTCAAATCTATTTCCAGATTATTATACCCGCCCGACACTTCAAATAAACTTTGAACGGCTGCCCTTGAAGGCGTCGAACGGCCCAAACCCGTATGAATTATGACTCCGGTCGCATTGATCACTTTTTTCAATGAACGGCTCAATAGATTATCAGCTTTCTTGAAAATCAGGCCTCTTATCGCTTCCGGCGTTTCTTCGGGCGAGCCTTGCCAGGAATCTTCCAGAACTAGAGAACGAAATTCCTGAACTGCAGACTTCACGAGTTTCGACCAATAAGCGGCGTTAAATTTTTCCGCAGCGGAAGCCAGGGAAGAATCATTCAACAGCATATCCACGGGAGGAATGCTTCTCAGCAGATTGCTTTGTTGTTTTTTTTCCTTTTTCATCATGAAAAGGGTATAGATAAGGGAAGCAATGGCCGATGAATGTTCGATTAATCAGCCGTTCTGGTTGAGATATTGGACGATCACTTTTTCCAGTTTTTTCCTTGTTTCCCTTTTCAGCCGAAATACTCCCGTATCTTCACCATCGGAGAAAAAACCCGATTTTATATCTTCCACCGTTTTTTCATGCAGTTCTTTCATCAATTCCGCCACTACTTCTTCGAGGCAATCCGAAGGCAGTATATCCTCGTACGAAATTCTCCTGGTATCCTGCACGGCTCCTTTTCTGTAAACGGTGGTTTCGATTTTGGGATTGTTTCTGCCCTTGTCCTGAGTTTGAATGTGATAAACTAAACCTTTGTATCTTACTTCGGAATTGTATCCAGTTAGCATGTGTTTTTCCTCACATTCACCGTAAAGTGAGCACCCGAGCAATTTTAAGAATATTCCGGGCAAAGACTACATTAAAGAATGTACCATCCGACTCTGAGCGCAATCAAAGATTTATCCGTTTCGATTGTTTCCCCGTTTTCTTCATCGTTTTCTGGCGTGTAAATATCGCGAAACTGGAAGATAAGATCGCTGTAAAGTCCACCCGGCAAGGATATTCCGACCCCCAGGCCATATTTGTCCAGTTCCGACTCTTCATTGAAGGCCAGGCCTCCCCTGGCGAAGAAACGGCTTCCGGTTTTGAAATGATGGACGTATTCCGTTCCCAGAGAGGCTATGGAATTTCCTTCGATTTCGAATTGATAGGAAGTATCATTGATCTGCTTATCGAGAGTTGCATCATCGTAGGATTTGTAATCCAGGAAAAAGGAAAGTCCTTCCAGGAAGCCTGCGTGATAGGCGATGCCTATGCCGTACTCCTGAGGTATCGCTCCGAAAATGACTGCCGGCTCTTCCTGGCTTTCGTTTTCTCCGGGCGCCGGCGCATTTTTATGCTCGGACGCATCGCTTTCCGAAGAATACATCGCTGCAAGAGAAAACTGATCGTTGATCCGAAAAACGGCCCCGCCCTTGAAGGTCAATTCATAGCCGGTGTCGATGTTCCAGCGTGACTGAGATTGGGCTGAACCGTAATAGAAGAGTCCCTCTTCCTCATAGTTCCACATCAGCAGTCCCGCTCCTAATGCCAGTTTGTCGCTGAGCAGTTTATAAGCGGCTTTGAATTCGTAACCCGTTTTGAACCGTTTTTCTTCCCATGTATCGTAACGCTGTGTCTGATAATTCAGGCAGAAGACCGGTCCTTTGAAAACATAAGCGATTTTAAAATTGTAAATGTCCGTATCGATGGGGTCCTCATCGGGTTCCAGATTCCCATAGGCGACGTCCGCTGAAAAGCGCTCGATATAAGCTGCAGAAGCAGGATTAAGGGTCGCCGGCGAACCGTATTCCCAATTGTCGATGGCTATGCCCGTATCCGCCATAGGCGCGGTCCTGAAATCAAACAAGGGGAACCATCGCGCCTGCGCGTTAAAACTGAAAATTGCTGAAAAACAAAAAATCGCCGTGATAATCTTGCTGTTTTGTTTCATTTAATCCTCCTGAATCGCAGTACCGTCGTTAGTTTCATTTGCCGTGAAAGCAACTCAAGAATATCAGATGCATGTCAAATGTCAACGGCGGAAAGTTTCAATCATACGCCTGAAAATCGATTTTTTTTCATTAAAGCAATTCCAGACCCACTCCGTTTTTTCCTCCAGTCTCTCCGGCGACATGTTTTTCGGACGGAAAACAGCATGGCATCCGTTATACAGTTTCCAGTTATAATGTAATATTCGATTTTCTTTTTGGAGTCTCACGGCAAGCGGCGATTTCGGGTAAGGCGTCAATACCGCGAAATCGGCCAGCTCCACATCTGCTTTCGTCAGAAATTCCAGGGTTTCTTCAAAGACGGATTCATCGTCCTGATCGAAACCGAAAGCGAACGTCCCGATAACGGCGATTCCTTCGTCCCGTATTCGATTAACCGCATCCAAACATTTTTTTCTGTTTACGATGAAATCGCGTCTGACTGCGACGTCATGCTTTTTCAGGTCTAATCGATAAAGTTCGTGGGCCGCATATGCCGCATCTTCTCTCCTCCAGTGCGTGCTCAGGCGATCAAAACCGATATATAAAGCCCTGCACCCGCTTTCACGGATCAACTTCAGATATTCCGGATGCTCGGCCAGGTTGAGGCCCCCCACTGAAATCCATCTTCGATTCAACGGCT
Organism: uncultured bacterium; assembly: GCA_964619725.1. Classification (GTDB taxonomy): domain Bacteria; phylum CSSED10-310; class CAZUFC01; order CAZUFC01; family CAZUFC01; genus CAZUFC01. The sequence continues at coordinate 17,732 of CAZUFC010000074.1, read as the reverse complement.
TCATCAACTGAAACAATTCAGTAAAAAATTTTCTTTGATCCGGCAGAGCATCGTCGACGAAAAAGAGGTATTCGCTTTCGATACGTCGGATTTCCCTAACGATGTCATTGAGGGGTCTGGTCCTGAATCGAGTTCCGTTAATCAAGGAAACATTACAATGCTCGCAATTTCTGGTGCAACCCCTGCCGGCCTGAACAGGTTCCAAAACGCGACGGCCTTCCGGCGTTTTCGTATATCCCTGCGGATTTATCAAATCCCTCCTGGCAGAAGCCCACCGGCCGCACGACAGGTCCGCAAATTCCTCCTGCAGGTAAAGCGGGCGCTGTTGTGAAGCCGAGAAGTCATCAAGAATAAGGGACCACAATTCTTCGGCTTCTCCGGCAGCCACCACGTCAGCATGTTGCAAAGCTTCATCAGGCATTAAAGAAGCGTGCAAGCCCCCCATAACCACTTTGATTCCCTTTTTTCTGAATTCGTCGGCAATTTCATAACCGCGCCGGGCTTGAGCCGTCATAGCTGATATTACCGCCAGGTCAGGAGCGGCATCGAAATCTATCTCCGTCGTGTTCTCATCCACATAAGTCACATTGTGAGACGGCGGAGTTATCCCTGCGACGGTCAAAGGGCCCAGCAGCGGCATGTAATAGGGCCAATGACGATATTTTTCCCATTTTGGACTTATAATGAGTATTTCCATCAGTTCGGGATTCTGAAAAAACGTGAACCTATTCGCCGTCTGAACGGTCTGCCACCCGGTCTTTTTCCGCTATCATCTCGTTAATCCTGGGAAACAGCTCCATTGCTTTTTTAATGTGAGGCTGCTCTTTCAGCGTCACCTCATAGCCTATCTGAGGGTCTTCCAGAGCTACCGATAATATGCGTGCCTTTAAACCGTTTTTGATTTTATCTTTCAGCGTCAGGAAACTCTCTTTATGAAATTCCGCTTCATTGTCGATCAAAAAACGACGGAATTCTTCCAGAATCTCATCTGTTATCTCAAGTTCTTTCGTCACTTCATGATCAGACACATAAGAAATAGCAAAATTAAAATAATGCAGACGGTTCAACTGTATCTCAAGATCAGACACCAGCTCATCTTCTATGTAAACGTCCGGATTTATTCCTCCCTCACTGTAAACCTCTCTGCCCGATTCAGTGTAAAACGTCTCCTGTGTTTCTTCTTTTGCGCCTTGAGCGCCTGTTTGCGCCTGCTTTCTGTGAGGAATGTCGTAAGGCTTCTGAATGAATCTTCCTGATGGCGTATAATATTGAGCCGTGGTAACCTGTAAAGCGCAATCATTTTTCAGAGAATAAAGACTGCCCACCAGCCCCTTTCCGAACGTTTCCGCACCCAGAATAAGTCCCCGATCATGATCCTGAACCGCTCCGGCAACAATCTCAGAGGCGCTGGCGCTCCATTCGTTGACAAGAACGATCAACGGCACATCCCAGGTATCTTCATCATCGGGAACCGTGAACTTCATGTTCGAGCCTCGTATTCTGCCGCGGGTAGATACGATCATTTGTCCGGGTTGGAGAAACAGGGCGGAAACTTTATTGGCCGCTGCCAACAATCCTCCTGAATTGTTTCTCAGATCAAGTATGAATTGCTCCATCCCGCGCTTCTTCAGTTGATTTAACACCTCCAGCAACTCATCACGGGTTGAAGAAGCGAAATTAATGACCCTTACATACCCCGTCTTTGAGTCCAACATGATGGGATACTGGACGCTTTTTAACGGAATCCTGTCCCTTATCAGCGTTACGTCGAACGTTTCAGCCATTCCCATACGATCTATCGTTATAGTTACGGGCGTTCCCTGCTTGCCCCGAAGCTTGTTGATCACTTCCGACGTCGTTATGCCAGTCGTCGATACCCCCTCAATCGCTACTATACGGTCGCCGGCCATTATTCCCGCTTCATACGCCGGCGTGCCTTCTATCGGCGATATGACCGTCAGCACTCCCTCCCGAATGTCAAAAGATATTCCTATACCGAAAAAACTGCCCTCCTGTTCTTCACGCATGTAATTATACGTCTTGGAATCCAGAAAATGCGTATGGGGATCAAGCGTTCTCAACATCCCGCGAATGCCGTCGAATATCAATTCCTGAGGCTCCGTAGGCTCAGCCGCATGCTTCGTTATCAATGTGTAGACCTGGGTCGTTAAATCCAGCGTCTCGCGAACTTCCTGACCCTCGTCGTAAGCTCCCACATAACTGATGATCAATATTACAAGCGCCGCAAACAACCAGTATACGCGGCCGCCGATTCTGTTTTTTCTCATATTACTTCTCCAAATAAACGCAATTGTTTTATCGAATCTTTAATTTTTTTTTCAAAAAATTTTCTCATCAATTCGTTCTCTCTTAAACTTTATCGTCTGCAAGATAACGCGAGTTCACAGCAGTCGAATGCTCCGGTCCACCGCAAACTCTCAAAACAATAAATAACATCTACAAAAGTATGCAGTCAAACTTTAACGGGACTGTTTCTTTTGGATACAACGGCCCTTTGTCGCCGTGTAATATGGATACTGTTCGTAACACCTTGTTTTTAAATTATTTCATAAGAATAACTCGCTCCGGCGTTTGTGATGCGGCCCTAATTGAGAGACCTCCCGGAACAGTTTTGACCAGAAAATAGCGGCTGGTCGGAAGGGAATAAATAAAAGCATTATTTTACTGATAAATACAGGAAATCGGCAGGCCGGCAAGGCTTTTGCTTTAAGATATGCCGGAAATAACGAAAGAAAGGAGGCCGAAGTAACGATAATTTAAGTTGAGCAGACGCAGGCAAAGGAAGGCGAGATGATGAAATTTCGCCTGTAAACCGGAAGATCGCCGTCCTGCGTTGCAATTGCGGCGGTAAAAATGTATTACCGGGAAAATCCCAATGTTTACTATAAAGAGGGCCGCTGCAAGTCGAATAGATGCGATTTTCCAAAAATGTGAAGCCGGTCGAAAACGTTACCCCTCGTACCCGTTTTTTCGGGTGGCCGGCAGAGCTGATGAAAGAAAACCCCTGAGTCGCGGCCGTATCTGTGAATGAAGCACGGGTACGGCTTCTTTTTTTGGGACTGATCAAATCGAGGTTACACTATTTTAAAAACTTTTGACAGTTTGTTTCAGTAAACGAGGTCGGTATCGGGATCGCAATCGAAACAAAATGACGGGATAGTGTCGAATTGTGACCTTAGAAGACGTATTTTAGTTCAATGCCCTTTTTTGGGGAAAGACGGGGAGAGAGGAAAGAGGGTCGGTTGCGAGAGTATTTTCAGAGAGGGAATTTTGGAAATGAAGATAAAGTTGACATTATATAATGTAAATTTTAAAATATAAAAGACGAATGCAGGGCTAAGGGTGGAGGGGTTTGGATGAAAGCTGAAACCGATATGCTGAAAAGTAAAATTATTCTGCTTGTAGAGGACAATACAAGTACTGCCGATTTGTTTCGATGTTTTCTCGAACGTCAGGGAATGAACGTGACTTGGGCGGCGAACGGAGCTGAGGCTCTGACGGAGTTAGAGAAGAAGAATTACGATATGATAATCGCTGATATTGAAATGCCCATAATGGACGGAATAAATTTGTGTCGCAGGGTACGCCGACATCCCCGTTATTCGGACGTTTTATTTTTGTTCGTGACGGTCAGAAAGCAGCTCAGGCAGAGAGTAGAAGGTTTATCTGCCGGTGCGGACGGATTCTTGTCCAAGCCGTTGCATTTGTCGGAATTGCTGTCCACAATGGTTACTTTGTTTCGTTTGAAGGAGAGATACATCAAAAGGGTAACGAATTCTTCAGCGAAAGATCATCCAGGGGGAAACGGCAGAATGAAGGTCAATTCCGGCAATAAGTCGGCGACAAAGGCGAAAGAGAACATGAATTCTGTCGTTGAAGAGGAAGGACTTGATTTTGAGTCGATAGCGGCTGATCAGAGCGACTTGTTCAAGAGAGGGATGGAAGCTTTCCAGGCGAAAAATTTCATTATAGCGATGCAAATCTGGGAGAAAGATTTGAAAGCTCATCCGGGAAATTCTACGATTCGAAAGTTTTTGAATTACGCTCGCTTCAACTTTGAGAAGCATGTATATTCAATATTGGAGTCGAAGAAACATATTCCTTTCAGAAAGAAAGAGATGTCGGACGAAAAGATTAAGAATCTCAACAAGGATGAAGTATATGTTTTTTCGCTGGTAAACGGGCGTTCCAACATCGGAGACATTTATTCAGTCAGCGGGTTAGGGAAGTACAAGACGCTGAATATTCTGGATCATTTAGCTCGTGAGAATCTGATAGGCGTGAACTCAGCCTGAAAGACGAGCTGTAATAGAGTATAGACGAAACGCTGCCGGGCGGTAAGGTTGACTTGCGTTTTCAGAAGGAGTAACGGAGAAAAGCATGAAGAATGACCAAGATGCGTTAAAAGACAAAAAGGTACTTCTGGTGGAGGATGAGGTATCCACAGCAGAATTATTCAGTAGATTCTTAAGGCGTTCCGGCTTGAGGCCGATGTGGGCGGAGAATGCGGATGAGGCTTTAAAGTTATTGGAGAATAATACATTCGATATGATCATATCAGATATAGAGATGCCGGATACGGACGGTTTGAATTTTTGCCGCAAGGTAAGGCAGGACCCGAAAAATTCGGAGATTCTCTTTTTATTCGTAACGGTTCGCAAACAACTCAGACAGCGAGTGGAAGGGCTTGGAGTAGGAGCGGACGGATATTTAGTGAAACCCATTCATTTATCGGAATTATTGACGGTCATGTTAAGCCTGTTTCGCATGAAAGACAGATTTGTGGGGCCGGAGGGTGAAGAGAGTTCGGTGTCTCCCTCTCCCGTAATAACGGTGGATTATCCTGGAACAGAAGATATTGATGAGGGTCAGGATGAAGATACTGGCGAGAACGAGATATTGAGAAGCGGCAAGGGAGCTTTGCTGAAAAAGGATTACATGGAGGCGTTGAAAATTTTCGGCAGCGAGTTGGCGAGGAACCCGGACGATAAAAAAGCGAAGTCATATTATGAAAAAGCACAGGAGGAATTCGAGGAAGAGGTATTTCATTACCTCAAATCGGAAAGACATATTCCTGTTTTGACGCGAAAGAACCTGACGGACTACAAGGCGTCATATCATCTGAAAATGCTTGGTAAACAGGGATGGGAGATATATTCGCTGATAGACGGTGAGGCAAGCGTAAAAAAAGTGATCTCGAAGAGTTCTCTGGAGAGGCTTCAGGCGTTGAATATATTGTACCGTCTGGCGCTGGAAAAATTAATACGAATCAAAAAGCCGGTAAATTAATCTTTTTGTGGGCCGGCGCTGTCCGTAACATTACGAATCATTGAGAGGCAGTTGAATAGAAAAAACGGGACTGATCAAACCGTGGTTACACTTCTTTCAAAGCTTTTGACAGTTTGTTTCAGTAATCGGGGTCGGTATCGGGCTCGCAATTCGTCTTCTTCGACTTTTTTCGATCTCTCTTTCAAAGTTGAACGGCATTCGCTCAGTTTTGGACTCAGACACGGGCCATTAAGGGAAAGAACGAAGCATCAAAAGTTCGCCGGGAATTATAGTTTTATCCCTTAAAGAAAACTTCGTCAAATTTTGCTGATCAAACGATGATGAGTAGTTTCTGATCCATCCTGCGCCGCGGGATGGATCAGAAACCTCAGCGACTGTCCAGCATAAAAATTTGAATCGTGAATCGAGTTTGTGGACAGGCGCTATTTGAACTTTTGCAGTAATGTTTCCAGGTCTGGCTTGCTGATCTCTTTAAGATCATATTTGACGCGGACGGAGGGTTTATTGATATTGACGACTCTGGTCAAGTCGATGGGGGTGCCGATGACGACGAGATCGCAGGGTATTCGGTTGATGGTATCTTCTAGGTCTTTAACCTGGTCGGCGCCATATCCCATCGCGGGAAGCAGGGCATCGAGGTGAGCGTATTTTTCGTAGACGGAAGCGATGGAATTAACGGCAAAGGGTCTGGGGTCCACTAATTCTGAAGCGCCCAGTTTTTTAGCAGCAACGACGCCTGCGCCGAATTTCATTCCGCCGTGAGTAAGCGTGGGACCGTCTTCGACGACGAGAACGCGTTTTCCTTTGACTTTTTCCGGTTCCGAGACAGTAACGGGGGATTCAGCTTTCAGGACATCGGCATTGGGATTATATGCACGGATGTTTTGCATGATAACATCGACATTTTCCTTATCTGCAGTATCCATTTTATTGATAAGAATCGCGTCGGCCATCAGGAAATTTATTTCTCCGGGGTAGTAGGATAATTCATGACCGGCTCTGTGGGGGTCGGCCACCACCAGGTAGAAATCGGATTCATAAAAAGAGAAATCGTTGTTGCCGCCGTCCCAGAGAATAATATCGGATTCCTGTTCGGCCATGTCCAGAATGCGCTGGTAATCAACGCCGGCATATACGATGAACCCCCTGTCGATATGCGGTTCATATTCTTCTCTTTCTTCGATGGTGCATTCATGCCTGTCCAAGTCTTCATAATCGGCAAATCTTTGCGCTATTTGTTTCGCCAGGTCTCCATAAGGCATGGGGTGTCTGATGACCGAAACTTTTTTGCCGAAGGATTGCAGTATTTCGCAGACTCGACGGGTGGTCTGGCTTTTTCCGCATCCTGTTCGGACTGCGCATATGGAAATAACCGGTTTTTTGCTTTTAAGCATAGTATTTTTCGGACTAAGCAACACGAAATCAGCGCCTGCCGCATTGACGATCGAAGCTTTATCCATAACATAAGAGTGAGGAACATCGCTGTAAGAAAAAACCACTTTATCGGCTTCGTGTTGTTTAATTAAGCCGCTCAGTTCTTTTTCATCATAAATGGGAATACCGTCCGGATAGAGTTTTCCGGCCAGTTCAACAGGATATTTTCTACCATGAATATCCGGAATCTGAGTTGCGGTAAAGCAAACGACTTCAAATTCATCGTTATCTCTGAAATAGACGTTGAAGTTGTGGAAATCTCTCCCCGCAGCGCCCATGATGATAATCTTTTTACGTTTCATTTATTACCTCCTCGGAAGACATGATCAAAATCGCAGGTTCCATACGCCGGTCGCACGAAAACTTTAAGATCATAAAACCCTGAGGATTTTTTTTCAAGATAATTCGGACGCCTTATCGGGCGTTGACTTTCAAGCCGGAAAAATTTTAAGTTACAATGGATGAAGGTACTCAAAAGTATGAGTGTTCGTAAAGGAGTGAGACGACTTTCAGGAAAGGTAAAGAAGGTAAAATGAGAGCAATCGGGATTAAATCGGCTGTTATGGATTCATTAGGGAAGATGAAATTTTTTCAGTTTTGTATAGCGATGGCGATATTGTTTTTCGTGATGGGATGTTCAAGACAGAAGTCCGGAGAAACTATAAGCGACAAGGAGCCGGTTGCAGCGGTGAAAAAGAATAATGAGGGAACGAAATTTCCAGAGAAGGAAGAGCCGGCGTTGCTGCTGTCTCAGGCTCACCAGGAAGTAAAAATGTCGTCGGAATTCGGTAAGAAGCGGGAAATTTCCCCGGCGCGGTTGAAAATAATTCGTTTAACGGAGAGGGGCTGGGTTTCCGAGATGATCGAAGACCCCGACAGTAATGCTTTTCATAAAGCCGTAGGGTATAAGCTTAAGGGAGAATCGGGGATACTGACTATAGGCGCGAACAAAGCCATGTTGAAATTCTGGAGGAAAATCGACGGCGAGTGGGTATCCGAGACGTTGTATGAAAAGTCATTCGGCGGGAAGTGGGACAGGTTTCGCGATATTGAAATAGGGGACGTGACGGGAGACGGGAAGCCTGAAATGGTTCTCGGAACGCATGACCAGGGCGTGATCGTTATACTTGAGGAAGGTGAAACAGGTCCGGCGCCGACCGAACTGGAGCCGAAACCGGATACCTTCATTCACGAGATAGAAATCGGCGATATAGACGGAGATGGAATGAACGAATTTTTCGCTACTCCTTCGGAACCGAATAAAATAAGCCTTCAACCGCAAATGGGAACGATTGTAATGTATAAATGGAACGGCAAAGATTTCGTCAAAGAGCTGATCGATGCTCCGGAATACACTCACGCCAAAGAAATACTGGCTGCTGATATGGAAGGAGACGGAAAAACGGCTTTGTATGCAGCTATGCAGGCGCCGTCGCCTCCTGATGAGAATAGAACGAAAACAGCCCTGATAATTAAGAAGTATGAATATAAAGAGGGAGGAATCGTTTCTTCAGTAACAGCAAAAATAGGAGCGGAGAAACGATGTCGCTTTCTGGTTCCGGGGGATGTGGACGGCGACGGGGTGAAAGAACTGGCGGCCTCCTGCGGTCTTACCGGCTTATGGTTGCTGAAGCGGACCGAAGACGGCGGCTGGAGTCCGGTATTAATTGATCGCTCTGTGACAGGTTTCGTTAATGCTTGTATGATCGCAGACCTTCATGGAGACGGCGTCGCAGATATTTATGTCGCCTGCGACCGGAGAAAATCAGTCCGGAGATATTTCTGGACGGGCAAGGAATTCGATATGGAAGTCATTTCGGAAATACCGCCGGGAACGACGACTTTCAATCTTACTCTCGCGTATCTGTGAATCGACTCAAGCGCCCGGTGCAGCAATCCGGTCGTTCCTGTTTCAGCGCGCTCTAATTCACGCCGGCTCTGCATTACATTCCGTTTTACTGATGAATTTGCTCAAGGCCGTTCATTAATGATGATCCTGGGCCTCATTACGCCGGCCCTGATTTGGGTGCGGCCGGACAGAGATGCGGTTTTTCCTTGAGCGTGTCTCAGGAATTCAGCGCATTCCGAAGCCATTTTGAAGTTGCCGAAGCCTTCGGTAAGGATCAGCACGAACGGAATATCCTCATCCCCTGTCAAGGCGACTCCGATTTCATGTCCGTAGAAATTTACCCAATCCTTGTTGGTAATTGAAGGAGCGATAAGGCCGGCGATGCCTTCTTCCGATGCGTTGCGCAGTGTCGCCGTATTAACGGGGTCGAACGTTACGACTATTTTATCTTTGGAGTCCCGGAACAGGGAACCGGAATTTTGCAGGAGCGTGATTTCGCCGTATGATTCCCCGCCGAAGCCTATTATGCCGTGAATAGTGTGTCCCCGTCCCTCTATTTTGACGCCGAGATTTTCTTTTATCGCGGTTATCGTACCATAAACGCCGGCTTTCAATTGAACGGGATTGATGTCATATTGGACGGTTACAGTTCCTTTTATTGTATCGATATTTTTGATTATGCCGGTAGCCGGCGATTTGACGAAAATGCCTTTTCCGATGTCTTTGGCTAGTATCTGACCTTTTTCGATGAAATCGCCGGTTTTGAATCGCAGATGTCCGGGCAAATGTTTGGGTTTTATTTCCATTTCTTTTGATACTTTCACTTTATGAGGTTTACCGTCATAGTCCTGTATTTCTCTGACAACGATTATTCCGTGTTTTTCAATTAAGGTAACGATTCCACGCACCTGCGAGCGGTAAAGGTATTCGAAATTGACCAGACCGCCGGAGCGGAGAGCGAATATTTTTTGACCCACTTTGATTTTGTCGCCCGGTTTGACCAGCAGTCCCTTTTCTATGTCCTCTTCCGTCAGTTCTCTGTCATAACCGACCAGACTCCGGATATTGATGACGTACATGCGAGGAGGTCCGAAACGGTTTTCTCCGACGATGGTTCCCGGAGAAACGCCGTCTCCCTTTCGAACGAAAATTTGTCCTTCGTAAGGCAAGCGTCTTTCCAGTTTAAAGTTGCCGTAAATCATTTCGGGAGAAGAAGGATGCACCTCGGAACGAAACGGTTCGGAATCACCGGGCCAATCAAGTATGTCCCTGTAACTGATCGGTATGTCTGTCAAATTTTTGTCCCGTCCTCTGCAGTCGATCATTACAGGAAGGCCGGTGCGGAGCAAGGCGGGATTCTCGGATTTATTCAACGAGCAATTTTTTAAAGGAGTGAATTTGAAATTTCCGCCTTTCGGGAGAAGCTTGACGTCTCCCCATTTCATTTCAAAGGTTCGGCTATTTTCTTGATCATGAACTTCCAGCGCATTTTTATTTTGGACCGCTTTGCCTGCCGGCGCTATAAGATAACCGATTTCCTGGAGGCATTCTTTTTTGAACAGTTCCAGCGCGATTTCCGGTTCGCTTGCGGAGAGCGCTCCCATGTGAGGACTCTTGAATGATCTATCCACGAAGATTCTGGTTATGCCTGTAGGTTTGAATCCGTCGGACAGCGCGACCAGGGCTTCGAGAGGATTTGACATATGAGAGATAACTCCGCCGGCTCCTATTATCATATCAACTTCGGACAACTGGAAGAGCTCATCGGTAACGCTCGAAAACATCGCTTCGAATTTGTCGATGTCTCTTTTCTTCAAACGATCCAGAAAACCCAGTTTCACCGTTCTGAAATTCATTTCCTTGTGTTGATGCCAGGCGATGTTTATCCCTTCAATCGCCATAGAAATTTCAACCATGCGCTCCTTTAACGTTTTCGGAACATAGGCGGGATGCAAGGTCTTGTTGGCGACGTAATCCCTGACTTCCTGTTCAGGAAAATTCCGGGGCAGCCTTCGCATGACGGCATCGATCCCAGCCTGTGCCAGTATATTCGACAGAGAATAGCTCATTCCGATGTTAGCGGCGACTGTTCGATGATATTCGCCGCTTATATTGGAAAAAATATCGGTTGTGGCTCCCCCCATATCAAGCATTAATATATTGTTTTCATTTGTTTCTGCGTATAACCGGAGAATCCTTTCGACTCCCGTAGGAGTGGGAAGTATATCGGCGGAGACCCAGCGTTTGAGTCTGTCATATCCGGGAGCTCTCTCCATGACGTTTTCCATGAACAATTGATGAATTTTGTTTTTAGCCGGTTCCGTATTCACTTCCGTCGTTGCGGGACGAACATTGTCGACAATGTGCAATTCAAACCTGTCCTGCAGCACGCGGGAAATGAAATAGCGAGCGTTTTTATTGCCGCAGAATACCAGGGGAATTTTCTGATTTTGCCGGAATTTCGGTTCAGGCTCAGCCAGCGTCAGCAACTCGGCCAAGTGCACGACGCCGCCGATGGCTCCGCCGTCAATACCGCCCGCCATCAATATCAAATCAGGATGGAGGTCTCTGATTAATCGCATTTTGTCGACCGGTAATATTTCATCATCTATCGTCAACGTTCGCAAAATGACGCCTCCAGCTCCATGTGCGGTAATTCCGGCCACGTGCCCGGTATCACTCTTCGTTAACCCGAATACCAGCATCTGTAAACCCCCGCCGGCCGAACTCGTCGTCAAATATGCCGCATTAACGAGCGCATTCGAATCAACCAGTTTTACACCGTGATCTTCTTCCAATTTCCGGGCTGCAGATAAAATTCCCGTCTTGACGTCCTCGAAAGGCTTCTCCACGGTCGTCGGAACTTCCGCCTGACCCAAGAAAATGAATTTGCCGTTTTTATTGCCGAGCAGCAACGCCTTGGTCGTCGTGCTTCCTATGTCGGTTATCAGCACGTATTCGGATTGAGTTACGCTCATCGAGAAACCTCCCTTTTCTGTTCCGATAGAATCAACAATTAAGTATGGCAAAATGTTCGATTAAAGTAAAACGAACCGGGTTTGAACTTAAATTCAGATATAAGAACATTGGGGACAGATCAAACCGGCGTGGGCCTTTTGCTTGGCGTTTCCTTCGACCCGTTTCCTTTATTTTTGAATTCAGCGCCGTTGCTTTTCACTGGGAGCGCATGCTTCCAGCCTGCCTAAGCATCGCTGCGGTTTCTTCCAACCCTTGCGTTTCACAGCCCTGAAACGGTTTGAGACATTAGGAGTTTTTCCCTCATGATGTCAATCCGGCGAACGGACGGGCGCAGTATTTGCTTTTAAAATCGTAAATTAGATAATATAGAGGTGGTCTTCATGCTGGAGATTTCATGCGAGGGAATTTATGGAATACCGGTCTCCTCAGTCATATCTTAGTTATCGCAAAGGAGAAATTTAATGGAATCGAAATACCCCGGATCGTTTTTCCAGAGAATTACAGCAGTAATTTTGCTGTTGCTGACTATGGTATCGGCGGCAGAACAATTAACGGCCGGATTCCGCAGTGACCGATGGATCGTCCAGGTTGATGAGGATGACTACTCGGAGCTGTTGCAGGAGAATGAGGAGTGGAACAGGGATATATTTGATGTGGTAGGACGTTCAGGGGAAGGAAAGAGAGTCGAGCTGCTGACGGGGCCTTGCGGATATGAGATATTGATGTCCAGGTTTCCGACGAGTTTGACTCTCTTTAGTCCGGACGAAATGAAGGATCGTGATGTCGATCCGCAATATATGGATTATGAAGAGGTCGTCGGTTTGCTGCAATGGTATGAAGATTCTTATCCTGAGATTTGCGAATTGCATGAGGCGGGAACGTCGCATGAAGGGCGGACTGTTTGGGCTGCAAAAGTTTCAGACAACGTTGGGGATGAGGAAGACGAGCCGTCTGTAATGATAATGGGTTTGCATCATGCCAGGGAGATCATGTCGACGGAGATAGCGATGGACGTTCTGGAATATTTGACTGCAGGTTACGGCGGCGATCCGGACGTAAACGAATGGGTTAACGAGCTGCAGATTTGGGTAATGCCCATGGTGAATCCTGACGGCAGCGCGTATTGCTGGACGGAAGATATGTGGTGGACGAAAAACCGTCGGGAAAATTACGACGGTTCTTACGGGGTTAATCTGGATCATAATTATCCGTTTTTATGGGGAGAATGTTTCGGTTCCAGCAGCGATCCGGGCAGTTCTGGATATCGAGGTACTGAAGCAGGGTCTGAACCGGAAGTGCAGGCGGTGATGAATCTTGCGGAGACGGTGGGATTCGAGGCGGCCCTGTCTTATCACAGCTTTGATGAACTTTTAATTATGCCTTATGGTTGCCGCTTCTGGCATACGCCTGACAGGTACGCAGTCGACGAATGGGGACGAAGAATCGCTGCAGGCATTCGACGTGAGGACGGCGGATACGGATATGATTCGGGCGTATGGTGGGAAGTGTTGTATCCGACGGATGGAGTTGAGACGGACTGGTTTTATGCGATGCAGGGGACTTTTTGCTGGCAGATAGAAGTTAACGCAGGGTCCTATTATCCGCCTTATTCGATAAGAAACCAGACCGTATCGAGAAACCGGGCGGGATGGATGACCCTGTTCGATTTGATCCTCGACGGTCCGATGGTCAGAGGTCATATCGTCGACGAATGCACGGGCGAACCTCTTTCTGCTGTTTACTCTTTTGAGGAGGCGGTCCTGGAAAACGGAGAAACTCCGCGCACCTCCGATCCGGTCTACGGCAGTTTTCTATATCCGGCTTATCCTTCGTCTTTTCATTTCCTGGCGTCAGCCGAGGGGTATGCAGACAGGAGGATGTTTATGACCATAGGAGATTATCCGATCACGCTTCTAGCAGGACTCATGCCCCTGGATGAATACGGACTGCTCTACGTGTCCCACACCGTATACGATCAGGAGGGAGACAACGACAGGGTCCTCGATCCGGGAGAAACCTCGAATCTCATGGTCGCTTTAAAAGCTCCGGCATGGGGAATCAGCGGAATATCAGCGCAATTATCCACACAGGACCCTTATGTTACGATCATAACCGACACCGCATACTTTGACGATATTGAAGGAGGAAGACTGGGATGGACGCTCAATAACGGCTTCAGAATACAGGCTTCAGCCGCTGCTCCGGAAAATCACGTCATTGAATTCCTCCTGACATTGTATGCCGATGAACCCCTCTGTGACGACCAGGAAATTTTTTCCCTGGGAGTATGCAGTTACATGGACGTATGCCCGCTTTATCTGCAAAGTTTCGATTCCGATCCTGATTGGGATATCCAGAATACCGGTACGGGCGGCTGGGAGTTCGGCACGCCTCAGAGCGGACCGGGGCAGGCTTATACAGGCGATTGTGTGTACGGCACAAACCTGGATGGAAACTACGGCAACGACGGCCTGTTTAAATTAACCTCCCAATCTTTCGATTGTACCGGAGTGACTCAGACTGAACTCCGGTTCAGACGCTGGCTGCATAATGAAAACAACTATGACAAGGCCTGGGTGATGATCAGTGCGAACGGCTTATCCTGGGATACCCTGTACGAAGGATACGAAAGCGATGGCGAATGGATGGAAATGATTTACGATATTTCCTCAATCGCTGACGAGGAAGAATCGGTTTACCTGCGTTTTGTCCTGGAATCAGACTATATATACAGCTATGAAGGGTTCTATATCGATGACGTAGCCATCTGCAGCCGATATGAAGGGCAGGTTCCGCCCACTTTTATACCTACTGAAACTCCCATGCCTACCTATCCCGGAACCAGGACCCCTTCGCCGACTCCCACGGATACTCCCACGCAGTCTCCTACACATACAGTCACTTCTACCTGGACTTTTTCTCCAACCAATACGCCTACCTCGACCGCCACACCCATATTGACCCTGACTCCCACCAATACGCCCACCTGCAGTCCCACGCTCGCTGAAACGCCGCCTACCGCAGCGCCGTCACTCTCGCCTACGCCGACGGACTATTTCTTCACTGACCTGCAATTGAATCAGGATATCTTTCGGGCAGGAGACCTGTTCATTTTGAATCTCTTTATCGAGCATATGGGTGAAGACGTCCTGGTTCAGAAATTCGTTATTTTCGACGTGTGGGGAGATTACTTTTTCTGGCCGGATTGGTCCCGGGATGCTGATTGGGTGGAAGCGACGATACAGGACGGTTACTCGACGACTCAAAACATATTGACATTCGTGTGGCCGGTAAATGCCGGTGAGGCATACGGTTTGAAATTCTGGGCGGGATGTCTTGAAAAAGAAACCGGAACGCTCATCGGTAATATCGATTCCGTTATTTTCAGTTACGAATAGCTTCTGCACTGGAATGGGACCTTCGAACCCAGCGCTTTTTCAATTTTGCGGATTGCACATAATCTTACGGATGAGCAAGAAAAATTTCCTGGATTCGATTTGACTTTTGAAGCTGAAAACATTATAAAATAATATGGTTAAGTTATTTTCGGGCGACGATTAAAGTGAGGGATTTACTGAATTAACCAGGATTGTTTAATTCTATAAAAAGGAGCAGCATTCATGAGGATTAGTTCAAGAAACGCTTTGGTTGTTGTGGCTTGTTTGTTTTTTTCAGGTTTTGCATCGTTGTGTGCGGCAGGACAGGCGCCGGAGATCAATGGGAAGACAGGTAAGGCGTATAATGTGCAAAATTCTGTCCAGCCTGTTTCGACTTACGCGGGTTCATCGGACGGATTGACGCCAAAGACTGCGCCAGTGACATTTCAGCGGTCGGGAAAGATAGAATTTCTGGAAGAGACGAATGCCTTTAATGCGTTTGATTACCTGTTGGGAGGTTTCAGTTTCGGTGACCCTCCAGTGGAAGTGGATGAACTGAAGACTTCGACGACGGTTTACGGCAATTATACGTATGTAGCTTTTCATACTTCCAACGGTTATATGTTTCTTTTCCAGACGACGGACGGATATTCCTGGAATTTCAATGCGACGACTTCGGGAAATGGGGTTTATTATCCAGAAGTGACGGTGGATTCAAGCGGTTACGTTTATGTCGCCGTGACGATTGATATCGGCGGCACGCCCTACGGATCATTCATCAGGACGGAGAATCCGAATGACGTAACCAGTTTTTGGGCTAACGGGTTCTATTATTTCGGCGGTTATCCCAGCATGAGCGGTTTCGGCGGATCACCCTCCATCGCTGTGGGAACATCCAGTGAAATTTCATTCAACTGGCCGAACATATACACCGGCGACACCTATTATTCAATTTTTACCGTTTATACCACAGACGGAGGAAACAACTGGAACGCTCACTGGCTTCGATTCGGTTACGATTGCGTCTATCCCACAGTTAAATTTTCCGGCAATTACGTGCATGTCTCCTGTGAGGTGCAGATAAGTTCGACTGACGGCAATATAGGGTACTGGTATTATACCCGGCCGGCTTTCGTTTATACGAGTAATCATCATTTTAATTTTTCGGACGACCGAAAACCTCACATGCGAATAGCCGGCAGTAATGTTTGTATTGTTTTTGAAAGCGATTATTTTGGAAACTGGGATATATTTGATTTCTACAGCACAGACGAAGGATTGAATTTCGGACTGTACGTTGCCGCTTCGGACGGGTCCTACAATCTTCAATATCCGCGCTTGTGGATGGACGGCTCCACTACGAGACTCGCTTATAGAAGAAGCGACGGCAAAGCCCTGTATGTAGAAGGATCGGGGTCTTCATGGGGAACCCCCACCCAGGTGTCGGACGCGAATTCAAATTTGGCCGCGCATTATCATACCGTCAGTACGGCTTATAATTCAAACCAGAACAGAAAGTATGTAGTCTGGTCAGACAGCAGAAACGCTACGCTGGACATATATTTCAATTCCGATCCGCCGCCGCCCACCCCGCTTCCCACTTCAACGCCGACAATGAGCCCGACGAACACCCCGACGCGAACGCCGACACGAACTCCTACGCGCACGCCGACCTTGAGCCCCACACGCACGCCGACATTAAGTCCGACTCGCACGCCCACACCGACGTTGAGTCCGACGAGGAGTCCGACGCCCACGTTAAGTCCGACGCGCACTCCTACTGTGACTTTGAGTCCGACCCGTACTCCAACGGCGACATTGAGTCCTACGCGAACTCCGAGTCCGACGTTGAGCCCGACAAGGAGCCCGACGCCCACGTCGAGTCCGACGCGCACACCGACTTCGACGTTAAGCCCGACGCGCACACCGACTTCGACGTTAAGCCCGACGCGCACGCCGACGTTGAGTCCGACGGTAACGTTGAGTCCGACCCGTTCACCGACGTTGAGTCCGACCTCGACCTGGAGTCCGACTGATACTCCGACTCGCACGCCGACGTTGAGCCCGACGGTGACGCAGAGTCCGACGCATTCACCGACGTTAAGTCCGACATCGACGTGGAGCCCGACTGATACTCCGACGCGGACGCCGACGTTGAGTCCGACGGTGACGCAGAGTCCTACGCATTCACCGACGTTAAGTCCGACCTCGACGTTGAGCCCGACTGATACTCCGACGCGGACCCCGACGTTGAGCCCGACGGTGACGCAGAGTCCGACGCATTCACCGACGTTAAGTCCGACATCGACGTGGAGCCCGACTGATACTCCGACGCGGACGCCGACGTTGAGTCCGACGGTGACGCAGAGTCCTACGCATTCACCGACGTTAAGTCCGACCTCGACGTTGAGCCCGACTGATACTCCGACGCGGACCCCGACGTTGAGCCCGACGGTGACGCAGAGTCCGACGCATTCACCGACGTTAAGTCCGACATCGACGTGGAGCCCGACTGATACTCCGACGCGGACGCCGACGTTGAGTCCGACGGTGACGCAGAGTCCTACGCATTCACCGACGTTAAGTCCGACCTCGACGTTGAGCCCGACTGATACTCCGACGCGGACCCCGACGTTGAGCCCGACGGTGACGCAGAGTCCGACGCATTCACCGACGTTAAGTCCGACATCGACGTGGAGCCCGACTGATACTCCGACGCGGACGCCGACGTTGAGTCCGACGGTGACGCAGAGTCCTACGCATTCACCGACGTTAAGTCCGAC